>CASELF010000056.1 GCA_949288725.1 uncultured bacterium
ATTAAGTATTGTTTCTCGAGAGGTTGAACCCTTGTCTTGCTTTGCAATAAACAGACAAAAAGAAAGGCTTGAGGGAATCTCAAGCCTTCTTTAACGGCGGTAAGGGGAATTGAACCCCTGTTTGGAGAATGAGAATCTCCCGTCCTAACCACTAGACGATACCGCTTTGTGTATATAATTATTATGGCACAAAAACAAATTAAAACAAATAAATTTTTCTTATTAAAAATATATAAAGGAATAGATTTATTATCTTTATCGTGTATAATTGATAAGTACAAATAGCGAACGGGGCTTTAAAGTATGCAAAATGTATTAGAAAGAAAGTCAATAAAAAATATCGATTTCAACTGTGATTTAGCACAGAGTTTTGGAATATATAAAAACAGCACAGAATCAAGGTTATTAGATTATGTGAGTTCAGTAAATATTTCTTGCGGATTTCACGCGGGGGATCCCCTGACAATAAAAGAAGCATTATTAAATGCAAAATCAAAAAACATAGTAATAGGAGCGCATATCGGGTTTGACGATATACAAGGATTTGGATATCGCAGAATGGATTTGGCGCCTGATGAATTAGAAGCGCTTGTAATGTACCAAGTAGGTGCACTAATGACATTTGCAAAGGCATACCATATGGAAATTGAACACGTAAGACCACATGGAGCGATGTATAGACAAGCAGCAGAAGATATTGAGACATCAAGAACAATAGCAAAAGCGATAAAAAAATGTTCAAAATGGTTAATATATTATGGTGCAACAGGCGAAAATCTTGCACAGATAGGAGCAGAAGAAGACATCCAAGTTGCGCACGAAGTACATTTAGAAAAAATATACGATAGAAATGGTAATATAGATTTTTCTGCAAGAGATTTAGAAAACACGCAAATTTCAATTCAGCGATTGAAAGACTTACTTCAAAATTCACAAGTAACGAATAATGAAGGCGGAAAGACAATAGTTAGAGCGGATTCTATTCACTTTTCAAACAAACTTGCAAATGCAAAAGAATTGATTATGCAAGCAAGGGAATTAGTAGAACCTCTTCCATACAATTATATGAACGCGCAAAAGTCCGGCTGGGTAGAATAATAAATAATAAAAAATAAAAAAAAGGAAATGGTCTAAGTATGATAAAGAAAATAAAAGTACCAAAGCAAGCAGGGTGGTTAATTCCGGGATTACAGGTAAAAAGATGGTTTTTACTAATATTTATCGGTGCAGCATTTATAACTCTTGGAATATTGATTTTATTTGATTTGCAGCCAATATATAACACAATGCAATTTATTCAAAAAATTGCGACCAAAATTTCAACCGAATGGTTAGCCTTTGCGATAATAATGTTTGGAGCTGCATTATTTTTCAAAGGATGGACAAAAACAAATTTATCAATACTTGACATTGGAGATGACAGAGCTCAAGACGCTTTGTTAGAAAATTTATATAGGAGAAGAAAACTAAACAGAGGACCAAGAATAGTTGCAGTAGGTGGCGGAACAGGGTTATCAATGTTGTTAAGCGGAATTAAAAACATAACCAATAATATTACAGCCGTTGTAACCGTTGGAGATGATGGCGGAAGTTCCGGAAAACTCAGAGAATCATTGGGGATTTTACCACCTGGAGATATTCGTCACTGTATCACAGCACTGGCAGATGATGAGGATTTGGTTAACAAATTATTCAAATACAGATTTGATGATGGTCAATGTTTAGAAGGTCATAGTTTCGGAAACTTGTTTATCACCGCGTTATGTGAAATAACAGGCGATATGGTATCTGCAGTAAGAGCATCTTCTAATGTATTATCAATCAGAGGGAGAGTTTTACCTGCGACATTAGATGATATGAAACTTGTTGCTGAAATGGAAGATGGAAGAATTATTCACGGAGAATCCACAATACCGGAAGCACATGGCAAAATAAAAAGACTATTTACTGAACCTAAAAATTGTAAGGCACTACCGGAAGTAATTGATGCAATAAGAAATGCCGAATTAATAATTTTAGGACCAGGAAGTTTATATACAAGCGTAATACCTAATTTGCTAATAAAAGAAATTTCAGAAGAAATTGCAAAATCAAAAGCAAAGAAAATATATGTATGTAATATTATGACTCAACCCGGAGAAACAGATAATTACAAAGTATCAGACCACTTGAAGGCATTAATCAAACATGCAGGTTCAAATAAAATTATTGATACCGTATTAGTAAATAATTATTTACCGGAAAAACTAGCCGATAAATATCAAAAATCAGGCTCATACCCTGTAGCACTGGACGCAACAGAAGTCAAGAGAATGGGAATAAAAATTTGTGCGAAAAAACTTATTGAAGATAACAAAGAAGGATTAGTCCGCCACAGTTCAAATAGGGTTGCCAGAACTATTTATTATTGGTTTAGAAAATCTTCAAAATAGGTAAATTTATGATAAAAAAAGTAACAGTAAAAACTATCAAGAAATTTAAAGAAAATAACGAAAAATTTTCAGCCCTAACTGCATATGATTATTCTACGGCAAAATACCTTGATGAAGCAGGCATTGATTTAATATTAATAGGTGACAGTCTTGCAATGGTCGCATTAGGCTACGAAACAACAAACTCAATAGGCGTTGAAGAAATGTCAATATTCACAAAAGCCGTAGCCAAAGGCGTAAAAAGAGCAATGGTAATTACGGATATGCCATTTTTAAGTTACCACACTGATATACCAACAGCCATCAAAAATTGTGGAAATATGATAAAACTTGGCGCAAATGGAGTTAAAATAGAAGGCTATAGCGAGTATATTCTGGAAGTAATAAAACGTTGCGTAGATTCAGGGATTCCGGTAGTTGGCCATTTAGGTTTTACTCCTCAATTTTTAAATACCTTAGGTGGCTACAAAATTCAAGGTAAAACCAAAGAAGCCGCAGAAGAAATTTTAAAACAAGCAAAAGAAGTACAAAAAGCGGGCGCCTTTGCAGTTGTATTAGAAATGGTTCCACAAGAAAGCGCCAAATACATAACAGAAAACCTAAATATATCAACAATTTCATGCGGAGCAGGGAAATATTGTGATGCACAAGTTTTAGTAAGTGATGATGTGTTTGGAAAATACTCAGACTTCACACCGAAATTTGCAAGAAAATACGGTGATATGAAAGAATTTATAATAACTTGCGCCAAACAATATAATGAAGATGTAAAAAGTGGAAAATTCCCATCTGAAAACGAAATTTTCCAGATTTGATAAAATAAAATATCAAGGAAGAGGAAGTGAAATTATGTTAAAACACACAATAGCCGAAGTCAGAGAACAAGTAAAACAATGGAAAAAAGAAGGATTAACAATAGGTCTTGTTCCAACAATGGGAGCATTACATGCCGGACATTTGAGCCTGATAAAAAAAGCAGTAGAAAAATGTGATAAAGTAGTTGTATCAGTTTTTGTAAACCCAATCCAATTTTGTCCGGGAGAAGATTTAGACAAATACCCGAGAACACTTGAAGCAGATACAAAACTATGCGAAGACGCAGGAGTCAGCATAATTTTTGCACCATCCCCAAATGAAATGTATGGCGAAGGTCAAATGAGAACAAATGATTTTCTAACATATGTAATACCGCCATTTTTCTATGTAAATAAATTATGCGGAAAATCCAGAGTAGGACACTTTGACGGGGTTTGCACCGTTGTAAATAAATTATTCAATATTGTACAACCGGATTACGCATTTTTTGGACAAAAAGATGCTCAACAATTAATTATTATCAAAAAAATGGTAAAAGACTTGAATATTCCGGTTGAAATAATCCCTTGCCCTATAGTAAGAGAAGAATCCGGACTTGCTCTAAGTTCAAGAAACAAATACCTTTCAGAAGAAGATAAGGTTCAAGCATTAGTATTATCAAAGATTCTAAACAATATAAAAAATTGCTACAAAAAAGGTATTACAGATGTTGAAGCACTAAAAGAAACTGCTTATACATTTTTAAATGAACATCACGATTTAGAATACCTTGAATTTATGAACGAAGAAAACCTTGAAGAAGTCAAAAAAGCAGATGATAAAACAAGAGTATTTATTGCCTGCAAAGTTGGCGGTGTAAGATTAATAGATAATATTCTATTAGGTGAATAGCATTTTAGAAGGTTATTCTACCAGTAACCCCCATAAAGGATTGACCTTTTTCATAAGAAGCCATTGCACCAAGTGCAATATTTTGTTTTGGACCTTTCTTGGTATATAAAACGCTTGCGGCTGCCTTAACACCTTCCTCTGAAGTTTTTGAGATAGCAGCGTTTGCACCAATTTGAGTTTTATAGTTAATCCTTTGATTATAACTTGCATTTGCACCGACATTTTTGCCCTTTTGCCAAACAGATGCATTAAAATTAGTAGTATAATTACTTGTAGAATAACCTAATTCATTTTTACCCGAAGATAAATTGTGAGATAATTGAACTTTATCAGCACCATTTTGCCAACTTGCCCCAACTTTTTGTGACATAGGATCACCAAAGACAGAATATCGATTAGAACCTTTATCAATACTTGTTTTCAAAGTTGTTCCGCTAACATTTGCTTTTATTTTGCCCCATTGAGTATCCGTTTCTGGTTGAACAGATTTTGGGATTGGTGTTGCGACTGTATATTTAGGATCTGTACTATCTGATAGTAACAATGATTCTTTTGCATTAGGAATTCCTATAGATGGAACAGGAGGTTTTTGCAAAGTATTTTCTGAATTTGGTTTTACATTTTCACTTGAAACATCAAATTTTTTATCTTTGTTAAAAATTTTATTATATAAATTCTTACCCCAATTACCGGCATCATTACCTATTCGTTTTAAGGTTGGAGTATAGGCATCTTTCAGCGCATTTTCAACCGCATCTACTCCTCCTGCATTATCTAATTGCTCAAAAGCATCACTTGCAGTATTTTTTCTCATTGGGGTATTATGTTCCGGATTAAACTCAGCCATATAATTCTCTCTTTTATATGTATATAAAAAATATATACCCTCCAAAATTGCCAATGTATTAAGATTTTTAAACAAAAAAACATCCTTCACTTATTATTTGGAAGGATGTTTTTGATTTACATTAAATTCTATGCTTCATAACGTTTAAATGATTTTTCAATTGCTTTTGTTACAATTTGTTTTGTTGATTCATACTCTGTTGTTAATGAAGAAATTTCAGTATCCAAATTTTTCATTTTCATATCAATTGTATCTTCTTTGTTTTCTATTTTTGTTTTTTCTGTATTATATTTAGCCTCTGCAACCGCAATAGCATTGTCATCACTTACTTCTAATATTGCTCTATCAGTTGAATATGAACCTTGATAATAATATCCGTCCTCTGCTATAGAAGATATAAAGGCTAATCCATTTTTGAAAAGATCGGTCATATAATCAACGTTTTCAATTTGAGCATTTTCAGTCCAACCTTTAGTACAAATTTGGTTAAACAATGCATCATAGAAGTTAGCATACAAATTGTCTTCATCGCTTTCAACTTCTGTTTGAGTTGCTATAGTAAACTTGAAATCACTATGTTCAGGATCATACAAAACTGAACTTCCTTTAGAACCTCTATTATAACTGTAAGTAGAATTTTCAATCCCTTCTTGGTATTCTACAAAAGCAGTTAAAAATACTTGAGCAAGAGTATTAAGGTTTATTGATACACTATGTTTGTTTTTACCATTACCGGCATCACCACAATATGAAATATAAGCACCAACAGAAGAAAATGCATTGTTTGCAACGGTATCATGGGTTGTGCCTTTCCATTTCCAATAATGACCAGCAGCCATTTCATCAAGGGCTTCTCTAAATGTTCCATTATCTTCACCTCTGTCATTTCCTTCACGATCATGACGGCTACCTGTCACGTACTCTGGATGAGATGAAATAAGATTATTAGCAATATCCTGCACATTAGAATTTGGATAAACCAAATCATACACAGCATTTGCAGCATACTGTATCGCAGCCTCATTTGAACTTACCCCGCCAAGAACACTTCCAAACATTTGCATTAAATAATCAGTAAATGATCCTTCTTGGTTTTCTGTTCCACAAATCAACTGTTGCAAATACGCAGCCTCAGTAATAGGAGTAGCTGCACCATTAGGCGCCTGAATAGTCCAAACATATTGTTTTTCATTACTCAATAAATCTTTAAGAGTAATATTACTATCTTCATTCATATGACCAAGAAGTGACTGACGAGTCCCATCTGCATTATATACAGAAATGGTCATCCTATCACCACCAAGTCCAAGGCCTTGCAAATAAGCTCTTCCAGCAGTATCACCGGCATCCATAGATAATACCAAACCATAATCTGCAGTACTTTCATCTCCAGTAGTAGCGGTGATTAAATCAATCAATTCATCATATGTAACTTCTGCAAATCCCTGAGTAACATTTGTAGTTGCACCTAAACCAATTGTATTGGCATAAGTAACAGATTCAATAGAAGCCGCTTTCGCAGGAGTAATTACACCGGTTTGAGCCAATGCTTCAATAAATGCATTACGAACATCACTTGATGGAGTACCGCTCAAACCTTCGGCAGGAATGCCGGCCGCTCTTGCAGCTGCTGCAAGTGATGAATTCAAGATAACTCGATTTTTTGCATCTGTAACCGTTTTTGGATAATAATCATTATAAACAGAAGGGGTCATTAATAAATCATAATCAACTGCAATATCACTATCCCCTGTGCCATAATAATCATAAACTAATTTTGTTTGATTTAAAGCGTTTTGATATTCATTAGAGACATTTTCCATATCTCTGGACAATGCAAGTTTTTGATGCGACAAAGTCATAGACGCAAACTCACAATCTGCCTTTCTGGCAGTTATGGTTAATAATCTTGCTTGTGATGCTGCTAAACCCATTGTTTTCCTTTCAAAATCGCTTTTCGTAACTTATACGTTGAGGTATACATATTGGTTATCGGCATTATTGTGTTTAACTTTAATATTTCGAGGCATAACCGTTACAAAAGTTAACAAATTTAATTATAATATGTTTGGGGTATGATAAATAAGGGACATGGGTTTTTCTATGTACTTTTTTGAATTTCATTTTAGAATTTTTATAGAAAATAATATAAGTTATAGAAAATAAGAGGAAAGAAAAAGAAAATGGGAAAAAGAATTGGTATTGATGTAGGTGGAACAAACGTTAAGATAGCACTAGTTGATGATAAGGGTAAAATTATATACTCAAACAGCGTTCCTACATACGCTCAAATGGGTTATGAATATACAGTAAACAATATTAAACAAGCAATAAAAGACCTAATGAGAGAAACTAATACAAAACCAACTGACATACAAGGAATAGGTTTTGATTTCCCGGGACAAGTTGATTACAAAACAGGCATAGTAAAATTAGCGCCAAATATTCCAGGCTGGGTGAATGTACCTATTGCAAAAATGATTGAAGATGAATTTCACATCCCAACAAGAATAGATAATGATGTAAGATGCGCAGCACTGGGAGAATTGAAATTCGGAGCCGGCAAAGGTTGTGAGAATTTTGTATGTATAACAGTAGGTACAGGAATTGGCTCAGGCCTTGTAATAAACGGCAAACTTGTTAGAGGTGCAGCAAATGCAGCAGGAGAAATCGGACACATCAAATTACAAATGCAAGGTGGACCAATTTGCGGCTGCGGTGACACAGGTTGTTTAGAAGCATTTGCATCAGGACCATCAATTGTTGCAATGGCTCAAGAATATCTAAAAGGCGGGAAATCTACAAAATTCAGAGAAATGGCAGGCGCAGACGGCGAAATAACACCTTATATAGTAGCCAAAGCAGCAGAAGCAGGAGATCCTGTAGCAAAAAGAATTTTTGAAATCACCGGTTATTATATTGGTATGGGATTAGTAAGCGTAATAAACCTTCTTAACCCTGAAAAAGTAATCATTGGAGGTGGAGTAGCAGAAGCAGGAGATTTATTACTTGAACCAATCAGAAAAACAATAAAAGAAAGAGCAATGGTTATTGCAGGAAATTCAGTAGAAATCGTACCAGCACAACTTGGAAATTCAGCAGGTGTAATCGGTGCAAGTATGCTAGTTGAAGGCTAAATTAAGATATAAAAATATAGAAAAGGGGCGATTACAAAGCAATCGCCCCTTTTCTTTTCAAAAATTTCACATTATGGCTTTTGGAACACAAAAAGATATTCGTGAGTAAATATGCTAAACCCACCAGCCAAAGCACGGTATCTCCAAAGGTTAGCCGTTTTACCTTTTCCTCTTTCATTACCTTGAATATCTTTAACAATTGTAGATTTCAGTTTAAATCCGATTTTTCTCATTCTATCCATACATTCAAAACCAAGAGGCTGAACTTCTGAATTTTTATAACTATCGCCGATAATCAAACAAGCAAATCTACCGCTTTCTAACAAATCGTAACCATTTCTTGCAACTTTTTCAAACAAGTCATAAAATTCTTCTGTTGTAGCACAATTTGACAAATCTTCTTTTCTATCGGAGAACTTAATAATATCATCATAAGGCGGATGTAACATTAAGAATTGCGCTTTTTCTTCACCCATAATTTCTAATCTGCCCTTAATTTTATCAACGGCAATATCAGAGGCTGAATCTGCACAAATAATATTTACATCAGTAACCAACTGTTTAGGAGTAAATTTTTCAGAAACACTTTCAGCAAGTTCAGGCTTCAACTCTACACCAATACAACGTCTATTCATATTAATAGCTTCAATCCCTGAAGTTCCTGAGCCGAAAAACAAATCTAATACAACATCTCCTTTTTTAGTGTAACGTTCATACATTTGTTGCGCAATTTGCGGAATATAATTTCCGTGATATTCGTTAGAATGACCATTTTCTTTCAATCTTGAAGGGAATTGCCATAGAGTACCTGTTAATATATGAGCATAATCTCGCCATCTTTTCAGGTTTATATCACTGTATTTGGTTGTTTTTACATCAGGTTGTTTTACAATCTGCAAGCCGTTATTATTATCCGGCTTCAATTTTAAATTAGATAAAACTTTCTTAACCAAAATCTCCTCCGCCAATCAATATTCAATTATTGTTCAAGTCTAATATACAAATCTATCGTATAAAAATGTTTCAAATTTGTAATCAAACGTTTAGATGATTTTGTGTTTGATGTAGATTAGGATTAAATTAAGGGGGATATATGGGAAGGATTAAACAATTATCCAAACATTTGATAAACCAGATAGCAGCAGGAGAAGTAATAGAGCGTCCGGCATCGGTAGTAAAAGAATTAACAGAGAATTCAATTGATGCAGGAGCAACACGAATAAGTATCGAAATCAATAATGAATGCAGAGATATCCGCGTTGCGGATAACGGTTGCGGGATACATCCTGACGATATAATGTTAGCATTCTCAAAACACGCAACAAGCAAACTGCAAGAAGATGAAGATTTATTTGATATAAAAACTTTAGGTTTCAGAGGAGAAGCACTGGCAAGTATAATCTCTATATCCAAAGTTACTTGTATAACAAGAACCAAAGATTTTGAAACAGGAACAAAAGTACAATGTGAAAACTCAGAAGTAACAAAAACAGAAACAGGCTGCGCTGTTGGAACAATAATGAATATTAAAGATTTATTTTACAATATTCCTGTAAGATTAAAATTCCTAAAAAATCAAAATACAGAATTTTCATACATTCAAGAAATAGTTCAGTCAATTGCACTTTCCCACCCTGAAGTTGCTATTGAATTGAAGAAAAACGGAAAAACTTCACTAAAAACCACAGGGCAAAATAACCTTACCCAATGCATAAAAGAAGTTTTCTCATCAGATGTAACAAACAACTTAAAAGAGGTCCTGAAAACCGATAAACTATCAGGTCTAAAAATCTATGGATATGTAAGCACACCTGATTATACCCGTTCAAGCAAAAAGAATTATCATATCTACATAAATTCAAGAACCGTAAAATGCCCGATATTCCAAAAAGCAATTGATATGGTATATAAACACCTAACAGCAAACAACAAATACCCATTTGTCGTTCTTAATTTAGAAATTCCACCACACGATGTTGATGTAAATGTTCACCCAACCAAAAAAGAAGTTCGCTACAAAAACCCTAATCAAATATTTAATTTCATATATTCATCAATAGAAGCAGGACTTGCCAATTATAAAGAAACACAACTTCAAACAAACACCCCTACTTTGACAAACAATACTATTGAATATAATAGAAATAATTTTCAAACAACAGCACCGGAAATATTTTCTCAAACACAGATGAATAATGAAGTTCTGGTGGACGAAAAAGCCGATACCATATTTGTTCCTGAAAATAAAATGAACATTTTTCCTATCAAAAATACGAACCAAAATGAAATAATAAAACAAGAACAAATATTTCACCCTCAACAAACCCAAGAAATAGAACCTCAAGATAACATTATAGGACAATACCACGATACATATATATTAATAGATACAGAAGAAGGACTTGAGATTGTTGATCAACATATAGCAGAAGAAAGATATATTTATGAAAAATTAAAAAATGAAAAAGATGTAGTATCTCAAATGCTTTTTATATCAGACCTTATTCATCTATCCTCAACAGAAATTGAGATAATAAAAGAGAATAAAGACAAATTTGAAAGATTTGGATATGGAATAGAAATTATAGATGATAACAATATAACATTTAGAAAAGTTCCGCAATTATTAACAAAAGTAAATCCTAAAGATATAATCGCCGACATCTTAGATAACATAGAAGGCGATATAAATAATCTTGAAGAAAAAATACTGATAACAACCTCTTGCAAAGCCGCAGTAAAAGCCAATACAAAACTTTCTATATGGCAAATGCAAGATATAATAAAAAAATGGCGGACGACAAAAATGCCATATACCTGTCCGCACGGACGCCCGATTTGCAAACTAATACCACACAAAGAATTAGCCGGCTATTTTCAGCGCAATAAATAACAAGAAAATTATTACAAAACATATACAAATTTCAAATATAATAATTGACAAAAGTAGCAGATTTTGCTACAATTATAGTAGGAGTGTGTAGTATGGACGCATTAGCGAAACAAGCATTAATTAGTAGGAATTATAATCACATATATGCCCACGAAATGGCACATAAAACTGCCGGAGGAAGTTTTGCGGGAGCCATAGCGATAGAGAAGAATTCAGATGGCATCCCAGTATCAGGACATGTGCCTATAGCAATGCCGGTTTTAGATAAAAGAAATCCACAGAATACAATAGATCACGCAAATACCGTAATAAGAGCAGCATTAGCACCATCAGATCCATCAGGACAAGATTTCAAGGTTGCAAATCAGGCTGCCAGAATAAAAATGCAAGCCATGGCTTGTAAAACAAAACATCAAGGTAACAGATTGGACGTAAACGCATAATATTTATTACCATTATGCACTCCGTGTAATTACATATATTACGAAAAATTCAAATATGTGTAATGTTGAATTTTTTGTATATAATGTAGTTATGACATAATATACATAGGAGGTATAATGGAAAATATCGTATCATCAAGTTATGACAACAATCACGTATCAAATATAAATCCGACCAAAATAAAAGTAGTCGGAGTAGGTGGAGGCGGGGGAAACGCAGTTAACCGAATGATAAAAGCGAAATTAGCCGGAGTTGAATTCTGGTTAATGAATACGGATTTGCAAGTTTTAACATATAGCAATGTTCAACATAAATTACAACTAGGCTCAACAACCACAAAAGGCTTAGGAGCAGGCGGCGATCCAACAACAGGAGAAAAAGCTGCAATAGAAAATAAAGATGACATAATGAAAGCACTTGATGGTGCAGATATGGTTTTTGTCACCGCCGGAATGGGTGGAGGAACAGGAACAGGAGCAGCACCTGTAGTAGCACAAATTGCAAAAGATTTAGGCATCTTAACTATTGCTTTTGTAACAAAACCTTTCAGTTGGGAAGGTAAAAAGAGAATGGCTCAAGCCGAAGCAGGTATTGAAAAATTAAAGAAATATGTAGATGCAATTTTGGTTGTACCGAATGATAAACTTCTTCAAGTTGTTGAACGTCAAATCGGAATTAGAGAAGCCTTCTGCGTAACTGATGAAGTACTATATAGAGGTATTCAAGGTATATCTGATATCATTACAATTCCTGGAATGATAAATATTGACTTTGCAGATGTAAGAAAAGTTGTAAAAGATTCAGGTACAGCATTGATGGGTATAGGAAGAGCTCAAGGTGAAGGAAGAGCAATTAAGGCCGCTGAAATGGCAATTAATTCCCAACTTCTTGAATCTTCTATTGATGGTGCTAAAGGTATTATCGTTAATATTACAGGTAGTTCAAATATGACATTATATGAAATTAATGATGCTACAAACATTATTAATAATGTTGTTAATGAAGATGCTGACGTAATTATAGGTACTGCAATAAATGAAGCATTCCAAAACGAAATTCAAATAACAGTAATAGCAACAGGATTTTCCGGAAAATCACAGCCATCATTAACAACCCCTCAGTTGTCAGCGGCTGAATATTTTCAAGGAAAAACCACACCAACAATTAATTCATCAATATCAACAGGTTCATCATCAACATCCTCCAGCAATATAGGATTTCCGAAGATTCCTGCTATGAATCTTGATGTTCCTGACTTTTTAAAGAAAAATTAATCTTTTAAAACCATACAATATATGAAAAGTTCCCTAATACAGGGAACTTTTTTATTGCGCATTTTTACCAGAAAATTTCAAAATCACAAATATTGTAAACAAAAGTAAAGCACTCAAACCCAGTTATTTCAAGAAGTTTTATAATTTTACAAAATTTTACCAATATTTGTTAAAGTTTACTTTTACAAATGACGAAAAACATATAAAAGATTATTACACCTAATTGTAGAAAGAGAACAATGGTAAAATTAATTTCTCCAAGGGCAAAGCCTTCTTAACAAAAGTTAATACTTTTAGAAATCACCTAAAACCCTAATTCTAGGCGATTTAGAGAGTTTGTATATACTCATAATATACAAAACAAATAAAAAATAGGCAATTTTTAAATAAAAAATACGTTTATTTAACTATAAAACAAAAAAGCAAAGTATAAAGAAAGAAAGGACAAGAAAAAATGAGTGGAGAAGTGAACAATAATGCTTCAATCAATACCAGGTACGCCCAGTACATGGACAAATTGAACAGCGATGTAAAAAGTGGCAAAACCACGACAAAAGAAGCTCAACAAGCATTATTAGAATTTAGGAAAGAGAATCAAATAGGTGAATTTGCGCCTAAAACAGTATCAGATGCAGAACTTGAAGCAAAAGAATCTGCAGGTGCAGCATTTGGCTTTACAAAAACCACCACCCAAAATTATGCAGCATCAACAACACCAACAGCAGATGCAGCAAAAGGCAATGAAGAAGTACAGCAAAATCAAAAACCAAAAGAATATACACCAATCCAAGAATTATTGTTAAAACAAGGACAAGCAAAATACCCAGACAATGGTGTAACATTGGATGATAAAGGTAATATTATTGTAAAAGATAAAAAGACAGGCGAAATAGATGAAGCCAAAACAAAAGAAGCAAAAGAAATCAAAGTTGACGGCAGCACATCTGAAGTAACAATAAAAGAAGGTTCTGCAAAACCTGACGTTAAATTAACTGTACCTAATCAAAAAAGTGTCGAAGATATGAAACAATATGACACTAAGAAAGAAGCACATAATGAGTTTACAACAGGTTCAAAAGCAGATACAGAAAGCGCAAAAGCCGACTATGAAAAACAAAAAGATCAAATAAAAGACCTACAAGACGAAGCAAAAAGACTTGATAAAGAAGGCAACTACCAAGAGTCAGTCCGAATAAGAGTCGAAATAGCCATGAAAGAAAAAGAGCTTCAAAAATTAGAAAACAAATATGAAAATGCAAAAGCACTAAGCAGTACACGAGGAGAACGAGGTATTGCAAGAGCAGCAAAACGAAACGCTAAAAACTATGATAATATAGACAATGTTCACCAAGTCTTTACATCTAAAGCTGCAAGAGATGCATACCTCAAAGAGCATCCTGAAGAAAAAGATCATGCCGTAGTATTATCCAAAAAACAAAATTCGACATTAAGTAAAGCAATTGGTTATTCACAAGCATACATAAAAATAGCAGAAGAAGATTTAGCAAATGCAACAGATCCAGCAGCAAAAGCAGAAGCCGAAGCAAGACTAAACGAAGCCAAAGCAAAATATGGTGATTTAGCAACCTGTATGGATGAAAAAGGTAATATAGATGCTAAAAAACTTCAAAGTGGTTTAATGGTATTTTCAGGAGCAGACGGACGCTTCAATATTGATGAAAAAGATGAAGTTGCCAAAAAATTCGGACTATCAAGATCAAAAGTAAGAAGTTTAGCATCAGAAGTCGGATTTGGAAATGAAAGTGCAACACTTAGAAGATTTGGAGCAGCTGGAGCAGCTGCAGCCGCAACAGCACTTGGCAGTTTAATCGGACCACACAAGAAAACTGCAAGAAGTGAATCACATGCAAGTTCAACAGCGACACAAACAGTAACACAAACAGCCTCCGAAACAGCAACCGCAACCGCACACGCATTTGATGAACAAACATCAGTTGAAATATACAAATTCTTAGATAGCAGTGGAAACCCTGTATTTAAAGAAATTTCTGCAACAGCAAAAGCAGAAGCAACAGAGACTGTATCAAAAACAGCAACGGCAACAGCAACGGCAACAGCAACTACAACAGCCGTAGCAGATGCAGTAGCTTCAGCATGTGCTAAGGTTCCGGTTCTTGGACAATTGGCAGGACCAGTAATTGCAGGTATTTCAGCATTTATTATTGCTAACCCACAATCAAAAGATGCATTTAATGGAAATTCTGTAGATACAGTACTTGAAAATCTAAATGCTGTATCAGGACGTGACAACAAGAAAATTGTTGCACAAATTCAAAATATGGAAATTACAGGTGATACGACAAGAGATAAAGCAATCAAAGCAGCAGTAATAGAAGCTTCTCTTGGCGGAGAAAGTGCAAAAGCAAATACAGAAGAATTACTTGCAGCATACCAAAACTTAGTAGATACAAAAAATGCACTTGATAAAATCAATAATTTACCACCAGTTGAGGAACCAACAGTGGCAACAACCCCAACAGTGCCATCTGAACCAACAATATCAACCACTCCAACGGTACCATCAGAACCTTGTACAGATTGGGAGACAAGAAATTCTCACAGTGAACCAATTCCATCAAGAGAAGTAATGGGACACGGACAATCTCCATACTGGATAGCAAAAGGTTATATAAACTCTAACGGAGAAGAATTAACCCCTGCACAACGTAAAGAAGTACAAAAACTACTTGGCAAAGAAGAAAATAAACAAGTCCAAGAAAGAGGTAACTTTAATGGTTCACGTATCGGATACAGATATAGAAAAGAGATTACTCTATCAGACGGAACAGTCGTGAAACTTGCAGATGATGCAGCAAAACGTATTGGTACCGGCAAAATGGTAAAAACCAGAAAAGTAATCAAAAACGGTAAAATGATTATCGAACAAAGAGAAGTCGATTGTGAAACAAGAAAACCTGTTGATGGACCAACCGGTCAATGGCACAGGGTTGAGTAAAACTAACTTAGAATATAGTTTAATGAGCGGACAAATTTAAAAATTTGTCCGCTCATTTTTTACTTTAGATTTACACCAAATTAACAATAAATTCTTTTTAACAACCACCACTTATTGAAGAGTGGAATGTTCTTGAAATAACATCGTCTTGTTGTTCTTTTGTTAATTTAATAAAGTTTACAGCATAACCTGATACTCTAACTGTTAATTGAGGATATTTTTCAGGATGTGCTTGAGCATCTAACAAGGTTTCTCTGTTAAATACATTTACATTCAAATGGTGTCCGCCTTTTTCAACATAACCATCTAACAAATTTATTAAGTTTTCTTCTTGCATTGTAGTCATTGTTTAATCTCCTTTCATTGGATTTTGAGCAATACTCAAATTATTTTAACTATTATATATTTTTAGAATAAAGATATTATAACATATTTTTCATAATAATATCAATTTTATTCACAAGTGCCTTCACTGCAACCACAATCAAGTCTGATAGCCAAGTCACCCATAAATACCTCATCTTTACCTAAAGCATTAGGTATAATTGAGAAGGTGTTTGAAATACCATCTTGAGCATCATTGAACGGAAGTTTTGCAACAGAAGCAAGTGAAGCAACAGCACCATTACTATCTCTTCCGTGCATTGGGTTAGCACCAGGTGCTAGAGGAATACCTGCTTTTCTTCCATCAGGAGTATTACCTGTTTTCTTACCGTAAACAACGTTTGATGTAATTGTCAATATTGACATTGTAGGAATTGAATTTCTATAAGTATGATGTTTTCTAATCATATTCATAAACTTCTTAACCAAATCTACCGCAAATTGGTCAACTCTATCATCGTTGTTACCATATTTAGGATAGTCACCTTCAACTTCATAATCAACAACTATGCCATTTTCATCTCTGATAGTCTTAACTTTTGCATATTTAATTGCAGAAAGTGAATCAGCAACAACTGAAAGACCTGCAATACCTGTTGCAAAATATCTTTTTACATCTCTGTCATGAAGAGCCATTTGAGATCTTTCATAACAATATTTGTCATGCATATAGTGAATGCAGTTAAGAGTATTAACATACAAACCTGCTAACCATTCCATCATATCATCATATCTTTCCATAACCTCATCAAAATCAAGATATTCTGATGTAATTGGTCTGTATTTAGGACCAACTTGTTCTTTCAATCTTTCGTCTACACCACCGTTTATCGCATACAATAAACATTTAGCAAGGTTTGCACGAGCACCGAAGAACTGCATTTCTTTACCAACAACCATTGATGATACACAACAAGCAATAGCATAATCATCACCATGTGTAACTCTCATCAAATCATCATTTTCATATTGAATAGATGATGTTGTAATAGAAATATGTGCTGCATATTGTTTGAATGCATGCGGTAATCTTGTTGACCAAAGTACTGTCAAATTAGGTTCAGGTGCAGTACCTAAGTTTTCAAGAGTATGAAGATATCTGAAAGAGTTTTTAGTAACTAATGGACGTCCATCAATACCTACACCACCGATTGATTCAGTAACCCAAGTAGGATCTCCTGAGAACAAAGAATTATATTCAGGTGTTCTTGCAAATTTCACCAATCTCAACTTCATAATAAAGTGGTCGATCATTTCTTGAGCTTCTGATTCAGTAATGATACCATCTTTCAAATCTCTTTCGATATAAATATCTAAGAATGTAGAAGTTCTACCAATACTCATTGCAGCACCGTTTTGTTCTTTTACCGCTGACAAGTATCCGAAATATAACCATTGAATTGCTTCTTTGGCATTTCTTGCAGGTTGAGAAATATCAAAGCCGTAAATTTTACCTAATTCAATCATTTCTTGAAGTGCTCTGATTTGCTCAGCGATTTCTTCTTTTAATTGAATTTTTTCTGCTGTCATTTCTCCGTCTAAAGAAGCGTGTTGTTCTTTTTTGTCTTGAATCAATCTATCAATACCATATAATGCAACTCTTCTGTAGTCACCAATTATACGGCCTCTGCCATAAGCATCAGGAAGTCCTGTTAAAATAGCAGCATGACGTGCTTTTCTCATCTCAGGAGTATATACATCAAATACACCTTGGTTATGAGTTTTTCTATATTTAGTGAAAATCTCTGAAATTTCTGGATCAACTTTGTATCCATAAGCTTTACAAGCAGCCTCTGCCATTCTAATACCGCCAAATGGCTGCATAGATCTTTTTAAAGGTGCGTCAGTTTGTAAACCAACAATAGTTTCTAAGTCTTTATCTATATAACCTGCACCGTGTGAAGTTATTGTTGACACAACTTTTGTATCCATATCAAGAACTCCACCGTTTTCTCTTTCTTTTTTAAACAACTCACAGCATTCTTCCCATAATTTTGTAGTTGCTGCAGTTGGTCCTGCTAAGAAACTTGCATCACCTTCATATACTGTGTAGTTTCTCTGAATGAAATCTCTTACATTAATTTCATGCTGCCATTTTCCTCCAACAAACTCTGTTGTGGAATATTTCGCTTTTTCTAATGTTTGTGTCATTTCCTTCTCCCCTTATAAGTTTATGTATTATTAATTGTACTTTTTACGCTTATTATTTTATACCACTATACATTATATCGAAAAAGCAGACTTATTTGTACATATTTGCTCTATTTTGGAGGAAAATTGTTACAAAAATTTAATTGCTAATTTGTCTATATAACAGAAATAACCCTAAAACAGTTCAGGACGCAATGATTGCAAGTCAGTGTCTTTAGTTTTGACATCATTTACATTTCCCAATGGGTACTTAATCTCACCGGTTAAAATTTTTGATAATTGTTTTTTTACTCTTGCAGCAATTGTTCTGATAAGTTCATCCTTTTCCCCACTTGTTTGGAAAAATCTACCATTATTTTTAAAGTAATTGTCACTCCAACCATCCATATATCTTATATTTATTGCATTAGGATTTTTTGTGTGCGGAAGAATGTACACATCAACATTTCTGTCATCAGCCATTTTATATAATGTTGAAATGCTTACAGAATCTGCAACTTTATCACTTAAAGTTTTCTGAACCTTATTCATTTGAGATGAATAAATGTATAACTTGCCAAAGGTTTGTGAATTATTATTTAATTTTTCGATTTTCATTTTATTATTATTCCCCCATCTGTACCTTCATTATAAAACGGCAAAATATAAAATTTGCTATCATTATTAAAATATTAAGTATTGTAACAAATTTAAGTATATATGAAATAAATACTTTGGTATATACTTTATATATATGTAAGCATTAAATAGATACGAGAGATACTAAGAGAGAGACAAAATATACCGTTTAAATAAAGACAAGAGAGATATTTAATTCCTATTCCTAATTCCTAAATGAAATTTACCCCGCATCTGCGGGGCTTTTTTTATATTAAATTTCATATTTAAAATTACAAAATATTTTCAAGTCCATAAACAAAGTTATTTTCTTTCATCACATGTCTTACAGCAAGAAGCACACCGCCCATATAACATTGTCTATCCATAGAATCATGTCTAATCTTAAAAATTTGACCTGAAGAGCCGAATATAACTTCTTGAGAAGCAATATAACCCGGCATTCTAACTGAATGAATCTGTATATCAGAATATGAAGTTCCGCCACGAGCCCCTTTGATTGTTTCTACTTCCGGACAATTTCCTTTTTTAAAGGTTTCTTTGGCTTGGGACATCATAAGAGCAGTTTTTATAGCCGTACCTGACGGAGCATCTTTTTTCTGATTATGGTGAAGTTCAATAATTTCAGCATTATCAAAATATTTTGCTGCCATTTGAGAAAACATCATCATCAAAACTGCACCTGTTGAGAAGTTTGGTGCTATCAAACATCCGGTTTTATTTTTTTCGGACAAGCCTTTTAATGTTTCGATTTCATCATCCTTCAAACCTGTTGTTCCAATTACTATTTTTATGCT
Organism: uncultured bacterium; assembly: GCA_949288725.1. Classification (GTDB taxonomy): domain Bacteria; phylum Cyanobacteriota; class Vampirovibrionia; order Gastranaerophilales; family Gastranaerophilaceae; genus Zag111. Next base: position 19,662 of record CASELF010000056.1, read on the forward strand.
GTTATTCAAGCAATATTTTGCATTTTCAAATATTGATTTTGGTTGTGTAAAATCGATTACAATATCAAAAGGAGAATTTTTATATGCGTCTTCAATTGTTCTAAAAGCATCTCCAACTAAATCAATTTTTGCAACAAGTTCCATATCTGAACTGTTTTCGACTGCACGACAAACTTCCATACCCATTTTTCCATAGGCACCGCAAACTGCAACTTTTATCATAATATACTCCTTATACTAATAATCTTCTGAAACAGCATCATCTTCATCTTTTAAAGAAGATAAATCATCTTTGCAAGCCATATCGAAATCATTTGGCAACATATCATCATCCGGCCAAACTGTATCACTATCATATCTGGCTGAACTTAAATTTATAGATGAAGACAATTCAGAATTAGACAAATCTGTTTCTGCCAATACAGTTCCGGCTAAATCACAATCAGTAAAATTGCAATATGTCATCTCGGCATAACTACAATCAGCACCAACCAAGGTACTTTCAGTAAAATCACACTGTGTAACAACCGCTCTTGTCATATCTACAGCCGTTAAATCTGCACCGTAAAAATTCACTGAAGATAATACCGCATCTGAAAAAGAACTTGAATTTAAATCTACATCAGAAAAATCAATTTCATTAAGTGTCATATTTGAAAAATCAACTTCACTCAAATCGACCTCTTCAACCCCTTTTTTCCAATCATTAAATTTTTCCGGGGTATTTTGAATCATTGATAGTAATTCATCTTTTGTATAATCTAACATTCTTATCTCCTTAATATTATTTATTTTCTTCTAATAAATTTACGTGCATAGCCAAAAGCACTAACTGGGTACGATTAGTTACGTTCAATTTTTTGAAAATACTGCTTAAATGACTTTTGACCGTTACTTCACTTAGGACTAATTTGTCCGCAATGGATTTATTATTTTCTCCCTGTGTAACTAATAATAAAACATCTTTTTCCCTTCTAGTCAAGGAGTTAAATTGATTATTCTTATTAATTGTAACATTGTTTTGTTCAATTGTACCTGAACCTCTTTTACTTCTTCGCAATACAGCTTCTATTCTTGCCAAAAGATTTGGAAGTACAAACGGTTTAACAATATAATCATCTGCACCTATTTTCAGACCCGAAATCATTTTTTGATCTTCATTAACCGCTGTTACCATTATGACAGGAAGATTTTTGGTTTGTGGATTTTTTCTTATTTCTTTTAACGTATCCCACCCGTTCATTTTAGGCATCATAACATCTAAAAGAACTATATCTATTAATTTATCCTTATTTAATATCTCTAATGCCTCAATCCCGTTTGTTGCGCATATCACTTCATATCCGTAATACGGCAAAACATCTTTTATATATTTAGGATTATCATCCACTAAAAGTAATCTACACAATTCCGCCATAATTCATTCCGATATATTAAACAATTTTATATTTTAATGCTTTTAATGCGGCCTGTAATCTGTCATCTACTTCCAATTTTTGCAAGATACTTGCAACATGTGCTTTGGTTGTATTAACACTTATTACAAGTTTTTGTGCAATTTCCATATTGCTGTGACCTTCTGTCATTAGTTTCAGAATTTGTGCCTCTCTTGCTGTTAAATCGTAATCTTTATATTTTGAATTCATTTCTGTAGTTTGAGAATTTGCACCTGCTTGCAATACAACATGCGCAATACTTGGATCAAACCACGCTGCGCCGTCTGCTACTGATTGAACAACCTGAACCAAACGCTCTAAATTAATTTCCTTTGAGCAATAAGCATTTGCACCTGCTTTCAAACTGTTTAAAACTTCTTTTTCATCATTATGCGACGTCAATATTATTATTTTGGCATCCTTATTCATATCATGAATGGCTTGAGTTGCTTCTATACCGTTCATATTAGGCAAGCCTAAGTCCATTATTACCACATTTATCGGATTATTCTTAAAAATTTCTAAGGCTTCCTCAGCAGAGGCTGCCTCATATATTGTTTCTATAAAATCCACATCTTCAAATGCTGTTTTTAAACCAAATCTTGTTAACTCATGATCTTCTACTATTAATATGTTTATCTTCATATTTCCAATTCCTTCTTCACTAAATCAAAATTTGAATTTAAGTTATAACTCTTTTCAAAATTCTTTGATGCTTCAGTCAATAAGCCTTTATTTTTCATCACCATTCCCAGATAATAATAATATCTGTAATCAACATCCCCGATATACTTGGCAATGTCCAAATAAGATAATGCCTGTTCATAGGAATCTTTATCGATTTCTATTCTTGCAAGATCTACCCAACCTGCACCAAAGGCAGGGTTGATGGCAACTGATTTTTTTAGATAATTTTCTTCTCTTTCCTTATCTAATAATGCCATATGATAATATGCTTTGTATGCCTTTGAACTGTTTTTCAAGACTTTTGAATATATATCTTTCGCCTTTTTTATATTATTTTGAAGTTGATATATTTCCGCAAGTTTTATTTCAGCATTATCGGTATCATCTTTTGGTGCGGCCTTCTTGTAATATGATTCTGCCATTTGTATTTCGTTATTTCGTTTAGCAATATCACCTAAAATAATCAATGAATCAACTGATGAATTATCAATTGCTATTGCTTTTAAGGCATAATCCTGAGCCTTTTCATATTCTTTCAATTCATAATAAACTTTTGCAGTTAGTGTATAAACTTCCTTATTTATATTCTTCTTTCCTGATATTGAAGTTTGAAGAACTCTTAATGCTTTATTATATTCACCTTTATCATAGTAATAATAGGCAAGATAATATTTTTTCCAATACTCATTTTTTTCTGCTTTATATAAAATATACTGCTGTGATGCGTGTAATTCATTATCAAAAATTACAGTATTAATACTTTGAGAATTTAATTCATCTAAATATTTCACACCATCTTTAGGTTTTTCTGATTGGGAAAAGATTTCTGCTTTTAGTCTTTTGTAATTTATATTAACCGGATTTTTATCAATCGCTGCAGAAATAGATTTTTCGGCTTGTTTTATATCACCATTTTTCATACTTCCGATAGCAACTATATAATTTGCATAATCAGAAACAGCCAACAAACCGCTTTGCTTTAACAATTCATTTGTACATTCTTTGCTTTGATCATTGTACATTATATTAGAATATATTTCGGCCAAATATATTTGATCCTTATATGTCAAATTATAATTCGGGAAATAATAATTTTTAACATCTTCTTCTAATAATGAAGAAATTTCACCATCATGAATTTTAGACAATGACAATTCTGCTAACGTAAAAAATCCAATAGATGCCATTTCCTGAGATAATCTCATATAGACAAAATCATTTGGGACAACATTATCAATTAAAATCTTGAAATCCTGATAAGATGCTCTGACATTACTTTGCATAAATTTGTCCATTGCAATAGTATATTGGTTTTTTATGGCATTTTTAGTAAGTGTTCCACGCTTTAAATCATAAGTCGGAATAATAACTTTTTCCTGATAAGTATCATTTCCCTTATTCAAAGGATTAATTGGTGCAATATCACCAACCTCATATCCCCAACCCGGATTTATGAGAACGAATGATAATAAATTAAGAATTATTATAAATCGTTTTATCATTGTTGTTGCTCTCCTGTTTTTGCTGTTGATTGTCCGGTGTAATAATAATTGAATAAATCGAAAATTTCCTTTTCTTCCGGTGTAGCATTTTCATTAGAACCTATTTCATATATATTTAATAAGTTGTAATGGCTGAGTGTTAATTCATTTTCTTTTGACATTTTACCATGAGATTCAGATAAAAACACGCCAATAATTTTATTAACAGGAATTGCTAAAAATTCATCAACAAGTCTTTTTTCAAAATGAGAACCTGCACCCTTCAGCAAAATATCTATAACATTAACAATAGGCATTTTATCACGATAGTGACGTTTAGACGTAATCGCATCGAACACATCAGCAACAGCCAAAATTCTACCGCCAAGGGTAATTTCTTCACCCTTTAAATGTCTGCAATATCCTGTACCATCCCATTTTTCGTGATGAGAACAAGCCATTTCAGTAATAATTCTGAAATCCTGAGACATATAAATTCTATTCAAAATATTATGAGTAATTCTCACGTGCTCTTGAATATGTTTATATTCTTCGTCAGTAAGTTTACCCTCTTTTTGTAAAACAGAATCTCTAATACCGATTTTACCAATATCATGTAAAGTTGCAGCTTTAGCAAGTAAACTTATATCCTTTGGACTCATTCCAATAAATTGAGCCAGCAATACAGCATACATTCTAACCCTTGCAGAATGACCTGCAGTAATTTTATCACGAGCATCAATAGACATTGCAAGCGTGTCAATAAAACTGTCAAACATCAATTTCTGTTCATGATACATTTGAAGCATCTTATCAAATAATTGAGCGTTTTCTAAAGCAATACTTGCACTGCCACCGATTGCAATTAGTAAATCTTCGTCATTTGCGGTAAATACTCCGCCGATTTTATTAAGAACCTGAATTGCACCGATAATCTCTTTATTGTTATTTGTAATCGGCATACAAAGAATAGTTTTTGTTTTATAACCGGTTTTTGTATCAACTTCAGGGTTAAACCTGGAATCTTTATATGCATCAACAATATTAACCGTTTCTCCGGTTTTAACAACATAACCTGCTAAACCTTTATCAGCAGGAAAACGAATTTCTTTGCTCTCCTCTATCCCCAAAGCAACTTTTGACCATAATTCATCGGTATCTTTGTCCCATAAAAATACAGTACAACGATCAGCCTGCATTGCATTTTTTGTTTCTTCCGCAATTACCCTTAACAATTCATCAATATCAGTTAAGGCAGTGATTGAGCGGCTAATTTTAACCAACGATACCAAAGGATCACTTTTTGTCGGTAAAGAATAATCCATATTATTCTGCAATTGCCTTATTCTGGTATTTATTGTATTTGAGAGCAAATATTTATCTTCTTCCTTGGTAAGTTTTAAAGCATTATTGTAATGCATTAATGCCGTATCACGATTTTCCTCAGAAAAATTTATATTTCCTAGAACTAATTCATTAATCAATAAAGCAGTAACACTACCTGCACGATTAGCCATAAAGGCACCGTCTTTTAGCAATTTTATTGATTTTTCGTAATTGTTATTTTTATCATCAGAATAATCTAAAAATGCTATCAAACTCAAACAAATAGACAAACCTTCAATATAGCGAATATTCTGAGATATAGAATTTGCTTTATCTGCATAAACACGAGCCTCTTGATAATTTTTTTCATCAAGATTTTTGAACACTTCGCATATTAAACTCTCTACAGTTTCGATATTATTTATAATTTTAGCCATTTTTTACCTTTATTATATTGTACAATATTTTTATAATTAATACAAAACTTTTTATCATCTTAACAGAAAATAATATAATCAGATGATGAAAAAATGCGATAAAATGATATCCTAATGGTGATATTTAGAAGAAAAAACGGAAGGTGAATTATTATGGCTGATACACAAAAAATTTTAAAATGTCCGGCATGTGGCAAGGATATGGAAAAAGTATTCATACCATCACAAGGTATAAACCTTGATATCTGTACTCAAGGTTGTGGTGGAATATACTTTGATAATAGAGAATTTGCTAATTTTGACGAACAAGATGAAGACATATCAGCTATTTTGGAAAAAATCGCAAATAAGGAATTTGAAAAAGTAGATACTACCCAAGATAGAATATGCCCGAATTGTGGCGCGAAAATGGTAAAAAACAGTACCAGTATCAAAAAGACAATAGAAGTTGATGATTGTTATTCTTGCGGTGGAAAATTCTTAGATAACGAAGAACTTATAAAAATTAGAGAAGAATACGAAAATAATGAACAACGAGATGCTGATATTCTTAAATTTGTATATAGTACAGTAGGCAAAGAAATGGAAGAAATTGACAAAAATTATGCCAAATCTATTACAAACAGAAATATGGCACAAAAATTATTCTACAGAATTATGGGTCTGTAATATTTGAAAAACATTAGACAATTCCATATAATATCCGGAATTTAAAAGTTCATAAAAACGATTATAAACATGAGGGGCTGTAAGTTTTACCTGTTGAGGGTACAAATACAACCCCTCTACAAATCTTGCAAACAATTCTGTCGGTTTTGAATAATATTTTCTCAAGCGGTTGATTTTACTTGAAATTCTTGCCTGTCGTCTTTGGTAGGATTTTAATCTTATATATGCACAAAATTCACTTGGCATATCCTTGAAATCTTGCTCAATATTTTCAACCGATAAAATTTTGGTCGTCTTAAACAGCCAACCTGTCACAAGTTTTACTCTGTCATATTTTAATAAATACTTTGCCTCAGATTTTTTAATATATTTATCAAATTCTTTAAACTTTTTAGAACGCAGAAATTTTGGATATCTTTGTTTAATAACATTTTCACAATACTGCAATTTACGTTTAACAGTTAGTTTATGATTGTTTAAGAGTTCAAATTTTGCATGCTTATCAACAAGTTTTGTAACCTCAAACAACTCTTCTTCATAAATCTCTAATGGTGAAGTTAAATCAAAAATTACCTCTAAACTTCCGCCATTACTATATATTTTAGGCTCTAATTTTGAATGGATATAATGTGCAAATTCATGCAAAAGAGTCGGGATAATTCGCTCTTGAGGGATATTTTTAGAAATATCAATTCTGTTTTTTACATAAAACCCCAGATGACCGCGCGCTTTGGTAGAGGTATGTATATCAAGCCCCAAACTTCTGTAATATTTGATTAAATCCCTTTCTAAAGTCATAATCCAAATATACAGTTAAACTCTAAATAATTCAACAAATTTATACATATTCAGTTTTTTCCATTTCATCACGCAACGGATTAGGCTGAACATTTGGTTCTATCCTGCTTGGAACACGATAAAATACAGGTGATGTTTTATAATATCTTGTTCTTGTCCCGCTACCCAATTCAGGCGGATTATATTGAATTGTACGACCTGAAGGATTATAGTTTACCGTAGTTTGTACAGGATTTCCAAAAACCCAATTGTCTTGACCGAATGCAGGTGTATTTCCACCTAAAAATGTTATTAACAACAATGTTAAAAACAAATATTTGTAATACATGTTAACCCTTTCTGTTCCCCAAATATTTTCCCTTACATAATCTGATATATATAATAAATGCAGAAATGAAAAATTTTTGATAATAAACAAAGCGTATTGTTACATTATTTAATGTTGCAATACGCCTTGAAAATAATTTAATAAATATACAATGTTAATTTATTCTTCTTTTTCAAATTGGTCTTTGCCTACAGAACAAAGCGGACAAACGTAATCTGCCGGTAAATCTTCAAAACTTACATTATCATGTTCTGCCGGATCATAAACGTAACCACATACTGTACAAACCCATTTTTCCATAAGTATAATTCCTTTCTAAATTTAAATTAATACCAATTATAATTTTATATGCTTATATAAGTTTGTCAATATGACAAAAGAGTTATTGCTGGGCTAATTTCATTTCAATATCTTTTCTAACCTGATAATCAGAATTGTTACCTAATTTTCTTGTTAGAAGCATTATTGAAGGAGCAATAACACCCAATGCACCGATACAAGCACCGATATTTTTCAATACAGCACCTTTTTTAAGTTTTCTTACTGCTTTGAAAAATTCATCCGCATTTTTTCCGGAGGATTCGTATTGACCAAGAAGTTTTTCAAGTTTTTCGCCAACTCCTCTTAATTTCTTAAGGTCAATGTATCTTCTTGTATCAACCATATCAGACCCTTTGACAAGTTCTATAATATCTGAATTTTTTGCAAACTCAACAACAATGTTTTTGTTATTTGGTTTTACTGCAAACTTATAAATATCGACATCAGAAACATCTGCCTTTTTAAATTCCTCAATATGTTTTTTGATAGAACCGTCTTTGAAAGAGTTTTTCAGTTTTTCGCCAAAAATTACTCTTGCATCAAGGTCAATTGATGTACCTTTCTTATCTGCACTTTTTTCTAAAGCATCTGATATCCATTGTCCGGCAAAATACATAAATGCCCAGAAACTGCCTTCCTTAATTACATATCCCAAGAAATCCTGAGGATTTTTAGCATGGGTAAATCTTTCTCCCGTAATTGCAGCATCTACTATCATAAGATTTTTTACAGGATCAAATATAAAATCTTGTAACCCCGTAAAGGATACATTTTTATTCTTCTCATTCTTCTTTGGATTATGAACATCCGCAAATGCAGATGAAAATGGAACTTGTGAAGATTTTAATTTGTTATTTAAAGAATGTTTTTCAAAATAATCTTTCTTAATTTGCTGTTCGGTATAATTGTGTCTGAACTTTGTCAAACCTAAATATGTTACTGCAGTTAACAAAGTTGAAATCGCAAATTTCGCAATTGTCAAACCTTTTGCTAATTTTTGATTAGAAGCAGCTTTTTGCAAACTGGTCAAAATCTCTTTTGTTGGTGCAAATTCTTGTGCAGCCTTTAGAATTTCTGGATTTTTGAATATTCTTACATCAACTTTTGGATCAATTTTTGCAGGTTTATACATAGCAAGATCAATTACTTTTTGATATCCGGGAATACCCCAAAGCCAAATGGCTTGAGTGCCGAATTCATCTATCAATCTATCATTTCCCTCTGCCTTATCCCCTGAAAGGTATGATGCTGTTGTTAAACCGCAACTATTTGCTATATCTTTTATTGCTAACGGAACCCTTGAACTGTTGTTTCCTAATATAGAGTAAACTGTACTAACTGTTATATTTGGTATCATTTTTCCTTATCCTATTAGGTTTGTATTGTGCTGTATATATTATTCATACAAAAGACAATACATAACCCGCTCAACTAATGTACTATAGGCCCCAAATTAAATTCATCAATTTCACGATTGGAGCATTCGCTTTTATTGTTGAGTTTCGTCGAATATTTCTATGTTTCATTGATCTAACCTTCACTTTCATCTTAAAATTACTAAATTAAATAAATTGCTATTTTGTTAATACTTTTTTAAATTTTGTTACATAAAAAACAAGACCTCTTAATCAAAAAGGTCTTGCTTAAACTTATATAACTAACCGACACGACAAATATTCTGTTTAAAACAAGCCTTTCAAAATATTTCTGCTACGTCGGTTTAATCTAATCATTTAGTAAAATTCCTTCTATTTATATTTACGATAAAGAGAATAACATAGAAGAATAAAAAAAACAATAGTGGTTAATTATAAACAATAAACAAATTTAACAAAACTTGAAACACTTTGTAATAGCGATATAAAATTTATGTAAAGATAAAAAAAGGTATGGTATAATAAACACATAAGGTTTGGTAGTTAATAAAAGGAGATAAAAATGATTCCTATTTTTGATTCAAAACGCCAATACGCACAAATTGGTGAAGAAGCTGAAAAAGCCGTATGCGAAGTTATGCGTTCAGGTTGCTATATTCTAGGACCTAATGTTAAGGCATTAGAAAGTGAATTAGCAGATTATATCGGATGCAAATACACTGTTTCATTAAACTCAGGAACAGACGCTTTGCACGTTGCTTTAAGAGCATTAGATATAGGCAAAGGTGATGAAGTTATAACAACAGCATTCACATTTGTAGCAACAGCAGAAGCAATTGGCATGGTTAATGCAAAACCTGTTTTTGTAGATATTGATGAAAATACATTTAACATTGATCCTGCAAAAATTGAAGCAGCAATTACCCCTAGAACAAAAGCAATTATTCCTGTTCACTTGTATGGTCAACCTTGTGATATGGATGCAATTATGGCTATTGCTAAAAAACATAACTTAAGAGTTGTTGAAGATTGTTGTCAAGCAATTGGCGCAACTTATAAAGGTCAAAAAGTAGGTACTTTTGGTGATATAGGATGTTATAGTTTCTACCCAACCAAAAACTTAGGTACTATGGGTGATGGCGGACTTTGTACCGTTAATGATGAAAAATTAAGAGATAGATTAATTGCTCTAAGAAACCACGGTTCAATGGTACGTTATCACAATGATGAACTTGGTGTTAACAGCAGACTTGATGAAATTCAAGCAGCTATATTAAGGGTAAAAGCAAAATATGTTGACGAATGGAATACAAGAAGAAGAGAACACGCAGCATACTATAACAAATTATTTGCAAATTGTCCTGATATTCAAACTCCGGTTGAATTAGATAATACATATTGCATATACCACCAATACACTGTAAAAATTCCAAACAGAGATGCTGTTCACAAAATGTTAGGCGAAAATGGTATTGGCGCAATGTTATATTACCCAATTCCGCTACATTTCCAAAAAGTTAATGCTTGGCTTGGAATGGGTAAAGGTTCTTTACCTATCACTGAAAAGAACACAGAAGTTGTAATATCACTTCCAATGTTCCCTGAATTAACAAAAGAAGAACAAGATACAGTTGCAAAAACATTGATTGATTGTATCGAAAAATCAAAATCTACTGCAGCTTGCTGCTAGGTTTTATAAAAAATAAAAATTTAAAAACCTCTGCTATTATCAGCAGAGGTTTTTTATGCTTGAGTAAATAATTTATGCGTCCCTTGAGTTAAATTTTGTTTTAAGCCGTTTGCTAAAAACAAATTATTCTTTGAATGATCAGGAACTCTTTCGGTTTGTTTACCGTTAAAGTCAGCCCTTAGCATATTATATACGGCAGAATAAGCAGACAATGTTGAATTATTAGTCAAGCCGGTATCAGGAACATTATATTGAGTAGCGAAATCTGTTCCCGGTCGAGATGAAAGTTGTACGCCATTTACTTGAAACATAATTCAATATCCTTTACGCTAATGTTTGCATTGAAAAGCAACCGCCTGATGGATGACCATATTCATTGTACGCTTTTAAGTTTCCAACTCCCGGATGAGGGAAAAATTTCTTATTTCCAACCTCAATACATTGACTTGGATCCATCATAGTTTTTTCATAAGCAATGTTAACATTTGGTTCTAAACCAACAGAATACCACAAAGATTCAAGGTTATTTTTAAGCAGACCAAAAGTTGAACTTATTAAGTTACGAGTTTCATCATCAGAAACTCTTATCCCAAAATCAGTTTTTACATAATTATCCGTTGTCGCTGTTACATTAGTAATGTTTTGAACTGCTGATTTTTCATTAAATGAACCCATGGTAAATCCTTTATATACTCTGCTCTATATATATAAAGTATCTACTATGTAAATAATTGCCTTTTTATAAAAATAATATTAACTTTTGTAACAAAACGATAACTAAACAAACCCTAAATCACATTCAAAAATTTATGAACTTGAGGGATTAATCTTGTATTTTTGTATTTTTTAGTAAATACATCAAGAATTTTGGTACAAAAATCTGATGAAACAGCCATTTTATCGCCAATCATTTTAGGTTGAAGCACCAATTCAATATTAAATTCTTTTGCCAAATCAACGCATTTTGCAATTTCATCATCGATAATATTTTCATCAAACACGATTTTGGCAAACGTCTTTACACCTTTTGATTTTTCGAAAAATTTTCGATGTAATTCAAAACTATCAAATCCGGTTGAAGATTTCAGTTTAATATCAGCAGAAATTATATCAATATATTCTTTAATTTTGGTAATTTCATTAGACAAAGTTGCATTAGTTTCCAAATAAATTTGAACATCTTTTTTCACCAAAGGCAAAAAAACTTTCAAAAAATCAACGGACAATAAAGGCTCTCCTCCCGTTAACGATATTGAATGGAAGGTTGCTAAATCATATTCAGAGGTAATTTTTTTATACAAATCTTCTTCTGAATATTCAACACCAGTTTGAAATTCCGTATCACAATAATTACATTTCAAATTACAATTACAAAATCTTATAAATAATTGCTTATAGCCAACAACCGGACCTTCTCCTTGAATTGAAGAAAAAATTTCATTAATTTTAGTTTTCATTCATTAAATTCTTTCTGATATCATCTTTTGACAAATTTTTAAGTTTTTCATACAACTTAACTTCATCATCTGATAAATCATGAGAAAATTCAATACTTACAATAATAATTAAATCACCAACTTTTCCATTTTTTTTGATTCCCTGCCCTGCAATACGGAATTTTTGACCTGAACAAGTATTAGGCGGTAATTTCAATTTTATAATACCGTCAAATGTTGGAACTTTAATTTCTTCACCCAAAGCCGCTTCAAAAGGGGTAATCGGAACATTATAATAGATATTTTGCTTATCAAAATGGACTTTTGTACGAGTTTCTATTTTGACATTAATATATAAATCACCATTAGGTCCGCCATTCAAACCCGTTCCGCCTTCATTTTTTAATCGTAATTTTGCACCATCTTTTATCCCCTTTGGAATAGTTACAGTAATTCTTTTGCGGTGAGAAACTTCGCCCTTGCCTCCGCATTCACTGCATTTTCCGCCATTAACAAATCTATGACCAAAACAAACCGGACATGTCCTTGTTGTTAGAACATTAATTACTCTTTTACTTCCTGTTATAACTTCTTCAGGAGTAATAGTAATATCTGTTCTGATATCTTGACCTTTTTGAGGTTTTCTGTTTGCCTTTGCTCTTTCTTCTTTTTTTAATTTTGCAAGAAAATATCGCAAACTTTTAATGATTGAAAATTTGTTGGATTTTCTTTGAGATTTTTTTGAATTTACACCGCCTGATTTTTGATTATTTGTTTTGTAGGTAGTTTTATTATTTGTTGAAGTTTCTTTATGAGTATTTGATGAATTTGAATTAGAACTTTGCGAATATGTTGTTTTTTCTTCTTCTGCAAAAATTCCATTTAAAATATTGTATTCATTACGTTTTTGAGGATTAGACAAAATCTCATAAGCTGATGTAATTTCTTTAAATTTTTCTATGGCATCAGCATTTTTGTTAATATCAGGATGATATTTGCGAGCAAGTTTTCTATAAGCAGTTTTTATTTCAGCCGTTGTTGCGCTGCTGCTTACTTCTAGAATTTCATAATAATTTTTTATACCGTTAAACGCCATACAATTTATCTAATGATAAATTATAAAATTTCAACATCCCCAAAATATTTATTTGCAAATGTCATTACGGTATCTTATTCCGTCAAATTTTATTTGGTTTAAATCTTCATACAAATAATCTTTTGCTCTTGAAAGAGTAGAGGCTGTCCTTGTTAATACAAAGCAATCTCCTTTTTCTGTCAAATATTCGCCATTAGAAGTTTGTTTTACATCTATAAAATCAATGTCATTTATATCATCAACAATATTTAAACCTTTAATAACTTTATTATATTGCCTTGCCCAAACGACTGCCGAAACAGAAGCATAATTGTTTGTATTAATTATATTGTATTCATCGGCAAATAAACCTTCAATACAAGCATGAAAAATTCTGATTAAATCATCTTCAACAAGCCTTAAAACAGTTGCCGCATCAAAATCCTGTAAAAAAGGTCTGAATTCATTAACTACAAACTTATCCTCATCCGTCAATGTACAGTCAATACCCAATATCCCCATATACGGAGTGTTCCTTTTATCAAGAGAACATAGAGTATTTTTTATAATATTTTCAAGCCTTGAAAAAACGACTTCAGAAACCTTGTAATCAGGTGCATAAGCCCCAACCCCATTTGTCAAAAATCCGCCATCACCATCTGATGTAAATTTATAATTTCCAACAGCACAAATAGGAATAGCACTGTAGCCATCTGTTATATAATAAACAGTAAAGTTATGCCCATAAGTGTATTCTTCTATTAGGATCTCATTTTCACCTTTAGAAAATAAATTATCCAAAAATTCTCTGGCAAGTGACATTGTTGGACAAACAAGCCTGTCACCTTGCGAACTGGTTTCACTGCTGCGAATTAGGACAGGGAAATTTGCAGATTTCAGCCAATCTTCAGCCACCTGCTGCTTATCAAAAATTCCAAATTTTGCCGTCTGAGCATGAATTTTATAAAGAAAACGCTTTCCATAAGCCTTGTTTAACGCTATTTTACAAGCCGGTGCGGTTGCCCCAAAAATGTTCTGTCCATTTTCTTGAAAAAATGACACAATATCAGATTTCAAACTTTTTTCCGATACAGGAATAGTTAAATCAATCTCATTATCAAGAACAAATTTTAATAAACCCGTTAAATCGTCTTCTCTTAAATCAACTTTTTTGTATATGTCAGAATCAATCCCGTTAGAAGGCGCAACAAAAATCTCTTCAATCCTAGAAATTTGCCTAAGTTTTCTGGCAAGTGCTGAAGAAACCGCTCCACTTCCTACTATTAAAATCTTTTTTCTATTTTCTGCCATACAATATATTATACTACATAAAACAGATGATTTTGTTAAGTTATTTTAACAAAATACTAAATTATGTGTTAAAATAATGACAAAGGTAAAAAAAGTATTAAAAACAAACCATAGTAGAATGGATAGAGGTAATATGGCAGGTTTAGTAAATTTTTTATCAAATGCATTGCTTCCACAGCAAAATATCGGAACAACAGCACCGGTTGTAACACATACAACTGGCAGCAATCCGTTCAGCAACAATCCTTTTGTAAATTACAACGGGAATCGTTACGGACAATATTATGCACAAAATAAACCCGTTAAAGGCGGATATTTTGCAGGCTATTACAATGGTAAACAAAATATTGTTGGCAGAAGGTTATTTATAGAGATTTAGGGTAAAAACATATAATATATTCCCGGTAAAAGGGTAAAATTTGCAAAATAAACCATACTATAAAAAGTATGGTTTTATTTTTTATCTACCTTAATTATTCCCATATTCCGCAACTTAAATAATGATCACCACAATCAGGAATAACTGTTACAATATTCTTCCCCTTATTTTCTTCTCTTTTAGAAAGTTCAACACTGGCAAAAATATTTGCTGCACCTGAAATTCCTGATAAAATTCCTTCTTTTTTAGGAAGAATTTTTGTCATTTCAATAGCATCGTCATCTTTTACCGGAATAATCTCATCCGTTAACTCTGCATCATAATTTGCCGGAACAAAATTTGCACCTATTCCCTGCAGAGCATGCGAAGAAGCAGGCTTGCCCGCTAAAACCTGAGAATTATACGGTTCAACTGCAACTATTTTAATATCTTTGTTCTTGCTTTTTAGCCCCTTTGCAATTCCTGAAATTGTTCCACCTGTTCCGACACCTGCAACAAAAATATCAACATGCCCCTTCATATCCTCCCAAATTTCTTCTGATGTTGTCAGATAATGAGCCTTTGGATTTGAAGGATTGTCAAATTGAGATGGGATGAACGAATCCGGATTTTCCTTGCTTAACTGGATTGCTTTGTCAACAGCACCTTTCATGCCTTCTTGAGCAGGTGTCAAAACAAGTTCTGCACCGTACGCCTTTAATAACATTCTTCTTTCCAAACTCATGGATTCTGGCATTGTCAAAATTATTCTATATCCTCTAACCGCGCAAATCATAGCAAGACCAATCCCTGTATTTCCGCTTGTTGGTTCTATTATTAAAGTATTTTTACCAATTTTACCTTCTTTTTCGGCATCCAAAATCATCTGCAATGCAGCCCTGTCTTTTATTGAATTTGCAGGATTAAAATATTCCAACTTAGCAAATACATTTGCGCCTCCGGAATTTAATCTGTTTATTTTCACCATCGGAGTTCTTCCTACAAGTTGAGTTAAATCATTTGCTAATGTCATATTTTTCTACCCCCTTCAATATTACCTAAAACAATCAATATCAAGTGTTTTATAATAATCAGTTTATCTTGACGAAAGTATTTTAGCAAGTTACAATCTAGTTGTATATAAGGTGAAGGGAGTAGAAAATGACTAATATACAAGTTTCACAAGAAATTCAAGAAAAATGCTGCGTAGCACGCGGTGTAAAAGGAGTACCTGCTCCAATTCCTCAAGAAGGAGAATGGACAAAGTGTAAAGAAATTAAAGACATTTCAGGTCTAACACACGGTTGCGGCTGCTGTGCACCTCAACAAGGTACTTGTAAATTAACATTAAACGTAAAAAATGGTATTATCCAAGAAGCACTAGTTGAAACAATTGGTTGCTCAGGCATGACTCACTCTGCTGCAATGGCTGGTGAAATTCTTCCTGGTAAAACAATTTTAGAAGCATTAAATACTGACCTTGTATGTGATGCTATTAACGTTGCAATGAGAGAATTATTCTTGCAAATCGTTTATGGTAGAACTCAAACTGCATTTTCTGAAAACGGTTTACCTGTAGGTGCAGGTCTTGAAGATTTAGGTAAAGGTTTATGCTCTATGTGTGGTACTATCCACTCAACTAAACAAAAAGGTGTAAGATATCTTTCATTAACTGAAGGTTACATCCTTGAACTTGGTTTGGATAAAAATGATGAAGTTATCGGTTATAAATTCGTAAACCTTGGAAAAGTAATGGATGCAATCAAGAAAGGTGTTGATCCTAAAGAAGCTTACGAAAAGAATATCGGTACTTATGGCAGATATGCTGATGCTGTTAAATATATCGATCCTCGTAAAGAATAATTAACGTGAGCCGGTAATAACTTGGCTTAATGTAACAAGTAAGAAATTAAGAAAAGGAAAATAAAGATGACAGTAAATTTTGAAGGAAAAGATAGACGTGAATCTACTTTGAAAAAAGTTTTACCTGAATATGGGTTCAAAAACTTAGAAGAAGCTCGCGATTTATGCTTATCAAAAGGCATTGACGTTGATGCTATAGTAAAAGGTATTCAACCAATCGCATTTGATAATGCTTCTTGGGCTTACACATTGGGCTGTGCAATAGCCATTAAAAAAGGTATTAAAAACGCGGCTGATGCTGCAGAAGCAATCGGTATCGGATTACAAGCATTCGCAGTACCAGGTTCAGTTGGTGATACAAGAAAAGTTGGTCTTGGTCACGGTAATTTAGGCGCTATGCTTTTAAGAGAAGAAACAAAATGTTTCTGCTTCTTAGCTGGTCACGAATCATTTGCAGCTGCTGAAGGTGCTATTGGTATTGCTAGAAACGCTAACAAAGTTAGAAAAGAACCTTTAAGAGTTATCTTAAACGGTCTTGGTAAAGATGCTGCTTATATTATTGCAAGAATCAACGGTTTTACTGCTGTTGAAACTGAATATGATTATAAAACAGGCGAATTAAAGATTACAAAAGAAATTCCATTCTCAGATGGTGAAAGAGCAAAAGTAAGATGCTATGGTGCTGATGATGTATCTGAAGGTGTTGCTATTATGATTAAAGAAGGTGTTGATGTATCTATCACAGGTAACTCAACTAACCCTACAAGATTCCAACACCCTGTTGCAGGTACTTATAAGAAATGGTGCTGGGAAAACGGAAGAAAATACTTCTCAGTAGCATCTGGTGGTGGTACTGGACGTACTCTTCACCCTGATAACGTTGCTGCAGGTCCTGCTTCTTACGGTATGACTGATACTATGGGAAGAATGCACGGTGATGCTCAATTCGCAGGTTCATCTTCTGTTCCTGCTCACGTTGAAATGATGGGCGTTATCGGTATGGGCAACAACCCTATGGTTGGTGCTACTGTTGCTTGTGCAGTTGCAGTTGCTGAAGCAATGAACAAATAATTATATCGGTTAAAACGATAAAAAACAGGAGTAATTTATACTCCTGTTTTTTTTATAATAATTTATAATATTATTCGGTATTAACCTGAATTTTTAAGCAGTAACCACTATATCTTTTTCTAATGAAACATTACCGCTGGCAAACGATGTTTGTTGAACAGGTAATACAATACAATTATCCAACTCTGATCCCGGTTTAATCTCTGCATTATCAAGAACAATACAACTTTTTAAAGTAACATACTCACCAATCTTGCAGTTATTGCCAATGACATTATTACCCAAAACTCGCAAATTATTCGGAAGTTTTGAATTTCCACATACATAACTTCCTAAATTAGTTTTAGTAATATTTCCATGTTTAATTTGGCAAACACCGTTAAAAACGTCCTGAACTGATTGTTTGTACTGAGAAATCGTTCCAATATCATTCCAATATTCGCTCACAGTGAAAGTATTAATTTGTCCTTCTTCCAACAACTTTGGAAACACATTTTTGGCAAAATCATAAAATGTATTTTCCGGAATATAGTCAAAAATTTTGTAATTAAAAATATAAATCCCTGTATTAATTAAATTACTTTTAGCCTCCTCAACAGCAGGCTTTTCTTGAAATTCTTTGATATAACCTTTTTCATCAGTCACAACTACCCCAAAATTTGAAACCAAATCGTGAGGAATTTCCTTCACTCCAATAGTTGCAATTGCGCCTGAATTTTTATGAATTTCAATACCTTTTTTAAGATCTGCAGTTGTTAAAATATCACCAGACATAACAATAAAATCTTCACCTGCATCAAAAAAGTATTGACATTTTTTCACTCCGCCGGCAGTACCGGAGAGTTTATCTTCTTTGATATAGTTAAAATTTATACCCAAATCATTGCTTTTATACCGTTCAACAATTTGATTTGATAAATAATAGGTATTAGAAATAATATCCTCAACTCCTATTTCCTTCAACTGAGAAAGAATAATGTCCATAATCGGAATATTCATAATAGAAATTAAAGGCTTTGGCATAACCAAAGTAATGGGTTCTAAACGAGAGCCCATCCCTGCTGCCATTACCATTGCTTTCATTTTATTCATCTTCATCTACGAAAACCTATCAACTAAAATTGTACTACCAAGGATAATTTTTATCAACAACCCAAGCATTTTGTTTTAACACTGCTAAACATGCACTTCCGACACCAAATCCGTTGTCAGATTGAATTGATTTCTTGTTGCAACCATCTTCGAAATCTTCACTGATTAAATCACTGTAAGGGTGAGCATCATGCGGAATTCCACATTTATCAACCCCACCCAAGTGTATTCCGCTATAGGTTAAAAATTTGTCATATTCTGAAGTCTTGCATAAATCAGGATGATGTTCAGTATTGTATATTGAAAATACAAAAACATCCTGTCCCAAAATATTTGGCTTAACTTTACCATTTACATCCACAATTAAAGTCACAATATCATTTTTATCCTTATTAAACCCAACAACAGAACCATCAGTTAAAATTACACTATACAAAGATTTATTAAAATAAGAACTACCTTTCAAATCCTTATACTGAGGCGAATTCCAACAACTATCCTGACTGCCTTTGCAGTACATATCAATTCTCAGATACGGGGTGAAATATTTTTCTGCAAACAGATTTATCGGCATATCAATTTTAAAATTCCCCATATCTTCATTATGAACCATAGAAGATATTCTTGACGCTTGAATCAATTCAGCATAAATATTCTTCAGTTTGGTAACCGCAACCTTCTGCATAGAAATACTATAAAAATGGCAAACCGAAAACCCAAAAATAATCACCAAAACTATTACAATTATCACCGATAATATTGCACGATTAAATTTTCCGTCTATTCCCATTTTTATAACACTCCTGATTATTTCTGATTATGAACTTAGTATTTCAATTATTTTTTCTTTTGTCAAATTTTTATCAATTTCTTTTATTGTAGTAATACTATTTGTATCAATTTCCTCATTAAAAATATCTTCTAAAAGTTTTTTATCGTAATCGTACAAAATAGAACCGTGTTGAAGAATATAACCATTCTTGCGACACTGAGCAGAACCTATAAGTTTTTTGTTTTGATAACACAAATCAGCCCCTGTTGACAATAACATACAATAATCAAACTTAGTTTTTATTGCCTTAGAAGTTCCAAAATCAAGTTCTATCCCAAGCCTTTTAAATTTATCAATAAGAATTTGAGAAATTTCCTTGTAAGACGAAACAACATGTTCCCCATTTTCAAGATATGAAACAGGACACACAAAACTGTATGTTATCTCATTATCATGCAAAAGTGCTCTTCCTCCGGTCAATCTTCTTACAACATCAATATTATGCTTTTTCAAAATTTCATAATTTATGAAATCATCTTTTTGGTTTCTACCCAAAGAAACACATGCCGGAGACCACCCATATAATCTAAATATAGGAGTTTTAAGTTGTCTTGCTATAGCCGAATCCAAAATTTCAGCATCTATTGCCATATTACGCTCACCGGTATTAGAGCGGTACGGAATCATCTCCATAATAATCTCCATAATCATAATCACTATGAATTGAATATCCGCCATCTAATTGTGGAGGTTTGATTTCATCCAAAGGCATAAGACCTGATGTATCTATTGCATTTTGAGGCTTTGGTTTTTGCTGAACAGGTTTTAGTGGCTCTGTCTGTTCCGTAGTTTGAGTTTGAGCATTATTATCAGGCTCAGATTTTGCATCAGACTTAGACTTTTCCTTTGATTTTGATCTAAAATTAAATTTTGATTTTAAACTATCATCTTCATTTTTAACGGATTCAGCCTGTGCTTGCTGAGCTTGACCTTCTCTTTCAGGATGCAAAAATATTAAATGCTCATTAACTTTATTTTTCTTTGCAGGTTTTTCTGCCTTCTCTTTTTTTTCAGATTTAACTTTCTTTTTTGATTTTCCAGAACCATCACCACTAACCTCAGATTCATCCTGTTCTAAATTTGAAGACAATCCTGTAACTTTGTTTGTATTAGGTTCTTTATTATTCTCCGCAATGTTCAATTTGTTATGTTCATAATCTCTTAGTTGAACATTATGATTATCAACATTATTATCTACGGTATCTAGCTCCTGCGCAATTGGTAATACTTTTGCATTATTCATTTCTGTATTTGTATTATCATTTGCTGTAGCATTCGCATCTTTATTTGCATTTTCTGTATATTTTTCTACATTTTGAACAGTTTGAGCATATTCTTCATTTTGCTTTTGTGAATCGGCAGTTTCCGTTGTTTTCTTTTCACCATTTTCTCTTGCTACTAATTCATTTTCAAATTGTAAAAGAGTTTCATTTCCTACAAATTGTTCTAAGGCAGCACGTTTTGACAAGAATTCAGATTTTGCGGTTCTTTGCTTGTCCAGAGAGGTTCTATAATAAGCATCTGTTATTACAACTAATTCTCTTGGGGCATTATTTGCTTGAGCATATTCAAACTTTGACCTGCGTTCATCCACCAACTCATTCACCATCTCAAGCTGCTTTTTAGCACTCATATAGTCGTAATACAAATCAACAGTTCTTTGCTGCAAGTCCTCAACTTTTCTGATTAAAATAATCATATCAGCATCGTTAACTCTTGTATATTTGTAATTTAGAGCCTTGGTATCCTGTGTCATAATTCCTAAAACATTACCACTTATTAAAGATGTTCCGGCAATCAAAGGATTACCTATACTTGCACCAACAAGTGTAGACATGCTGGCTATTGTTGTTAATATTTTTTTAATAGATTTTTCATCAGGTTTATCCGCATCAGGATTTGCTAATTTGTATAATGCAAAATTTATTGTATCACTTTGCATAGCAGCGCCCTGCCATAACAAAGACAAATCTGAAAGCATATCTTGTCCGTCATAATCTAATTCCTTAGAAATTTCTTTTGACATTCTTTTCAAATCTAAATCTGCATAAGTATAATCTGCAATTTCCGCTTCTCTTGAATTATCAACTCTTGCATAGGCTTTTTCTGTCACTGCAGACTTATCTTCTTCTGCTTGAATGTATTGTGTTTCAGGCAAATCTGATATTCCGACTCTGAATGCAGGCGGCTTTGGGAACTCAACATCAGGCAATATTTCTGCCGAAAAAGATGGTAATATAGTCATTGCTGTAATTAGAGAATATAATAAAATTTTATTTCTTAGCATTATTACCTCCCACCAAAGCAGAATTATAATCGTACTGATACATATTCAGATTATCTACAACTTTCTTTCCTGCTAAACGTTGTAATTCCAAATGATATTTCTTTGCCATTTGCTCATACTTTAACTCTTCTACTTGCATATCCTTATACATTGCAGAAGAAATCGCAATTTCTAAAAAGTCTTCTTCATCCATAGCCTTTACATAGTTCTTGCTGTAAAGCATTTCTCTGGAGCGAATTTCCTTTAACTGAGATAATGTGTTTTTGTAATTATAATAAGCGTTAATAATTTTATCCTGTAAATTTTCAACAAGTCCTGCAAGTTCAATCAATTCCGTATCAGTCAAAGGCACTTCTTGTGGAATATTTTTTCTATTAATCAAGTTCTGAACCATTCTCCCTGCCGCATAACTGCCTGACTGAATTGCATAATCAGCACCAATCAAAGCAGGAGCAAGCGCTGCACCTGATACAATAGCAGAAAGAGTTTTTGCCATCAATGAAGAATGTATTCTTCTCTGACTTTCTGGTGTAGATAGTTTTTTCAGCGCAAAACCTATTACCTGATTGTTTTCAACAGTTCCTTTCCAAAGATTATCAATATCTTCCATATCTTTTTCTTTTTGCAGTTTAACTATTTCATCCATAATTTCCTGCTCACTGATAACCAATGAACCTTGTTCCTTACAATCAACTTTTGGCAATTCAATTTTTGCCTGCTCAACATTTCCAAGTTGAACTTCATCCCCAAATGTCATGCCGGAAGTTAGAACTAAGATACCAACTATCCCTATTATAAATTTTACACTTCTCATAATAAAGTTATACCACAAGTACAAGAATAAATCCAATGGTTGATTAATCTTTAAATCTCTTGATTGTTCAACAAAACACAAATAAAACCTACAATAAACAAGAAGAGGTAAGAAGAGTTGAGTAGTAGTAAAACTAAGTCGTGTTATATGAGTCCCCTTGTTTCTAAAAGCGTTTCTAATAACACCTTCAAACAAAAAGGGGATGTTTTTAAGGCAAAAAAATCTTACAAACAAGCAGTTTCTAATTATTTGAATGCCCTATTAACAGACAGAAATAATGCTGAAATATATTTTTCACTTGGAGTTTGTTATAAAAATCAAGACAAACTTGATAAAGCTATCGAAAATCTAGAAAAAGCAGTTCTGCTTGATTCAGATAACTACGAATATTTTTATGAATTAGGACTCTGCCACTTAAAAAATGAAGTTCCATGTAAAGCAATCAAATGCTTTATTCAGGCAATTCAACTTGAACCTGAAAATCCTGAAATTATTTATCATCTTGGACTAGCCCATGAACAATGTGAAGAACCCGATATGGCGATGATGATTTATCAAAAATTAATAGAAAATTCACCAACATATTTAAGCGCCTATTTAAGAAAATCATATCTTCTGTCTAAAATGGGCTTATATTCACAAGCATTAAATCTATATCTTAACGCTCTCAAAATAAACCCTAATTACACCAAAATTTATTCCGAAATCGGAATGTGCTTTGACAAATTAGGGAAATCTAAAGAAGCAAAAAGATATTACCGCAAATTTCTATCAGCCCAACCAAATGATGAAAATGCCATAAACATTATGCACAGAATTGAAAATTTGAGAAAATTAAAACCTCAAGTCAATACTATAGAAAAATCTAAACTTTCTATAGTCTAACTTCAGATAAATATTTTAATATTATTGGATGATGTGAGAGATTTTAATTTTCAATAGAATATTTAATGTAAAAGAGGATATGAAATTTACATTATGCCGAAAAAAATATTTGCAATAATATTAAATATATTTTTATGTGTCGGATTATGCCATGCAACAGAAACAAAACTTGATACAATTAATGGCATCAATCAACTGGAAAAAAAGATGAATATACAATTCATCAACAAACTTCAAGCAACAGCAGACAACGATGGAATAAGTTTTTCTTCAAACTGGCCTGATGAATATTTCAGCAAGCAAAAGAAACAAGCATATTTATACATTGCCCAAAACGGAATAAATACATTGGAATTGATTATGTTCAACATAATATCTCCAAGCGACAAATGTTTTACAGGCGATAACCCGAATTTTTGCATTCCTGAAATAACACCGGAAATAGAAAAATTCTCATACCAAAACAGATTTTTAAAAGAATGGATCCCCAATTTTATAGAAAATAAAAATAATTTTGCAAAATCAGAAATCCTAATCCAAAACGGGAAATATTTTGATACTAAAAATATAACCCTTTTAAAACATTCTACCCCTGACAACACTTACAAAAGTTGCACCTATGACCAAGACGGTTTTGTTGAGGAATGCAAAACTTTTTATAAAAGGCATGATGAACTTAAATACCTAGAAAAACTCGACAGAAAACCAAATATTGCAAATAACCATATATATCGTTACGTAAAATTTTCACCACAAGGAAATAAAATGGAAGAATATTACTATTCAAGCGGAAAACATATAGTTTACTCTCCGAAAGGTGAAATTCAAAAATATACCCAACTTAACCAAGATAAATTTAAGTTCTATGACAAAGACTTTCAAGATCTGTATGTTGAAACAGAATTTCTACGTGACGAAAACGGGAAAATAACAGAAGAAAGAATTTATGATCGCAACCACAGACTAATAAGAGATTACAGCGCTACATATAAAGAAAACGATATAATAAACGAAATTCTAGTAAAAGATTTCATAAATAATGCAAAATGGACAATCCGTCCTATAGGAATAGATGATATTGTATATATTCCTTTTAGAATAAGAATGTAGTAGCAAATTTTTTTCTTTTGTTCTATTATAATTTTGGCTGTGATATATATAATGATATCGTAGCAGATATAACGGAATTTAAATTATGCCAATAGATATAATTACTCCGAATATAACCCACCAATACTGTATGTCAAATTTTCAAGCGGGGAAACGAGAAATTTCATACGGTCAGATTAATATGCCAAGAAAAAATCCGGAAAGTAAACTTACCACAAAAGATAAAATAAAGGCTGGCCTAGGTTCTTCAATAGGTGTAGCAATTCCATTAGCAATGTTTATGAAAAAACAAAACACTAAAAATATCTTCCATGTAAAATACGGGCTTAAAGAAATGCTAATAATGGCAGCCTGTGGAAACATTGGGGGAATATTATTAAGTTCAATAGGCGATAAAAAGGAAGATAAAATAAAAAAATGGAAAGAAGGGGCTTTCCAAATGGCATTAACAACAATCCCAATGCTATTAATAGATAATATTATCGCATTTTGTGAAAAATCAAAAAATCCTAAAATAAATAACAACTTAACTAAAATAGCAGGTTCAATAGCAGGCGTTATAATAGGTTCAAATGCCTCACTTGAGATATTTAACAAATTAAGAGGTCAAAAAGATGCTAAAAAACCTGAAAGAGAACTTAAATGGATAGATATGATTTCAAATCTTGATGATGCAGTTGCAATATGTGTATTGGCAAAAATTCCTTTTGCAGACAAAATCCATATAGAAAGAGCATTACCGTTCATATATGCCTTTTGCGGCTACCGTTCAGGCACAGGCGAAAATCGTTATTAATCTTTCATCAACCATTTTTTGCACAATTTAACAAACTTCATCGGGTAATCGTTAAACAAATCTTCTGCATGATTTGCATTTTCAAATAACTTATAAGATTTTTCACATACAGCCTCTTTATATAAAAGTTCTGTATGCCAAGGGAAAACAGTAGGATCATTTTCACCTGCCAAAAATAATGTTGGAGATTTAACATTTTTAATAACATCGATTGGTCTTTTTTAGGCAAAAAAGGATTTCCTGCTCTGATTGTAACCCATCTTTTAGGTTCGAATTTTTGAAACAATGTAGGATACCAGGCATGCGGTGAATACATATGATTTTCGATTTTATAAAAATCAACAGGTGCAGAAACAACTATATTTTTCTTTATTCCAAAATCTTTCGAACTATGAAGAACAACCAATGCTCCTCCAAGAGAAAAACCCATTAACGAAACTTTTTTATAATTCTTTTTAGCAAATTCAACAACTATATCCAAATCTTTTTCTTCATTTGCTGTAAACGTATAAAATCCGCTGCTTTTCCCATGACCTCTAAAATCCATTGATATAACATCACAAAAAGACTTAAATGTATCAGCAATATTTGTAATAGATTTGGAATCCTTAGTCATAAACCACCCCGGACAAATAATAACGACTTCATCTTTATTATTTATATAGTGGTTTACCTTTATTTCAATATTATCTTCTGTTTTCAGAAGCACTTCGTTCAATTTTTATAGACCTCCTGAATTCATTAACTCAGAAAAACTATTAATCAATTCCTCCTTATTCAAAATTTTACATGCCTGACCACCAACAAGAAGTGATATTAATTTTTCTTCTTCAGGAGTTAATTCAGTTTTTTTCTGGGTATATTTTTTTTCAGGAGATTCAAGCATTTGAGAAATCATAACTTCGTTTCTTTCTCCGCGTGCAATAATTGCAGCAACAATAGTATTCAAATCACCCTTAGTGAAATTACATTCAATTTTCGGTTCAAATTTACTTATTGTTTCATCAGGAATATTTAATTCAAAAACTTCTTTAATATCTTTCCCTAATCCACCAATTTTTCCTGTCAAAGCATAATTACATTTCTTTTCGACCCAACCGTTTATATCAATTTTTAAATCAAGTTTCAAGCCAAAAATGTCCATACTCTGGCTATAATGTAAAGGCTCACATGTTCTTATATTATTAAGATAACGATTTGTTAACTCTTCTGCTTTTTCTACCAACACAGCATTTTCAGCAGCCTTTTTAGTAACAATTTGATTAACAGTACCCTTGTTAATATCCTTTTGATTATCAACATTTACTGCAGAAAGCGCATTCCCTACAGGTTGTATTGCCGCAAATATTGCTAACACCGTTAGTATTGTTAAAATCTTTTTCATACTCAAATATCCTCTATATTCCATTCCTAAAAACTACAGTCCCAAAAGTCCAAAACCCTTCAAATTAATAGGTCTGTTATTCCCAGTTGTCAAACTACAAGCACCTTCTTTAAATATAATATTCATAAGAGCCTCATCATTTGCAGACATATTAGTAAATTCTGAAAGATCAATTTCATCAGGATTTTTTAACATCTTGCTACCTCTTTTACGTGCTTCCTCCTGCAATATTGAATCGCCAACACTTTCGAGTTGTTGCTTTGTGAATGAACATTTAGCAAAAGATTGATTATTTGAATCTACATCAGATACAGGACCATCAATTGACTGATATGTCAGTGTAACAGTAACTTTTGCGTTAAAATCAACTTCGCATTTATCTTTTTGCCAACCATTAATCTTAATAACAAAATTAAAAGGAAAACCTAAAAATGCAGAATTAAGCGTTTCTGAATATGGTGTACAAGTCATAATATTATTAGCAAGTTTTGAACTTACAGTAGTATTTGAAATAGTATTTGCAGCAGGTGTTTTCTTGGTTTGTTGCGGCACTGCCCTTCTTGTTGTAACGACTTCTGCAACAGCACTTGTACATATAAGTATTGTTAACAAAGAAGCAATCAAATATATCTTTTTCATACGCACGGCTCCTAATATTAATCTTTAGTTATATTATACCAATATTTTGAAAATTTGTTATAATAATTTTATGACATTTTAGCATAAATAAAAGAAGAAAGAGTAAAATATGAGCAAAGATCTACTTATAAATAATGAATTGCTTATGATTGGAGCAGGAATACTTATAATTGGAGTAGTTCTGGCATCATATTCATATTCGACATATATCGAAATGCAAAAATTGAGTGAACGTATAGATTTTGAAACAGTCGACAAAAATAACCAAATTTCAACCTCTGACAAATATTACAAATACATGGAATATGCAGACTTTTTAAATTCTAAATTGAAAAAAAACAGCAAAGTTCCTCTAAAAAGAATATCTTGTGTCTATCTTGATTATGCACAGCATAATGCCGTTGAAATGTATTATCTGACAAAAAACAAAATGCCATACGATCCTAACAAAACAAAATTTGCAACTGATAATATTCAAAATTTGTACGATTTAACTAACAGTTATAAAACCTGCAAACAAAGTTCTGACTATAAGACTACTTTAGAAGAACTTTTGGAAGATGCTAAAAATTCAGAAAAAGAAAGACTTGAAGCAGATGAACGCTTGGATGAATTTCTATACGGCAACAGTCCGATTATTCCTCAACAAGAAGCACCTGAGCCTATTCAAGAAACAGCACCACCTCTAGAGCAAACTTCAACAACAAGTTCAAACCAACCACAGCCCAATTATATAGATAACAATGGTAATGCCCAAACATTAACACCTGAACAAATTGAATACATCAATAAACAACAAGCATCTCATAAAAATTCTGCCGAATAATTAATCAATATCTTCAGGTATGTATAATGGATTCTGCGTTAGAATTTCTCTTGTATGTTCATAACAACAAGATTTGTTTGTTGTTAACCTTTGATATTCTCTTACAATATTTAATACATCATCAACGGATAATCTAACCATTCTTCTTTGTGATTCAATAATTTTTGCCATAAATAAAATCCTTTCGATATCAATATCGGAAAGGATTTTATCGGTCTTTAATTTATCATTTACCAGATTTAGATTTTTTTATTAAGATTATAACTTATTTTATAATTAGTGCCAGCCTTTTTCAATATCCCATTGTGCTCGAGGCATAGAATTCCAATCATAAGTTTTATATTCTGTTTTTGTAGCTTCCGGTTTTTTGTAAGGAACTCCTTGCCAAGTCTTTTGCCAAAGTTCAGGGTCAACTTGTTGAACATATTCTGGTTTTAGATTAGTTCCGTCTTTTGCGTAAAAATTCCAAGTATCGCCATTTTTCTCTGCCCAACGACCTGATTTACTTTGAATTCTTGTTCCTTGTGAACTGTAACGACCATTTTTGATTTCTGTAGTATTTATTGTGTTATGAACGCCTTTAAATTCTTTTTCGCTCATTGGGTTACCATCTTTATCAAAATATTGAAGTTTTCCATCTTTACCCTTGGTTATAAAATCTCCATTTTCTGCTGTATAAATAGAATCGTCTATATTACCTTTTGCAGAAGTACCATTTTCATTATTGTCTTCAGGAACTTTATTGCTATCCTCTGAAACTTCTTCAGTACTATCACCATACTTGATAACATCACCAGGTTTGATAAGAACTTTAGTATTCTTACTATCAGAGTAATTCAATCCATTAACTTCCATCAAACGTTTTGTTTCTGCTAAAATTTCAGCATTTGTAGGTGCTGTACCATTCTTCTCTTTAAGATGTTGTTTTGCAATATTCCATAGATTATCACCAGATTTTACTGTGTAAGTATCATTTTTATTTGTTTTACCAGTACCATCTGTTCCTTCAGGTTTACCAGTACCATTTGTTCCATCTGTTTTACCAGTACCATTTGTTCCATCAGGTTTGCCAGTGCCATCTGTTCCATCAGGTTTGCCAGTGCCATCTGTTCCATCTGGTTTACCAGTACCATTTGTTCCATCAGGTTTGCCAGTGCCATTTGTTCCATCAGGTTTACCAGTGCCATCTGTTCCATCAGGTTTACCAGTACCATTTGTTCCATCAGGTTTACCAGTGCCATCTGTTCCATCAGGTTTGCCAGTGCCATTTGTTCCATCAGGTTTGCCAGTACCATTTGTTCCATCAGGTTTGCCAGTGCCATTTGTTCCATCAGGTTTGCCAGTACCATTTGTTCCATCAGGTTTGCCTGCTCCATCTGCATTTTCAGTACCTGTTGTTGGGACAGAAGAATTATCACCTTTCATAGCACTAACAACTTGCTCGTATGTGGCCTTTTCTAACTTAGTTTGACCGTCTTTTGTAGCAACTGTATATGTACCATCAGGATTTTGTACTATATTATATTTTGAACCATATAATGTTTGTAAATTTTGTAATCCGTTGGCAGCAGGTTGAGCACCAAAACCGCCATAATTACCAAATCCACCCATACCGTATTGCGGAGCATAAGAAACTGCAGGTTGGTTTTTACGAGTAAGCCATCCGAATAAGCCGCCTAAAACAAAACCAACACCGCCGGAAATCAATGCCCCTGTAGGATTGAACCCACAACAATGATGAGTTGGAGGTGCTACAAGAAATATTGGAGTTCTTGCCATTGGGAATCTGGCAACAGGCATCATTTTTGTTGCCGGTCTATAAACCGGTGCGCCAACTTGAAATCTATTTGCAAATGCTCGTCCCATGCCAAACATGCCCATCTTATCAGTCCTTATATTTTGTACTCTCATATATATAAAGTATATATAAGTTAGATAATTGCTATATTGTAAACAAATTGTTACAATTATTTTAAAGTAATTATGAATTGGGACTTTAAGAAGAAAGAGGGTAAATATTTTTTTAATATTTACCCCCCAATAAATATATACACCTTAACTACTAGCAAGGAAAGATAAGAAGTTAGAGCCTAGATTACCGATTGTACTATACAATCCATTTAGACCACTTGAAGATCCGTTTGCTTGATAAGCATTACGATTGTAATTATTACCTGATGCAGAATTTGACTGAGCCATTTGCATATAACTTAAAATATTATTATTCATTGCGGTATTCAAGTTACTCAATAAGGTGATATAGTTCATTCTATTTCTAAGTTCATCATTATATAATTCATCTTGTTTTGTTAATAGACTTTCGCTCAAATCTGCAACAGCTTCAGACTGTTTATCTGTTATAGTATTCAAGTTATCCATGAAAATTGAATTATCCAAATTGCCAAAACGAGCAGCAATATTATCACGCAGGTCATTTATCATTGGGGTATAAATACTTTCAATTTCTTCCATGCCTGCTTTTTTATACGCATCTAACTCATCATTCCATTGTTGTTGTTTTTCATCAGAAATTGTATATAAATTAGCAAGTGAAGAAGCCAAATTATCCTGAATCCCGTCATAAATTGACTTTTCCGTAGTATTCATATTATAAGAACTGGTCACATTATTATTTTTCTTTTTAGAAGTCGAAACGGTATTACCGTTAACAGTGACAGTTCCCGCAGAATAAGACGGGTATTTTGATGTTTTACTCATATAAAATATCTCCTTTATAAAGGAAATATCTGTAATTCAAAAAGCCGGACAATTAATTATACTATTTTTATCGAATAATGTAAAGTTAGATTGAAATTATTTGAAAATTAAATATTCTCGTATAATAATAAACGTATGAACGATGTTATTAAGATTTCGGGAGCAAAAGAACATAATTTAAAAAATGTATCATTAGAAATCCCCAAAAATGAACTTGTAGTTTTTACAGGAGTATCAGGTTCCGGCAAAAGTTCGCTGGCATTTGACACCATTTTTGCAGAAGGTCAAAGAAGATATATTGAAAGTTTGTCAACCTATGCAAGACAATTTTTAGGGCAATTAGACAAACCTAATGTTGAATACATTGACGGGTTATCCCCGGCGATTTCTATTGACCAAAAATCAAAAAGCAATAACCCTCGTTCAACCGTAGGTACAATAACCGAAATCTACGATTATTTAAGGTTGTTATATGCAAGAATTGGAACACCATACTGCCCAATTTGCGGAAAAAAGATTAAACCACAAACACTTGATGAAATAGTAAACAAAATAATAGCCCTTGGAGAAGGGACAAAAATTCAGATATTAGCCCCAATTGTTCGAGGCAAAAAGGGTGAATATTCCTCAACATTTGAAGAACTTAGACAAGAAGGTTTTGTAAGAGTTAAAGTTGACAAAAAAATCTATAGTCTTGATGAGGATGAAATTGAATTAGAAAAAACAAAAAAGCACGATATTAGTATAATTGTTGACAGAATTGTAGTAAAAGAATCTGCTACATCACGTATTGCAGACAGTGTACAAATCGCACTAAAAAAAGGTAATGGAGTTATCATTGTAGATATTCCGGATAGAGAAGAAATTGTATTTAGCGAAAAACTTGCCTGCCCTGATTGCAACATAAGTTTTGAAGAATTAACACCGCGTATATTTTCATTTAATGCACCATACGGAGCCTGTGAAAGATGTTCCGGATTAGGAGCGGATTTTATAGTAGATCCTGATTTAGTTGTTCCTGATAAAAGTTTATCGTTAAACGAAGGTGCTATATACGCTTGGGCAACAAGAAGCGCTACAACTTATTATCATGATTTATTAAGTTCTGTTTGCTCAGCATACGATATTGATATGGATATGCCATTTGAAAAACTTACCCAAGAGCAAAGAGATATTATTTTATATGGTTCAAAAGAACCAATCAAAATACGAGTTCAACAATTCGGCACACACAGATACACCTCAAATATCCAACCATTTGTTGGCGTCATACCATTTTTAGAAAAAAGATATAATGACGCATCAGGTGATTATTGGAGAGAAGAAATAGAAAAATTTATGGTTGCAAAGCCATGTCCAAAATGTGGAGGTGCAAGATTAAAGCCATTTCCGCTTGCTGTAAAAATCAATGGCAAAAACATTTATGAATTTACATTGATGTCGGTTAGTGATGAATTACAATTTATAACTGATTTATATTTAGACTTAACAGAATATCAATTAAAAATAGCCAAACAAATTCTTGATGAAATTAGAGCAAGATTAAAATTTTTAAGTGATGTCGGATTACATTACCTAAACCTTGCCCGCATGGCAGGAACACTATCAGGCGGAGAATCTCAAAGAATAAGATTAGCCTCTCAAATAGGCAGCGGCTTAAGCGGTGTGTTGTATGTACTTGATGAACCATCAATAGGACTTCATCAAAGAGATAACAATATGCTTATAAAAACCCTGTTTAAACTTCGTAACCTGGGAAATACTCTTATTGTAGTTGAACACGACGAAGATACAATAAGAAGTGCTGATTATATCGTAGATATAGGACCAAAAGCAGGAGAATACGGCGGCGAAATTATTGCACAAGGTTCTGTTCAAGATATCATTGATGCTCCAAGATCAATTACTGGCAAGTATTTAAGCGGAGAAAAATATATTCCCGTACCTAAGAAAGTTAGAGAAGGAAATGGACATTTTCTACAAATTAAAAATGCACACTTAAATAACTTAAAAAATATTGATGTTGATATTCCGCTTGGCAAAATCGTTATTTTAACAGGTGTTTCAGGCTCCGGAAAATCAACACTTATGCAAGATATTATTTATGAATATGCAGCACATAAACTTAGGAAAAACAAACCAAAACCCAAAGGTGTTGATGAAATTCTTGGATTTGAAAATATTGACAAAGTCATTGATATAGACCAATCACCAATAGGAAGAACACCTCGTTCAAACCCTGCAACATATACTGATGTATTTACACCAATAAGAGAACTTTTTGCAAAAACTAACGAATCAAAAGTTAGAGGATATAAACCGGGAAGATTTAGTTTTAATGTAAAAGGCGGAAGATGCGAAGCCTGCAAGGGTGACGGACTTGTAAAAATAGAAATGAACTTTCTGTCAGACGTCTATGTAAAATGTGATGTCTGCAAAGGGAAACGATACAACAGAGAAACACTTGAAGTCAAATACAAAGGAAAAACTATATCTGATGTACTTGATATGAGCGTAAAAGAAGCATTAGAATTTTTCGATAGTATTCCTGCAATAAAAAACAAACTACAAACACTTTATGATGTGGGACTAGATTATATGAAACTCGGACAAAGTGCAACAACACTATCCGGCGGTGAAGCTCAACGTATCAAACTGGCTTCAGAACTGAATAAACGCTCTACAGGCAAAACTCTATATCTTTTAGATGAACCATCTGTAGGACTACATTGGGCAGATTTGGACAAATTAGCCAAAATTCTTCACGCACTTGCAGATCAGGGCAACACTATCCTAATGATTGAACATAACCTTGATTTAATCAAAATCGCAGACCACATAATTGATTTGGGACCGGAAGGCGGAGTTGAAGGAGGAAGAATTGTTGCTCAAGGAACTCCTCAAGAGATTACGAAATATAAAGTTTCTTATACCGGACAATTTTTATCCAAAATCCTTCAAAAGCACTGATTTTGCTGAATATTTGAAATTTGTAAAATAATTTGTTATTATACATAATATGAAATATCTTAATAAAAGGCAATTTTTAATTAGTTTTGGTTTTTTATTAATAGTAGTTTGCACATTCACAAAGGCATATGGACAAACTATTGAAGTTGTATCTCAAGATACTTTTTCAACAGTAAGCCCGCCTAAAGAGATTTCCGTCAAGTTATTGGAACCGCTTGTACTATCGGAGAAAGATATATATGCGGCTGGTACAGTAATGAAAGGCAATTTGACTAATGTTATTAGCCCTAAAAGGTTAAAACGAGATGCTGGATTTACCTTTAAACCAACAATTTATTATGATTTAAGTGGTAATATTCAAAATATAAGTTCTAACCTGGAAGCAGAATATACTGTTCCAATAGACAAAGGGGATCTGGCAAAGAATGTAACTCTTGGAGTTGGCAGTTATTTTGTCAAAGGGCTATCACTGGGAGTTGCGGCAGTTTCCGGAGCAATCAAAAATGAAGACAATAACAGATTGAAATCTTCAGCAACTGCAGTATATGAGGCAACACCAATGTCATATATTGAAAAAGGTGAAGATCTTTATATTAATAAAGAAGAACATTTCTTCTTAAAATTTTCTTCAAACGAAGATAACAAAAAGGATACAAAGACAGAGACTCAAGAAAATACAATGAAAGGAAAAAATTATTCATATACAACAGAAAAGGAGTAACAAAAGATGAAAAAGTTATTTATGTTATTTATAGCAGGACTATTTTCTCTAACAATGGCACTATCTGCACAAGCAAAAACTATACAAGTAACTACATTGGAAGATTTTCAATCCAGCAATCCTCCACAAGTTTTGCATATTCAAATGAACGGTAATTTAAGACTGGATTATGATACTATGTTATTTCAAGGATTTCAGGTAACAGGACGTATCTTGGGGAAATCAGGCGGCGGATATGTATTTGTTCCAGTAAGTTATATCAACTATCAGGAAGAACAAATTCCTCTTAAAAAAGAATATCCTGCAATAATTAAAACAAGATCTGAAATTGTAAGACAAAACCAACCATTTACATTGGTTTTTCCAAATCCAAAGGCTGAAAGTTTTCAATACTATGTACCTAGTGTCAGTGATATGAATTAGTTTACTCTATTGTATAGAATGATATAAAAATATAAAAGATTCCCTTGACTTTAAACAAGGGAATCTTTTTAATGCATTTAAAGGATACACCAAACTCTCATTTTTAATTTATTATAATATATATGTTTAGATAAAGAAGAAAGGTTAATATTATGATAAGATACTTTTTAGGCTCATATTTGCTAACAATAGTGGGCGTTTTGTGTGCTTATTTACTTGGAGAGCACTCTCATCCGGGCGGAGGACTTTCAAGTGTATTTATTGTTCTTGTGTTAGCAGTATTGGAAATCAGTTTATCTTTTGACAATGCAGTTGTTAACGCAATGAAATTAGAAAAAATGACCGAAAAATGGCGTCACAGATTTATTACGTGGGGCATATTAATCGCAGTTTTTGGTATGAGATTTTTATTTCCTGTATTAGTAGTTTCAATTTTTGCAAAACTTGATATGGTATCTGTTACAAAAATGGCGCTATATAATGCAGATCAGTATGCTAACTACTTAAAAGCAACTCATGCGCCTATAGTAACATTTGGCGGATTATTTTTAATAATGTTATTCTTAAACTACTTTTTCAACCACAAAAAAGAAGTTCATTGGATAAAATTTATAGAAGCTCCATTAGCACATTTTGACCATATTACAGGGATTGAAGTTATTATATCATTGTTTGTAATTATGGGTTTACAAACAGTAATTCCAGCAGAAGAAAAATTAGCGGTAATTTTAGCCGGAATTTCAGGAATTATAACATTTATGGTAATTGATGGAGTTTCACATTATTTAGAAAGACACGAAGAAATGCGAAATGCACAATGTGTTGCTCAAGGTGCAAAATGTGCAGGATTTATCAGTTTTATGTATTTAGAATTGATAGATGCATCGTTTTCATTAGATGGAGTTTTAGGCGCATTTGCACTAAGTAATGATGTTGTCATAATAACAATAGGTCTTGCAATCGGCGCAATGTTTGTAAGATCCCTGACAATTATGCTGGTTGAAAAGAAAACCCTTGATAGTTTCTTATACTTAGAACACGGAGCACACTGGGCAATCGGAGCGTTGGCTGTTTTGATGTTAGTTTCAACAGTAAAAGAAGTTCCTGAAGTAGTAACCGGATTAATCGGATTATTCTTTATTGTAGCAGCACTTATTTCTTCAATAATTCATAACAGAAAAAAAGCAAACTAATAATATTACTAAATCAAATAAGAAATCAGAGGCGCTGACATTTATAAATGTCAGCGCCTCTTTTTATTTAGTCAATGTAATTAAAATATATTCCTACTCATCCAAATAGAGGATATTTAAAGAGAACAACTCAAGAAAAATCTTTTGATACCGATAAATAAAATATAGATATGGAAAACGAAAGTTTTTCATACCTCCTCCCCAAGTCTGGTAGCCGTTCTTTTTTAAGACGGCTTTTTTTTATTTGACAAACCTATTATTCAAGCAAATAAAAAGCAAGTTTAAAAAAACTTGCATGACATAAAATGTTTTAGGGATATATTTAAATTTTGAGGTTTAAATAACTTATTTTATATTAGAAATTAATCTTTCATCTATCTTTCTATCAATTTTTTTGACCAAAGTTTTTAAGCGAGCATCGCTATTGTGGTCTAAAGATGGATAAATTGAAATATCCTTTCTGTACTTTTTATACATCTGAATTTCTCTATTTTTAATATCTTTTCTGATAGAAAACTGTTCTTCATCTTCAGTAATATGTTTAGAGAACTTAACAATAACAGTAACCAAAGACAATACAAATAAAGCCCACAATATCTTATCTAGAGGAACAGATTCACCAACAATAGCAGGTTCACCTTGAATAGGTTCAACAATAACTGTTGAATTACTTATATCATTTGCCGTAATATGTATTCTTAAACGATTACGTCCCGGACTTTCGATAACCAAACCATCAATACTATTAGTACCTTTATATAACGCATTAACAGATTCTGATGAAGATATTCCGCTAAGTTCAAGAATTAATTCATTATTCTCAGGGGATTTTTTAACAACCTTAGTCATTTTATCAGAACCAAGAATTACGTTATACCCGGAGTCATTTTTTTCTAAAGTAATTGTATGTAAGAAATTACCATCCGCTAGTACGGATGCGGCAGAGAATACAAATGTAATTAAAAATGCGAATATAATAAAAATCTTTTTCAATTCCCTTACCTCCCTAATCTACACACTAATAATACATTTGATTTTGTAAATAGACATCAATCTAAGGGTGGAAATCGATACGTCAAACGATTTAGTTTAATATTAACTTTTGTAACAAATAAATCAGTAATTGAAATTGAATAAAATTT
The DNA here is from genome assembly GCA_949288725.1 of uncultured bacterium. GTDB lineage: Bacteria > Cyanobacteriota > Vampirovibrionia > Gastranaerophilales > Gastranaerophilaceae > Zag111. The sequence continues at coordinate 57,157 of CASELF010000056.1, forward strand.
AAAACCTTTATATAAGTGTAAATAAAAAACACGAGAACTTAGGAGCTAAAAAAATGATTTTATTATTTGGAGAGCAAAAAACAAGAACAACATCAACACAAAAAAATACCAATACTAAAAGCAATCCGGTAGAAAACGCAGGAATTTTAGCAATGAATTTTACAGATGCAAAAAGCACCTTATCAATGGGCGAATTTGATACCTATGTATCATCAAACCCAACAGCAATAGATTATTCAAATTATGCAAATACAGAATCATTTGATTCATCATCAGTTGGCTTTATGGGAGATTTTGCAGCAGCAGTTGCAGTTTTAGGCGATTGTGGCGGCTTCAGCGATGGTGGATTTGCAGGAAGTTACTCAGGATGTTCAAGCAGCAGTTCTTGTGGATCATTTGCATCCTTCTGTTAAAAAAGAAAATGATATGATGGATTAACGGGCAGATAAATAAAATTTATCTGCCCGTTTTACATGTAAAAAACAGAAAAAATTTTACAAAAATAATGTAAAGAAATCTTTACAAAACCCTATAAAACATTAAAGAAACAGAAAAAAAAGCCGATATACAGAATACGAAAACTTTAAGGAAAAGCGAAAGGACTGAGTAACAATGGGATTGGCAGCATCACAAGCAAGATTGTTAACGATAACAGCTCGATTAGCAGATAACGAGTTGAGATCACAAACGATTAACAATGCTAAAATGCGTTTATCAACACAGAGTTCACAAGCAAGTGAAAACTATGTAAACGCATTAAACAATGCTACTATGAAATTCACCAATTACGCACTAGACGGAGAGTCACAAACCCAAAACTTAACCTATAACGCTTTAACTGCATATAGTTCATATAACAATCAATATGGACTTGTAAATTCATCAGGACAACTTTTAGTAAGTGAATCAGAAGCATTACTATATGAAAAGTCAAATGGAAACCTTAATTCATACTTACAATATCACGGTTTGGAATACAAAACTACATACTATGATAATGTTGGCTCAATAACCAATGATGGTTACATTGAACCATTCAATCATATCTCAGTAGAAGATATGAAAACTTACTTTGAAGAATATAACAGTTATGAAAATTCTCAAGAAGTAGAAAAATATCAGAATGCATACAATACATATATTTCATCAACAAGCACATTACAAAATGTAGCAAAAACTGTAATGACATCATTTTTAACAGCAGGAACAAATCCTAATAAAATCGAAAAAACTAATGGTGCATTTACAATGCAATATGCATCAGGCAATTTAGTTGATATGTTGAATGAACTAAAAGGAGCATTTAACAACAGTAATAATACCTATGCTTTTAACAATCAAATAATAAGTGATTTAGGACTTACAGAAGGTGATCCTTCAGCATTAACAACATACAACGAAATATTAAATTCAATAAATATAAATGCAGATGGAACCTATACCTCATCAGATGAAGGCACATTAACAGAAGTTGCAGATAACAGTGCCGGAGAAAACACTAAAGTATATCAACTTGATAACGTTAAAATATATGTAGACACAACAAACGGAACAGTAACAAGTGTTTCTTTAACTGACGGTGAAAGTTCTGAGTTAACAGAATCCAAAACAGGAGTTTCACTGGCTGAATGTATAAATTCATTAAAAGTATCACATAAAAATGATGATGGAGCTGTTGATGAAGTAAACACTTATTCAGTAAAGGATTATTATGAAGATTCAGACATTCCTAAAACAATCAGTATTAATAGTAGTATAACAGCACCAACAACACCTGAAGAATCTAAAGAAGTTGCAAATGAACTATTGAACGAAATCTTAAACAGTATGCTAAGTGATTTTAGTATTGGATTTGCAGAAGCATTATACAGCACAGAAAATCCTGATGCAGAAGCAAATAGAACATATTTTCAATCTTTAGGGTTTAATCTTTCAGATAAAGTTACCGGAACAACCCAAACACTTGGACAATACTACACAGATTACAAAAAAGCAGAAAGTGTTTACTTAAATACAATCTTTTCAGCAGATTCTATAGACCATGTAAAACAAGACTTACTAAATGGTCATGCCTCAACATTTAAAGATGCTGATGGCAATCCTATAGAAATATCTTACAGAGATTTGACAGATGTAGATTTTGTTCTTCGATATATGGCAGCCGAAGGCTTAGATCCGTCTGAGACATTCTTAACAGTTATAAAAGACTTTGTTGTTGATAACATTATAGATGAATATGGAAGCCCAAAATATGCCTGGGTAGATTCAACAGATCCTGATAATACAGGTAATGCAGATGCAAAAGCACAATGGTACACCAACTTATTTAACAGAATGAAACAAGGATATAAAGCACTTGAAAACGGCTTAGCATCTTCTCCAGAATGGATAGAATACGCATTAGAAAGCGGAATTGTAACAATGGAACAAGTTGATAGTGAATATCATTGGCAAGGTTTAGATTACAAAGCCTGCGCAAGAATAACCGAAGAAACAGATGATGCTGCAGTAGCAAAAGCCGAAGCAGAATATTCAAGAGCAATGAACGATATTGAAGCAAAAGATAATATCTACGACCTTGAATTGAAAAATATCGATACAGAACACACTTCACTACAAACAGAATATGATTCTATTAAAAATGTAATTTCTAAAAACATAGAAAGAACATTTAATTTCTACAAAAACGCATAAAATTTATAAATAAAAAAAACAATACAAACAAGGTATTATATACTTATAATACCTTGTCTTATATATATTACTACTTGAAATTTTATGATTTTTATATACAATAAAAAGTAGAGTTTAGATATAGAAGGGATATTTGGGATTAAATGATTAATTTCGATTATAGAAATGCAGATTCTAGCGTAATTGGTAGCGAAAACGGTTTAGATTTGGCAAATGAATTTTCTCAATATAAAGACAGAATTCGTGAGATTATAGCAGATTTAAACAAGAGAAAAGACAAACCCGGTCAATGGCTACAATGGATGAATTTAGGATACAATGAAGAAACCTTATGGTATGTCAAAGAATACGCATCAATGGTAAGAGGAAGATTTGACAATGTGCTTGTTCTTGGAATTGGAGGCTCTGCGCTTGGTGGGCTTGCAGTAACAGAAGCATTATTAAAGCCATATTGGAACCTTTTAACCCCTGAACAACGAAACAATTTCCCTAGAATATTCTTTCTTGACAACATTGATCCGGACACAATGAACGGACTTTTTGAACTGCTTGATTTCAAAAAGACTCTGGTAAATGTTATAACAAAATCAGGCTCAACTGCTGAAACAATGTCACAATTTATGATTGTAAAAGACTTATTAGTAAAAGCAGTAGGCGAAGATGAATACCGAAAACATGTTGTAGCAACAACAGACAAACAAACAGGGGTATTAAGACAAATTGCAGAACAAGAAGGTTACAAAACCTTTGTAGTACCTGATGATGTAGGCGGAAGATTTTCGGTATTTTCAGCAGTAGGTTTATTACCGTTTGCTCTTGCAGGCATTGATATAGACGAAATTATGAACGGTATCAAAGATATGGATTTAGCGCTTAAAAATACCGACATTAATGAAAATATTGCAGCACAAAGTGCGCTTATACAGTTCTTAATGGACGTAAAAAAAGGTAAAAATTTGTCAGTAATGATGCCGTATTCAAGCCGTTTGAGATACATTTCCGATTGGTATGTTCAACTGTGGGCAGAATCTCTTGGAAAATGCGAAACATTACAAGGACAACATGTTCACGTCGGCCCAACACCGATTAAGGCATTAGGTGCAACAGATCAACATTCACAAATTCAACTATATAATGAGGGTCCTAATGATAAAATCATAACCTTTATAAGAGTAGAAAATTTTGATACACAATTAGAAATACCTAAAATTTTTGAATACACCGGAATAGGTTATCTTGGCGGAAAAACAATAAATGCTCTAATGAATGCAGAAGCTGATTCAACAAGAGTATCGCTATCTGATTATGCAAGACCAACAGTAACAATAACGTTGCCAAAAATTGACGGATACCACGTTGCACAACTTATATACATGCTAGAGATTCAAGCAGCAATCGCAGGTGAATTGTATAATATCAATACATTTAATCAACCTGGAGTAGAACAGGCTAAAAATTATACTTATGCTTTGATGGGTAGAGCAGGATATGAGGATTCCGCAAAGAGCCTGCAATCAAAACTTGAAATGATTACAAAATCATAACTTTGGTTTATATATATGAAGTTATTTTTGAGATTAATATTAATATTGTTGGTATGCTTGTTTTCATATTTAAACATCAACAATACTGGCTATACACAAACCTTGCTTCACGGCTCTGTAGAGAAAGTTCCTGATGGATTTTTCGGGACTTGGCGAGTTGCATCCAAACTATTATCATCAGATTCTCCTGAAATTTTCAAAACCAAAGGTGTAGATATATGGAACTTATACACAGAAGCAAACGTCATAATATTAAGTAATCCGTTTTCCGGAGCAAATGCCCAAATAAGCATAAATAATGCAGGAAAAACCTTCATCCAATTTTCCAAAACAGGAAAATATGATAACAAAATTTTAACAGATAAAGTTAGCATTAACATTGAAGGGGACAATTTTTCGGGCACAGATGAGATAAAATTAGAAACACTTTCAGATGTTGACGGAAAAGTAATCAAAACACAACAAGCAAACTATGCAATAAAAGGCGAAAGGATATCGGGTCAAGACGTAATCGTTAAGTGAGGATAAGACAATGACACAAGTTTATAATTTTGATGTTGTAATATTAGGCGGAGGTCCGGCAGGCTTGAGTTCTGCAATTTACGCCGCAAGGGGGAATGTTTCAACTGCAGTTATTGACATAAATCCATTTGGAGGACAACCTTCAAATTATATGGTATTAGAAAATTATCCCGGCAATATCAATTCAGGCGGTTTTGAATTGATGGAAACATTTGAACAACAAGCAGACTTATTCGGAGTAAAAAAATTTCCGATGCAAGAAATTTTATCAATAGATTTAATCTCAGAACCAAAAGTAATTTTAACCACAGAGGCAAGATTTAATGCAAAAACCGTAATTATTGCAACAGGCGCACATGCAAAAAAACTTGGAGTAAAAGGTGAAGAAGAATTTACCGGACGAGGTGTAAGTTATTGTGCAGTTTGTGATGGAGCATTTTACAAAGATAAAATTGTTACCGTTGTTGGCGGGGGAAATTCCGCAATAGAAGAAGCAATGTATCTTGCAAGATTTGCGTCTAAAATATATATAATTCATAGAAGAAATGAACTTAGAGCAGATAAAATTTTACAAGACAGATTAAAAAATTTTTCCAATATAGAAATTATCTATAACTCTGTAGTAAAAGAAATTATCGGAGAAACAAACGTTACAAAAGTTCTGTTACTAAACACTATAACTAATGAAACCTCAGAACTTCAAACAGACGGAGTTTTCCCGTATATCGGATTAATTCCTAATGTAGAAGGCTTTAGCGGTCAAATAAAACAAGATGCTATGGGATTTATCTATACTGATGAAACACTAAAAACCTCAGTAGATGGAGTTTACGCAGCAGGAGATGTTAGAGTAACCCCCCTACGACAGGTTATAACTGCCGCCTCAGATGGTGCAATTTCTGCAGTTTATGCGGTTAAATATCTTGAATCAGTCAAAGAAAAAGTTCTATAAAATTAATCATATTAATATTATTAATATAAAAACAATAAAATAAAATACAACTCAAAAGCCTTATCCTACAAGCGATAGGGCTTTAATATTTTATATAAAATTTGTAAGAAGTAAAGAAAATATTAATACGATATAAAGATTATGTAAGGAAATCAAGGTTTAAGTATTTTTTAATTTATAATAATAATGTAGATAACAAATAGATGGAGAAAATAATTATGCAATCAGTAAATGAGATTCTTTCAAAATTAGACAATGCAGATAACGTAACAAAAAATAAAGTAGAAAACCAATTAGTAAGCATCGGAACATCAGTAGTTCCACAATTAGTTGATCAATTACAAGTAGTAAGAGGAGTAAAAAGAGGCGTTGTAGCAATGACTCTTATTCGTCTTGGTGATATTTCTGTACGTTACTTAGAAAAAGCTGCTCACGAAAACAAAGATTTTGAATGGGTTGCTGAATATCTTATTAGAGAAATCAAAGGACAAGCTGCATAATTTTAATATAAAATAAAATAACAAAAAGAGAGATTGACAGATGAATGTTAATCTCTCTTTTTATGTTAAAATTAAACTTATGAGAGAGTACGACAATCAGAACTATACGTGTTTATTTGGAGGCGGAGCAATACGAGGCTCAGCGCACGCTGGAGTTGTAAAATGCCTTGAAGAGATGGGAATTCAACCTAAAATTATTGCAGGTTCATCTGTAGGCTCAATGGTTGCAATGCTTTATGCAGTAGGATATACATCCGAAGAATTATCACAAGCATTTCTTTCTGTAAATTTTGAACTATTTCGAGATATTTCATTTGGATTTAACCAAAAATTTGCATTAAGTAAAGGTGAAGTGTTCTTAAACTGGCTAAGAGAATTGATTGAAAAAAAATATTATGGAGAAAATTATGTAAGCGGGCAAAATAAACCCGTAAAATTTTCTGATATAGACAAAAACTTGGTAATAATAACAACAGATTTACACACTTTTAAATGTAAGGAATTTTCCACCTTTGAAACTCCTGATTATGAGATCGCAATGGCAGTAAGAATTTCTTGTTGCATGCCAGGTCTTATGCGAGCAATAAATATAAACAATGAACTTTTAGTTGACGGCGATTTGATGAAGGGCAAACCAATGTGGATGCTGTCTGACAACTTAAAAAATTGTGATAACAGAATACTTGAAATTCGTCTGGAAGGAGATTTTGAAGGTTCAGATGACAGTCCTGTAGAATATGTTAATGGCATGTATTCTTGTATGACATCAACTGAAACTGATTTTATCAAAAATTTATATGGAAATTCCGACAAATATGATTACCTGGTCATAAACACAGGCAATGTAGTTGTAGTGGATTTCAATTACCCCAAAGAGAAAAGACAAGCAATTATTGATAACGGATATAAACAGGCAAAAAAATATTTTACCCAAACGCTGGTAGAGAAAAAGAAAAAAATAGATACTATTTATTCTAAAATTTTAGAAAAACTAATAAAAGTTCACTTTTTTATGCTTCAAAAGAAATATCTTCTAGCCAAAAATTCCACATCTGAACTATTTATCTACCTGTCAGATGTAAGAAATATAATAGATGAAGACGTATATCATTCAATATGTTTGTTTCAAAAGTTCTTATTCAATAATGTAAAATCAGGGCTTCTTGGACGTTCAACATGCAAAAATGCAACAACAATAACGAATACGCTTGTTTCAATAATAAAAGATTTAGAAAAAAGAGAAACCCTGCTCAAAGACTATATCAACAAATATTCTGATTGACAATAAAATATGTTTGCGATATTATCAATTTGAGGTTAGTCATTGTATGGCTAGCTTTTGACAATAGAATAGGCTCCAGTGGCGGAATCGGTAGACGCGTTGGACTTAAAATCCAATTGGGCGTATAACCCAGTGCCAGTTCAAGTCTGGCCTGGAGCAATCTTTTAAGACATCATTATATGATGTCTTTTTTAATGTTTTAATAATAACTCTGTTATAGATACTTAAATATATTATAACCTTTTTGAATATTAATTTTAGTCTGCTCTGTAGGAAAGATAGTTTTATAATTATCAAAATAAAAGACACATTCATTTATGGTCTCAAATGCTTCCGGAGGCAAAACAAAACCGCTTTCAATTTTGCAATTTTGACTACTCAAACTACAAATCTCACCATCGGGTTTTTCAAATTTTATATAATACAAATCAATAGGAGATGAGGCTTCTAAAAAGAAATTTACACTGTTTTCAACCGCATTAGCATCCTTAAATTTCTTGGCAAATTGTTGTGCTATAGCATTTTCAGAACCTTGAATATTTACCCCGCTTAACCCTTTTTGCAATTTATCATAAGCAACTTTACACTGTGCATTTTGCGCAAAATCCATAGGATTTTCTTTAATTTTGAATACCAAAAGACAAACAACAAACAACAATATCATTGGTAAAATGAACTGAAGACTAAATCCGAAAATCGCCCATTTTATTTGAGTCATTTTAAAATCATACTCAGATTTGTTATAATCAAACCTATATGCCCATTCATTGCCCTTTATACCGCAATACAACTGAAGAACCAATAATAATATCCAATTAAGACCTAAAGGGAGTTGGAACCACATTAAAGGAATAGCCAAAAGAGTAATCCATGCTTTATACCTTATTCCCCATATAAAAGTAAGCAGAAACGCCCCCCAATTGAACCCTTTTAAAGAAACTGGCATATCATAACGATTATTCGCATCATCTAAAATTTGCCTTATTTTTTCTTTATCCATAGTCACAAACTATCCTTGGTTTATAATCTTCAAAAATGAATCCCAATTGAAATCTTTTAGCATAAGTTTTGCTTTAATGACATCCAAATCCTGATCTTCTAAAAGTTCAAATTCATTACCAAAGCGTTTGTTTAATTGAATTAAAGGGAAACCAAATTCATTTGACAATTTTTCCACTTTAATATCATAATTGATACCCAAAACTCTAACCTCAGAAATCAATCCGACAATTAAAGCATGAAATCTCATCGCAATAATATACTCAGAAGTTGCAAGATTACTGATAGTTTCTTCATCCGTCAAGCCTGTATATATTTTGGTTTTAACATCAGAATTTAAAAGTTTAACGGCTTTTTCAAACTTTTTACAAACTTCTAAATCAATAGAATCCTGAAACGAATATATCTCAATCATCTTGTCTGAAAATTTATTAGTTACAGCAAGAGCAAGTCTATCAATAAAATCTTCATTCATATTTTTGCAATCTCTTAACTGAACAGCAATTTTGTTTTGCTTTTCAACTTCCGGAACTTTTGTTGAAAATATAGGATCGCAAAGTAATTCAGCATTTATTCCCCAAGATTTCAGCAACTCAAAACTTTTTATATCTCGAACACTCACATAAACACATCTTTTTAACAAAATAGAAGTTAAAAATCTGCCGATAGAAGTGTTAATAGGTCCAATACCTTGCGCAAAAATTATAACCTTTTTCCCCAATACAAGTCCTGAAAAAATTATAAACAAGTAATACAATAAACTTTTCAGACTAGTAACATCCTGCAATAGACTACCACCACCTGATATAACAAAATCAGTTTTTGAAATATTCCATAAAACATCCGATAATTTAAACATATTAACACTGCGGATATATTTGAATTTGCTCTTAGTATAAGCAGGATCAGAAGACAAAACAGTAACCTTATGTCCATACTCTTTCAACTTTTTGACAAGAACAGACAAAATTGCCTCATCACCAAAATTTCTAAATCCGAAATATCCTGATAAAACAAATCTTTTTTTAGCCATATTAAGCCTCCGATTTATATATGTTATACACCTCATCAAAATATGGAATAGATTTTATCGCCCCGATACCTTGAGCCTGAATACCTGCAGCAATAGCCGCAATTTTTGCAGCCTCAACAGGAGTATAAGATTTTGTTATAGAATGCAAATATGCACCATTAAAAGTATCACCCGTTGACGTAGTATCAACAACTGTCGTCGTATAATAAGGAACAAAAACTGTATTTTGATTTGCTGTAACATAATAACCTTTGTTATTACTTGACTTAATTACGACATTATGAATACCGCTATCAGATAATATTTTTGAAGCTTTTTCAATTGAATCTATCTCCAAAAGATATTTAATATCATGTTTATCACTTATAAATAAGACATCAATCAAAGGCATAATTTCATCTAACTGCTCTTTTGCGGTTTCTATAGTCGTCAAGCGATTAGAAAAATTTGGATCATAAGCAGTCATAACACCGTTTTCTTTGGCAATAGAAAAGGCTTTTCTTACAGATTCTCTTGCCTGTATGGAAAGTGATTGAGTAACCCCGGAAGCATAAACAACCTTGGCTGATTTTATATAATCTTCCTTTATATTATCAATAGAAACTTTAGCCGGAGCAATTTTTTTTCTATAATATATAAATTCTTTTGCTTCACCCGGAGCCCTGGAAACAAGATAAAGTCCGTTGTTATCATCAGATGTTGACACACACGAAGTATCCAGACCTTCATTTTCCCAACTTTTTAAAAGATAATCTTTAAAAGCATCATTGCCTAAACAAGTAATAAAACCGACCTTTGACTTCAAACGACTGGCTGCAACAGCAACAACAAGGGAATCTCCGCCATAGTATTTATGCAAACACTCAGCCTCATCAAGTTTTTGATTTGTAGAAAATTCAATTAAACTTTCACCAATAGTGATTATATCCAAGTTTTTATCAGACATTAATTTAATTGCTCCAAAATATTCTTTGCTCTAACAGTAATCTCAGAATAAGTCTTTGTATTAGTAAGATTTCTACCAACACCAACAGCAAGAGCGCCGGCATCAAGATAACCTTTAATTTCTGTTAATTTAACATCTCCTTGCGGAATAACATTCAAAAAAGGCATTGGGCGCAATAAATTTTCTAAATATTCAACCCCACCTAAAGCAGTAATCGGATAAATCTTTACAACAGGAATTCTTGATTTCCAAGCCGAATATGCTTCATTTGCAGTAGATGTGCCTGCAATAAACGGAAGTTGTTTATCTTTTGATATTTTTAACAAATTAGTTTGGAATATAGGGGAAGAAAACAACTTTGCCCCTGACTCAATGGCAACTTGCGCTTGCATTGAAGTTATAATACCTCCTGCACAAATTATTGCCTTATCCGAAACCTTTCTAATTGCATTAAATATATTAGGAGTTTCAACATTAACCTCCATAACATCAAGACCACCATCAATAAGAGCGTTTACTTTATCAATTACATCTTGAGTATTTGAACTTCTTATAATCGGGAATATTTTATTTTCTTTTAATTTGCTTATTATATCAGTGTTCATAATCTTCCTTTTTTTCTTAATTTATTATATCATAAAATAAATAAGCTGCGGGGGAAAAATAATGAGAAAATTCAAAAACTTTTGGTTTTATGTTGGGACAAGTCTTATTTACATATTTTTAACAATTGTAATAAGTGCCATTGCTGCAACATTTTTAACAAAGCCTGTTTATGGATTTTTAATAAAAAACTTTGCGACCTTGAATGTCGGTCCTGCAGACGACACAGTTTTAGTAATTATTGATGACATTACCGCTGAAAAATATTCTTGGCCATGGACACCTGAACAATATACTGAATTGCTCGATTATTTTAAAACCTATGCAAAACCTAAAATTATTGGATTTGATGCTTGCATAACAAGTTTTAACCCTACTCAAAAGAAAAATGTTAAATTTTTGGAAAAAATAGAGAGCATGAAAAATCTTGTTACCGGCTACTCTCCGTCTGTTGAATCTGATGAAGGAAATCCTTTATTTGATACTTTTAAGAAAAACCAAGCACTAGATGTTGAAATCCGTTCAAAAGACGATTATCCAAAACCCTTCAACGGAATTACAAACGTATCTGAATATCTGGCTTCAAGAAATATCAACTATGGTTCTGTTTATTTGAAAGAAGATGTATTTACAGGACAAGTTTACAACCAAGAATATATAATAAGAATAGGTGACAAATTTTATCCTTCACTATCCTTAAAAATGTATCTTTTAGCAAATAATACAAACAAAATTATATTAGACAAAGATAAAATTATAGTACCCAAAACAGGACTTGTAATCCCTATAAATTATAATCCTGATTACAATTCAGACAGCATAACACATGCTCTTATTTCAACACCGATTTGGTATTACCAAACAATGAGCAAAGGTTCAAGTTATTCACACATTTCAATCTCAGCATTTAGAATATTAAGAACCTATCAAGCACTCAAAGAAGGTATTACTCCAGAAACCAATCCTGAAAGATATGATATTCAGAAAAACCCGCAAGATTCTTTATTAAATCCTGAGTTATTTAAAGATAAAATTATTTTTATCGGGGTAAATATCTCAGGGCCAAGCAATGATGTTTTAAAAACACCGATGCACGAAAGACATCCGGGAGTAGACATTCAGGCAACTACCTTTGACAATTTAAGATTTGGAGATTTTCTACACAAAAATATTTATATGTTTCTCATAGATTTTATATTCTATATAATTCTTTCATTATTAGTATTCATAATAATAATGAAAACAAAAATATTAAAAGGCTTATTATCAATTATCGGAATAAATCTGATTTATTTTGTAATTTTGGTAATACTGACAATATGCGGATACATAACTAATCCGGTATTTCCTGTCGCAGCAGAAATTGTATCAGTAATATTTGGATACTCATTTAAGTTTATAACAGAAAACAGGAACAAAGAAAAAATTAAGCAAGCAATGGGGAAATACTTATCACAAGACATTATGAAAAATGTAGTAAGCAACATTGATGATCTTAAACTTGGAGGAAAAAGGGCTATAGTAACTGTATTATTCTCCGACATTAGAGGCTTTACAAGTATGAGTGAAAAAATGTCAGCCGAAGATGTAACCAAAATATTGAACGAATACTTTACAGAAATGGAACCGATTATTACTAAATATAATGGAGTAATTAACAAATTTATCGGGGATGCTGTTATGGCAATTTTTGGAGAGCCAATACAGGATATGAATCACCCAGTAAACGCCGTAAGATGTGCTTATGAAATGCTTAAAAAAGTTGAATACTTGAGAGAAAAATGGCTCAGAGAAGGTAAACCTAAAATTGAAATAGGGATCGGAATCTGCACCGGAGAAGTTTTTATCGGCAACATAGGTTCAGAAGCCCGCATGGAATATACGGTTATTGGAGATACAGTTAACCTTGCAAGCAGAATAGAAAGTTTTAATAAAGTATATAAAACAAATCTACTTGTAAGCAGCTCAACATATTCATACATTGCAGATGTAGCGGATGTTATCAAAATAAGCGAAGTAAAAATCCGCGGGAAAGCACAAAAAATGAACATTTACGAAGTATTACGAATAGAAAAACCTAATAATAACAAGCAAGAATAAAAATTTATTTTCTAACGCTTTTAATTCCATCTAAAATATAATTTCTTGCAATAATAGCTTCCTCTTTCGTAAGCGGATTAACATTTTTTAGCGGATATTCAATTCCAAGACTTTCATATTTTGGAACAGCCATATTGTGATAAGGCAAAACATCCAAAGCCTGAACATTTCGCAATTCTGCAAGAAACATTCCCAAATATTTTAAATATCTTTCGTTAAACGTAATTCCCGGTACAACAACATGTCTTACCCACATAGGAATATTTTTATCTGATAAATATTTTGCAAATTCTAAAATATTTGTATTTGGCATGCCTGTAAGTTTTTTATGTTCTGCATTATCAATATGTTTTATATCTAGCAAGACAAGATCCGTATATTTTAATAACTCATCAATCTTAGAAGTATTTTTAGGATTAAATAAAATTCCAGAAGTATCAAGCGCCGTATGAATACCTTTTGATTTTGCCTGTTTAAAAAGTTCTGTAACAAAATCAATCTGCATAAGAGGTTCACCACCGGTCACGGTTAATCCGCCATTTTTAACAAATTCTTTAACACCATCATATTTTTCCAAAATTTCAGAAACAGACATTTGTTTGTTTATTTCAGTTCCCCAACTGTCAGGATTATGACAATATTGGCATCTCATAGGGCAACCCTGCATAAAAACTACAAACCTTACTCCGGGACCATCAACAGTTCCGCAACTTTCTATTGAATGTATATTTCCTAAAATTTCTGTCATTTTTATATCCTTTAAATTTCTTTAATCAAATCTTTTATCACTTCACCTGCCATAATTAACCCTGCAACTGCAGGCACAAAAGCGGTACTGCCCGGGACTTTTGGACTATCAGAATTTTGAATTTCAAACTTTGGTTTTATAGGTGGTTCTTTAGAATAAACTACTTTGACCCCTTTAATATTTCTTTTTTTTAATTCCGTTCTTATTACTCTTGCCAAAGGGCATACTGAAGTTTTTGAAATATCAGCAACTTCAAATTTAGAAGCATCCAATTTATTTCCTGCTCCCATTGAACTTATTATTGGTATATTATTTTCTTTTGCTTTTTCTATTAAAGATATCTTGCCACTAACAGTATCTATTGCATCGACAACATAATCATACTTAGAAAAATCAAATTCGTTAGCATTCTCAGGTGTATAAAACATCTTGTAAACATTCACAATAACATCCGGATTAATGTCCAATATTCTTTCTTTTGCAACATCAACTTTATACTGACCAATAGTTTTGTGAGTTGCAATTATTTGACGATTTATATTTGTTATAGAAACAACATCATTATCTATCAAATCAATTTTACCAATGCCACTTCTTACAAGTGATTCTACTACATAACCGCCAACACCGCCAATTCCAAAAACGGCAACTCGTGAATCAGACAATTTTTTTATAGCATTTTTCCCTAATAATAATTCTGTTCGTGCAAATTGAGTCTGCATATTCCCCTACTATTTCAAGTACAATTAAAATACAATAATTCTTAAAGGTCAATCAACTATTTTATACTAATCTGATTTTTCACCAACAATTGTATTTTTTAAATCCTTTAGAAATTCATTTCTATATAAAAAACCCAAATGTGAACCATTATCAAATAATGTTAATTTATCTTTTGAATACTGTTTCAATTTTTCCATCTGATATGGACTTGTAAGGTAATCATTTACGGAATGATAAATTTTATAATTATCACTGTTTTCTAAAAAGTACGCAATGGAATATAAACTTGTATCATAAGATAAGTCCTCTATTTTATAATTAACAGGTAATACATACTTTTTGGTATAATCTTCAAAACCCATATTATTTATATAATTATACATGTCGGAATTTGGCTTAAATTTGGAAGAATTTTCTATCGTAAAAATCAAATCTGCAAGTTTCTGATGCATAAGAAAACTTGTAATAAGTTTTGCTTCATATTCATTAAACGGCAAATTATTTACTTCAAAATCAATATCTTCTTTCAAATTATAAAATTTTATAACTTTTGCAGCGGTTTGAGCGACTCTATGCTTAAATTCATCAGGAGAATTGTTCCATTCCAAAGCATTTTTATCAACCTGCTTCATAGCATAAAGAAGTTCGATTGGAGGACAAATTGAAATATATCGGGAATTACCCAAGGTATTATGTTTGTATTCTTCAGCACCTACAAACAAAACTTCTAATGCACCAAAAGATGTGCCTATAAAAACTTTGTTATCAAACACATAATCATATTTTTGCTGAAGTCGTTCAAGAATTTTTGAAGTAACTAAAAGAATTTTTTTAGCATCATCAGCAGGCAAACCCGGACGATAATCTTTTGGCATGCTTTTTACAAATTCCCACTGAAAATGACTTCCCTGTATTATTACACTATATCCTGCATCATAAAACATCTTTGCCAAAATTACAGAATGCTCAGAATTTATCCCCTCGCCAATAGAAGGATAAATTATTGCAACAGGAGATTTTGAAGTATCTTTTTGCATAATATACCGAAAACTATAATCATCTTTCCCATCTGTAATTGTTATTTTTGAAGTTTTTATCCTGTTTGAAAAACTTCTATTCCAAATAGATAACTCGTTCCAAATAGATTTGTTAACTTCCGGATTATTTAGTAATGCTGTACGCATTGAATCTATAACCGGAGATTGCGGATTATAACCGGCTAAATTTATATCAGCATCAAGCCTGAAATCTTCTGCGCTATAACTATTTGTATATGAATCTTCTTTTAATGCACCCCCATACAACATATTTGGAGTTGCAATTTCAGATGAGACCTCCATTTTTACAACATTTTCATCTTTTTTAGGAGGCGTAGCGGTTGAATTTTTCAAATCAACTTTTTGCTCTTTCGCTTCCTTTTTTTCGGCCAAAACAGGGACATATAAACTATCCAAAATATTTATTCTGTCATAATTATTACACTTGACATAATCACTTATACCATAAATCATTTTTGCAACCTCATAAGGATCAGCAAAAGTAGATTCTACCATCTTGATAATATCCTGATAATAAGATGTTCTATTAATCGTAAAACAAGCCTTAATGATAGCCAAAATCGGAGTACCTATATAAGAACCGGGATTTAGTGCAGTATCAAGAATTTTACCTAAAATTCCTCTGGGTGTAGTAAACGATAATATAGGAAGTACAAAATATTTACCTGAATTTAACTTACATCCAGCAAGCGCCTGCTCCATATTTTCATTAGACTGTTCAATTTTCAAAAACTTTTTTGCCGGATCGTACATTCCTCCCAAACCCAAAATCGTATTTGTAAAAAAACGAATTGTTTCATTTTTAGACGTTTCAAAATCCTTTTGAATAAGACTACTTACAAGCCTTATCGGATATTCAATATTATTTGCCATGGAACGAAGCCTGTCCATACCGTATTGAGGCATAATTGATGCCCAAAGAATATGTATTGGACGAATTGCATATTTGTTAAGTTTCAAATTGAAATTAAATATTTTTCTATTAAAACTTTCAAAATCATCATCCCCTAAAAATTCATAAGAATAATCAGGATATCTTGTTTCTTGGGCAAAAACAAATACAGAAAAATTATTAAAAAAAAGCAAAAATATAAACAAAAATATAATAAATTTTTTCTTCAAATCAACTCTCCCGATTTTACAAGAAGCAATTTAATTATATTTTTGTAATTGAGCAAACGCATTACACACAAGGATGTACCGTTTGATTATACATAAAAATTTTTCACCCTAAACAACAACATTAATATAATTCATAGGATGAGATTCAGGTTTTATATCTCTTGCCTTTGAAGCAAAAATATTTCCTGCCTCAGGAGAATTATTAACAATTACTTCACCATCAACAGAAGTCATTTCCAATTTGGAAGGCAAAGAAATTACACTTTCTTTTGAGAAATCACTTGCTTTTACAGTTTTAACCGTAACAGGATGAACTTTCTTTAAATCTTCTACAAATTTAACCTCTGGCAAGAACATTTTTGCTTTTGGATGATTAGTGTTAAGAGTCAAATCAACCTGCTGAGGAACAAAATTTTTGACAAGCCATTTAGCCGCAGTAATTAAAGGTTTTTCTTGATTAGTTTTATCAATAGACATTTTTCCTGCAATATCACCATTTGGCATTCTTTGATAAGAATATGTTCTTCTGACGCCATCTTCACCTGCTATATCCATAATCTTATAAGTATTAGTAAACAATTCTCTTTTGCCGTCTTCAGAAATCAATAATTCTACAGTATCACCCGTTTTTGTTTTTTTTATTGCCAAAAGACTTTTTTCACCAAAAATATTAAATACTCTATCCCAGCGAGCATATAATTTACCATTACAATAATTGGGCAATGCACTTATACTATTATAAACCATGAATCCTCCTCAAAAAATCTATATTCCGTATGATAACACAAAAAAGTACTACTCTTAAACGAAAAAATTACTCCTTTACAGAAATTAACACTTAATACACAAAAACTATAAAAATAGCAATATGTATGTTAAATTTATAAGATAAACTACTGCACAACAAAGGAGGGAATATGAAAAAATTATTCAAATTATTACTAATGGTTCTGATTGCAGCGGCAGGATGCTTGCAAAGTTACGCATTTCCCGATGTAAACAGCGACTATTGGGCAGCAAAAGACATTGAAATTCTATCAGAAAAAGGGGTTATTGTAGGATATCCTGATGGAACATTCAAACCTGATGCAAATGTTACAAGAGCAGAATTTGCAGCAATGGCAATCCGCGCCTTAGGTCAAGAGCATACAAAAGTTGCTCAACCGGTTAATTTCACCGATATTGACGAAAATTACTGGGCCTATGAAGACATTCAAAAAGCAGTATATTTTGATTTAGTATCAAACGAAAAAGACACTGATACCTTCAGACCAGAAGATTCAGTATCAAGAGCAGAATCACTATCAGTTGCCGTAAATGCACTTACAACAGAAACAATCAGTTGTGCAAAAGCAAAAGAAGTCTTAATGAAAAAATACAAAGATGCAAACTCTGTACCTGAATGGTTTTTAATTCCGGCAGGGAAAGCAGAAATTCTTGGAATGATAGTTAACGCACCATCAGCAGATGGTTCAACAAACCTTGAAGCAGATAGACCTGCAACAAGAGCAGAAGTAGCATCAATTCTATACAGAATGATGGAACAAGCAAAACTTAATCCTAATGCAAAACTTGCAGAAGCGATGCGCAAAAAAGTTGGCGAAGGTTATATAATTGATGGAGCAACAGTTCAAGGCAGTGTAGGAACAATTCCTGCAGGAACAATTGTACCGATTAAAGTAACTACATATATGAGTTCACAAACATCACAAGGCGGTGCATTATACTCAGCATCAGTTCCACAAAACTACGTAACAAAAGATAAATACATTCTAATTAGAGAAGGCGCTTCACTTTCAGGACAACTATTAGATGTAAGACCGGGATTATATTTCAGACAAAACGGTGTCTTAATTCTTAAAAATGCCTTGGTAACAACGACAAATGACCAAACTGCAGGATTTATAGCCCTAGGCGAAATCAAAAAAGACAGAAATTGGTGGATGAAATTTGTAAGATGGGCATTCAAAGGCGAAAAACTTGAAGTTCCGGCTTCAGACATAATCAATGTTAAATTACTTGAACCAATCAAAGTTGACTTAACTAACGGTTGGATTTACGAAAAATAATATCTTTTAAGATATTTATACAAATTAAAAAGGTTACCTATATAAGGTAACCTTTTGTTTAAGGATACACACCTCAAACAACAGCGATGAGGAAATCGCATTAGTAATAATAGAAGATATAGAAGAAATAGAAGAAGTATAAATTATTAAAACCTAGTAATTAAAAATTTATCATTAAGTAGTAACATAATTATTATCCCCATACTAATAAACGTTTTGAAATAAGGACTATTTCAAACAGCAGAAAAGTTTTTACATTTTGTAATAAAAAATAAAACTAATTCTTGCAAACCGTCTGAACAATTTGAGCAGGCGGAATTTTCAAACAATCTAAACTTTGGCAAGTTGTCTGACGTCTTGCCCATAAACAAGGCTTCAATTCACAATTGTCAAATGCCATAATCGGAACAACATCTTTTGATTTTGGAATAAGAGCATTCTTATCAGTTGGTCCAAAAATAACATAAGTCTTTGTATGCAAGGCAACCGCAACATGCAAAGGGGCAGAATCGGAACATAAAAATTTCTCCGCAGAAGAAATTAAACCTGCTAAATCTTTTAAATTTTTAGTTGTACCATACAAATTAGTAAAATTTTGAGTTCTCACAGTTTCAAGAATTTTGTCGATACATTCTTTATCATCAGGTCCACCGACAAGCATAACTTTTTTGCCTTCTGCAACAAGCAAATCTATAGTCTTTGCCCAAACTTCAGGTGTAATAGTTTTAATACAACCTTTTTGCACACTCAATTTACTAACCCCGGGGTGAATTAAAACAGAATTAGCAATTTTAGGACGTTTTTCAATTTCAGGAAGTTCGGTATTAAAATCAGTAATACTTCTAATCAAATCATGATACATAGCACACGCATACTGCTTTTTGTTAAGTTTTGCACAATGAGTAAGCAAAATACGGCTCAAAAATCCTGTATCATATCCGTAACGTTTTTTTATACCTGTCAAAAATAATAGAATACTTATCAACTTGTTACTGCCGGAAGAAATAACTAAATCATATTTCCCGGCCCAAGCGGCACGAAGCAATTTAAACATTTCAAAATACTTATTTTTACCCTTTACATCAATTAGAATAAGATTATCAATAACAGATGTTAAATCCTTAACCCCTTTGCTTCTTGGTTCAAGAGCAAGAGTAATTTCGGATTCAGGGAACTCTTTTTTCAGTGAAATTAAAGTCGGCAAGAAAAATATTTCATCGCCAATTCCGCCAAAATTTATTGCCAGTATTCTTTTCTTAATCTCCATAGCCTTATTATACTAAAAAAATAAGTTTGACAAGAAATATTTAATCAAAAGTTTCTTCATCAATAAGCAAAACAGGATGAGGAATAGGATTGCTATTTAAGTCATCTTCGCTTGCTCCGGCACATTCAAGGTCAGCACGTGCAGAGTCCATATCTCCAAGTTTTTTAAATACTTGCGCACGCTCCAAATAAAGTCTGTCTTTTAAAAGATAAACACTATCATCATCTGCCTTAAAGATAAGATCATTATAAACAGCAAGAGCCTCATCATATTTTTTTATATTATACAAGAACTGAGCCTTGTCCCACATAAATTGGTTACGTTCATTTTCGTCACGAGTTTTATTAATTTCAGTATCAAAATCTGCCAATGCACTATCATAGTCACCAAGATAATATTTAACATAAATTTTGTTATCAAAATTCATAATATTAAATTCATCGGCACTAAGTTTGTAAGCAGTATCATAATCACTAATAGCACCGCCATAATCACCTATTTTATATTTAGCATACCCTCTTAATGCGTACCATTCTTGCGCAATAGGAAATATCTTAGCCCCAACGGTAGTCAATTTTATAACTTCAGCATAACGCCCGTTATGGACTAAATTCTGAGCAAGTTCAAACGGAGAAATACTGACAAAAACTGCTACTAATATTAAAATAACTGCAATTGCTTTTATTAATGCAAATTTGAAAATTGTATAATATTTTTTATCAATATCTTCACCTGAAACAAATTTTACAATTTGATATTCCCCAAATAATTTAAATAAACGTTTTTGAAAAAGTTTATGACAAATTAACGTACACAAATTGCAAACAATAAGCAAAACTGCAAGCATTATAAGTGCATTAATAAACCAAGTATTATTTACAAATAATGCGAAATGCGGAAATATGAACTCATACAATGCAGCTATAAATAATACGAAAATACTGATAGTAGAAATTCTTTTGTGTAAACTTATTTCTTTCCATATTGTATGAATTTCATCAGAAGTAAATTCCTTATCAAATTCATAACCTATAGAAGGATTATGTATAGATTTAATTATTGTATGGTTATCTTTATTTGTATAAAAGTTCAATGGTGAATATTTATACAGCAAACTTAAAATATTCTTCTTAATCATATGAGTTCCTTAGCAAATATGATAGCATAAAATGCAACAACAAAACTACTGTTAATTAAAGAATTTTACCACTATGCGATTATGATTATATTATAGCCATATTGGCTATAAAAAATAACTTAATACACTGTAACATATTACAACATAGCCATAATTTTCTTTTCAATTTCGCTATCATCAATACCTTTGTAGTTAATTCTTGAAGAAGTAATCGGTTGTTTATAATCATATTTATTTATGGAACGAGAATCCACAATAACAGAAGGCGGTAAAATAGACCATTTATAAAGCGCCGTTGACATTCTGCGATAAAATTTATCCAACCATTCAAGTTTAGTTTCACGAGTAACAGTATTTTTCTTCTCATATAAGAACTCTGAATTAACCATATCAGAATAATGCTCTTTTTTATTTTCGATACGCCAAATAATTTCATCAAGAAATTCATACGGCATAAGGGCATCTTCTGCAATAAGAGGTTTCCCTGTTTTAGGATTAATCGCAAGTTCTGCCCCAGGTTTTTTCAAAATTATCGCTTCAGGAATAGCATTTTTGATTTCTCTGTTTTCATTAAGCCAACGGGCAAGCGCAAAAAGTTTTGTTTTAGGAACATCTGCAATAGGCGCAAAACCTCCTGACATATCACCGTTTATTGTGGCATAACCCATATACAATTCGGATTTGTCAGATGTTGCAATCGGAAGACATCTTTCAAACTCATTACTTATTCCCCACAAAAACATTGCCCTTGAACGAGCCTGAATATTATCCATTGTAAATGATTGTTTATAACGACAATCCCAAGATTTTTCAACAGTTGCAAACAATTTTTGCAAACAATTATTTGTCGTATCAACCATATCTTTTATACTTGCTTCAGTAAAATTAATTTTAAGATTATGAGCCAATAAAGCCGCATCATTTTTGCTATCAGAACTTGTAATTTTTGACGGCATACTTACGCCAAAAACATTTTCAGCCCCGATTGCATCCGCTAACAAAACTGCACAAACAGTAGAATCCAAACCTCCTGACAAACCTAAAACAGCACGTTTAAAACCTGTTTTATTAAAATAATCTCTTATACCTTGAATAATTGTTTTATAAGTACGCTCTAAATCCGGTTCATATTCAAGAGTGTAAATTTTTTGTTCAGTTAAAGTTTTTTCTAAACCTTTTGTCAGCGGATAAATTTTTCCCAAACCTCTTTCCGGATTAACAATTAAAAATTGCTCCTTAAAAGAATTTGCACGAGCGAGCAATTTCCCATTCTTATCAAACACTCTGCTTGAACCGTCAAAAGAACTGTTATCTATTGCTCCAACTTGATTTACATAAACAATTGGAACAGAATATTTTTTGCTGATAAAAGATAGCATATTATGTTTTAACTGTTCTTTTTTTGCCCTTGTAGGTGAAGCAGAACAATTTATAAAAACATCAGGATTTTCTTTTGACAATTCCTCAATCGGATCTTTGGAATACAAAATTGTGTCATTAAAAAATTCCTTATTATTCCAACAATCTTCGCAAATTGAAATACCATATCTTCTACCGTTAACAACAGTAGTTTTAGAACAATTTTGGATATTATCCTTATCAAAATCTCCAAGAGTATCAGCAGGCTGACAACCAACAACAGGAGAAGGTTCAATATATCTGTAATCATTAAATTCTGAATAAGTCGGAAGCAAAGATTTTCTTACAATTTGCTGAATTTTGCCACCACTTAAAATTGCAACCGAATTATAATATTTTTTACCCGTTAAATGGTCATATTTTCTTGGTTCAACAAAACCCACAACAGCAGTCGTTGAAGTTGTAATTTTTGCAATATGTTTTAACCACTTTACGTTTTCTTCAACAATAATAGGATGCCTGTCTATAGTATCTTCAATCGGATAACCCATCAAAATCAATTCAGGAAACACTACCATATCAAGCCCGATATTTTGAGCATGAAGAATATATTTTACGACTTTTTTAGCATTATATTCAATATCGCCTGTTATTGGATTTATTTGAGCAAGTCCGATTGAACCGTTTTTATATGAACTCAATAAAGTTTTCAAATGTGATTCTATAATTTGAATATGCTCTTTATCGGAAGATTTATCATAAATCTCAGAAAGTTTATATATACTGTCTTTATCACTTAAATCAGAAACTATTTTATTTATTTTATTTTGGAATTCTTCTGTAGTAAATTTATCATAATTTGTCATCGTAATACCCTTCTATCTTTAATAATTATATATTAAAAACGAGAAACAAACGGATAGCAAAGACAAATTTTATATGAAATTTACTACAGAATACAAGCAAGAACCATCAAAATAAGAGTACCAATTTGAAAGGCAGTAGCCATATTTTGTCCAAATTTGTTACTATCGTATTTTCTGGCAGATTTTTGGGCATTAATAGCGCTGGAAATTCTCATCAATCTTTCGCTTTCACTATCCTGTGAAAACTCAGTACCAAAAATACTTGATTCTACTCTTGATAATCTTTTAGACATAGGTTCATTTTCAAATTTTGTTTTGTAAAGAGTTTTTTCAATAGAAGAAATACTTAACTGTTTGGCAGGTTTAAATACACTCTCTGGCTGATAATCATCAAAATCATCATAACCGCTGCCAAATGAAGATGAAGAAGATGATGAAGAATAACTTTGTGACATACCGTTATTCAAACTTGAATAATCAAACGCATCATTTCCATAAGAATCAAGATGATAATTTTCATCAAACCTGTCAACATCACCATCATAAAAAGCATTTTCCTGCTGAGCAAGTTTATTATCCATAAACTTTTTAGGTTTAATTTCAGCCTTTAACCTATCAACCCTTGTCGATAAATCGTCACTTTCAAAGGTTTTGCCAAAGGTTTTTGTTTCAAGTTTTGAAATTCTTGTAGGCAATTTTTCATTTTTAAATTCTTTTTGAAAAACGGCACGCTCAAGTTCATCCACCGCAGGATAGTCCATTTTAGACGCTTCTGCAGGCTCTTTTGCAAAAACCCAAGAATCCTCAGGATCCGCAAAGGTATCCTCACAAGGTTCAATTTCTTTTCCTATTTGATCGGCAGAAATATCTTTTTTGAGTTTTGCAATACGTGTCTGAATTTCTCCATTTGAAGTTTTGCCGTAAACTTTTTCTTCAAGTCTGCTTAATCTTGCGGAATCACTTTCATTTGAATAAGTATATCCGTATAAAGAATCTTCAATCTTATCAAGTAATTGACCGTTTGGGCTTGCAAATACCAGTTGGCAATTCAACATGAATATTAAAAGTAATACAAATTTTTTCATATCAAAACTCCTTAGAGTCAGGATAAAAATTTTTAAGGGCTAAATCTATTCATAGGCTTGTGAATTTTTATTTTTCTAACTTTCAATAATTATTCGTAGGACAAAAGTAGTAGAATTTAGGACAAAAGAACAATGAAAAAATAACAAAAATCGATACTATATAAATATGAATAATTTATGGTATCAAACATTAAACAAACCGCCGCTAACTCCACCTGCGGCTTATTTTCCAATAGCATGGGGAATATTATATACCCTTATGTTTTTGGCTTTTTTATTGGTTCTATTTCAGAAAAATAATAAGGATAAATATATTGCAATAAATTTATTTGTACTTCAATTATTTTTCAATTTAATCTGGAGTTACTTATTTTTCGGATTAAAATCAATTGAATTGGCACTACTGGATGTCATTTTATTATTGATAGCCGTTATTTTCACTACAATTTATTTCTTCCGACTATCAAAACCTGCAGGATTTTTAATGATTCCATACCTGCTTCAAGTAGTATTTGCTTTATACTTAAATTTAGGCATCCAATTATTAAATTAATTATTAAAATATTTTTAAATTTGCTGAATGAAAAATTAAAAAAGGCTCTTAATTTATATTATAAATTAAGAGCCTTAGCAAACAATTGAGCGACTTTAAAATTATATTCTCTGCCATCTTCTTTTGCAAAAAGGTTTTCCCAATGAGAAAACGGCGTTGCATCTGTTGAATAAGAAGGATTAGTCATCATCAGATGATGAGTATTAGTATCGTAACGCAGCGGGAATAAATCTTCCATCTGCATAAAACTTGGGAGTTTATCACTTGGATATTCGTAAGCAAACAAAATAGTATTTATACGATTTAACCTGCTTTCATAACTTGTGCCACCTTCGTCGTTATCATTAGAAACTTCAACACCCGGCGCATAAGTTCTTTCATATTTTAATTTGTAAGACCAAAATTTCACATCATCATAATTATCAGACGAAACAAAAGCAGTACCGGAAGTTAGCCCTAAATTTTTATATCTTTCAAAATCCTCAGAACTTTTTTCTCCGACAAAACTCAAAGATGTAGAACCGGAGCGTTTTCTTATTTCATGTAAAATATATTGCATTTGATTATAAGAAGGTAGCGCCCCGACACCTGTGTAATTTTCCATATCATACCCGCCAATATGCTTGGCAGAATCAATGAAAATTGCCTCAAATCCTGTATTGATTAACTTCACATGAGACTCAATAAATAATTCCTGATGCTCAGGATTATCCCAATCAAAAGTTACATCTTTCTCATACGGAATTGCCACCTTTATTTGATCTGCAGAAATCACCGTTCTAAAACCGGTTTTTAACCCTCTAAAATGCGCAAGATCATTAAAAACTTTAAACTGCTCTTCAGCTAACATATCGATATCATAATCAATAATATTTTCACTATATGAAGAGTTTAACTTAATACCATAAATAGAATTTTCTTCTTTAGGTCCTTTATTATACCCATCACCATATATATTAGGGAAAATTTGTGAAAGTATAATACAATTAGCCCAACTTTTGGCAGAAGGCGGAATTGCAGGCAAAATTTTGATAGAACTCAAAATTCCATTTTTAGTTCTGTTTGCATACATTTCAGCAATTGCACGATTATTTATTTCAATATAATTTGCCAACCTTCCCCAATTATCACCATATTGCGGAGTTTCTATTTTTTCAGGGAAATTTTTATAAAAAACACCATCTTCACTAAGAGTTAAAATTGATTCTACCGCCTGCTTAACACTTCGTTCCAAAAGTTGTGCAGGGACAATTTTAGCAACCCATTTTTTTAACCCGGAAGATATAAGATTATTATTTGTCCATTCATCAACGCTTAAATCAGTATTTTCGCCCAATGAAAGCAATAATTTGTTAACATAATTTGTCATAACCCAGTTTAACAAAATATGGAAATAAAAAAATCACCTTAAAATGCAACCCCTCAAAAACAAATAATTACCTGAAATATTATTATACTTTTCAGGTAATTACTTAAACAAAATATTGAATAAATTTCAAAAATTATACTTAACCTTTTATACCGTTATCAACAATAATTTTTGCTAAAATACCATTGATAAAAGCCGCACTATCATCTGTTGAATATTTCTTGGCAAGTTCTAAAGCTTCATCAACAATAACTTTCATAGGTGCTTCCTTCACATAAAGCAATTCAGATATCGCAATTCTTAATATATCCTTATCCATTTTAATTAATCTGTCAAAATCCCAGCCGGTAGCATATTTTTGAATTTGGTTATCGATTTCTTCATGATGTTGTTGAAAAGCTTCGGCAATCTTAATTGCATAAGATTTAACATCATTTTGGGATTCCAAGGTAACAAACTCAGCAATTTCAAGAGCCAACAATGCTTTTTCTGCAACGTCAATCATTTCATCAATTTTTTCAGCCATTTCACCGGTCATCATAATCGGAACTGATATATTAACCGCATCAATCGGTCTTTTTAAATTAATTTCATGTTCTGCTTCATAATCATCAATTTTGTTACGCATATCAATAAGCGCACCTAATGATGTCTTTAATTCATCATTTGCATTACTTGATAATATTCTTACAGATTTAAGAATTATATCATCCAAATTTTCTTTGGAATAACTGGTAATTTTTTTATCAAATTGAGAAAATAATATAAATGCTAATTCTCTAGCTGCTCTGCGGGCCTGCATAGTTTACCTCTTTTTTCTTCACTGCTACACAAGGGTATGCTACCATAAAAAATTTTATGCTTCAATAAATTTCTAAAAAAAATAAAAATTAAAAGTTTTATTTTATACATATAATATACAAAAAATTTTTATGTTAAAATTCAGATATGAAAAATTTTATCAGATTTATTTTTCTATTTTTTATATTTATACTGACCCTAAATAATAGAGCAGAGACATACACAATACCAAAAATTTCAGGTACAGAATGTATTCTTGAAGCCATTGAATATGAAGGGTCAGAATTTACTGCAATTGATAACAGTTCTGATAAAAAATATTCACTATTGCAACAATCTGTTTTAAATTGTGAAATTTCAAGTGTTCAAACAAAAAATAACACATTGAATTCAAGTGATAACAGATGTGCAACATTTAAAGATAACAAATTATCATTAAATTATAAACATTATTCACTAAAATATAAACTTCGACATTCTCATAAGATATCTCCTATTTTAGAGAATGCGATAATTGCACGAGCCCCATAATAACTACTAACACTTATAATTAAAAATTTTAATAGTAGAAATTTGTAGTATTGTGTACAAAACCCTGTACACAGAAGTAATTATTATGGAGAAAAAAAGATGTTTGAAACACTAAAGGCCGGCTGCTATATATTAGCAATCGGAATGAGTACAGTATTTATATTCTTAACAATAATGATATATGTAATGGAATTCAGTGCAAAGATTATACAAATAATAAATAAATACTGGCCGGAAGAAATTGAAGAAGACAAATATGCAACAAATAATAAAAAGAAAACAGATAATGATGCAGAAGTA
This sequence comes from uncultured bacterium, assembly GCA_949288725.1. Classification (GTDB taxonomy): domain Bacteria; phylum Cyanobacteriota; class Vampirovibrionia; order Gastranaerophilales; family Gastranaerophilaceae; genus Zag111. The sequence continues at coordinate 85,321 of CASELF010000056.1, forward strand.
GCACTGGCAATTGCATGTGCACTTCATAAGGGGGCAAAATGTTAACAGAATTTATAGCAGCTCATAATATTGCAATATCTTTTGGCCTGTTAATTTTTGCATATATATTTATAGCAACAGAAAAGATTCCAAAAGTAACAATTGCATTACTAGGTGCGGGTATAACAATAATCCTCGGACTGGTAAGTCAAACAAAACTGGTAGACGGGGTAATCAATCCGCATTATTTTATCAATTTTATTGACTTTAACGTAATATTTTTACTTGTATCAATGATGATTATAGTAAATATAACAACAAGAAGCGGTGTATTTAATTGGGTAGCCAACGAACTTTTAAAATTCACAAAAGGTCATCCGGTAGCAATACTTGCCGTATTAGGTTTATTTACAGCAATGACAAGTGCATTTTTAGATAACGTAACAACAGTTATTCTAATCATGCCAGTAACATTTTTTATAGCAAAGAAATTAGAAATCAATCCAATACCATTTTTACTAACAGAAGTCTTTGCATCAAACATTGGAGGAACAGCAACTTTAATTGGTGATCCGCCAAATATTATTATCGGAAGTGCAGCAGGTTTAACATTTATGGATTTCATTAAAGTATTAACACCTGTAATTGCAATAATTATGGTACTAACAATAGCAATATTAGCAGCAATGTTCAGAAAGAAACTTCACACCTCTGAAGAAAAAATGAAAGCAGTTGCAAATATTGATAACTCAAACACAATTACTGACAAAAACCTGATGATACGTTCAACAATTGTTCTTGCACTGGTAATAATAGGTTTTATTACACACGATATGACACATATTGAAACATGTGTAGCCGCAATGTTAGGTGCAAGTTTCTTATTATTATTTGAAAAGCCAACCGATATTTTAAAAGATGTTGAATGGAATACTATATTCTTCTTTATCGGCTTGTTCATAATAATAGGAGGAGTAGAAGCAAGTGGTGGCATAAGATTAATGGCAAAATGGATTCTTGATATAACTCAGGGCTCTCAAAACTTAGCATCAATGCTAATATTGTGGGCATCAGGAATAATTTCAGGAATAATCGATAATATTCCATACACAGCAACAATGTCACCAATGTTAGTAGAAATAGAAAAATCTATGGGAAGTGAATATGCTCTGCCATTATGGTGGTGTTTATCACTAGGAGCATGTTTAGGCGGAAATATGACAATGATAGGTGCAGCAGCAAATGTTATTGTCAGCGAAAACTCTGCCAAAGAAGGACACCCGATGAACTTTATGCAATTTATGAAATATGGTGTAATTGTTGTTGCCGTTTCTCTATTGGTAAGTTCATTATATATATACCTTAGATTTTTAAAGTAGGAGAAGGATTTATCAATGAAAAATAATGAAATAGAAGATAACTCGAAGAATGTATATAAACAAACTTCGGGAACAGGAGCATTGAGTGCAATTATTTTTGCAATAGTAACAACAATAGTACTAACAATTGTAGCTCATTTTGTTCATTAAAATAAATTTAAAAGGCGGGATAAAATTTTATCTCGCTTTTTTATTATCAAATACATTTCCCTCTAAAAAAATATTCGCAAAATATCCATAGAATGCCTGATAAATATTCCACATAACTTGACAAACAAAATTTTTACAGAGAAAATAATATTGTGTTTATTATCTATACGAGGTAGTTATGGTGAAGTGTACAGTTAAAGTTGATTTTGAAAAAATCGACGAAATTTTGAAATCATATAATTATGAAAAATCCTTTTTGATAACAATACTTCAAAAAGTACAAGCGATATACAATTATTTGCCGGAGGATGCAATAACATATATTGGAGAACATATAGAAGGCTTGTCACCTGCAACGGTATATGGAGTAGCAACATTTTACGCACAATTTTCATTAGAACCGAAAGGCAAATATGAAATAAAAGTATGTGATGGTACAGCATGTCATGTTAGGGGTTCATCAGCAGTCCTAACGGCAATAAAAGAAAAATTAAACCTTGAAACAGGTAAATATACTACTTCAGACGGCTTATTTTCGCTGGAAATAGTTAATTGTTTGGGAGCCTGTGCGCTAGCACCTGCAATCGTTATTAACGGGAAGGTTCATGCAAAAATGACACCTGAGGCAGTTTCAGTAATTATTGATACGTTAATGAAGGATGAGAGAGAATAAATATGATGAATACATTAGGAATTAACATAAAAAAAGAGCAGGAAAAAGCCATTGAATACGTAAAAAGTCAAGGTTTAAGAGTATTAGTATGTGCGGGAACAGGATGTTTAGCCTGCGGAGCAAGAGAAGTTATTGAAAAATTTCAACAACTTGGCGCAACCGTAGATACAATGACAGAAAAAGATAAAGTAACAACCGTACCAACAGGATGTCACGGATTTTGTGAACAGGGAGTTTTAGTATCAATACCGGATTTAAACACTACATACGTAAAAGTAAAAGCCGAAGATGTTGAAGAAATATTCAATTCACATATAAAAGGCGGAAAACCGGTTGAAAGACTATTATATGAAGATCCTGCGACAGGTAAAAAAGCATTACACACAAACGACATAAATTTTTACGCAAAACAGACAAGAACAGCATTGGCTAATTGCGGGAAAATAAATCCGGAAAGTTTAGAAGAGGCCCTATCCGTAAGAGCATATGAAGCATTAGCAAAAGTCTTAACCGAAAATGGACCTGACAAAGTTATAGATGAAATAGAGAAATCAGGCCTAAGAGGTCGTGGAGGCGGAGGCTTCCCGACAGGAAGAAAATGGCGTTCAGTAGCACGTTATAAAGGCGGAAAGTCCTATGTAATCTGTAATGGAGATGAAGGAGATCCGGGAGCATTTATGGACAGAAGCGTTATGGAGGATGATCCACATAAACTTCTTGAAGGAATGGCAATTGCAGCATTTGCAATAGGTTCCGATGAGGGCTATATATATGTAAGAGCAGAATATCCTCTTGCAATTGAAAGATTAAAACACGCAATAAAAGCAGCGACAGAAAGAAACTTTCTTGGTGATAATATAATGGGAACAGATTTTTCATTTAAAATTCACATAAAGGAAGGAGCAGGAGCCTTTGTTTGCGGAGAATCTTCAGCACTAATCGCATCTATTGAAGGCGAAAGAGGAATGCCGCGACCTAAAAATATTCACATGGCAGAAAAGGGATTATTCAAACGCCCGACATTATTAAACAACGTTGAAACCTTTGCAAATGTACCATTAATTATTCTAAACGGATCAGAATGGTTTAGTTCAATGGGAACAGAAACTTCAAAAGGTACAAAAACCTTTGCACTAACAGGAGAAGTTAATAATAACGGACTAATAGAAGTTCCAATGAACACGACATTAAGAGAAATAATTTTTGATATTGGCGGCGGAATAAGAAACGGAAAGAAATTCAAAGCCGTACAATTAGGCGGTCCATCAGGCGGATGCTTAACAGAAAAACATCTTGATATGCCAATGGACTACGATATGCTAAAAAAAGAAGGCGCAATGGTAGGTTCAGGCGGACTTGTCGTAATGAATGAAGACACATGTATAGTAGAAGTCGCAAGATTTTTTATGAACTTCACACAACACGAAAGTTGCGGAAAATGTACGCCTTGTAGAGAGGGTACAAAAAATATGCTGGCAATTTTAAATAGAATTGTTGAAGGCAAGGGAAAGATGGAGGATTTGGACACATTAGAAGAATTAGCAGAAGTAGTAAAAGAAAGTTCATTATGCGGACTTGGGAAATCTGCACCAAACCCTGTATTATCAACATTAAGATATTTTAGAGATGAATATATTGCACATATTAGAGATAAAAAATGCCCGGCAGGAGTTTGTACGGCACTAAAGACATACACAATAAACCCTGAAAAATGTAAGGGATGTTCAAAATGTTCAAGAAATTGTCCGGTCGGCGCAATTGATGGTGTAATCAAGTCACCATTCAAAATTGACCAAAGCAAATGTATAAAATGTGGTGCATGTATGAACGGATGTGCATTTAATGCAATAGAATTATCATAAAATTGAGGACAATAAATATGGGTAAAATAATTATTAATGGTAGAGTTTGTGAATATACCGATGAAACGAACGTATTAGAAGTAATAAGAAATCATGGTTTTAATGTACCTACATTATGCTATAGAAAAGACTTAATAAAAGATTTTGGGGCCTGCAGAATGTGTCTTGTTGAAGTTGAAGGTAAAGGATTACAAGCAGCTTGCAACATGCCACCCAAAGACGGACTTGTGATAAAAACACATACAGAAAGAATAAGAAAAATAAGAAAAACAATACTTGAATTACTAATTGCAAACCACGATAGAGAATGCACAGCCTGCGAAAAATCTGGGAATTGTGAACTACAAAAATACGCACTTGAATATGATGTACAACCGACAGGCAAATATCTTACAAGAGAGATAAAAATCCCAATAGACAAATCATCTCCAGCAATTGTAAGAGATGAAAACAAATGCGTACTATGCGGAGCATGCGTAAGAGCCTGTGAAGAATATCAAGGATTGGAAGTTTTAGGCTTTGCCAATAGAGGAAGCCAAACAATAGCCCAACCAATGGCAGGAAAACCAATTGCCCAAACAGAATGTGTAAACTGCGGACAATGCGCAGCAATATGTCCGGTTGGTGCAATTACAATAAAATCACAAGTAGAACAAGTATGGAGAGAACTCCACAATCCTAATACAAAAGTTGTTGTTCAATTTGCGCCATCAGTCAGAGTGGCAATAGGAGAAATGCTAGGTTTAGAACCCGGAACAAATTTAACTGACAAATTATATACAGCACTAAGATATATTGGATTTGACTTAGTATTTGATACAAATTTTTCAGCAGATTTAACAATAATGGAAGAAGCAGCAGAATTTATTTCAAGACTTGAAAAAGGTGAAAACTTACCATTATTTACATCTTGTTGTCCTGCGTGGGTAAGATTTTTGGAGCTTAAACATCCTGATATGCTAAATCATCTATCAAGCTGTAAATCACCACAAGCGATGATGGGATCAATAATTAAGGAATTTGTACCCAAATACTATGAAGGCTACACACCTGAAAATCTTGTCAGCGTATCTGTAATGCCTTGTACTGCCAAAAAAGCAGAAGCCTTAAGAGAAGAATTTAAGCGAGCAGACGGAACATACGATATTGATTACGTATTAACGACACAAGAACTTGGAAAAATGCTAAATACGGCAGGCTTAAATTTCAAAAAAATAGTAGGAGAAAAGGCAGATTCACCATTTGGCAAATACTCAGGAGCCGGAACAATTTTTGGAGTTTCTGGCGGAGTTGCAGAAGCAGCAGTTAGAACAGCCTACAAACTTGCAACAGGAGAAGAACTACAAGACGTAGTAATAACTCCGATGAGAGGGCTTAATAGAACAAAAACAGTTGAACTTGATTTAAAAGGCAAAAAATTAAAAGTAAAAATTGTAAATACATTAAAAGAAGCAGAAAAATGTATTAAAGAAATAAAAGAAGGAAAAGCCGATTACCAAATGTTAGAGGTAATGGCATGTCCTGGAGGATGTATAAACGGAGGCGGACAACCGATAAGTTGTAATGAGCCGATTATTAGAGAACAAAGAGCGCAAGGGTTATATGAAGACGATGAAAAAGATAAATACAGAAAATCACATGAAAACCCTGAGATAATCGAACTGTATGAAAAACATCTTGACCATCCAAACTCCCACAAAGCGCACGAACTATTACATACAACATATTCAAATAAACGAAAAGATTGCTATATAAGCGTTGGAGAAAAGGACTAATAAAAAAGACCTCTTGAAAATTTTCAAGAGGTCTTTTTTATAATCTATACATATTAAATATCTTGGCTATTATTATTCATGCCGGATTCTTCAGGAAGAATAACCGCAGAATCATTTTCAAGATTTTTCATATACAACTCCTCAATCAAAACGCAAACGGTAGCCGCAATAGCAGGGGCAAAAATCACACCAATAACCCCCATATATTTAGCTGTAATAAACAAGAACAAATAAATAATAACAGGGTGAATATCGAGCAATTTCCCAAACACATAAGGCTTAACAAAATTATTTTCTGCCAACTGAGAAATAGCAAACACAACAGCCACCAAAACTAAAACAACAGGTCCTAACTTATATGCTGCAACAAGACAAATCAACAATGCAATCCCTGGCCCCACAACAGGAACAATATCAAGTATTGCAGTAATAAAGCCAAGTAAAACCGCATAATCAACACCCAAAATTAATAACCCGATTGTCATAATAATACCGACACCAGCCATAGCAACTAATTGTCCCAGAACATATCCGCCAATCTTTTTGGAAATAATATCAAGAACAGATTTTGCTTTTTCTCTCATTGGGATAGGGAATAAATGAACATAAGTTTTTTCAATAATATCTTTATCCGCCATAAAATAATAAATCATAATTAACGAAGCCAAAAGATAAACAAAAGCAGAACCCAAATTTTTACCAACCCCAACAAGTTCATTGACAAAATTAGACGCAAAACCTGAAGCGGATGAAAACGACATTAGTAATATCAATTTTAGCAATATCAGACTTATTAACAAAAGGAATTTTATCAACAAAATCTTCAATATTAGCAAAATACTGCGGGAAAGACACCGCAAAAGATTTTATTTCATTACCCGCCATAATTATCAACGGAATAAAAATAAGCAAAATTAATAATATAATCCCACTCAAAATAATTCCGGAAGCAACCGGCCTTTTCAATCTGGGGAAAAACTTGTCAACCAAAGGATTAAGAGAACAAGCAATAACAAAAGAAGCAAAAAACATTATAGCAACATCTTGCATTTTAGTAACCATAATGAAAAATATCAATGCAATAACAATAAACATGATATTCCTGCCCGTAACATATTTATTAACCAAATTATTAAACATATAACCACCCCTTAAATTAAAATTAACATAATGTATTTTAACATAAATAACAATATATATAACTCCCCTGTAGGAATTTATGCTATAGTAGTATAAAACAAAAGCAGGAGAAATATGGAAAGTTTAATAAAAGTAGCAAAAGGTGAACAAAAAGCCGATTTAGTATTAAAAAATGCCAATGTAGTCAATGTATTTAACAACAAAATAACTCTAACAGATGTTGCGATATACAAAGGAATTATAGCAGGGCTGGCAAAAGATTATGAGGGGATTAAAGAAATTGATTTAGCGGGGAAATATTTAACTCCTGCATTTATAGACGGTCACGTTCACATAGAAAGTTCAATGTGCCTTCCAAAAGAATTTGCAAAAGCAATAGTTCCAGAAGGTACAGTTACCGTAATTGCAGACCCGCATGAAATCTCCAATGTTTTTGGGCTGCACGGAATAAGTTTTATGAGAGAAGCATGTAAAAACTTACCGCTGCAAGTATATATGATGTTACCATCTTGTGTTCCTGCAACACAATTTGAAACTTCCGGATTTGACTTAGCAAGTTATGATTTATCATTTTTAATCGATTCACCTGAAATTTTAGGAATTGCAGAAATGATGAACTATCCCGGAGTTCTTAATTGTGACAAAGACGTAATGTCTAAACTAATTTTAGGGAAAAGTAACCATAAAAAAATTGACGGACACGCGCCAAATCTAACAGGAAAAGATTTATGCGCTTATATTGCCTCAGGAGTAATGTCAGATCACGAATGCACAACCGTTGAAGAAGCAGAAGAAAAATTAGGACTTGGAATGTACATAATGATAAGAGAAGGCTCAGCAGCCAAAGACTTACAAGCACTAATTCCTATCCTAAAAGAAAACAATTCTGACAGATGTATTCTTGTAACAGATGACAGACACCCGACAGACTTAAAAGGACACATAAATGATATGGTTCGCCAATGCGTAGAAGGCGGAGTAAATCCAATTACCGCAATAAAAGCCGCCTCATTTAATACTGCCAATTATTTTGGTTTGAACAACCTTGGAGCAATCGCCCCCGGCTATAGAGCAAATATGTTAATACTTGATAATCTTAATGATTTCAAACCACAAATGGTATTCAAAGACGGAAAACTTGTTGCAAAAGAAGGAAAATTAACAATAGACATTGACAGCAACGAAACTCCAAAACTTAGAGGCTCAGTCAACGTAAAATGGATTGAACACAAAGATTTTAAGATTAAAGCAAAATCCGATACAGTAAGAGCAATAGAAATTATACCGGGCTCACTGCTAACAAAATCTACAAAATCTAAAATAAAAGTTATAGATGGATATGCAGAATCAAATATAGAAGACGATGTACTAAAAATTACAGTATTTGAAAGACATAGAGCAACAGGCAATATAGGAAAAGGGTTTGTTAAGGGTTTTGGTCTAAAAAGCGGAGCAATAGCCTCAACAGTAGCCCACGATTCACACAATATGATTATAATAGGAACGAATGATGCTGATATGGAAATGGCAGCAATTGAACTTGTCAAATCTCAAGGCGGAAAAGTCGTTGTAAATAATGGCAAAGTTCTTGCCAAACTTCCGCTTCCAATTGCAGGACTATTATCAGACAAATCATTTGAAGAAATTCTTGAACAATACAACAATTTAAGAAAACAAGTTCACGAAATAGGTTGTAAACTTGAAGATCCGTTTATGACGATTGCATTTCTGTCTTTATCTGTAATCCCAGAATTAAAAATAACAGACAAAGGCGTTTTCGATGCAAACTCTTTTAAATTTATAGATATTTTTGATTGCTAATGATTAGAATTTCAACAACAAATATGATATAATTCACTTATGAATGACAAATTGAAAGAAAGTTTGAAATTACTGCCTTCACTACCGGGATGCTACATATATTACAATGCTGATAATGAAATTATATATGTTGGAAAAGCCAAAATTCTAAAAAGAAGGGTTATGTCCTATTTTAACCGAAAACATCACGATAGTGTTAAGGTTAATGTTTTAGTTTCACAAATAGATCATTTGGAATACATAATAACAAATACCGAAGTTGAAGCCCTCATTCTTGAAAGTCATCTTATAAAAAAACACAAACCCAAATATAATATTTTACTAAAAGATGATAAAAAATACCCATATTTTTTGGTAACAAATGAAGATTTTCCACGGATTTCGATAGTCCGCAAAAGAAACATCAACCAAGAAAAAGGGAAATACTACGGTCCTTATACAGACATAAGGGCAATGCACTCAACTTTGGATTTTCTAAAAAAAATCTTCCCACTAAAACAATGCAAAACCCCAAAATTTAAAACAAGACCTTGCCTTTATTACCATATAGGCAAATGTTTAGCACCTTGTCAAAACATGGTTACAAGTCAAGAATATAAAGCAATAGTACATCAAGCAGAATTATTTCTGTCAGGAAAACAATCAGAATTGATGAAACAACTAATGGAACAAATCCAAAAATATTCTGACGCTGAACAATTTGAAAAAGCAGCACGCCTGCGCGACAGTTACTTGGATTTAAAAAAGACACTTGAAAAACAAAAAGTTGTATATGAAAATACGAAATTAAACGAAGATGTAATTTCACTTCAATATGATGAAGGTATTTTAGCAATTGTAATAATGATGATAAGAGAAGGGCGTCTGATAGATAAAAAAGATTTCACATACGAAGTTGAAGAAAGCGACAAAACAGAATTTTTTGCAACATTTTTCAAAGAATACTACAATACCCTATCGCTTGAATTTCCAGACAGAATAGTATCAAATGAACTTGAAGCAATCGGAGAAAAAGCCCTCTATGAAGAATGGCTAAATATTATCTCTGGCAAAAAAGTCAAAATAAGTTACGGAAAATCAACTCAAGGCAAAGAACTTCAAATGCTTGCCGATAAAAATGCAAAAGTTATACTTGATAACGCTAAACTTTCCAAAATGTCCAAAATAAGAGAAGATTTTAACAATATCGGCTCTTACCTAAAGGAAAAATTAAAACTAAACAATTTTCCACACAGAATTGAATGTTATGATATTTCGCATATTCAAGGAACGAATACCGTAGCCTCAATGGTAACGTTCATAAATGGTCTAAGCAAAAAATCCGAATATCGAAAATTCAAAATCAAATCAGCCGAAGGAAAACCTGATGACTTTCTATCAATGAAAGAAGTTTTAACAAGACGCCTTTCACGCCTTGGCGAAAAAGGTTGGGACAAACCTGATTTGATAATAATAGACGGTGGTAAAGGTCAATTATCAAGTGTTATGCAAATAGTTGAGGAAATGGGTATCTCCGGTATTGATTTCGTAAGTTTAGCAAAACAACAAGAAGAAGTTTTCCTTCCGCATAACTCAAATTCAATTCTCTTACCACGAGAATCCAGTGCACTATTTTTAATCCAAAGAATAAGAGATGAAGCACACAGATTTGCTATAACATATCATAGAAAACTACGTTCAAAAAGTGCTATTAAAACAGAGAATAATTGATAAATAAAAACTTATTCATCATCATCAACTTTTTTCTTACCAAACATATTTTGCATGAAGTTTAAGAAATTATGTTTTTTAGAGGCTTCCTCCAAAGACTCAAACTTCTGCTCATTATAAATTTCTAAATCAGTTTCCTCGTTATATTCTTCATAATCAGAAGAAACTGTTTCTTTTGGAACATCAATAATATCTTCTTTGCGCATCAGTTTTTCTCTTCTTTGGCGTTCTTCTTCTTCTCTCATCAAGAACTGAGATGGCATCATTAAATTACGGAAATTATTTTTTCTTGAACGTCTTGAAGGTCTGTCATCAATATTGCTTTCGCCTGCAGAACCTTCCATATCGCCTTTTAATTCATCTTCTAACTCATCTTTTAAATCTTGCTGTTCTTCTTCAAGATCGACAAGTTCTGTCATTGACAAGTACAGTTCTTTTAATAAAGGCTGAATGTTTTTATTACCAATCCACTTGTAAACATATTTCTCATCAGGTCCCAAACTTCCTTCAGTTTTAGTACCGTCTTCTATATTATAAGTAGCCTCAGAAATACCTATAGTAATAATTACATTAGGATACTGCAATTGAGAACTGATTTTAAGTTTTAAATTATTATAACGACTTTTACTTAAAGACCTGCTATTATGAGCATCCATCTGAGCTCTTATAAGGAAAGTCTGCAATTTACCAGCCAAATCATTCAAATTAGTCATAATTTAACCCTTAATAAAATTACTCATCATCATTATCATCATCTTTCTTTTTGGACTTATATTTTCCAGCAAGAAATTCGTTAAGATCAAATACTGCAATAGCCTCCTGCAATGTTTTCAACAAACCAGGTCCTTTATAAACTTCCATATCGGAGGCTTCTTCATATCTTTGTAATTTTGGTATTGAAGGATTATTAATACTACGTTCGTATTCTTCTTTAGTTTTAAGATCTTGTTGAGGATCATATTCATATTCTTGTAATGGAGAATCCTTAGGCAAGGTAACTTTACGTTTAGGCATTTTAATATCAATCTTAGCCTCATCAGCGGCACCTTCAAGATCTTGTTTTTCCATCATTACTTCTTCTTCAAGAGATACCAAATCTGTCAATTCATAATATAATTGTTTCAAATTATCAATAACAGGACCTTTTCTGAGCCATTTCAAAACATAACGTTCATCCTGCCCAAGCCCACCATCAACTTTTGTACCATCTTCAAGGTTATAAGTAGCCTCAGAAATACCAATACAAATAACAACATTAGGATAACTCAATTGAGCAATCTTCAATTTAAGATTGTTATATTTATGTATATTCAACTGACGCACATTGTGCGGGTCAACTTGCTGTTCTATAATGAATGTTTGCAATTTGTTTGCAAGTTCGTTTAATGTTGTCATAAATCCTCTATTCTATGTTTAGTATATCAAAATAATTATATTTTTCAACATATTTAGCCTGTTCTAGTATATTTGTATGATATAAACTAATTATTTAAACTATGAATAGGAGCCGGAATTCGACCTCCACGCCTTACGAAATCAGAAGAAGACAAATTTCCAACCGGCATAATTGGGGCCTCTCCAAGCAAACCGCCGTAAGAAATTCTATCCCCGACAGTTTTACCACAAGCAGGAATAATTCTTACCGCCGTAGTTTTTTTATTTATCATACCGATAGCCATTTCATCCGCAATAATACCTGCAATTGTATCGACCGGAGTATCACCCGGAATAGCAATCATATCAAGTCCGACAGAACAAACAGAAGTCATAGCTTCCAATTTATCAAAAGTAAGAAAACCATTTGTAGCAGCCTCAATCATGCCTGCATCTTCAGACACAGGGATAAAAGCACCAGACAAACCTCCGACATGAGAACTTGCCATAATTCCGCCCTTTTTAACGGCATCATTAAGCATAGCAAGAGCAGCGGTTGTTCCATGAGCACCTGCATGTTCTAACCCCATAGCCTGAAAAATACCTGCAACACTATCTCCAACAGCAGGAGTAGGCGCAAGTGACAAATCGATAACTCCAAAAGGAATATTCAACCTTTGTGCAAGTTTTCTGCCGACAAGTTCTCCCGTAGAAGTTATTTTGAATGCAATTTCTTTTATTTTATTGGCAAGTTCGCTCATATCAGCATTTTTATCAAGAGCATCAACAGCGGCTCTGACAACCCCCGGACCTGAAACCCCGACATTTAGTGCACATTCAGGTTCACCCATTCCGCAAAAAGCACCTGCCATAAATGGATTATCACCGGGGACATTACAAAATACAACCAATTTTGCAGCCCCAATTCCATCTCTATCCTTTGTAAGTTCTGCAGCCTTTTTAATTATTTCTGACATTTTTAGAACTGCATCCATATTAATTCCGGCTTTTGAAGATGCAAGATTAATTGAAGAACACAAATATTCTGTACTAGCTAATGCTTCGGGAATACTCTCAATTAAAAGTTCATCTCCTTTAGTGCAGCCTTTTTCAACAAGAGCAGAAAATCCTCCGATGAAATTCACACCAACATCTTTTGCTGCTTTGTCAAGGGTTTTTGCAATTTTGACATAATCAGGATTTTTACAAGACTCCCCGATAAAAGATATCGGCGTAACCGCAATCCTTTTATTTATAATAGGGATAGAATATTCATCCGCCAATTCATCAGCGTATTCTACCAAATTTTTTGCATATTTTTGAATTTTATTATAAATCTTTTCACAAACTACATCTACATCTTCTGCAATACAATCTCTCAAACTCAACGCTAATGTTACAGTCCTGATATCAAGATTGTACAATTTAACCATATTAATCGTTTCTAAAATATTACCTGTATCTATCATATCTATTCTCTTTTCAATCCAAGTGCGGTTGAAACATTCCAATCCTTAACTTTTAACTTTAATTCTACTCTTCTACTTTTTTGATAATCTTCAACACCGTTTACCAAAACCGGATCATTGAAACTCTTTCCTTCAACTACAACAATTTTTCTGAACTGGTCAGCGTATGCTTTATTGTAATTTGTCTTAAAAATATATTCAGCAACAGCATTTGCACGCTTCAAACTTAAATCCATATTTTTCAAAAATTGTTCATCTTTAGATTTAACACCCGCGAACATCTGCGAATCCGTGTGACCTTGAATAATAATATACTGAATTTGCCCCGCCAATTCTTTATCTGCGAATATTGAATTTATATAAATTGGTGCCAATTTATCCAACAAAGCCTTTCCATTATCAGATAAGACATAACTGTTAAGTTCAAAAAGTTCGACAGCGTCAATTTTCAAATCCCCTGTCATTTTATCGACATCTGCAACGATATTTGCCTTTTTTAAATCTCCGCTGATTTTTTCAGAAACCTCCATCTGAACTTTCTGTTGTTGAATACTTTGTTGAGAGAATCCTGTCATTGCAAGCACAAAAAGCGTAATAAAAATAATAGCCAAACCTAAAAGCAAGTCTGCCATAGTAACCCAGAAAATATTTTCCTCAGTTCCGTTACCGCTATTTTTTTTAAAGTACTTTATCGACATCCCTATCCCTTAAAATAATTCATCCACAACGTCTTTTGCTTCTTTCTCTTTTAACGATTCTTTAAGTTGTTTGTTCATTTGATTAAGCCCAAATATTAAGTTTTCCAAATAAGGAACCAAATTAGTCGCCAAACTAGCGTTAAAGGCTGATTTAAACTCTCCAGGAATACCGGACATCAGATTTGAGGTTGAATTACTTTGAATTTTAGATTCACGAAGCAATTCATATAAGAATTTTTCAGCTGAAACACTTGCAAAAAGCCCGCCCATAATCTCTTGAATTTTATTGACAGGAGTTTTGCACATCTTATTATACATAATACGCTCAATCATCAAATAAATTAGAGATGAACCAACCGCAAAAACAGAAACCAATGCCGCCGTCTGCATACTAACCATAAAATTTGAAACAGATGCAATAGTTCTTTCTTGCGTAGTAAAATCAATTTTTCCAAACGCAATTGCAATATTCAAAAATGTAAACAACGGTCCAAAACCTGTTAACACAGTAGGAATAGTCTGTATCATCTTAAAGTTAAACTTTGATGTAACCAAAGATTCCTCATTAAAAAAGTATAACGGATCAGAAGTTGTCTGAACATTCTGAACAGTAGATGAAATATCCTTATAAGAAACATTTTTCCCCTCAGATTTGAGAGCAACAGACTCAGAAAAAACTAAAGTATTCCTGAATTCCATCCACGTAGAGCAAAAATAAGGATTGCTCATCATCCAATTATCAATTTCCTTAAATCTGAAATTCAAATCGTTACGTTTAAACTTGTTCATAAAATCAATAAAAATATTCAAATTTTTACCGGTTTGAACATATTTTGAATAACAGTATATTGTAGAAACTATAAATACCAATAAAACAATTAAAATTGGAATATCTGAAATAAATCTTAAAAAATTCATTATACTAACCTATCCTTAAAAAGAATTGTACCACATTATAAACTTCTGGGCAATATTCTTTACTTCGCAATAAAGCACAAACCGCTATGTATATATTTACCAATTAATATCAAGACAAAACTAGCCAAAATATCATACACAATTTTCAAACCGCTTTGCGCAACAATCCACCCTTCAATAAACACTCCACCTGCATGTCTGAACAAAGCAACAAGCACCATATAAAAAATACCAAAGAAATGAATTATCAAAACCCCAAAAATTGCCGCCTTAATCATATTGGCAAACGAATACTTATCTCTCAAGAATTTACAAGCAATCATAACAGCAGGAAGATACGCCAGCAAATACCCAAACCCAAATTGCCCAATATATTTAACCCCACCGCCAAGCGCAAACAATGGCATTCCGGCAAGTCCGGCAATCAAATACAATAAAACACTTGCAACAGTCAACCTCTTCCCCAATGCAGATGCAACAAACAACACAACAGGAATTTGTGGAATTAAAAAGAAACTATATATAAAATCTTCCTGCAATAAATTTACCCCCGAAAAAATCTTCAACGGTAATATATAATGTCTGATATTCAAATTCACAAAAGTAGAACAAACAAATAACAAAACCGCAAAAAAGATTAACACAAGATTTATAAACGGAATCTTAACCTTTTTTTTATGAGTTTTGCCTATACGGGTCATTTTAGGTATCAAAACTTCTTCATTCATTTATAGTTATCTGCTCTCCCAATGTCGCTACAAGTTTATCATACGGAATTTTAAATTCGTCAAAAAATATATTTTTAGTCCACATAATTAAAGCATCTTCATTATTATCCTGATAATACCCTTTCCTTGTACCAAAAGAAGAAAATCCCCACTTAGTATAAAGGTTAATGGCAGGCTCATTACTTACCCTGACCTCAAGAGTAATATATTTAATCTTGTCAGCATAACAATCTTTGATAATTCTATGAAGCAGAGCCTGTGCATAATTACGCTTCCTATAGTCAGGATGAATAGCAATAGTTGTAATATGAGCCTCTTCCAAAATATGCCAGCAACCAGCATATCCGCAAAGCAAACCTTTATCATTATACAAAGAATAATAAAAAGCCAAATCATTAGAGATTTCACTCAAAAAAGACGATTTAGACCAATGATGATCCCCATAAGCAGCAGCCTCAATCTGCATTACCCCATCAATATCATCCTGTGTCATCTTCTTTACAGTAACAACTTCAACCTTCTCTGACATAAAACCATGTTATCACGACAAACCATTTCTTGCAATAAAATACAAAAAATAATACACAAATTTACAAACGAGATTAAAAGAAAAAACAAACGAACAGACATAAATGTTTAATTAAAATAACAACTTATTAGAAAGACTTAATAAAAATTTACAAATATTTAAAAATGTTTTAATAAAAGGAATTAGGGCAAAAGCGTGTACTGTTTGAAGTTTTTTATCATTAAAAAAACACGCACATAAAAGAAGATTACAAAACCTTAAAAAGAATAAGAAAACCGCTTGCAAACAAATATTTTGCAGGTAAGATAAAATAAAGACCCATGTTTGTTGGGCAGTTTCACAAGCCGAAAAATGAGGAAAATATGGCAAAAGACGTAATAGAATTGGAAGGCACAATAATAGAATCAATGCCAAATGCTATGTTCAGAGTCAAACTGGAAAATGACCACGAAATATTAGCGCACATATCCGGTAAAATCAGAAAGAATTTCATCAGGATATTACCGGGGGACAAGGTAAAGGTCGAAATGACACCATATGACCTGACAAAGGGTCGTATAACCTTCAGATTAAAGTAGAAATCTCACGTACAAACAAATATAAAAGGAAAAGAAAATGAAAGTAAGATCATCAGTAAAGAAAATGTGCGACAAATGCAAATGTATCAAAAGAAAAGGCAGAATTGCCGTAATTTGCGAAAACCCTAAACACAAACAAAGACAGGGTTAGTTTCGAATTGGCGTATTATTATGACGTCAACAGAGGCTAAACAAGCACAAAAGGACCTGAACTTGCGAGGGAAACGGCAGGTGGTGAGGAAGTATTTAAGCCTCATAACAAAAAAAATCTAACAACAAGAAAAGGAGAAAAAAATGGCAAGATTAGTAGGGGTTGACCTACCTCGTAACAAAAGAATGGAAGTAGCGTTAACTTACATTTATGGCATAGGGCCAACAAGAGCTAAGAACATCTTAGCAGCAACTGGAATTTCACCAGACTTAAGAACAGACAATTTAACAGATGATGATATTAAAAAACTAAGAAACGAATTATCTAACTATCACATCGAAGGTGACTTAAGACGTGAAGTTACAATGAATATCAAACGTTTACAAGAAATCGGTTCATACAGAGGATTACGTCACAAACGTAAACTTCCATGCCGCGGACAAAGAACAAAGACAAACGCAAGAACTCAACGCGGAAAGAAAACAGGACCAGTTTCAAAGAAAAAATAAGGGATTAACATAAGACCTTATACCCCGAAAGGGAAAGATAAATAAGAAAATATAACAAAAAAAGATAAAGGAAAAAGAAATGGCAAGACCACAAAAAACAAAGAAAAAGGAAAAGAAAAATGTATTACAGGGAGTTGTACACATACAATCAACTTTCAATAATACAATAGTAACTTCTACAGATACACAAGGTAATGCTATTGCTTGGGCAACAGCAGGTGCTTCTGGATTCAAGGGTGCAAGAAAAGGTACTCCATTCGCAGCACAATCAGCAGCAGAATTAGTTGCAAAGAAATCAATCGATCAAGGAATGAAGAAAGTAGAAGTTCATATTAAAGGACCTGGTTCAGGAAGAGAAACTGCAATCAGAGCAATCCAAGCAGCAGGATTAGAAATCACATTAATTAAAGATGTAACACCTATTCCTCACAACGGATGTCGTCCTCCTAAAAAACGTAGAGTATAGTTTACGTAAAAACTGTGCCTAAAAGCGCAGACAAAGTAAAAGTAGTAATTGCGGGGGCTTGCGTAAATAGTCCATACGCAAACCATAGATGCCCCGCACAAGAAAAAGGAGAAAAATAAACAATGTCAAGATATACAGGACCAACCAATAAATTATTCAGAAACAAAAAGGTTAAAGACTTATCAAACAGAAAGTTAACAACATCAATGAGACAAACTTCATCAGGTCAACATGGTGCTGTAAGAAAGAAACTTTCTGAATATGCAATTCACTTAGCAGAAAAACAAAAAATCAGATACACATACTTGGTAAGTGAAAAACAATTCGTAAGATACTATAACGAAGCTGCAAGAAGAAAAGGTGTTACAGGTACAATATTGTTACAATTACTTGAATCAAGAGTAGATAACATCTTATACAGAGCAGGTTTTGGTATTACACGTAAGCAAACAAGACAGATTGTTAACCACGGTCATGTTCTTGTAAACGGTAAGAAGGTAGATATTCCTTCATACTTAGTAAAAGCAGGCGATGTAATTACAATAAAAGCAAAGAGTTCTAAATACTTAAACGATGTAATTGGAATGATAGATATGGCATGCGCACCTGCGTGGATGACAATCGATAAAGAAGCATTAAAAATTACATTTGACAGAATTCCTGAAAGAGAAGAATTAGATCCTGAAATAAAAGAACAACTTGTAATTGAATATTATTCTAAGTAGAAATTGTAAGTAATAAGCATTAACTTATATGACTAACAATTAAGTAGATAACAACTAGGAGAATAAAAGAATGGAATTAAAAATTAAATGTGTTAATACAACAACAAGTTCTGATGGTTCACAATACGGAAAATTTGTAATAGAGCCGTTAGAAAGAGGGTTCGGGACAACAGTTGGTAACTCATTAAGAAGAGTATTATTATCAAGTCTTGAAGGTACCGCTGTTACCAGTGCAAGAATCGAAGGTATTACTCACGAATATACAGCAATTCCGGGTGTATTGGAAGACGTTATCGATGTAATGTTGAACCTAAAAGGATTAGTAGTAAAAACTGATTCAAAGGAATCACAACACTTAAGAATTGATGTAGATAAACCTGGACCGGTATTAGCCAGTGATATTCAATTACCTGCAGGTGTAAAAGTAGTTAACCCTGATTGGTTAATTTGTACAGTTGCAGATGGTGGTTCATTCCATGCAGATATCATAGTAGATACAGGCAAAGGATATGTACCGCATGATGTTCCAAGAGATGCTAAAGATGCAACAATAGATATGTTACCTATTGATGCAACATTTATGCCAATCAAACGAGTAAGTTACAATGTAGAAAGTGCTCGTGTAGGAGATGCATTAGACTTTGATAAATTAACATTAGAAATCTGGTCAAACGGCTCAATTGATGTACAAAACGCATTAAGCCAAGCATCAAATCTATTAATTGAACACTTTATGCAAATAGCATCAATAACAGGTCAACCTGCTGTTTCACCGATAGCATCAGCAGAAGTAGAAACAGAAAAGGCAGAGGAAGAAGAAGTTCCATCAATGACAATTGAAGAACTTGAATTATCTGTAAGAGCATATAACTGTTTGAAAAGAGCAAGCATCAATTCAATGGCTGAATTATTAAAGAAATCAGAACATGATTTATTAAATATAAAGAATTTCGGTAAAAAATCATCAGATGAAGTTATCGAAAGATTACACCACTTTGGTTTAGACTTAGCGCCAAACCCTGTGGAAGAAGATTTAATCGGATAATCCCGTTAAATCCATAGAGAATACAATTAATTAATAAGTAAAGGATAAAGAAAAATGAGACATATGTGTAAAAAACATACGCTGGGAAAAGCGCAAGACCAAAGAAAGGCATTGTTGCGTTCTTTAGCGACTGAACTTTTTGTACACGGTGAAATCACAACAACAATGGCTCGTGCAAAAGCATTAAAACCATATGCTGAAAAGATTATCACTCTTGCAAAAAAAGGCGATCTTCATTCTATACGTCAAGCAGCAAGATATATTTACAATAAAGAAACCGGTAAATATATGGACTTGGCATCAGGTGAAGTATTTGATGCACCACAAGCAGATAAGAAATTAGCATCACAAACAGTATTGAGAAAATTATTTGTAATAATCGGCAAACAATATTCTCAAAAGAATGGTGGATACACAAGAATTTACCACTTACCACCAAGACGTGGCGATGCTTCTGAAATGGCATTAATTCAATTGGTGTAATAATTAATGCGTTATGCTTTTAAAGTTCAATATATAGGGAAGAATTATTCAGGAAGCCAGATTCAATTTGAAAACGGCAAACAGATAGATTCACCGACAATACAAGGGGAACTTGAAAAAGCACTTTGTACATTGATACTTGGAAAACCTTATAACACTGAGATTGAATCAACAGATGAAAATACTCAGTGTGAAGGTTTTAGCCAATATAAAAATAATCGGCCAATAAAGACAATATTTTCCGGAAGAACGGATAAAGGAGTAAATTCAAAAGGTCAGGTAGTTCATTTTGACACAGACGAAATGATTGTTGCTTCAAAGTTTCTCTATTCGATAAATGAAATTTTACCTGATGATATATCCGTCACAGACTTGGAATTAGTTGATTCAAGGTTTCACGCACAAAAATCTGCCCAAAGGCGTTATTACAGATATGAATTTATAAACAGAAGATGTAAAAACGCATTTGATGGAGATTTGATGAGGGTAAAATTCAAAATAGACTTAGCCAGAATGCAAAAGTCATTAGATTACCTGCTAGGGGAACATGATTTTTCGAGTTTCAAGAGTTCCGGAACGCTGAACCCGAGCAAAATATGTACTTTATATGAAGCAAAAGTTTCAAAAGCCGACGACAAGGTTTCTATTGATATTGTAGGAAACAGATTTTTATACAATATGGTAAGAACAATTGTCGGAACCCTTCTGGAAATAGAAGGACATAATTTGAGTTCTGAGCATATGAAATATGTCTTAGACTCCAAAGACCGCACAAAAGCGGGAATGACAGTTAGTCCATACGGATTAACATTAATGAAAGTAATGTATTAAAATAATAAACGGAGAAATGCAATGAAAACATATTCAGCAAAACCTCTAGAAGTAGAAAGAAAATGGTATGTAATCGATGCTGAAGGCGAAGTATTAGGACGTCTGGCAACCAGAGTTGCAAACATTTTAAGAGGTAAAAACAAACCTGAATACACTCCAAACGTTGATACCGGTGATTTTGTAATCGTTATTAACGCAGACAAAGTGAGAGTAACAGGCAAGAAAGAAACTGACAAAATTTATTTACACCACACAGGATATCCGGGTGGTTTAAAATCAGCAAGTTTCAAAGAATTGATGGAAAAAGATCCTAGAATCGTTATTGAACATGCAGTTCGTGGAATGTTGCAACACAATACATTAGGTGCAGAACAATTCAACAAATTGAAAGTATATGTTGGTTCTGAACACCCACATGCAGCACAAAAACCAATTGTATTACCAAAGGAGGCTAAATAATGGCAGATACTGAAATTAAAGCAACAGGCCGTAGAAAAACCTCTATTGCAGTTGTAAAATTAGTAAAAGGTTCAGGCAGAATCTTTGTTAACGGCAAAAAATTAAATGATTACATTGGAAACAGACCAGCTATTGAAATGTTAGTATATAGACCATTAGTTTTAACAGAAACTCAAGACAGATATGATGTTAGAGTAAAAGCTGTTGGCGGTGGTATTGTATCTCAATGCGGAGCAATCAGACACGGTATTTCAAGAGCATTGGTAAAATCTAACGAAGAATACAAAAATGTTCTTAAACTTGAAGGTTTACTAACTCGTGACCCACGTGTTAAAGAACGTAAAAAATATGGTAGAAAAAGAGCTCGTAAGAGATTCCAATTCTCAAAACGTTAATCTTTTTATTACTCACAAAGTTTATTCAGACGCAAAAACGGTTCCAGCAGAACCGTTTTTGCGCTATTTGCACTTAAAATTATTGAACTTACTTGATAACAGTTTCCAATTTATTATCTTTTACCATAAAGTCATACTGGGCTTCTGTAAATCCTGCAATATCGTCTTTTATTACTATTTTACCAGCAGTTAATTTACCATTATCATCATAATACATTTCTTGGATATAACGTCCATTTTGGTAAACTATTTTTCTTTTATCTTCGCCCATTTCAGCAGAACCTTTACCGTCATATACAGTTATAGTACCACCGCCTTTAGATTCATATATTACGGGTGCTCCTTTATGATAACCCGTATTAGCAAAAGTATATCCCATTTTTTCAAGAGTTTTTTGCTCCGGCATATCACTCAAACCAATAGGACTGTTTGACAAAAGCATTTTTGTAGCCTTTCTCGGTGAAGGTTCATTTACCGCTTTGTCAATTTCTTTACTAGTAACTTTCTTAATTGGTTCACCATTCATAGTAATAAGCGGAACAAATTTGCCAGTCTTATTAGTCTTGTCAGACTGTTTAGCCTCACCTGTCGAATTAACGGTACTTGGATAAGTTAAATCCGGGTTAAATTCAATTGCCATTATTATACTCCTTTCTCTTAAATCAATATATTATTTTATGTTGCAACAACACTTACATTTATATAAAAAAAAACACCCTTACATAATTGCTTGAGGCATATAACAAAAATAGAATATATAGATATGACAAGTGCATTAGGCTTAATAAAAATTAATATATAGCATTTACAGGGAGTATAACAACAGAAAAACTCTTTGCAACTAACAGATTATACAACCTTACAAAGAGTTTAACTGCCAAATAATATAAAATAGATTAAATAATCATTTTGCCGTTTTCATAAATCAGTTTATCATCGGCATAAATTTTACCGCCATTTTTCATATTTTTAATCATATCCCAATGCAGACCGGAAACATTTTTTCCACCAGTTTCAGGATAAGATGCACCTGCTGCCATATGAATAGCCCCGCCGATTTTTTCATCAAATAAAATATTACCTGTTACATTTTGAATTTCATCATTTGTACCGATTGCGATTTCACCAATACCGCGAGAACCTTCATCCATATCAAGCATAGCATTCAAAAATTCTTCACCTTGTTCTGCATGTGCTTCAACAATTCTACCTTCTTTAATTACCAAAGAAACCCCTTTAGCACTGTTTCCATGGTAGTTCTGAGGAAGGTCAAAATATATTTCACCATTGATTCCATCTTCTACAGGAGAAGTAAAGACTTCGCCATCAGGATAATTATTCAAACCTGAGCAATTAACCCATTTTCTGCCTTCAACATTGAATGTTATATCTGTTTTTTCGCCCACAATACGAATATTTTTAACATGATCCAGATATTTTACCCAAGATTCTTGTTTTGCATCGAGTTCTTTTAACTTTGCAACAGGATCATCCAAATCCAAATAACAAGACTTAAACAAAAATTCTGAATATTCATCA
The DNA here is from genome assembly GCA_949288725.1 of uncultured bacterium. Taxonomy (GTDB): domain Bacteria; phylum Cyanobacteriota; class Vampirovibrionia; order Gastranaerophilales; family Gastranaerophilaceae; genus Zag111. The sequence goes on from CASELF010000056.1 coordinate 108,707, forward strand.
AAAGACATTTTTGCTTCTTGAGCCAGAGCATGTGTCGGAACATCTGCAATAACCCATTTTGCTTTTCCTTCGGCAGATCGTTTCATCAATTTTTCGGATAATTGTTTTGTTGCTTTTCCTCTGCGTGAAAGTTTTGCCAAATCTACATTTGAAAGACTTTTTGTATTCAGAGGTGCACCAATTGAAATATATTTATCAACAACGTCATACTCTAATTTAGACATAGGATCTACGTAGTCTAACTGTTCATCAGTGGCAAGATTTAAAAATATTTCCGCCATATCACCGTACGAACTTCTTACAACAGGATTTGCACCTTTTTCTAAAACTCTGCGATAAATTGCTTTAACCAAATCTTTTGCATACATTGAAGTTGATTTGATAAGAACTAAATCACCTTTCTGCACATCGGTTGAATAATCAACAAGAACTTGTGCATACTTATCCCAAACTGTTTTTTGCATAATATTCTCTCTCCTTTTCCCTTATAGTATAATATTTAACCTGATTTGTAAATGAGTTAAAAGGTTATATTAAAATAATATAAAGGATTTCACTATTGAATAGGTTTGTAATATAATTACTAATATGGAAAGAAAAGATAGGAGAGATTATGATAGATAAAACTGCAATAATTCATCCATCAGCACAAATCGCTGAAGATGCAATTATAGGACCTTACGTTGTAATAGGCGAAGGAGTAAAAATAGGAAGCGGAACAAGAGTAATTTCAAATGCTCATATTGAATTTGCGGAAATAGGTAAAAATTGTACTATTTCACCTTTTGCGACAATAGGTTCAGAACCGCAGGATTTGGGATACAAAGGAGAACCTACAAAAGTTGTTATCGGAGATGAAACAATCATCAAAGAAAACGTAACAGTTCATAGAGGGGCTGCTTGTGGAGATTTCACAACAAGAATTGGAAATAAATGTTTACTTATGGTAGGTTCACATGTTGCTCACAACTGCGTTTTAGCAGATCAAGTAATCCTTGCCAATCTTGTAACCTTAGGCGGACACGTTCACGTTGGTTTTGGCGCATTTGTTGGCGGAATGAGCGTATTCCACCAAAACATCAGAATTGGTGATATGGCTATTATCAGCGGGTTTTCAGCATCTCGCCAAGATATTCTACCATATTCTAAAGGCGAAGGCAGACCTCCTGTTCCTCGTGGAATAAATGTTGTAGCTCTAAAAAGACGTGGAGTTCCTCTTGAAATTAGAACTGCAACAAATGAAGCATTCAAATTGTTAATTTCTGAAGATTACAATACATCACAAGCCATAGAAAAAATTAAGGCTGAAATTCCAATGAACGAATATATTGAAAAAATGATTGAATTTATTCAAACTTCAAAACGCGGAGTTTTACTAAAATCTCACAAATCAGGACACGAATGTCTTGAAAGCGAAGAATAACTAAAAACAAATTTCAATAATTTTTATACCGAAGCCCTTATTTACAAAGGGCTTCGGCTTTATCTATCTTGCCATTAAAATTATTATCAACGCCATCAGAACAAGATCCGATTGAATCTCTACTTTCAGGATGTGCATTTCGCTTCAAGTATTTATTCGGAACCATTGTCCACAAGTACCAAAAGAAATCCTTATGTAATTTTGAGATTTTCTTATCTTTTATAATAAGCAAGTTTTCATCATTTCTATTTTCACCGCTACTTGAAAAGTTCATTGAACCTGTAATCAAATATTCATCATCTACAATAATCATTTTAGAATGCAATTTTCCCGCATAATTTTCTGTTTTCAACATAACACCGCTTTTGCGCAAAAGTGAATGCTTGGAATTTCTCGTAAATACACTATTTGCGTCAATGATAACCCTAACATCAACCCCTCTTGATTTTGCCTCAATCATCGCATTGGCAATTTTGGAATTTGTAATAAGAAACGCTGGCATATAGATATAATGCTTTGCATCATTAAGAATTTGGACTATCCTATCAGAACTTTTATCTTTGGGCGAAAAATACACTTCAACAATAGTCCCACCTATATTAAATATTTTATTTTGAGGTAACTTGATTTTTCTTGTGTGGAATTTACCGCTTAACATTTGCTCAAATTCTGCAGTATAAAGACTTGCAACATCTTGGGAATTGATAATAATAATATCATTTACATCATAACCGGAAATTCCTGTTGGTGAAAAATTCATTGAACCAGTATAAACAATATGATTATCAAATATTATAAATTTGTTGTGCATAAGAGCATTACTTGAATTTTTAGATTCAGGATTTCTATCTGAACGTGAACTTTGCGCAAGTTCAATTATTTTTGAATTATCTTTATAATAATTTGCATAGGAATTAAAATTCTCATCATAAACAAATCTAATTCTGACATTTCTTGCTTTTGCTCTTTTCAAAGCCTCAGTTATTGCAGGAATTTCATCATAACCAAAAATTGCAATATCAATACTTTCTTTTGCGCTATCAACAAGATGTATAAATTCTTTACACGCTTGGGTTTTGCATTCTCTTTGAGGGAATAATTGTTTTGTAAAATCAGTCAAATAAACCATAATACTTCCACTTGTCATCTTTAAACTCGGTTGAGGAATTTCCGGTATTGTGTCTTTATACAAATTAACTTTATGTTCAAATTTTCTGATTCTTTTAGTTTGGGCAATTTTGTGACAAAACTTACAAGGTTTAGCATTTGATGGAAGTTGTCTTTCAGGAATAATAACGGTATCGTGTGCAATTTCCCCATACGGACAATCAAGAGTGTGATATTTCCCTGAACGGTGATTTAGAATAACCAGATGAAGTTTTCTTGCTATTTCTAAATTATGCTTAAATTTTTCAACATCTCCAATTTCTCCGTTTACTATACCAAAACCGCTTAGAGCAAGAGTTTTTGAATAATCAAAATCTTTCACTGTTACATTAGCATATTTACAATTTGCACTTGGTTTTTGAGTATATTCTATTTTTGCACTTGTATTTTCTATTCTTTTTTGTGCAAACTCCTGCGCTAAATAACCAAGACTTATAATATCTTGCCTTGAAATTTTAAACTTTTTAGTATATTTTTCAACAAATTCATCTGTCGGCTCAAGAGAAAATGTTTCAATATTATCTACACAAACAATTTCATCAGTATCAATAATTTTATTATTGTTTAAATCAACACCAATTTTTGTTGGAGAATAAACATTTAAAACGTTTTTAGAATTATTATACCAATATGTAAAAAACGAAAATATTACACATAAAATTATTAAAAATATCGCAGTAATGTGATTTTTCATCAATTCAAACACTTATAATTTGTAAAATCAAACCCTAACCTTATAATTGTATCTTTTAATTTCATATCCTGTGTTATCAAAAATTCTTTAGTATGATGATTTTCAGTGGAATCAGAATACTTGCAAGGATGAATCAATGCCTCAATAATACAATCCTCATCAAAACCTTCTAACCCGTAAGAAATAGCATCACTATCCATCATGCCAGTATAACCGACACCTATCAAATAATCATTTGTCTTCAACCCGTAATCCTTTAACACCCTGCGATTAATCCTTGTATAATATTGCAACAATGCAATTTTAACTAAATTTAAAGGATACGAAAAATTCAAATGCTTTGAAAGTCTTGGAATAAAATATAATTCTTCAAACTGCGTTCTCACATATTTAATACCGTATTCTTTTGCAAGTTTACATACTATCTCGAAAATTCCCGGAATAGCATGCGTGTGCACGTGAGAATCTAAATGATCAATTTGAACATATTTTATAATTTTTTCGATTTGAGCCCTAAATTCATTTTCAACTTGATTTAAAAACTTTTCTTTTCGACTGTTAGAAATCAAATACAAGTAACTTGAATTAAACTCTCCATCAATATTAGTAAGCATAGGACAATGCGTAAGCGGTTTACCCTCCATAATATTTAAATGAGCCGCAATCCCCAAATTAGGACAATCAGGCAAAATATCATGAACAGCATTATCATACGCAGCCCCATTAGCACAAAGACTTGCACTTGTTAAAAACCCATTAATATAACCTTCCAAAACCGCTTGATTATGTGCCTGAGATAACCCAAAATCATCCGCATTCAAAATGAATTTCTTTTTAACCATTTCAATTCCTTGCAATATAAAGTTAATATAATATAATTATGATATTAGAAAGAAGGAGAGAATGCAAACACCTAAATTGGCAATAACCATTCCATGCTACAATGAGGAATTGTGTATTGAATCAACCTGCAGAAGGCTTTTGGAAGTAATGGATGACCTTATTAAGCGTAATAAGATTTCTGCCCAAAGTTATATTTATCCAGTAGATGATGGTTCAAAAGATAAAACTTGGAGTATAATCGAAAAATTACACCAGGAATTTCCTGAAAGAATAAAAGGTTTGAAATTTATAAAAAATTACGGGAACCAAAGTGCACATCTGGCAGGATTAGAAGGAGTGAGAGAATTAGGCTGTGATTGCGTCATCTCTATTGACGCAGATTTACAACAAGATGAAAACGCAATAGAAAAATTTGTTGAAGAATTTTGCAAAGGGAATGACATAGTCCTAGGGATTCGCAGAGATAGAAAAACCGACAGTTTCTTCAAAAAAACAACCGCAATAATGTTCTATAAATTGATGGCATTATTAGGAACAAAAATTCCGATGAATCACTCAGATTACAGATTAGTAAGTTATAAAGCCTTAAAACTAATGGAACAATGTCACGAAAGCGCATTTTTCCTAAGAGGTTTCTTTTTTGATTTAGGGCTAAAAACCGCAAGTGTTACATTTGATGTAAAACCAAGAAAAAACGGGAGTTCAAAATTTAATTTTTGGTCACTATTGACACTTGCACTAAATGGTATAACATCATTCAGTATTGTACCTTTAAGAATGATTGCCGTACTGGGATTTTTGATGGCAGTAGTTGCTTTTTGCATGGGACTGGAAACCGTTTTTGAAAAATTAGTATTTAATAACACTCCAAATGGTGTAGCAACAATCATTATACTGTTATGCTTTTTCGGCGGTCTGCAAATATTCTGCTCAGGAATTATTGGTGAATATGTCGGGCAGGTTTATTTGGAAGTAAAAGCACGCCCAAGATATATTAAAGAAAAAGAACTCATATAAAATATGAAATATTTTTATCAAAAGGGCGAAACACTGATAAGTGTTTCGCCCCTCTTAAATTCTATCAAAATCTGACTATTATAGAGATTCTTGATAAATATTTCTAACCAATTCTCTTGAATTACCGCTTGGTCCGATATTGATTAGACCGTCAAGAGAAGGTGTAGTAAATGCCAAATCAGTTAATTTATCAACATCTGCTGCGCCAAATCCCATATCAGTAAGTTTTTCAGGAACACCAACAGATTTTAACCAATCATAAACACCTTGAGCTGCTTTTTCAGCCTCATCAGCAGAACCTTTCAAACCAGGAACTATAGGTGCCAAAATATCAGCAAGAGTTGCTGCTCTGTCTTTATATATAGTCTTAACAACAGCAGGTAACAATATTGCCAAGCCTAAACCGTGTGCTAATTCAGGTTTAACAGCACTTAGAGGATGTTCAAGAGCGTGAGTGTAATGTAATAAGCCGTTATCGAAACTTACACCGCCCATCATTGCTGCATAAGCCAAGAAGTATCTTGCCTCTAAATCATCAGGATTTTCAATTGCTTTTGGCAAATATTTACCAACCAATTCAACAACTTGTTTTGCAAGAGTAATTGAATAAGGTGAAGCAACTAAAGATGTTGCAGCCTCAACAACGTGGTTAACTGCATCAATTGATACATATCTTGTTTGTTTTGGAGATAATTTTGTCATCAATTGAGGATCATCAATTGCATACATTGGATAAATACAATCATAAGCAATTGCCGGTTTAAAGTTCTTTTCAAGATTTGTAACAACTGCAAATCTGTTAGTTTCAGAACCTGTACCATGAGTTAAGTTAATTGAAATAATTGGCGCTGCCTTAACCGGAGTGAAGGTAAAGTCAAAAATATCTTCTGCAGTTTTGTCAGGATTTTCAAGTAATATTGCAACTGATTTACCTGCATCTGTAGGAGAACCTCCACCAATAGCAATAACTGCTTTTGCACCAAATTCTTTGGCCATTTTGAAAGCATCATTAACATGGTGAGTATTTGGATTTGGTGTAACTTGATCAAAATTTACATAACCAATACCATTTTCTTTCAATGCTTTTTCAACTACATCCCAAGCACCTGTTGCTTTGTAAGCATTTCTACCTGACATAACAATAACTTTATCAATACCTTTTGATTTTATATCTTTTGCAATATCATGAATTTTTTGTATTGCACCAACTCCGAAATAAACAGTTGTTCTTGTTCTAATCTCTTTAACTTCGTGGATATTAATATCTTTTTCCCACATAACAAACTCTCCTTTCTTCATATACCATTTAGCATTTACACGTAGATTATAGTTTATAAACATAGTTTTTTCAAGGTAGCAAATAATAATAAATTTTAAAAAATTTTACAAAAATTCCCCAAGTGTATAACAGGTAACATGTTTGTTTTATAATGAAGTCAAGAGGTTAGAATTGAAACATTCCAAACTAACAATATTGATATTTGTTGCGCTGGTTTTAGGTGTAATATTTGGACATTTTTTCCCCCACTTAGCGGTTAAGATGCGAACTTTTGCCGTGATTTTCTTACGTATGGTAAAAATGATTATTGCGCCATTATTGTTTTCAACACTGGTAACAGGAATTGCAGGCCACGGAGAAATAAAACACCTTGGCAAAATCGGCATAAAAACAATTGTTTACTTTGAAATAGTCACAACACTTGCACTGATAATCGGGTTAACAATGGGAAATATATTTAACCCGGGCAGGGGATTTGCAACAGGAACAGTAGCAAACCCTGAGTTATTGAAAGAAGCAGGGTTAATGGCCGTTACAACACCACATACTTCGATTTCGGAAATGGTTTTAAATATTTTCCCAACAAGTATTGTTCAGTCAATGGCAGAAGGCAACCTGTTACAAATAGTTGTATTTTCAATATTTATGGCAGTAGCAATTTGTGCGGTTGGTAAAAAAGCACAACCGGTTATGGATCTATTAAATTCAGTATCACAAATAATGTTCAAATTTACTGAATACGTAATGTATTTTGCACCATTAGGAATTTTTGGAGCAATTGCATCTACTGTTGGAATGAACGGATTATCTATCTTAAAAAATTATGCAAAAATAATTTTCTCATTATACACAGCACTTGCAGTATTTGTGCTATTGGTACTATTTATAGCCTGCAAATATGCAAGAATTTCTTTAAGGAACTTACTAAAAGCAATCCAAGAACCTGCAATACTTGCATTTTCAACCGCAAGTTCAGAAGCAGCCTTTCCAAAAGCAATTACAATTATGGAAAAATTTGGAGTACCGCAAAATATAGTAAGTTTTGTAATGCCGACAGGTTATACATTTAACCTTGACGGAAGTACATTATATCTTGCTATGGCAGTAATTTTCTCCTCACAAATTTGCGGAATCAATTTGGATATAAATCAACAAATACTAATGATGCTTGCTCTTATGCTAACAAGCAAAGGAATTGCAGGCGTTCCAAGGGTTTCGCTTGTTGTTTTAGCAGGAACACTTGCAAGTTTCAACATTCCGCTAATCGGAGTTGCTATTCTACTGGGCATTGACCAAGTTCTTGATATGGGAAGAACAACAGTTAACCTGATTGGAAACTGCGTTGCTACCGTTGTTATTGCAAGATGGGAAAACGCTTTTGATTATGATAAAATGAAATTATTTATAAAAGATTTTGATGCTGATTCAAAATTAATTACAGAAAACGTTACTAATGAAATAGAGGGACAATAATATGACAGAAAGTACAAAAACCGAGTATAAAAACACGCTTAATTTGCCTCAAACAACATTAGCAATGAGAGCAAATGCTACTGTTAAAGAACTTGAAACACAAAAATTTTGGGAAGAACATAACATTTATGAAAAAATGATTTCTAACCGAGATAAAACAAATTCTTTTGTATTACACGACGGACCACCGTATTTGAGTTCCGAAAAAATTCACGTTGGTACGGCATTAAATAAAATTTTAAAAGATATTTTAATAAAATACAAAACCCAAAAGGGATATTATGCACCTTATGTACCGGGATATGACGGACACGGATTACCTATTGAAAACGCTGTTGTAAAAAATTTAAAAGGCGGACGTCATTCTATTTCAGAAGCAGAATTGAGAGCAAAATGCAGAGAATTTGCTCATAAAAACTTGAAAGGACAGGAAAACGAATTCAAACGTCTTGGAGTTTTAGGCAATTGGGAAAATCCATACCTTACAATAAATCCTGAATACGAAGCAGAGCAAGTTAGAGTATTTGGACAAATGTATAAAAAAGGTTATATTGAAAAAGGGTTAAAACCTGTTTATTGGTGTGCATCTTGCGAAACTGCTCTTGCGGAAGCAGAAGTTGAATATGCAGATCATACATCAACTTCAATATATGTAAGATTTAAATTTGATGAAGATGGAATAAACAAAATCAAAAAATTAATCAATCTTCCAAATGATAATGTATATGCAATAATTTGGACAACAACACCATGGACAATTCCATCAAATATGGCAATTTCTATGCACCCAAGATTTGAATATACGTTTTTTGAATACAAAAATGATATTTATGTAGTAGCACAAGAACTTTTAAGTTCCTTCTTAAAGGATGTCGAATGGGAAGAATCAGATATTAAAGTTCTAGGCTCTTGCACAGGTCAAGACTTAGAGTTATTAAATACAACCCATCCGCTTATAAACAGAAAATCACCTATTATATTAGGGGAACACGTAACACTTGATGCAGGTACAGGTTCAGTACACACTGCCCCTGGACATGGTTTAGAAGACTATGAAGTCGGTTGCAAATATGGTATTGAAGTATTCTCACCATTAGACGGCTCAGGGAAATGGACGGATATAGTTGGAATACCAAAACTTGTTGGCGTACCTTATTATAAAGGTAACGCAATGGTTATTGAAATGCTAAAAGATAAGGGAGCATTATTAAAACAACAAGATATTCAACACAGTTATCCACATTGCTGGAGATGCAAAAACCCTGTAATCTATAGAGCAACTCCACAATGGTTTGTAAAAGTTGATAAATTCAGAGATTTAGCACTAGAATCAATAAAAGGAGTAAAATGGATTCCTGCAAGCGGAGAAAACCGTATCGGAAACATGGTTGAAACACGTACTGATTGGTGTATTTCACGTCAAAGAGCATGGGGTGTACCTATTCCTATATTCTATTGCGAAGATTGCGGTGAAGTAATCTGCACAGATGAAACAATAGAAAATGTTGCTAAAATCTTTGAAAAAGAAAGTTCAGATGCATGGGTAAAATACAGCGCAGAAGAATTATTACCGGAAGGCTTTACTTGTCCAAAATGCGGCAAAAAACATTTTAGAAAAGAAAAAGATATTATGGATGTATGGTTTGATTCCGGAGTATCTTGGAAAGCCGTAGTAGAAAAGCGTTCAGAAGAATTAGGACATACCCCAGTTGATATGTACCTTGAAGGTTCCGATCAACATAGAGGCTGGTTCCAGTCTTCACTTTTAACATCTGTTGCAACTCAAGGTAAAGCACCTTATAAACAAGTCTTAACACACGGATTTGTATTTGGGGAAGATGGTCGAAAGATGTCTAAATCTTTAGGCAACTATATAAGACCGGATGATATTATCAAAAATTATGGCGCAGATATCCTAAGATTATGGGCAGCATCAGTAGATTACAGAAACGACATTAAAATTGGAAACAATATTATCGGACAATTAACTGAAATATTTAAGAAAACAAGAAACACTGCAAGATTTTTAATCGGTAATTTGTTTGATTTTAATCCTGAAGTTGATTATGTTCAATATGATGAATTAAAGAATATTGACAAATTTGCACTTCACAAATTAAACAAACTAATTGCAGAAGTAACTGAAGCCTTTGAAAATTATGAATTTTACAAATATTTCCAATGCTTACAGAATTTTGCAGCAGTAGATTTGAGTTCATTCTACCTTGATATTGTAAAAGATAGACTATATACAGCGGGCAAAAAATCATTATCAAGAAGAGCATGCCAGACAGTATTGTATGAAAATCTTCTAGCATTAGTAAAAATATTAACACCGGTTATGCCGCACCAAGCAGAAGATATATGGCAAAATGTTCCTGAAATTCAACGCCAAGGTTTGGAAAGTATCTTGCTTTCAGATTGGCCTGTTGTAAATCAAAAATGGGAAAATCCAGAACTTGAAAAAGAATTTACCGAAGTATTAAAATCTCGCCAAGTAGTATCAAGATCGATTGAACCGCTAAGAGCAGATAAAAAAGTAGGAAGTTCACTTGAAGTTGCGGTATATATAAAAGCTGATAATCCTGAAATATTAAAAGCAAATGAAACAGATTTGGCAGATATATATATCGTATCCCAAGCATTTTTAACAGAAACCGCACCTTCAAATGTTCTAAATGAATATAGCGAAGAAGGTTATACTGTATGGGTAACAAAAGCAGAAGGTGAAAAATGCGTAAGATGCTGGAAATACCGTAAACTAAACGAAGACGGTATTTGTTCAGATTGCGCAGAAGCAATAAAAGAATAATTAAATAAACCCTGCTTAAAAACTACCTAAAACATTAAATAGACACGAAAAAAGACTGATTTTTATATCAGTCTTTTTTACTAGAAAATAAAAGATACAAACTAGCAAAATTTCGGATTCACAACATTTAATACTAAAAAGGTCTTATAAAATGGTAATAAAAATGAATCCTGAAAGAATTATACATCCAAGTATAAATATCTTTGGCAAATACATCTTGAAAAACAGAAACAACATCAGTTATAGAAACTTTGCCTATGAATTTGGGAAACTACAAAAAAGTTATATACGCAACCAAGAGCAAGACCAATTTTGCAAAGAAGCCAATTTGCTGGCAGATATACTAATGACCGAAAAAGAGTTTGATTTTGCGGGAATAATATTAAGTGCTCTATGCAAATTAAACGAAAAAAATCCCTCACTTCTTGAATACTTTGCTCAAAAAGGATATCACCTGTCACAAATAAACGGTGATTATGTCCATATGATGGCAAGATTGAACGATTTAAGAAAGACATACAATGGAAACAAAGCAAGATTATATGACTATATCCAAGTACTGTATAAACAAGAAAAATGTTTGAAGAAATTAACAAAAAATTACCCTGAAACAAGCACCACGTTTAGAACAATAAACAGAACAATTGCCCCGCAAGAAACTTATGAGCAAATGCTAGGATATGTTCAAACAGAAATAGGAAAATTAACCAGAAAAAAACATCCTCACGATGCACTCCGAAAATTATTATCAGCCCAAGAGATTTTCAAAAAGAGAAACAATACAGATAGCCTAAATTACACCCAAATATTAATCAATGAAATCGAGAAATCACTAAAACCGCTAGACTACGAAGTATAACTTTATGCTATAATAAAACTAGGAAGAATAATTGAGGAATAGAAAGATGGAAAAAGAAGAGATTATACAATACCAAACAAAAGGAACTTGTTGCCAAATGATGCAAGTAAAAATTGCAGATAACAAAATTGTTGATATAGACTTTTACGGCGGATGTAATGGAAATTTAAAAGGCATAAAAAGTTTAATAAAAGGAATGAATGTAGATGAGGTTATAGATAGACTAGAAGGAATAACCTGCGGTCCAAAACCAACAAGTTGCCCTGATCAATTAGCAAAATGCCTAATTGAATACAAACAAAAGCAATATAGTCACACATAAGAAAAAATAAATAAAAAAAGGGGTTTACAAAAAAAATCAGCATGTATAATAAGAAATGTGGAAAGAGCGCAACCCGCTCGACCCCGCTGTTCAATAGATAGAACAGAAATGAGGGGGATTAGCTCAATTGGTAGAGCACCTGCTTTGCACGCAGGGGGTTAGGAGTTCGAGTCTCCTATTCTCCACCATAAAAGAGACGATAACATAAGTTGTCGTCTCTTTTATTTTGCTATATATTTAATTTTCCTTAAACCCCGTAACTACTTCTGTTTTGCGGGAATTTGTAAATGCCAAGCACAATTCATAATAAAACTTTCACAATGATATTCTTACCCATAAGAATTCAATTAGTTATTCGAGTAACGTACATTTTGTTAATATATATTAACAATTTTAATAATTTTATAAAGATTTTTACAAATTTTACGATATACCTACTAGAAATAAGAAAGTATAAGGAGATATTTTTAATGGGTAACGAAATTGATGTTGAGATATTAACCAAAGTAAATTCTTTAAAAAACAATAAATCCCCAAAAATAGGAAAATCAAATAATAATAAAATAAATATTGGAGATTTGTTAAAACACAGATACGACAAGAATAACGACGAAAATAATGCCCATATTATAAGCAAAGAACAATATACCTTTGGTAAAAAATCCGGGATGTTAATAAGATATGATGATGGCACAGCAGTATTTCAAGCAAAAGGAAAGGATAATACTTTTGTCAGTGAATATCATTTTAAGAATGATAAGGATATTGAAAAAAAACAACCCTCATCTATAGTTACTTACAATCCCAAAATGCCATCAAGTAAACTTATTCAAAATTTTGAATATCATAGAAATGGAAATATTTCGCACAAACAAATTACAAATGCAAAAGGAAATGTAATGAAGGATTGCGAATATAATAAAGATGGGAAACTTGAAAAAACCCAAATGTATAACAATGAAGGAGAATTAATAAGAGAAAATAAATATAAATATAATAAAAATAATACTCTTACAATATCTAGTTATGATAAAAATAAACAATTAGATCGAACAACAAACGTACAACTATCGGAAGATGGGAAAAAATTTGTATCCTCACAAACAAAGGATGCAGATGGTAATTTGATAGCAGAAGCAAAATATGCTGATAATGGAAAGATTTCAGAAAGTACAACCTACTATAAAAACGGGCAAATAAAATCAAAAACTAAATATAATTTAAATGGAGTAGCAACATCAACAATAAAATATGATGAGAACGGAAAAGAAATCAAAAATAATTCTCAAGTAATAGATGGCCATTTTGGTAATTCAGCACAAGTATCAGAAGGAGATTGTTATCTTCTTGCCAGCATAAATAGTCTTCGTAACACCGAACAGGGGCAAGAAATATTAAAAAATCTTGTAACCGTATCAACAAATGCTAATGGAGAAAAAGTATATACCGTAGAATTTCCTGGGGCAAAAATTGCAGCAGAAGGATTAAGGACAGATAAAAGAATTAATCCAAATAAGATGTATATTACAGGTAAATACACATTTACAGAATCAGAAATGCGAGAAATATGCAGTAAAGCAGGACGAGAATATTCTTCAGGTGATGGCGATGTCATTTTAATAGAAGCCGCATTTGAAAAATATAGAGAAGAAGTAGATAGAACATTAGACGCAAACCATATTGATAAAAGACGAACAAGACTTGGTGAAGCAGGTCTGCAAACCGGACATAACGACGATAACATCTTAGCAGGCGGCCGAAGTGAAGATGCAATATTTGTATTAACCGGCAAACGTTCAAAATTGTATATGAACAGACATCTTCAAAATGGATTATCCTACGAAGCCTTACAAGCAGGAAAAGCAGATGTCGTTTCACTAAGACGAAATAATATGCTCTCCGCAAAAGTTGTTTCCCAAATAGACGGTAATATTGAAACTTCTAAACAAACATTAAACAAGATGTTGGATGAAGTAATGATTGACCAAAGAGACGGTAAAATTGATAAAATTGCGGTAGCAGATTTTCCAGTTGTCCATAAAGACGGGACAATAGGAGGTCATGCACTTACTATAAAATCCGTTAGCGCAAATACCGTAACATTGATAAATCCATGGTACCCAGACAAAGAAATAACCATGTCAAGACAAGATTTTCTACAAAGTGCCCAATCAGTTTCCCTATCTGATGTAAATAAAGCGCCGGCAAAACCTACTGGCGGAAGCGATGGAGGTGGCAGAACAAATGTTTCTAATACACATCCAAATAATAATGGGCATTCACTAAAGAATAATATTCCACTACCAAATAAGATATATAAAGTTCCCCAAGGTGCAACATATACAGACATAATAAAAACTGCAATGAAGGTTCAAGGAATTAAAATCACTCCTGAAAATATACGCAAAGCCAAAGCACAATTTAAAGCAGCCAATCCGGGTGCAGTAAAAACTTATAATGGCAAAAACAGAAACTGGCACGGGAATGAATTTTTGTTAGCAAATTCAAAAGTAAAAATTCCACAATTTAAAATGTAAATGTATTTGGCTAAAAAATTATTAAGACAAACTAAATTTGTTATATGAACCAAAATAATATATGAGTTGGAAATAAATATTTTCAACTCATATTCGTTATTTAAGTTTATAAATATAATTCATTTTCTTTTCTTACTATACACTCTTTTCTTATAGCCAGTCCTGCCAAAAAAGTTATTAATTTATTTATTTTTTTAGCAGACCTTGGACAAATTGAAACACAACGCATACAAGAAATACATTTTGTTGCATCTATTTTTGATACATCATCAGTATTTATCGCCCCTACAGGACAGTTTTTAGCACAAATTCTACAATTATTGCATTTCTTATTTGTCTTAGGAATTAGACCAATTCCTTTAAAATTTTTATAAGGACGATTACCGGGAATATTTGGCTTTGTATCAACATGGCTATTTAACTTTTCAACTATTTTATGGGCAAAATTTTTCAGTTGAATTTCATCATCAAAATCCGGTCTATTTGCAGCATACATTCGCACAATAGAATGTTCTGCAATCGCTGCTATTGCACCTATTACATCAAAATCATTACTTTGGGCGACATCATACATTTCAAGAAGAGTATCTTCATAGGCACGGTTTCCATATACTGCAATCACAATAGTTTTTATTCCATTACCTTTTATTTGTTTTAATCTTTCAAACGCAATTTTAGGGGCTCTCCCGCCATACGACGGCATCGATATAATAGCTAATTCGCCATTCAGAGCATACTCTAGCATATTCATATCTGCTAAGTTAATTTCTTCAATATCTTGACTTAACTCTTTTGAAACAATATCTGATACTTTTTTTGTACCGCCTGTCGGACTAAAAACTATATTATATATTTTCATCTAACTACCTCTGTATCTTATTTATCAATAGAATTTACATATACCGCTAATAACTTTATTCCAATCATTGTACAAATCATCTAATCGAAATCTTGCATTTGCTGGACTCGTTGATGGTAATTTATAACAATCATATTGATTTAGCAAATCCGGAAAATATTTTTTAAATGCAGAATATGATTTATTACCATTCAAACATATTCTTTCAATATTATATTTATTGACTAGCGCAGAAATATCATTAGGCTTCTCTCTCATAATATTAGAATCCAAACTTCCTACTCTATCACAAGATTCTATAACATCCCAAAGTGCAATTTTATTCTCTAAGAGAACCTTTAATTTACTTTGATAATCCAGTTCTTCTATATTTTCACAACGACATAATAACCCCATCAATTTCCAAAATCTATTTTGGGGATGAGCATAATATTGTTGTTCTTCTAGCGATTTAACCCCAGGCATTGAACCTAAAATTAATATTTTAGATTCATCATCAATACTTGGTAAAAAACTTCTACATTTTGTCATCACCTGATTTTAACATAAATTTCGCCTATTAAAAAGAAGAAATTTATATTAAAATAAAAAAAAAGAAGGGGGAAAAATATTATGTCCAAAATCATAAATTTAAAAGATATTGAATACACAGATACAATCAATAAAAACTTCGTATTTGATAATGAACAAAGTTCACTTACCCTGATTTCTTTTAAAGCCGGAACGGAACGCAGTATTCATGTCGATGAAAAAGATGAAGTAGCACAAATCATTGAAGGTGTAGCTGATATTACAATAGGGAAAGAAACCTACAGACTACACTCAAACGAAATGATAGTAATGCCAGCCAAAATTCCACATGGGCTCAAAGCAATACAAAATACCAAAATGCTTCTTTTACGCCCTAAACATACTCACAAATAATCAAAAAAAATAAATTACTTTGTTTTTAATGATTTCAAAATATTTATAACTTGAGGATTTTCAACCTTATAGCATATTTGGTTTCCACTACGATGTCCATTTAAAACTTTAGCATTTTTCAAAATCGCCAAGTGCTGAGAAACCGTCGGTTGCGGTATCCCCAAACATTCGCTCATTTTACTTACATTACATTCGGTTTTAGACATTAAATTATAAGCAATCGTAAGTCTGATTGGGTGCCCTAATGCTTTAAAAATATTTGCATATTCGTCTATATCAATATTTTCATCCATACTCATACTATAAGAATATTACAATATATGAATATTGTCAAACTAAAATAGGATTATGTATTGACATTATACAAAAAATTTGATAATATATATATTCTAATATTTGAATATTTTGACATCCTAAAAATTACTAACAAATTACACATAATATTTAGCCAAGAGTAATAATTGAAAAATTTAACCAATGTAAAAGAATAAAAAAAAAGGAGAAACTTATGAAATCATTAACTACTTTTGACTTACAGTATGCGCACAGATTTTACAACTTTAAAGGAGAAGCGCAGTATCTTCACGGACATACAGGAGTGCTGACAATAGAAGTTGAAGATACAATTAATGCAGGTGTAAATATGGTATTCCCATGTAATGAAATTCAAAAAACAGCTTGGGACGTTTTAAAGAATTTTGATCACGCAACCATTTTACGAGAAGATGATCCACTATTACCGGCAATACTAGAAGTATATGAAAAGCAAGGAATAAAAAATGGGGCGCCACAAAATACAATGAAAGGAGAAGCGTTCAAAACAGAACTAGCAACAGCATACCCTGACTGTAGAATAGTTGTAACAAAAGAAACAATGACAGTAGAAGGTATGATAAAAATAGTTTATGACTTACTAAAAGATAAGTTGAACATTTCCAAAATAACCTTCACCAGCGGAGTAAACGCAGCAACAGAAGACTATGAAGTACATAGAACCCAAGAACGTTGTCCGTTATGCGGGATTTTGCTTAATAAAGAAGGAATATGTCCAAAATGCGGATATAAAAAACAATAGAAAACAGATTAGAGGGACAAAATTTCTAAAAAGAAATTTTGTCCCTCTTTTAACAATCAATTCCCCTTCTAAACCTATAACCTTACCAAAAGGTAAGTATTATACAAAATAGTGCATACTTGTTATTTTTAAAGCAATAAAATAAAATAAAATAAATAAAGGAGGAATTGCAATGAAAATAACACAAATTAGAAATGCCACAATAATAGTTGAATATGCAAATAACAAGTTTTTAATTGATCCATGGCTTTGCCCAAAAGAAAGTATGGCAGGCTTTGATGCCGGAATCAATCCTCAAATTCGACAACCAAGAGTTGACTTACCTTGTGATATAAATAAGATTACAGATGTAGATGCTGTGATATTAACCCATTTTCACCCTGATCATTTTGATGAATACGCAGTAAGAGCATTAGACAAAGGAATAAAATTCTTTGTTCAGTCACAACAGGATTATGAAATTATACACTCAAAAGGGTTCACAAACATTGAAATTTTGACAGAAAAAGGCAATCACTACAAAAATATCACAATGTATAAGACAAAATGCCAACACGGAAAAAGAGAAATAATAAAACCACTGTGTGAACAAATAGGCATGCCTTATGAAGCGATGGGCATAGTATTTAAATCAGAGCACGAAAAAACATTATATATAGCAGGCGATACAATATGGTGTGAAGAAGTAAAAGAAGCACTCAATATATACACCCCTGATGTAATAATAGTAAATGCATGTGGAGCAACGGTTCAAAACGGAGAACATATAATAATGAACCTATCAGATATAGAAGAATTATTGAAAAGCGCACCAAAATCAACAATCATAGCAAGCCACATGGACACAGTAAGCCATTTGACAGTAACAAGAGAAGATATAAACGCATACATCAAAGAGCATAATATAACCAACATTCTCGTGCCAAATGACGGCGAAACTATAAAACTATAAAATGTTCAAATAAAATAATAAACATAAAAGGAGATTTTTAAATTAAAAATCTCCTTTACAAGTTTTACAAACTTACACCACCATCAATAGGTAGAACAACTCCGGTTAAATAACTAGCGTCATCTGAAGCCAAAAAAGCAACTACCTTCGCAACTTCTTCTGGTTGCCCTAACCTACCCAAAGGAACTCTTTCAGCATATACTTTTGGATCCCTATCCCCTAATATAGGAGTTTGGATAATCCCAGGACAAATACAATTTACCCTTACACCTTCTTCCCCATAATTTTTTGCCATTTGATGTGAAAATTGGATAACTGCAGCTTTCGTCGCACTATATGCATAAGAACGACCTGCAGCGTAATATTGAAGACCTGCGATAGAACCATTATTTATTATTGTCCCTTTTTCTTTAACTAAATAAGGTTTTACATAACGAGATACCAAAAAAGTGCCAGTCAAATTTATATCAATTGATTTTTTCCAATCCTCAACAGGCATTCTTTCAATCTCTTTTGAAGGGAGCATAACTCCTGCGTTATTGAACAAAATATCAATTTTGCCATATTTGTCAATAACATTGTTTACCATGTCTTTTACTTCATTTTCATTAGAAACATCACAAGGAATAAAATAAGCCTCTTGTCCTTGTTGCCTAATTTCCATTTCTATTTTTTTGCCTTTATCTTTATTACGACCAACCAAAACTGTTTTTGCATCTTCATGCGCAAAATATCTTGCAGTTGCCTCCCCAATACCAGAAGTTGCACCTGTTATAACGACAACTTTACCTCTAAAATTTTCCATTTTTAATCCTTTCTATAACATTGCAGCACCTCCTTTCTTCAGAATAACTGATTGATTAAAGCAGTTAACTGTTTCAAAGATGCCTTTATCCAACTCTATAAGAGGTGCCCCCCCCCCGAAAATCCGCACAGCGCAAGGGTTTTGGAATTATTCATAACAATTCCGGCATCTCTATCTGTGTCATCAAAATATTTTTTTACAACTTTAACGCGACTATTTTTAATTAAATTTGCAGCATTAACAATTTTTTCAGCAATTTCATCTATTGCTGCAAAATTTCCGCCCTGATTCATACTAGAAATATTGTATGATTGTGAACTTTCTCCATACATTGCTACTAAAAGTAAAAATTTTATTGCATCTTTTACATAAATATTATCACGCCTTGCAAAAGATGTTCCGTTAAGAATTATATCTTCCCCAGACAATGCTTTTTTTATAAAATTAAAAAATGCCGTATTGGGATAATATTTAGTAAATCCATAAACATAACTAAATCGTGCAATAACAACATCAACTCCGTATTGTTTACTGTATGACTTTCCAAGCGTTTCAACCATTCGTTTACTTTGAGAATAAGGACATACAGGAGAATCTAAACTGTCAGTTACTGTAGTATCTTTTTCCTGAACAACTATATCTTTACCTGTGCAATTACCATAAACAGTCGCAGAAGAAAAAATAATCATTCGACCTTTACCCTGATTCTTTAAGTAATCAAGGCAATTTTTTGTTCCTTCAATATTTGCATTAATAATATCAACCGGAAAACTACGAATTACATCTCCGGAAATTGCTCCTGCAGCATGAAATATATAGTCAAATTCTTCCGTAAATTTGAACGGTTCAGTGACATCTTGAATAATATATTTAAAATTATTATTATTTAGGTGTTTTGCAAAAAGATCTTTTATTTTACTTTCATTTCTAGCAAGAACAGTAACCTTAACATCACCATATTCCATTAACTTCTCTGTTAAATTACTGCCTATTAATCCAGTTGCTCCTGTGATAAGAATACTTTTATTTTTATATAAATTTTTCATATTTTAGACTCCTATAAATTTTTTAGATTACAACTTCTTTTTTAAATTGTTTTTATTGTAGATCTTTTCCCTGTTGCATTTTTATACTTAAATATTTATTTAGTGGAACTTCTATACATTTATGCATAAAAATACCTATAGTAAAAATTAAACATAATGATAAAATAAAATTCCAAACAGGAAATTGAATTAAATACATATTATATTTTTTCCATACAGTACTCCATAAACACAATATTACTAAGCCATGCGAAATATATATAGCATAAGTATATTTTGCCAAATTTACAAATATATCTTTATTAAAAAATTTTGAAATAAAACCTTGATTAATTAAAAATAAGACCATTATTAAAACAAAAACTAAAACAAAAATAAAGTTATTTTCGAAATCAAGTTTACGAAAAAAGAAATTATTAATTATAAAAAATAGACACATAAACTCTAATATTGAAATAAACATCTTATACCCAAAAGTTATCTTCTGATTTTTAATAATACTCTTATTATTTCTATACCACTTTGCAATAAAACAGCCTAAACCTATCCCTCCCATAGCACGCAACATACCGGAATTTATAAAACAGCCGATTGTTTCCCAATTTGCCCAAGTAAAATGAATCAGAATAGAATAAGAAAAATAAACTAATAATGCTAAAATTAAATCTACATATTTAGAGCCCAAATTTTGATATAAATAATAATACAGGGCAAAAACCCACAACATAGCAGATACATACCAGAAAATATTTATCTCCGGATATAATCCCAATGTTAAACTTAAAGATGTACCATTAATACAAAATAGATTAAGTATTCCCTGGTAATAATTAAATTCATATATATGAAATTTCGAAATTAACCAACTTAAAAATAAAACAACAACAAACAAAGGATATACCCTCAAAAGTTTTTTCTGTAAAAAATTAATCAGAGGTTTTTCAAAATTATTTTTATACATGAAAAAGAATCCAGATATTATAAAAAATAAATCAACAGCTAGCATATCTTTAGAAGATATCTTATATAGACTATTATAAAAATGAGTATCTGCAACAGTATGTAATGAGTGAACACAGTGACAAAGATGCCACATCACCACAGCCAAACACCCTACTATTCTCAAAAATTCAATATTCCTTATTTTTTGCATATTATACCCGTATTAATACCTCTAATTTCTTTTCTATATTTTCTTTTGTCAAACCATAATATTGCATTTTTTCTTCATAAGTACCATAGTTTCTAAATATTTCACGAGGAAATGCAACTGATTCGATTTGAACAGGTTTGCCTTCAAATGACTTTGTAATATCAAATGTCAAACTACCTTCAAATTCTGGTTCAACTACTAAAATTTTTCCATTGTTATAATATTGACCCAAAGTTTCTCTATCAAAAGGTTCTAATGTCGTATAGTAAAGAACTGTTACATCTTTACCTTTACAAACTTCCATAACCTCATCCAACATTACAGAAACTGCTATAACTGTTGCTTTCGAGCCTTTCTGCATAACAACGGCTTTTCCAAACTCAACATCAGGATCATTTTTTTGATTTGGATGATCACTAACTCTGAAAAAAGTAGGATGACCATTTCTATATGTCTGATTAAATAATTGAATGAATTGTTTTGCACTACCGGGAGCAAGAAATTCACACCCCGGAACTGCTTTTATTACATGGACATCTTCTGCACAATAATGAGAGTATCCATATTTTGGATAATCTACAGCAGCCCCTGTTCCTATAACATTTACACCTAATTTTTGATATGCAAAATCCATTTTTATTTGTTCTAAGGTTCTTTCAACAAGATAAGGTTGAATTCCGAATATAGTAGGCACCAAACCTCTTCGTGCCATACCTGCTGCTATAGAAAACATTCCATCTTCATAAATACCAACATTAGTACATCTATCTGGAAATTCCTTTAACACATCTCTAATTGCCCACATTCCAATATCAACCGTAAAGAATGTTGTATCAGCTTCGTTTCTAATCATTTCTGCAACACGTTTTAAAAATGCTCTTCTCATGCTAATTCAACCTCCTTGGATAACATATCTAATTCTTCTGCATTCGGGGATTTGTGAAACCAAATATCGTTTTCTATCATTGTTTTTGAACCATATCCTCTTATAGTTTTTGCAATTACAGCCTTGGGTTTTCCATTTTTTAAAGTCTTTAATTCTTTAAATGTCTTTTCTAAAGCCTTCATATCATGACCATCAACTTCAATAACATCAAAATTAAAAGCAGATAATTTTGCTTTCATATCACCCATATCAACCATTGCTCCAACTGAATTGTTATCATCAATAATGACAGTCAAATTATCAAGCTTTTTCGCAGAAGCAAAAATTAAACTTTCCCACATCGTACCTTCACAAAATTCTCCATCTCCGCAAAGAACATAAACTGATGAAGGAGATTTTTTAATCTTATTCGCATTTGCAATGCCAACAGCAAAAGGTAAACCATGTCCTAATGAACCGGCATTGTTTTCAATACCACCTTCAAATTTAGTCAAATCTGTTTGAATACAATATCTGCTATCAAATTTGCCAATTTGAGGAGCAATTTCATCCATAGAAAAATAACCTTTTTCTATTAAAACAGGATAAAGTGCCAATGTTGCCTGACCTTTAGAAATAATGAAAAAATCTCTATCATCATCTTGAGCAAGTTCTGGACTCCAATTCATAATCTTGTCATATAAAACCCAAACAACATCAAGACAAGAAAAAACACTTTGAAGATTTCCATCTTGACATTTATGCGATAAATATAGGGCATTTTTACGTAATTTTTTACTTATTAGCTCCATTATACTCTCCTTTTGTTTTTAAATATTTTTTAAATTTATGTCTTAAATCTCTTATTTCTATTTTCTTATGATACTGATATACTCTGAATAATACTTTCTTCCATAACCAATATGCTATTTTGTTCGGTTTTTTGTTATATATATCAGCATAATCAGCATATGTTATATATTGATTAGAAACATTTTTACGATTTGCTAGTGGTATCTTAGTAAACTCATAATAAATTGAACTTCTAAATAAAGAACCCCAAATCTTTGTAAATAAATTTTGTGAATATACATATTCACGAAAATCGTTATTGTCTTTTATTGTCCTATGTGTAGACTCTCTGCTACTCATTGAATTACATCCCCAACGGTAAAAGCCATATGGATCAAAGGTTTGATATACCCTATAATTCTTTTCTAATTGATAGTATAAAATCAAATCCGCAGATATACCTAAATCATCATTAAACCCACCTTGATTTATAACTGCGGCTTTATTATATACTGCGCCACAAGTCGGAACAGAACCTCCAATATGGCCTGTAAACATAATATTATTTCTTGTCAATTTATAAAATTTATTTCTTGAACGTTGTTTCATCCACCAATCAGAAACATCTTTTATTAATTTCTTATGTGCTTCTGGATGGTTTTTATCATACGTAAATACATAATTAGAAGTGGCAATTGCCCCTAGAGATTTTGATTCATTGGAAGATAATACATCAATATTAAATTTCATTTTTTCTAATGCATACGGGAACAACATATCATCATCATGAAGCATCATAACCCAAGGAGCTTTGGCAAGATATATACCTCTATTAAAATTATCGCCTGGTCTTAAATTTTTCTCATTCCTATAATACCTTATCTTATTGGTCTTATAACCTCTTATTAATTTTTCTGTTTTATTGACAAAACCATCATAAGGCTCATTATCTACAATCACAATATCCCAATCAAAGTCAACTGGAGTTTGATTTATAACACTGTCAATTGCCTCTTTTAATAAGTCAACCCTCTTGTATGTGGGAATAAAAACTGTAATAAAAGGTTTTTCAGGTATATTATCTTCTTCATATAACAAATATGATTTTATATTTTTTGTTTTTTCAAAACGATCAACTTTTGTATCATAATCAATAATATTATTCTTTCGCAAATAACTCTGCAAATTTTTTCTATAACATTTCTTTTTTCTATATGGAACAACCTTCTTTTTAATTAAAGAAACACAACATTTAGGAATTAAAGAGACAAGATATAATTGCCAAATAGGTCTATTTGCCACTATTGAAAGTGCCTTTCTATTTTTTATTATATCTGTTAAACAAAAGCCACCAAATTCGCGGGAAGTAAGCATGTTTTCAAAAGTAAAAGGACTGAAATCATATGTTTCAATTGGTAATACTTGCGCTTTATATTTATCATAAATTGTAGGCAAGCCCATAACTAAATCATACCAAGTCTTACCCCACTGTTTTATCAAATTTTTCGACCAAAAACTAGTTTGTGTTCTTTGAGGATTGCTAAGTAATAGACTTCCACTCCAACATGCAGCGTTTATTGGATTATCTTCCCAATATTGAAAAAATGCTATAGGCTGCCATAAACCATAATTAGAACTGTTTAATGGCTGGTGTGTAATAACATTATTTATAAAAGTAGATTTTATAATCGAAAAACCTAATGTTTGAATTTCACGAATTTGATCTTTAAAAAATTCTGAACAATCATGATATTCTTTTTCTTTAACACTGTTAATGTCACGAATTGTTTCCTGAACAACGATTATGTCTTCATGCATATCAATATATTTACTTATTCCCCAAATACAATTCTTAATATTTATAGGTAGCCCATCACGCACTAACCAAATATATTCATACCTATTTGAATATTCTTTATATGCATCAATAACCTTGTTATCTATTGAATAGCCATCATAAATTCCATCCCATCTATCATAAATCACATTATCATATTTTTGAGAATAATCTGCTACAATATCTTTAGTTTTATTATCATCGGAACTATCAAATATCCTCAAATCAATACCTAGTTCCCAAAAACTTTTTGCACAAACTTCTAAATATCCTTGAATAGCTTCTGGTCTATTGGCAGTTATTATAGCTACGACAAGACGTTTATTCCATTTCTTTTTATTTGCCAAGCGTAGAGCATTTTGAGCTTTATCTTTTGTATAAATAATTCTTTCCTCAGGTGAAAGTAAACTAATTGCACTTTCCATAATCTCTGCAGAAACTTTTTCTTCTTCAAAAAATCCTGCAAAATTAGGATTTGCATTATATTTTGCTGTTATATAGAATGGAATTGAATATCCCCATTTGGTCTTCTCATATATTTTCTTAATATATTTATCAAAAACATACGTATATTTTTCTAAATCATAATTTCTACTAAATTTTTCATTCATCCATTTAGCAAATAATTCAGTATTTAAATTTCCGGCACCTCTTCCAATACCATAAACACTAGCATCTATAATTAAATCTCTATTTAAATTTTGTTCACAAAATACACAAGCAACTTCAAACGCTTGCATAAGATTATTATGACCGTGATAACCTACAGAAATTTCAGGACTTAAATTGGCATTTGCTAGGTTTAAATAATGGAGTAATTCATCTTTATACATTGTTCCCCAACTATCTACAACATAAATAGCTAATGGATTTAAGGTACTGTATAATTTCAACATATCAATAAATTCTTCATCAGTATATTGACTAACTCTTGCTGGTTGTACACAAAGCTTATAACCCTTTTCGACAATACCTTTACAATACTCAAAACCTTCTTTTAACATTTTTTTCCAGACAATAACTCGAATAATATCTGGGCCTTCCGGAGTTGCTGGAGGCAATTTGTCTAAAGGAAAAGGATTTGAAACCTCAGCCATCAAAGCATATTGTACATTGGATTTTTTATTTTTTACGATAGATTTAAATTGTTCAATATTATTAAAAATAGTTCTATTTTCATCATAAGATTCAGGTCTTAAGAACCCAATTTCTAAAATATCGACATTACTATCTTCAAGTTTTTCGGTTATATCCAGAATTTGTTCTTTTCCAAATTCCCAATCATTTATATAACCACCATCTCTTAACGTACAATCCAATAATTTTATCATTTTAACCTCTTACTAACTATCTTAACAACTCTTTTACTTGTGATATAATATTTTCAATAGTAAGTCCATATTTCTTTCTTAGGAAATCCTCTGAACCTACACAACCATAACAATCATTAATACCTATACCTTTTACCTTTACAGGATATTTTGCAGAAGTTAACTCACATACTGCACTTGTTAACCCACCCAAAATATTTGCATTCTCACACACAATTATATTTTTTGTTTTTCTGGCACAAGCCAATATCAAATCTTCATCTAATGGTTTAATGGTAACCACATCAACAACTTGAGCACTTATTCCATCTTTTTCCAACTCTTTTGCAGCTTCTAATGCTGTAGCAACCATAATTCCACAAGCCACTATAGTTACATCATTTCCATCCTTTAATAACTTACCTTTACCAATTTCAAATTTTTCATCCGGCATATATATATCTTTTAAATTTCGTCTTGCAGTTCTTATGTATGTAACTCCATTTCTATCTTTAGTTAATTTAAGCAAAGCTTTAAACATTGTAGGATCTGATACATCTGCAACACAAGCATTCGGAACTGTTCGCATCATTGCTACATCCTCAAAAGACATATGTGTGCCACCGTTATTCGTTGCCATAATTCCAGCATCAGAACCTATAATTCGAATACTCTTTTGAGCATATCCAATACTTAAAAATACTTGATCAAAAATCCTTCGTGATGCAAATGGTGAAAATGAATGAATATATGGCTTAAATCCATTTAAATACATTCCTGCGGCAACACCAACCATATTCGCTTCTTGTATTCCACAATTGAAAACATTCTTTGGATAATCCTTCCATAATTGAGCAGTTTTCAAAGAACCCATTAAATCCGCATCTAAATATACTACTTTATCATCTTCAGAAAACAATTCTCGCATTGTTTCATTAAAAATCTGAATAGGCTCTTTCTCCGCAACACCACCTGTATATCTTAGTTCCATTGTTCTTCCTCCATATCAAGTTCAACTGCTCTTTCTTTAAGCTCTTCTAACACTTTTTCTTTCAAGTCGTCATTGAAACCAAGACAATGATTATTTGGAAGTTCTTCAATACATTTAGCTCCCCTACCCTTAATAGTTTTCAAAACTATCATTGTAGGTTTTTTATTTGGGGATTCAATAGCAAAATTTATAGCTTTTTGAATCGCTAACACATCATCCCCCTTAACTAGCGTACTATTCCATCCAAAAGCCTCAAATTTTTTCATTGGATCGCCTATACTCATAACCTCTTCGACAGATCCATCGATTTGCATATTGTTCCAATCAAGAAACGCTATAATATTATCAAGTTTATAATGAGCCGCAAATTGTGCCGCTTCCCAAATTTGCCCTTCCGCAGATTCGCCATCTCCAATAATACAAAAAACTCTTTGACCGGATTTTTTGATTTTGGCACCTAAAGCAACACCATCTGCTATTGAAAGTCCCTGTCCTAAACTTCCAGTAGTTGCATCAACACCAGGAACTTTATTCCTGTCACAATGCCCTGGTAATAAAGAGTTTGGATTATTAAGGTTATCCAGTCGCGCATAATCAAAAACGCCTTTTAGTGCAAGAGTTGCATATAATGCAGGTCCGGCATGCCCTTTGGAAATTATCATAAAATCGCGATTATCCCATTGGGGATTTTTTGGATCAATTCTTATAAAATCTGTATATATAACAGATAATACATCCGCTAAATCTAATGAGCCACCAATATGCCCCCCTTTATTTGAACTTATGGCGCGAATTATACCCATTCTAATTTTTAAAGCATTTTGCTCTAAAGTTTTCTGATTACTTAATGTCATCATTTATTTTCCTCCACAAATTGATGGATAGTATCAGCAATTCTTGTAATTTCTTCTTCTCCCAGTGCAGGGAATGTTCCTACCCAGAATGTATTATTCATAATAAAGTCTGTATTAGGTAACAATTTATAATGTTCATCAGTCAATTCTTTCGAATTAATTAGTTTTGAATTACCAATTCTTAAATCAACATCATTATCAACTATCATTGGTTGTCTCAAGATATTACCTGCAAACAATTGACGTGTGCCAACTTTATGACTTTCTAAGTATTCAACCATTTCTTGTTTAGTAAATGGAGCATTATCTTTCACTGAAATCAAGTAACCAAACCAAGAAGGTTTTACACCTTCATTAATTTTGGGCAAAATTAAATATTCTTG
The DNA here is from genome assembly GCA_949288725.1 of uncultured bacterium. Lineage (GTDB taxonomy): Bacteria > Cyanobacteriota > Vampirovibrionia > Gastranaerophilales > Gastranaerophilaceae > Zag111. The sequence goes on from CASELF010000056.1 coordinate 136,979, forward strand.
TAAATCACTTAATTTATCTGTAAGCATTTGAGCATTCTTACGTCTTATTTCTAAAAATTTATCTAATTTATCAATTTGAGAACAACCTAAAGCTGCTTGCCAGTCAGTAATTTTCAAATTAAACCCAATATGAGAATATGTGTATTTATGATCATATCCAAATGGAAGATTACCCAATTGTTGAGAGAATCTCTTTCCACAAACGCCATCACGACCTGGAGGACAGCAACAATCTCTTCCCCAATCTCTAAATGACATTATTATTTTATACAATTGCGGATCATTTGTTACAACAGCACCACCTTCCCCCATTGTTAAGTGGTGAGCCGGATAGAAACTGAATGTACCGATATGACCTATTGTTCCTATTTTCTTACCTTTATACTCGCCGCCTAAAGCATCACAACTATCTTCAATTACCCATAGATTATATTTTTTTGCAAGAGACATAATCTTGTCTAAATCATAACTATTGCCTAACGTATGAGCCAAAAATATTGCTTTTGTCTTTGGCGTAATTGCTTCTTCAATTTTATCAGCATCTATATTATATGTTCCTATTTCACAATCAATAAACACAGGAACCATTCCTTGTTGAATAATCGGATTGATTGTAGTTGGGAACCCAGCAGCTACAGAAATAACCTCATCACCCTTTTTCAAAGCTCTATCGCCTAATTTATGAGAGGTTAAAGCCGAAAAGGCAAGTAAATTAGCACTTGAACCTGAATTTGTTGAAAGCGCATATTTTACTCCTAGATATTTTGCAAACTTTGTTTCAAACTCCTTATTAAATCTACCAGAAGTCAACCACATATCTAAAGAGGCATCAATCATATTCAGTAATTCCTCTTCGCCTAAAAGTTTTCCACTCGGTGGAATATAATCAAAGGTTTTCTTTTTCCCATATACTTCTTTATAATATTCTTTTGCCGCTTCTTTTACTTTATTGCGTAATTCTTGTTCCATTTTATACTCTCCTCATATTCTTTTATTTGATTTAATGTATACACATACATATCAGTATCTTTTTGGTAAAAATGTTTATACCAATCAACTGTTCTTTCAATTGCTAAATCTGCCGTATATGTTGGAGTCCAACCTAATACTTGCTCTGCTTTTTCAATATTCAACATTAAAAGATTTGCTTCATGCAAATTATCTTTTTTATGAACAATAACTTCACCCCTGCCATAATTTTCAACAACTTTTTGAGCAACTTCGGCAACCCTTAAAACACTTTCTTCTCTTGGTCCAAAATTAAATCCTTCAGCATATTTTTTGCCATCTTCCAAAAGTTTTTGTCCCAATAACAAATATCCGGATAAAGGTTCTAAAACATGCTGCCAAGGTCTGACTGCTATAGGGTTTCTGATTTCAATTTTCTGTCCTGAATTGATATATCTTACACAATCAGGAATTAATCTATCTAAAGCCCAATCGCCACCACCTATAACATTTCCGGCTCTTGCTGTGGCCATTGCATAGCCTTCTTCACCTTGCAAAAATGAACGGCGGTATGAAGATGACATAATTTCTACGCAGCCCTTAGATGATGAATACATATCATATCCACCCATAGGCTCATCTTCTCGATATCCCCTATTTATCTCTTTATTTTCATAACATTTGTCTGTTGTAACATTTACAAAGGCTTTAATTCCTTTACATTTTCTGGCGGCTTCTAATACATTTAAGGTTCCAATAACATTGGTCTTATAGGTTAATACAGGTTCTGAATATGATAACCTTACTAATGGCTGAGCGGCCAAATGAAATATAATATCAGGTTTAAATTCTTCAACACTTGCCTCTAACCTTTCAACATCAAGAATATCTCCATATATAGATTTCTTTATTTTATTTTCGATATTTAATTCAGCAAACATTGAAGGTTCCGTATTAGGTTTGAGTGAATATCCACAAACTTCTGCACCAAGCATTGTTAACCAAAGAGCTAACCAACTCCCTTTAAATCCGGTATGTCCTGTTAAAAAAACTTTCTTTCCTTTATATATATTATTAAACATTTACAACCTCTTTATTTAACCACACTGCCCAAGGTGCTTTACCTTTTAACCACATTTCAGTTAATTCAGTCTTACACTTTAATGTATCCATTGGATGCCAAAAACCATTATGCTTGTAAGAATTTAGCATTCCATCTTTCGCAAGTCGCTCTAATGGTTCACGTTCAAAGATAACATCATTTCTATTTGGTTCAATATAATCAAAGACTTGTGGTTCACAAACCATAAAACCACCATTTATCCAATTACCATCGCCTTGCGGTTTTTCTAAAAAACTCTTTATTGTTCCATCAGGAGTGATATCTAAAGCCCCAAACTTACCAGATGGTTTCACTGCTGTTAATGTTAAGTATTTATTACTATTTTGATGATGCTTTATAAGTTCTTTTATATTAACATCAGCAACCCCATCACCATAAGTTAACAAGAATGGCTCATTCCCGACATATTTTTGCGCTTTTTTAATTCTACTACCAGTCATTGTTTCTTGACCGGTATATAGCATAGTCACCTTCCATGGTTCTGTTTGTATTCTGTGTATTTCAACAGAATTATTTAGCATATCAACAGTAACATCAGAATATTGTTGGTAATAATGAATAAAATAATCCTTGATAACATGAGATTTATAACCTGTTAATATTATAAATTCATTAAAACCATAATATGAATATATTTTCATAATATGCCATAAAATAGGTCTACCCCCAATTTCAACCATTGGTTTGGGAATTAATCTGGTTTCTTCTGATAATCTAGTGCCTAATCCACCTGCCAAAATTACGACTTTCACTGGTCGATACCTCCTAAATATATTTTCTGTTTTTTAAATCTCTCTATTTGTAAAATTTTCTTCAAAATGTGATTAACTGGAATCAAAAATTTTCCATAAAATTTACTCATTAAATATGTATATTTAGTAATTGCTTGTTTTTCATATCCCATTTTTAATAATTCAGTTAATGTAATATCCTCATAACAACCGAAATAATTATACATATTTCTAAACCAATAATAGGAAAAAACATTCAAATACAAATTCCCTAAAAAAATATGTTTTAATTTATCTTTGAAATACAAGTTGTTAGCAATAATCTCACTTGCATACAATTTTTTCACATGAGATTCTTGATCACTATGGGCTCTGTAATTATACATTTTATTTTCGATAAAAACACCATAACCGTTATTAGTTAATGTTTCTACAACCATATCCATATCCGCAATTGTACCTGCAGATTTTATCGTTTCAGTAATATTTAGATTTTTTAAATTTTGCGTTTTGTATATTACACATGGAAAAACTAAATGAGAAGACCCCTTATTTATGTATATATGCTTAATAAAATCTTGTTTTTCATATAATTTATATGATACAGAACCAAAAGGTTCTAAATTGACATTATTTTCATCTATAAAACTATTTATTTTAGTATAAATTAAATCAATATTACTATGTTTTTCTATAATCTTTAAAACTGCTTCAATATATTGAGGATGCAAAATATCATCATCATGAAATATCATCACATATTTTTTACTTGCTAAAGATACTGCTTTTAAAAAAATATTAAACGGTCCAATATTTATAGACTCTTTTATATATATAATATTATTATTTTTTGTTTGAACCTCTTTTATATAATCTTCTGTACCATCCGAACTTCCATTATCTAAAACAGTAATATTGAAGCCTTTTACAGATTGAACCAATGCACTATGTAAAGCCCTTTTTAAATAATCAATTCGATTGTAAGTTATAATAAATATTTCAAATTCATTTATTAATTCTGATATTTCCACTAGCCAAACTCCACAATCTGCTTTCCAAAAAGAACAATACTAACTCGCGATAAATTTATTCGAATAGAAAAGTTTTTTCTTCTCTTTTCTTTTTTCTCATAATTTAATGCCAATTTATCAATATATTTTCTATACTTTTGCTTATTATTTAATAACATTTGGAATTCATTTTTATTAATCTTCTTGTAAAATTTTTCTCGTATTTCACCTTTTGCATAATATTCACAAAAAGTTTTACTAAAAAGCTCAATAAACTCATCTCGATATTGAGAATCTATTCTTATTAAATTCCATCTGTAACCATTAAATTGCGCTACTAATTTATAGTCATTTACAATGTTTTTTAAACTTAAATTATTATCCAGAAATCTGCTAATCTCGTCCCATTCTGTGGAAACAGCGTAAACTTTTTCTTTTGACTTTACTGATGAGTTTTCGTTATCCTGCCTATAATATAGATATGCTTCACCTGTAAACATCATTCGCTCAGCACTTACTAATGCTTTAAATGCAAACGAAGTATCCTGATAACTTGCTCCTGGTGTTTCTAAAAAATTAATTCCGTTTTCAATCAAAAATGTCCTTTTATATATAGCGCTCCATATTGAAGGCATCATTTTAACAATTGCAGGATCATCTCCAATATTAAAAACTTTACCTTGCAATTCTTTTTTTATTTTCCCTGCTTTTCTTGATTGGTTATCCTTTGTTGTATAGTAATAAAAATCAGATTTTAATAAATCCAAATCATTATTTTTCGCTAATTCATACAAATCCTCAAACATATTATTTTTAACAAAATCATCAGATTCAACAATTCCAATATATTCACCACTCGCACTTGATATCCCTATATTCATTGAATTGCCATATCCGGAATTTTCTTTATTAATGACCTTTATGCGAGTATCCTTATTTTTATATTCCTCCAAGATTTGAATTGATGAATCAGTTGAACCATCATTTACACAAATTATTTCAATATCCTTTAATGTTTGACTAACCAAAGAATCCAAACATTTTTTAAGATACTTTTCAGTATTATATATTGGAACAATTATAGAAACTTTAACCATATAATTTATAAAGTTACCCCTTCTCGATATCGTAAATTCATATTCTCCTGGACATCTATAAATTTAAACGCTACACTCACTGCGTGCTGATTAAATAACCACATTAAATATGAAATATCTTTGTATTTTTCATAATAATGATACGCAAAGGTTTTTCGCCAAGATGAAACTGAATATTTATCATTAAGTCCAAGTTCTGAACAAACAGTCTTAAAAGAATAAAATACCGTTGTTCTATCCAATTTTTTGCCCCTACTATTTCTAAATACATAGGAATCCATTGGTAATCCTTCTATTACCAATGAGATAAGACCCAAAATTTCATCGTTTAAAGGTAATGATTTCTGTTTCTCTAATATTAAATAATATTTGCCCTTTACATCTTTAACCTTTAAATTTAATAAATCTCTTAAATCCATACCCGTATTTATTGCAAGTGTAAATAACAAGAGATCTTGTATTCTATTACTCTTTTTATAAAACTCTTTAATTAAATATATCTCTTCAACACTCTTTATCGGTATGCTTGTTCCCATCTCTTCTTTTTACCTTTAGTAAGCATAGTCACTTTTATTAAGTCTTATACATTTTTACAAAATTATATAGAAACTAGTTGTGACAATTATTTTAAGGAACATATTTTTTATTATTACAATTTTTAATACAAATAAAACTTTTTATTTTGTTTGTAATATAATGTTTCTATCGAAAAATAAGAACTATACATTTTTGTAAAAATGTATAGTTCTTATTTTTTACAATAATTATTTATAGAATAAATTTATTATAACTTTCATTAATCTGCTCTTGTTCGATTCCTATATACCTTAAAGTGACCATTTGATTAGAATGATTAAAAATTTTTTGAAGCATAGCAATATCCTTATATCTTTTATAATAATGATAACCAAAGGTTTTTCTTAATGTATGAGTACCGAAATTCTCTTCTAAATGTGCTATTTCACAAGCATTCCTAATTGCATAATATGCAGTAACTCTCCCCAACCTATTTTTAAATTTAGTCATAAACAATGGTTCATCATCAGAACGATTTTTAGTAAAATTTGCAAACATTGGTTTTAACTTTGAATTTATAGGAAATTTTTTAAACTTACCAGTTTTCTTTTCTGTTAACTGTATATAATTTTTCCCCCTAACATCTTTAACATTCAAAGATAAAATATCTGAAATTCTCAACCCACAATTTGTACCTATTGTAAAAAATAATAAATCTCTTGGATTTTTAGCTAAAATTTTTTCTACCTTTTTTAAATCATTCAAACTTCTGATAGGTTCAACAGTAGCCATAAAAATTCTCCTTTCATTTTCATTTCGTTTAAATTTAATTCCAACATATTATCTACTGTATTTAAGTTTCAAAAATATTTTTGGACAAAAATAAAATTATGAACAATTTATCGTATTTAAAGTTTTGTAACAAATTCTCCAAATTTTGAAAATCATATATCTCCATATACTTTATATCTATAGAAGAGAGTTAATAGACGGAGAGTATAGATATGGTAAAAATTTCTCAAATTATAATGGGCAAAATCACTTATACAAAAGAAAAACAAACTACAAGAGTTCCTAAAGAGATTTTACAAACTTTTCAGCCAACTGGAAAATCTGACTATACAAAAATCACAAAAGAACCCAAATATGCAACTCAAATAAATGATTTGAGAATGAAATATACCAATATAGAACCTGAACATTATATTGCTGAGGCGAAAAATAATGGGTTTAGAACACTGACAATTACTGATGAAGATTATACAAATTTGGGCGCAAAATGGGACGAAATACCGGCTTAAAATTTATTGATTAATACAAAAAAGAGTCAGGATAATATCCTGACTCTTTTCGCATATTATTACTTTTACGCAGAGTAAACACTTACTTGTTTTCTGTCTCTTCGGTGAGGTTCAAACTTAACAACACCGTCAATCAATGCAAATAATGTATCATCAGAACCGATACCAACATTGTTACCAGGGTGAATTTTTGTACCTCTTTGACGAACAAGAATATTACCTGCTTTAACAGCTTCACCACCGAACTTTTTAACGCCTAAACGCTTAGCTTCGGAGTCACGGCCGTTACGGGTAGATCCCATACCTTTCTTATGTGCCATTTTTCATTTCTCCTTTTCTTTTGTACTTATAACGATTTTAGACTACTTATTCAGCAGCTGTTTCTTCAGCAGACTTTTTAGCAGAAGTTCTGATTTTGGAAATCATAACTCTTGTATAACCTTGTCTGTGACCTTGTTTTTTTCTGTATCCTTTTTTAGGTCTTTGTTTGTAAACGATAATTTTCTTTGCTCTGCCGTGTAAAACGATTTTACCTTCAGCACTTGCGCCGGCAACATATGGTTGACCTACTTTAGATTTTTTACCGTTAACAATCATAACGATTTTGTCAAAAACTACTTTTGAATCTTTTTCGCCATCTAATAATTCAATATCAACGTAGCGACCTTCTTCTACTTGATACTGTTTTCCGCCAGTTTCGACTATTGCGTACATCTTTTCTTCCTTTCGTTGCGGGTGTCGTAACCTTTGTGAGGTTTTATAAAACGATTGACCCATAGTAATCACATAATGTTATTATCTATCAGGCAAAAATCATTGTCAAGAAGTTTTAAGAATTGTATATCCTCATAATTTTAATATTTATTAACGTTATGGTACTGTTATTTTGTTTGAAGTATTATAATCTTATGATGTTTAAGAGGGAAGAATTAATTAAAGCTTCGGGAGCTGAAAGTTTAAAAGATGAATGCGCTGAATCTGTAGAATTTAGCATTTCGACAGATACTAGAACAATAAAAAAGGGTGATATATATTTGCCTTTAAAGGGTGAAACTTTTGATGGCGAGAATTTTATAGAAAATGCACTTGAATCAGGCGCAATAGGTTATTTCACAAGTCAAAACAGAATATATGAAAACGCAAAACTCATCTTAGGCGTAAAAGACACACTGAAGGCTTATCTAAATATCGCAAAATATTACAGAAAAAAGATTAATCCTATAACAGTTGCAATAACAGGAAGTTCAGGGAAAACGACAACAAAAGAAATGGTTTATTCTGTACTTTCACAAAAATTTAAGACTCAAAAAACTTTTTCAAACCACAACAACGAAATAGGATTTTGTCAAACAGTATTAGGAATGGAACCTGATACGCAAGCCTTAATTGTTGAAATGGGAATGCGAGGATTTGGCGAAATTGAACTAATTTCAACACACTTGGAACCTGATTATGCAATTATAACAAACTCAGGCTCTGCTCATGTAGGAAGGCTTGGAAGCCTTGATAATATTGCAAAAGCAAAATGTGAAATTGCCCTGGGACTAAATAAAAAAGGAGCCCTAATTGCATTAGATCAAGAAATCATAAAAAAACATCTGAAATATGAAGGCGAAAAGATATATTATTCACTTAAAGATGTAACTATTATAGAAAAATTACCATCCTATACAAAATTTGAATACAAAGGCTCAATATATGAGTTAAATGTTGAAGGTGATTACAATATAGAAAATTCCCTATCTGCAATAGAATTAGGATTAAAAATCGGATTAACAACAGAGCAAATCAAAGCGGGTTTACTATCATACCATCCGATAGAAAAGCGTTGGGAAGTTGAAAACATCAATGGAATAAAAATAATCAACGACAGTTACAATGCAAACCCAGATTCTATGAAAGCATCAGTTAAAACTTTTGTAGAACTTTATACAAATCCTGTAGTCATTTTAGGAAATATGGGCGAATTAGGTGAAAACGAAGCCTTATATCACAAGCAAGTAGGCGAATATCTTTCTACAATAAACAATAAAGCAAAATATTTAGTTGTAGGGAACTTAGCAAAAGAAATTGGTAAGGAACTTGAAAAAGCCGGACTTCAAGTAGAATTTTTTAATGATAACAAAGAAGTTTCAGAATACATTTTATCAAATATTAACTCAGAAGAAACATTATTTTTAAAAGCATCACGCTCAATGAAATTTGAACAGATAATAGATTACATAAGAAAAGGGACAGATAAATGATAATGGTAATGGTAGCATTCCTATTGGGAATGATTTTATGTATGTTATTCGGCGTACCGTATATTGATATGCTAAAGAAAAAAATGATAGGTCAATATATAAAAGATGTTGCGCCTGAAAATCACGCAAAAAAACAAGGGACTCCAACAACCGGCGGTGTATTTATTATTGCGGCAATAATTTTAGCATCTGTTACAACATTGTTACTGGCACAAAAAATGACAACACTTGCACTAATCACCTTGATAACTCTTGGTTTTTATACTTTTGCGGGATTTCAAGATGATTATATTAAAATCAAAGGCAAAGGTAATGACGGACTAACAGCAAAAGGCAAATTACTCAGACAAATAGCAATAGCATTGTTACCGACATTATTTTTAATAATGAACAATCCGAGTGCTTGTACATTTACTATTAACAATTTTGTAATAGATATGAAATGGTTTTACCCGTTTTTCGCCATATTTATAATAACAGGGGCATCCAATGCTTATAATTTAACAGACGGATTAGACGGTTTGGCTGCAGGTTGCGGAGTTCCAGCGTTTATTGCATGTTCTTTAATTTCCTTATTTATGGGGGAAATTGAATTAGCAATAATCTCAGCAACTGTTGCGGGAGCGTTACTTGGATTTTTAAAATATAACAAACCAAAAGCCGAGGTTTTTATGGGCGATACCGGTTCATTGGCTATAGGAGGGCTTTTGGGAACTCTTGCGGTATTAGGAAAATTTGAATTCTTACTAATCTTTATCGGCGGAGTTTTTGTAGTTGAAACATTATCAGTAATCATACAAGTTACAAGTTTCAAAACAACAGGAAAAAGAGTTTTCAAAATGGCACCAATACATCATCATTTTGAACTGTTGGGATGGAATGAGAAAAAAGTTGTTATAGTATTTTCAATAATATCTTTATTATTGTCAATATTTGCAGTTGTGTTATTTGAATTATTCAGTAAAGGAATTATCTAATGAGTATTGCAGGGAAAAAAGTTCTAGTTTTAGGACTATCAAAAAGTGGAATTGCGGCTGCTAAATTTGCAAAAAAGCACGGCGCAATTGTGTATTTATCAGAAGGCAAATTTGTAGAAGAAGAAAATCAATATAAAGTTGAGGATTTAAAAAGTTGCGGAATATTTGTAGAATATGGTTCGCACTCAGACGAGTTTATTGACAATGCAGAACTTGTAATAACCAGTCCGGGAATTCCACCGCACAGTGAAATTATCCAAAGAATAAAAAGCAAAAATATTCCGGTAATTTCAGAATTAGAACTTGCATATAGAGAATGCGATATTCCATTCATAATAATTACCGGAACAAACGGAAAAACAACAACAACAGCATTAACAGAACATATATTAGCAAAAACACTAAAAGTTAAGGCTTGCGGAAATATTGGTCAACCGCCATGCAATATTGCAGATGAAAACCTTGATTATTTTGTATGCGAAGCAAGTTCCTTCCAACTTGCAATGAGTCCTTCACTTAAACCATTCATATCAGTATGGACAAACTTTACTCCTGATCATATAGATTGGCATCAGGGACTTGAAAACTACTTTAATGCAAAAGCAAAAATCTTCCTTGAGCCACAGGCTCCGCAATATAGTGTACTTAATGCAAAAGATGAAAAATTATTAGAATTTTCAAAAAAAGCCAAAGGCACAATTTTTATGTTTGCTAAAAATATCGGCGATAACTGCTGCTATGAAGAAAACGGAATGATTATATTTAAAAAAGATGGGAAATGTGAAAATATAATCTCAATTAAAGAATGTCCATTATTAGGCGAACATAACTACCAAAATATAATGTGCGCAATAATTTGTGCAAAATTAGCAGGCTTAAATAACGATGTAATAAAACAAGCCATTATGGAATTTAAGGCACCAGCACATAGACTTGAAAAAATTATTGAAAAAGATGGAATAACATTTTATAATGATTCCAAAGCAACTAATCCTGAAGCTGCAATTGTTGCCATAAATTCATTTAACAATACAAATGTAGCTTTAATTGCAGGCGGGAGAGATAAAAATACTGACTTGAGTGAATTTTGTGAAGCCGTAAAAAAACATATTAAAACAGTAATTCTAATAGGTGAAGCAACAGACAGATTTGAAAAGAACCTGAAAGAGAGCGGATTTACAAATATCATACGAGAAACTTCACTACAAAGTGCAATAGATAAAGGTATAGAACTAAAACCTGATGTAGTATTATTATCACCGGCTTGCGCAAGTTTCGATATGTTTAACAGTTATGAACATAGGGGAGAAGTATTCAGAGAATATGTCTTATCGAGAGTATAAATCTCCGCAACGACAAAGCAGAGAAAGAAGAGAAAACAGAAGACAACATTATAACAAATCAGGAGTTATTGTGACGGCTCCTGATAGGCAATTGCTTGTAATTGTTTCATTCTTAGTTATCATTGGCATATTAGCAATTTTTTCAGCCACTGCACCGAAATGCCAGCGTGAAGGTATTTGGCTTATGACCACTGCATTTAAGCAAAGTGTTTATGCTATTGGCGGTTGCTTTGCTATGCTTTTCTTCTCAAGATTTGATTATAAACACTTGGAAAAATTTAATACAAAATTTTTGTATATAGTAATTAGTTTATTGTTAATACTTCAATTCACCCCATTAGGCGTAGTAATAAATGGCGCCAAAAGATGGATAAACTTGGGATTTATGCAATTACAGCCATCTGAATTGGCAAAACCATTATTTTGTATGCTATTGGCATCTATGTTCAAGGACAAAATTGACCTTGGAATTTTTAAACGCTACGGAACAAAGTATATTATTCCAATGATAATAGTACTGGGGATAATATTTAAACAGCCGAATTTAAGTATGGTACTTATTTTGGTTGCAACTATCGGGACTTTATATATAGTGGCACAAGGCCCATGGCTACCTGTGTATATACTTGGAGGAGTCGGTGGAGTCGGAGCGTTATCTTTCTTGCCTAAATTACTGCAAGGATACCAGATGGATAGAATAAATATTTGGCTAAATCCGGGTAGTGATGCATTAGGAAAAGGTTATAATATTATACAATCTTTGATAGCCTTTGCCTCCGGCGGGCTTATGGGAACTGGTTACGGAAGTTCTATTCAAAAACTAGCGTATTTACCTGAATGTCATACAGATTTTATTTTCGCAATAATAGCAGAAGAATTTGGACTTTTGGGATGCTTGTTTATAGCCGGTTTGTTTGTTGCACTTGTTAATAGAGGAATGTGGATTGCCAAAAGATGTCCTGATATGTACGGAAAACTTCTTGCAATCGGTATAACATTTATTTTCGGCCTACAAGCATTTTTCAATATGGCAGTTGCAAGTTCACTAATCCCCGTAACCGGTGTAACATTACCATTTATCAGTTATGGTGGTACATCAATTATTGTATCACTTGCTATGGTTGGAATTTTATTAAATATATCAAGACAGAGAATTAAGAGACTGGGAACTCAAAATAATGAACAATAAAACTTTTTTTATCACCGGAGGTGGAACCGGCGGACATATTTATCCGGCAATCGCAGTTGCCGATGAGTTATTGAAAAGAGAAAACACTAATAAAATATATTACATTGGAAATCCTAATAATTTAGAATATTCAATTGTTAAAGATAAAAATTATGAATTTTTGCCTGTTATCTCATCAGGAATGCCAAGAAAAATTGGATTTGCATTAGTCAAATGGTCAATGCAAATGTTTCACGCATTCATAAATTGTTGCTCATACATAAAAAAATACAAACCTGATGTAATCTTTGGAACAGGAGGTTATGTATCAGCACCTGTACTTATGGCAGGAATAGTTATGAAAGTTCCGTTTGTAATGCACGATTGCGATGCAAACCCCGGACTTGTAACACGAGAATTAGCCCCGTATGCGAAAAGTGTATCTATTGCATTTGAAGAAGCCAAAAACAAATTAAATAACCCACACTGTATTCTAAATGGCAATCCGATAAGGCATGAATTTTCAACACTAACAAAAGAACAAGCAAGAATAAATTTAGGACTTGAAAACAAATTAACTCTTTGTATTATGGGCGGCTCACAAGGCGCAAAAACAATCAATGACGCCTCTGTAGAAATTTTGCAAGAACTTACTCAAAAGTATAACCTGCAAGTAATTTTCCAAACAGGCAAAAAGAACTTTGAAGATGTTACGAAAAAGTTAAAAGACATTTACCCCAATTATGAAAATGATAAAAACTTAATTGTAAGACCTTATTTTGAAGATATGGTAACTGTTTTGAAAGCCTCTGACATTGCAATTTCAAGAGCAGGCTCATTAAGTATTTCTGAACTTTGTGCAAGTGGAATTGCACCGATTTTTGTACCTTATCCATACGCAGCAGCAGACCACCAAAGAAAAAATGCTAAAAATATTGTTGCTCAAAATGCCGGATTATACATCGAAGATTCAGAAGTCACTTCCAAAACTTTATTAGAACTTATTAAATCTTTAGTTGAAAATCCTGACAAATTGCATCAAATACAGCAAGCATCATTAAATCTTGCGAAATTCGACGGAATTCAAAACATTGTTAAACAAATTTTAGAAGTTTAACCTTCTAGACTTTTCAAATATTCATCATTTGCATTCAAAGTATCCTTTGTTGCTGTGATTGAATATATTGGCTTTGAATTGAAAATATTTCTTGCTGCATTATAAATATCATCTGCAGTTATAGAATCAATCATTTCAAGTTTCTTATTATAAAAATCAATTCCATAATATGTATTATTTGAATCACTCAACATTATATTTTTATCAAGATTTGTTTCCGCAGAATTTAATAAACCTGACTTCAACTGTTTTTTCGCAGCTTCCAGTTCTTCTTCAGAAACTTTTTCGGTTGTTATTCTTTTAATATTTTCATTAAATCCATCAATAGATTTTTTAATATTATCAAAAGTTTTCTCGCCTGTTTCTTGGTTTTCGGTAGTAGTTGTGATATTCATGGTGAAAACGCCCATATCACCTTCGTATCTGTAATCTGAATTTACAGAATATGCAAGATGTCTTGATTCTCTCAAATCAGTGAACAATCTTGAGGAAGGAGAACCTCCAAGAATTTCATTCAACAAACTTACTGTAGTTATATCTTTTAAGTTTTTGCTTCGTTTAAAAGTAAAACCTTCAACTATTTTTGCAGAATTTTTCTTATGAACATCTGTACATACAATTGTTTTGTCTACAGGCTTATAACGTTTCTCAACAGAAAGATCTTTTGGTTGAACTTTATTATACGCACCTAAAGAATTAAATACTTCTTGCTTTAATTCCGGATGTTTTGAAAACGGCGCAGTTACAGTAACAGTACCGGCACCTTTTACAAAAATCTCATTATAAAAGTTTTTAACATCATCCACTGTAATAGATTTTAAACTTTCCAGTTTATCATTAGCAGTAAATTCCATTGGAGTACCTTTATAAACAATTTTATCAAACTTGTCATATGGAGATACTTCATGTTGAGAATACAAATCTCTTAATCTTTCTACCGCAGAATTAAATGATTTTTCATCAAGCTTAGGATTTTTTATTCTATCATTAAAAAGTTCCAGAGCAACTTTCATATTATTTGCCGGAAAATCAGCAGACAAAATCAAACCATAATCCCCTGCAGACAAATTAGAATCTATGCCATAATAATCTGCCAAGCGATTTTGCTCTGTATTAGATTTTGTATAAGTACCTTCATTTTCAAAAATATCTGCAAGTATATCTGCAACAGCAGCCTTTTTAGGTGTCCAAGTTTTTTCCTGCAAATTGAATTCATATTGAACATTATCAGAATTTGAATCCCTGCAAATAACTTCAAAATTATTACTTGTTTTATAAGTTTTTACTTGAGCAGTATCTATTGGAGTTTTTTTATTACGAGCACCAAACGAAATATTTTTTGCGGTTTTATAATTGTTCGAAATTTTATCCTTTTGTGCAAAAGACGGATGAACAACTGTTAGAGCAGCCTTATTCAAATCAAAATATTTTCTTGCAGTATTCATAATATCATCAGCCGTCATTTCATCAATAATTTTGTTGAAATTTTTAACTTGCTCAATATTATCATTTAACAAAGAGGTTCCGATAAGATTATTTATAGATGCAGAACTTTCAAAAATCTGATTATTTACTTTTTTCAAACTGTTTTTAACCGCGGTTAATTCTTCTTCAGTTGGCGGGGTTTGTGTGAGTTTATAAAGAGTCGAATATAACTCTTTTATAAGTTTTTCTGATTTATCCTCAGAAACATTTGTCGCAACAAGAAGAAGGGATTTTTCATCAGGGTTTGAACTTAATCTTTCTGTAGAAATACCAATTCCTGTACCATATTTTTTCTCTAAAGGAGAAAATCTTGAATTATATAATCCGCCTGCCAAATAGCCTAAAGCTCGCATATATACTTTATCTTTTGCATTATTATTTTCAGGTCCGACAAATCCCAAGAAAATTGTTGTATTATCACTGTCTGTTTTATTTGAAATTATATCCTGACGAACAGCCTTATTTGTTGGTGTCATTTTTTCAAATTTACGTGACTGAGTTGGAGTTTTGGTAGAATTAAAATATTTTGACACCAATGACATTGTTTTTTGTGGGTCAACTTCTCCTGTTATAACAGTCACCATATTAGCAGGGTAATAATTGTTATTAAAATAATTTACAACATCATCTCTGGTTAAAGAATTAATATTATCCGTTGTCCCCGCAATCAAGTCCAAAGATGAAGATTTTACATTAAAAAGATTTTTTATTGTTTGAGAAAAACCAATATTTTCATCTTCTGAAACGCATATATTTATTTCTTCATTTACAATTTTCTTTTCTTTTTCCAATTTATCCAACAAAAATTTTGGAGATTGAATCATGCCTGCATGCAGTTTAATTTGTTCTTCTTCGTCTGTATCTTCCAACAAATTAGATTTTATATAGTAATCGGTTTTGTCAAAAGAAGTCGAAGCATTTGTATCTGCACCCATTCTATTAACTTCATCAAAGAAAACTTTATCGCCTAAATCATCTGAACCATTAAAAAGATTATGTTCAATATAATGACTTATTCCGCGAAGATTATCCGGTTCATTGAAAGATCCTGTATTTATATACGTTTTTATAACTGTAGGACCATCTTTAGGTACAATAACAACTCTTTGACCGTTTGCTAATTTATAACAATGTGCTGTGATATCATCTGTAAATTTGATATCTTCAACATGTGAATAATTGATTGGTACTCTTACGTTTAAATTTGGAGCAGGATAAGAAACATTATTAACACTTTCTGCTTGCTGTTTTTCAACATTAGAAGAAGCATTCACTTGTCCATTTTGTCCAAAAGCCTGCTTATTCGCAATAATATTATTAGGATATAAATAATTTGATGTTATCTTCATATAATCTACCTATATATTATAAAAAGTATTTATTTAGAAATTTGCGTTTTTCATAAATTAATTTTAACATAGGTTAATAATAAAAAAACTGTTAATTCTAAGAATTAACAGTTTTTTTTCGATTATGCCTGTTTACGGCTGCCCATATATTCACATGTATCTTTTAATTTTTGAATATTTGCAAAATCCAACTCTTTAGGTAGAGAATATGGAATTGGTAAGAAGTAATCTTTTCCTAATGCTGCTCTCTTTGGATGTTTCGGTGGAATTTGACGAGCATGTGCGTATGAATCCCTTATGTACCTATCCAAAGTTGCAACTTGGAAATCATCCAATTTTTCATAACTTACTTTACCTGTTGCCTTATCTACTTTGGTTTTACCCATTACCCTATTCAATAATGCTTCAATAGGTTTATATTTATCATCTACAGCTTTTGTGCAACGTTTTTTATAGAAGAAATCTTCAATTTCTTTAACTCGTTCCATATCACGTCCCATCATCTGTATTTCTGCATACTTACCACTTGGCAATTCTACTGTCATATGAACGGCAGTATAACCTGATTCACGTGTTTTGCTGGATATTTCAGGATATAAATTAGCCTTGTGACATGCAAGTTCAAAATTATCTAAAGTTCTTTTTGATACATAACTATCTCTTGGTGTCATACGATAGTTTTCAACTTCTAATACTCTTAATTTTCCTGAAACTACCATTTTACCAAGTTCTTTAAATACTTTATCAAAATCATTTTGTGATGAACTTTTCAAAACGATACGAATACCAACAACATCACCCATTTTGAAAATTTCCTTCTTTTGGTTTAATTTTCTAGGTGATACTTTTTGAAGAATTGATGCCGGTTTTTTCACACGACCATGAATACCCAATTCTCCCCTTAAAACAGGTAAATCAGGATTTGAATCACTTTCAATTACACTTTTAAGACCTCTTTTTAAATCAGCCTTAAATTTTTTCAAATCTTCTTGACATTCACTGTTAATATCTTTACCAACCTGATATGATATTTTATCTGATTTATCAGAAGCATCAAGGGTTTTTGCTTTTGAAAAATCTTCTTCAGCCTCTTCTACAACCTTACTTTTCTTTCGTGAACCAAATGATACACAATCCTGAGCCAAAGGAGCCAAATTTGTATTTTTAAAATTCATCTTATAAAAGTTATTTTGACTATTTGCATTTGAATAACTCTTTGCAGGGGTTAACCTGAAATTTATTGGGGTAAGTAATATATCCATTTATTTCTACCTTTCTTTGACTGTTACAAAACATATCAATAAAATTTTTTGCTAGTAAGAAGTTATTATTTTTAAATTTTGTTACATAAATATTTATTTTTCAAGATTTGCAGAAATTATAGCAACAAAAGTCCAAAAAACAAACTGCAATTGAGGTCTGAAAAATATAGTATCAACAAAACCGTGAAAACATACTGCCAATATTGAAACAAGTGAAACTGATACAAACAAAACTTTTTCAATATCAGAAGATTCCATAATGAATGAAATTGCTTTTTTTATTAGTATTCCTAAGAACCCTAAAAATGAAATTAATGCAAAAATTCCACTTTCAACAGCAATTTCGAGGTAAATATTATAAGCACTCAAAGCATCAAAGCCTGTTCGCATATAAAGCCCATAAATTTCTCTAAAATTTTTATTACCAACACCAATACCTAATAACCAGTTATCCTGAAACATCTGTAATGATGAATGATATACATTAAATCTAAATGAATTGGAAGAATCATTGCGCATAGCAAAGATAGATAAAAATCTTTGTCTTAAAGCACTAACACAAGTAATTGCACCGAAAAACAATACCATAACCGCTGATATCAAAGATACATAAAGTTTTTTATAAGTATTCCAAAAGAATTTTGCCGAAATAAGGAACACACAGCCAAATATCAACATTAACGCTAAATAAGCCCCTCTACAACCAGTTTGAAAAATTGTAAAAACACCCAAAACAGATAATACAAGTGAAATCACAATCAAATTCAAATTCTTTTTAATAAAACTATAAAAAACACTTCCCAAAATTACAGGGAAACCAGCAATTAAATATCCGCCGAACAAATTTGGATTTAGTGGCTGCAAAGTACCATAAACCCTTGATATAACATCTTCAGGGTTAATCCTTGAAGTATCCTGCCAAGTTGAAATAGCCTCAGGATGAACGAAAGTTTGTAAAAATCCAACAATAATTTCGCCCGCCGTACAAATTCCAATAACAGCCAAAAGCCATAATATATGATTTTTATGAGATTTCAAATATTGAACAACAGAAAAATAAAATCCAATATAAACAAAAGTCTTAAAAAATCCTTTTAAACTTAACGCAAAAAGAGTTGAACCCGCTAAACTTATGACTACAATCATAAAATACGCAATCAACCAAACTTCAAAACTTTTAAAATTTAACTTTTCATCAGGCTTTGTAAGCATCTTTATGAAAGTTAAAAACATCACAATCAAAGCAAAAAAGCCGATCGCATCAGAACTCATAAACGTAGACGTTACAAACGTCAAAACAATGAATGGTAAAATAAACCAATCAATGTTTTGCAAAAATAAACTATTATTATATAAGTAACTTAATTTGTCCTGTGTAAAATTTAAAATTCTATTGAACATCATCTGTTGTATTTATATCTGTCCCTAAATTTGTATCAACTGCATCAACAATATTTATATCAGAAACTGAACCGGTAAACTTATAATCAGCCCCTTCTAATGTAATAGGCAAACCAAGTTTAATCTTGTTACCACCGACAACAGCGCCATCTTTTGTAATTTTTGCTTTGTCAGTCAAAGTAACAACAACATCATACAAATCCGGTTGACTTTCATCTTCAACAACAATAACCAATTTTTTTGAATTTACAGTTGGAAGAACAATTTTTCTTCTATCAGCCTTAACATCAAGTATTTCCAAATCAGAATACGGAACATTTCTAATACTGATAAAAGTCTTGTCGCCTTTCTTGATAGGAATTTCAGAGCCTGAGAAAGTAACCCCTCTCATATAAACCTTGAATACAATATTAGAAGGTGCTTCAATTTGCTGTTTGCTCGCTGTTTGTCTGTATCCTTTATAAGTAACAAACCCAACGCCTAATGCAATAATTACGCACGCAACAATAATAAAATCAACTATTTTAATTTGTTTTAGAAATTCTTTTATTTTATCCATTTTAAAAAAGTCTCCTTATATTATATTTTCAAATCTTTTAAAGCTTTCAGCAATTCATCAATACTTGTTGTAGCACAACCAAACTGTCTTATAACAAGACTGGCAGCGACATTACCGATTAAAGCCGAATAAACAGGATCAACTCCAGCCCCCAAAGCAAGAGAATATACCGCAGTAACAGTATCACCTGCACCGGTTACATCAAAAACCTCTGACTTGTTAAACACAGGAATTTTTGTATAAACTTGATTTGGTTCAGTAACAAACATTCCATCAGCACCACAAGTTATTAAAACTGCTTTGGCATTTGTTTGTGACAATAAAATTTCACCTGCTTTTTTCATATCATCTTCAGATTCAATCTTAAACCCAACTGATTTTTCTGTATCCGGAAGATTAGGAGTCATTGACGTAACATTTTTATATGAACCTAAATCTCTTTGAGCATCTACAACAACAACCTTGCCAAGTTCATTTGCATAATCTGTTGTAAATTTAATTATTCTATCTGTCAGAGTACCAATATGATAATTAGATAAAATAACAACATCATAATTAGGTAAGGCATCTTTAATATTTTGAATAATTCTATTTTCAGTAGCCTCGGAAATAGGCCCTTTTGATTGTCTGTCAACTCTGACTATTTGCTGAGTAATAGAAGTTGTTATAGAGCCTGAAATTCTTGTTTTAACAATAGTTTTTCGTGATTGATCTTTTACAATTTTAGAACAATCGATATTTGCTTCCCTAAAAGTATCAAACAACAATTCAGAATAATAATCATCACCGGAAACACCAATAACACCAACTTTGCCGTCATTTAATGTTGCAACGTTGTGAGCCGCGTTAGACGCACCACCCAAAATTAATTTTGTTCTTGTATGCTGCAAAATTAAAACCGGAGCCTCTCTTGAAATTCTTTCGGCATCACCATATATCATCTCATCTAAAGCAAGATCTCCTACAACAAGCACTTTTGGCTCAGAAATTTTCTTTATTGATGATATTAATTTTTCTCTATCTATATTCATATACCAACTCTCATAAATATTTATATCAACAGGGTACCACAAAGAAATTTATCTTACAAATTAGGCTAAAAAACAAATCATACCCGAACTTTTAAACTAAATAAAGGCAAAAAAAAAGACCTTGTAAATGTTCAAGGCCTATCCGTTTAAATAAGAAGAGAGAGCTTTATATATTTATATAAAGTATTCTCAAGATGAAAAATTGCTAAAATAATGCTATTATATTTACAAAACTTAACATTCTAAAAACAAAAAATGAACAAGCAGAAAATCATTTTCGTTATAGGAATGTAAGAAGAAGATTTGAGATAAAAAAAGAAAGGAATAGCAATGAAGAAATTACTTATTTTAGCAGGTGTGATAGGGTTGATGAGCACAACACAAGTGTTTGCACAAGATGCAGTTGAACAGGCAGATACACCAAAAGCACAATGCCCAATGACCCAATGTGATAAAGCAAAATTTGGCGGTGAATTTCATAAAATGAAAAAACATCCTGATTTCAAAAAATTTGAGGAAGCACTAAAATTAACAGATGAACAAAAAGCAAAAGCAAAAGAAATCAGAGAAAACGAGAAAGAACAAATAAAACCAATTCTTGATAAAATCGCCGAAAAGTACAAAGAACAAAAAGAAATTATGGATAAAAAACTAACTTTTGACGAAAGACAACAAGAATTAGCACCTATCAGAAAAGAAATTCGCGAACTAAGAGGCGAAATACATAAAATCAAAAAACAAAGCAAAGACTCTTTCGAAGCAATCTTAACAAGCAAACAATTAAAGAAACTTGAAAAAATGAAAGATAATGCTAAAAAAGAATTCAAAAAAGCAAGAAAAGACGGCAGACACATGGGATTTCATAAAAGACACCCAATGGGACCAATGTATGGATGTCCATGTCCAAAACCTCCGGTAGAACCACCAGTAGAACCGCCGATAGAACCACCTACTGCCGTTGAAGAATAATCTATCCTAACAACTACTCACTGATAATTCAGACATTTGGCGCACCTTTATTTTATAAAGGTGCGTTTTTTATAAAAATAAATCATACAAATTTATTTGTTATATAATTTTATTGTTATGATGAACAATATTGCACCAATAATATTACTTACAATATCAAATATATTTATGACATTTGCTTGGTACGGGCATTTGAAATTCAAAGCAGCCCCAATATTTCTTGTAATACTTGTTAGTTGGGGAATTGCGTTTTTTGAATATTGTTTTCAAGTTCCTGCAAACAGAATTGGAAGTTATGCTTATAATGCAGCACAACTGAAAACAATACAAGAAGTTATAACACTTGTTGTTTTCAGTTTCTTTTCGGTACTGTATTTGAAAGAACAATTCAAATGGAATTACCTTGTAGGATTTTGCTTCATAATCCTTGCAGTATTCTTTATTTTCAAGAAATGGTAAACAGGTAAAAAGAAAATTTATACTGGCGACCGGATTAGAAATAATCCGGTCGCCTTCATTTTATTTCTTTTCTGAATTTTCTATTATTTTTTCTGTATAATCAAACATTTCTTTATATATTTTCAATTTATTTTCATCCGCTTGCACTATTTTATCTATTAATTTTCTTTTAACTTGAGAAATTTCCGATATATTTCCGACAAAACCAAAATCTGCCAATGATAAATTCAAAATTGATACCAAAGCAAGAAAATGCTCTAATTTGGGCAAATATTTCCCATTTTCGATTCTACACAAATGTTTTTCACTAAAACCTGCCATTTCTGCCAATTCATATTGTTTTAGTTTAATTTTTTTTCTTGCCTGCTTAATAACAAGTCCTATATTTTCTTTATCGACCTCAAACATAATACACCTACATATTTAGAGTAACTTATAAACTTGTTTTTCAAAACCTCCTGTCAATCACTTTTTATATAAAAAGTGATTGACAAAGCACTATAATTCAATATAAATTATTAAGTAAGTATGATAAAACTGTTATCTTGTTTAATTCCAATAAAAATATTAAGGATAAAATTTCGTGAAATTTGCAACGGAATACAAGTATTTTGTACGGCAAAATTCATTGGCAAAAACCTTTGCTGCAGCAGGTTTTCAACAGTAAATAAAAACACAATAATAAAAGACAACGTAAAACTTAACGGACTACATATAAGCGGAAATGGGAATGTAACACTTGGAAATTATTTTGTGGCAGGATTTGATTCACAAATAATCTCAGACACACATAATTACGAAGGAAACGACATTCCTTATGACAATTCAGTAATAAACAAAGATATAATAATAGAAGATTTTGTCTGGATAGGTGCTAGAGTAATCATTTTACCTGGAACAAAAATAGGAGAAGGGGCAATAATTCAAGCTGGTGCTGTAGTTCACGGGGAAATACCGCCATACGCAATTGCAGGTGGAAATCCCGCAAAAGTATTCAAATATAGAAATATTGAACATTTTTTAAAACTAAAAGCACAAAAATTATAACTAATACTAGCAAAAGATTTTTGGTTCTGCTTTAATATATGTATGAAAATTTTGAATAAAATTAACCGATATCTAAAAAGCCCTGCAAAATGTTTTATCCCAAAATGTAAAGCCCGTTGTTGTATTGAGGCACCACTTCCGGAAGGTTTTGTTGACAAATTTCAATCTCGCATACAAAGGAGAATATACAGCGGTTTAAATATTGGAATAAATGACCCCAAAGACAAATATAATTCAATAGTGTATAACACAAACCCAATTGGAATTGTTAACATAGACAGAACAACAGGACAAAAGATTTACGGCATATCAAAACAAACAATGGAAGAACTCCAAATAAAAAGCATGGAAGATATTAAAAAACTTCTCAATGAATATGAAGCAAAGAAAATCTATAACTACTGCCCGTTTATAACAGATTACGGTAAATGCAGCGTATATGAACACCGCCCTGATATATGCAGAGAATTTGGAACTTCACCTGCCAAAGTCGATTATTGCCCCGAAAAATCAAGCCGATTAGATATTATAAAATTCATTTTTTCAGAAACATTTAACAACATGAAAGGTAAAAAATAACTAATCAAGAACAAATATTTGTCTTGACAAGTTTTAGGTGAACCATGAAACCAATAGGAATAAACGAAATACAAAATCTTACCCACGCAGTACAGTATTTTCAAGACTGCTACCTTGTGTCATCAATTGGCGCTCTTGCCAAAAGCAGCAATGGAAGAAAAATTTTAGCACAAAATATTGCCCATACAGAAGACGGTTACCGTATAAAATTCAGGAACATCAATGGTATAACCAAGGACTTTTTTGCTTCAGAAAAAGAATCCCAAGATTTAATCTATATGGACAAATACCTAAACCCGATTCCAATAGACCCTTCCAAGCCGCACAACCCAATTATTAAAGCAATAGAAGTTGCTATGAATAAACTTTTAAAAGCATACCCGTCTAAAAAACCGTGGATATGCAGAGTGCCGAAATGCAACGAAAGATTTGAATTTAATAAACCTTCAAACTTTCTTGAAATGTTTACCGGACAAAAACCTATTTCGATAAATGAAAACAATTTGAGTCTATCACTAAAAGGGAAAAAAGAAGTTAGTTTGGATCTTTTTAACAAAATCAAAGATAACCCTGATAATAGTTTTGTAATGGGTTCATCATTTGGATTTTACCACGGGATAAGCAATACTCATTGCTATAGTGTCAAAGACATTAACCCCAAATATAATACAATAGATTTATTTGACCATAGACTTTTAAGAACAATAACGCTAACCTTTGACGAAGCAATACGTCATATGAAATTTATAGTCGGATACTTTAACAAAGATTTAACCTAAATAATCTACCAAGTTTTATATCGTGTTAATATCGCCAAAAATGAAGCCTGTGCTCTTTCTGTTGCCGCTTTCACCCTATTATTAAATCTATTTTTGAAATAAATAATTATCCACAGCCATATATTTTTTATTCAATCCTTTTGGAGTATAAAATTTTTGATATAAATTAATTAACTTCATACGTTTATTAAAATAATTTAAACACACTTATATAAAAATCAAAAAAATATTTTTTGCCTATTGCGCAATAAATATAAATAAAAGTAACGAAATCATATATTCTATAGCAAAATATATTTTTAGGGGTTTTCTAAACCTTATAAGAAAGTGAGGAAATATGAAATTACCAAATCTAACCCCAAATAAAATAGAGAAAAATTTTGAAATATATACAACCCAAATTGAAAAAGCATTAAAAAAAGGACAAAAAACAAACCTAAAAGATTTCACAACCCAATTACACAATTATACCGCACTTTTTGAAAGAACACCGGAAACAGATACCCTTGTAAAAAAGACCAGTTTAATGGCAGAACGTATTGTTGGCTATGGGAAATTAGACTTTGCAAGTGTAATCTATAGTTTCTTACTAAAGACTGTAAAAAGTCCAAAACTTATTGAAGATATAGCAATGAAGCAACTGGCACTAGCCAAAAGAACAAATGATCCAATTCACATAATGGCAAGAACAGCAGATATAAGAAAAATATATCAAGAAATTTCACCTAAAAGTCCTGAACACATCAAATGGCTAAGAGCAGAAATCAAAAGTATTCGCAGGGTAATAAATCATTATGAGCATTCAAAAAACAATTTTCAAACAATCTCTCGCGCCCCACAACCAAAAGAATTCTATGAAAAGTTGTTAGGAACAACACTGGTTGATTTAGGAAAAATCCTAAAAAGAAAAGAACCTAAAGATGCTCTTCCTTTATTTGAAGAAGCACAAGAAATATTTAAAAAGCAAGATATGAAAGATTCTCTTAATTTTACAAAAACTCTAATACAAGAAACCCAAGAAAAATTGAAATAAAATAAAAATAAAATAAATCTACAATTATAAAATTGTAGATTTATTTTTTATGTTAAATATTTAATTTTCAATTTTAAAAATCAATAACTTTTGAAACTTCTGATAAAAGATTGTTGATAACTTTAGCATTACCACTTTACTATTTATTATAAATTTCAAATAAAGTATTCTCCGGTTTTCTGTTAATTGAAGCAATAAATTCTTCATCATTACCAGCATGAGTTTTTAATTGAAAATACTTAGTTACATCTTTTTTGAAGAAATTCATAACTCTTTCTTTCACAGAAACCGGTTTGATATCGCTAACAGTTAAAGCCATTTGAACTTTTTCGGGATGTTTACTGCTTCTAAAAAAATCACAAGAAACAGTAGCGTTATATTTTTCTCCAAAACTTTTAATTGCAGGAGCATCTTTTATTGCATCAAACAACTGTTTTGGCATAGTACTGGTTTCTCTGGTCAACGCTTGAAAAGTTAGCGGTGATGAATTAACATTTTGAGTTCTCATATATTTACCTTTCTATACTAAAATGGGGTACAAAAACATCGTAATATAAATATACCGTTTTAACAATATAAAAAATCATACATTTAAAATATGGTTTTTCTATGACTATCAGTACCACCAGTTACAAACATTTTGAATTGTTTAATAAATTTTTCCAATATAGGTTTTATGGCATTAACATATTCACTATCCCACTTTGAATACTGATAATTCCCTTCAACTCCATTTATTCCGTTAGTTTTTAGAAAAGTAAAAAAATCCTCATTAATTTTCTCAGGAGTAACTATAGGATGAGCCCAAGAAAAAATTCCACCGGCTTTCATAACCTTTTTAGCATCAGAAATATGGTTATTAGAGGCAAATCCTTTCATCAAAGATTGAATATTTTTATCAAAAGGATTAAAGCCTAAACCTACAGCCTCAAACGCACTATGGGGTTCTTTATATCCTCGAAACAGAAATTCACATCCGCTCACAAATTTAAAATTTTTATATTTCTCAGGTTCTTGAGAAATTAATGCAATAACTTCTTTAACGCTGTCAATATTATCATGATCCGTAATCGCAGCAGAAAAAGCTGGCAAATCATCATTTACTTTCTTTGAATTTACAATATGTTTTGCCCAATCAGCACATTGTTCAAGAAACTCTTTTGGCGTTAACCTTCCATCAGAAGCTTTTGTATGAAGATGAAAATTTGCTCTAAAATTTTCACCTACTTCATAATGAAACGGTTTTAAGCGATTAATAATAGTTTTTACTTCATCGGGTCCGGCAACAGAATTTAAGTTTTGGATTTTGCAATTGATACCGAACGTATCGCTCAAACCTTTTTGCAAATCTTTTTTAAACATCAAATCTTTAGGATAAGACAATCCCTTAAAAGCCTGTTGATTATTTAAACTATTAATTGAAACCATATAATAAATTTAACATAAATAAGCCCCAAATTGTACAAAAACTATACCTACCATTTTTCAGAACCATACGGAGCATATATTTTGATAATCATATCAATTTTTTCTATTAATTTTTCAAGTTTATCTTTTAATTCAGGATTAGTATTTAGCATTCTTTTATATTTTAGTTTTTCTTCTTTTAACCCTTTAACATGATTAATAATATTTTCTCGCTCTTCTAAAAGCCAATTATAATATCCACACTCCGGAGGCACAACAGCCCAAGGAGAACTCGGAAATCTTTTACAAACATCCAATCTATCATTGTATCTTGAACATAAGTTTCCTGTTAAATACCGACAAGTATAAAAAGTTCTATTTCTATAATCCGGAATATTTTCAACAAGTTCTTTATCGATTCTCATTGCAGCCTCTACAGATTCAAAAGGTACAAACAATTCTAAAAAATCAATTGCTTCTTTATCACCTTCTAAAGCCATTTTTTGCAATTCATAATAAGAAACGGATGCGGTTACAACCCGACAACACTTGCCGCACATTTTGCATAATTGTTGAGGACGCTTATCTACAAATTCTTGTAACGTTTCTACCTTCATAAAAGTATTATATACCTATTTATAAAAATAACATATACAACATCATTATATCTTTGTTTTTGATAAAATTTTAATATGAAAAAATTATTAGTCGTATTTATATTGATTTTAACTTTACAAATAAGAGCATTAGCAGATCAAAAAATCCAAAAAATCTATTTAAAAGATGCTATAAATATCGCATTGGAAAATAATATAGATTTACAAGCTGCAAAATTAGAACAAAACATTGCAAAAAACAATATAAAAACAGCCAATAGACTTCAAAACCCATCATTGGATGCTTTCTACTTTATGGGAGGCGCAGGACGCAGCGAGCCTAAACAAATCGGAATAAGTGAAAATATAGAAATCGCAAAAAGAAAAGCCAGAAAAAATTTAGCTGAATCAAATCTTAAATTAGTAGAAAAGAATATTGATTATAACGTTTTCGATCTAAAAATGGATGTTAGAGAGGCTTATATTAATTTAGTAGCCACAAAATCAATTCTTGATACCCTTGAGCAACAACAAGAATTACAAGAAGAATTACTAAAAATCGCCAAAAACAGGGTAAAAAATCATACCACACAGAATATTGATGTAATCCAAGCAGAAATAGCATTAAATCAAATGATTACACAAGTTAATACTGCTCGTGTTAACGTAAAAAAAGCACTAGCTGATTTTAATAAAGTAATAAATACACCAGATGATATAATATATGATAGCAAAGATAATTTATTTTTAGAGGAAAACAATTTTGCGGAAATGCTAACCCCACCACCTAACCTAAAATTTCCAAAAGCCTCAGAAATTATACCCAAAATTCTAGAAAATCGTTATGACATACAAATAGCAAAACAAGAAATCGATATAGCAGAAAAAAATCTGACAGTAACAGCAAGACAAAGAATTCCGGACTTACAAATCACAGGGGGATATGCTTACCAATTAGGTTCAGTTACAAGTAGCGGAAACTTTAATAGCGGAGCCTATGCCGGAGCAAGTTTAGTAAATATTCCACTGTTTTATAACTATTCTCCGGAAATTCAAAATGCAGTAATAAAATTAAAACAAGCAGAATTAAAATACGACTCCACAAAAAATCGAGCAGTAAAAGATATCAGTTCTGCCTACGAAAGATTTTTAACCGCCGCAGATAACCTAAATCATTATGAAAGTAAAATTGTTAAAAGTTCTGAAGAACTTATCAATACATCAAAAGATAGTTATGAAGCAGGCAAATCCGATATAACCGCATTGATAGTAATGAAGCAATCATATAAATCAATCATAATCGGCTACACCCAATCACTAGCCGAATATTACAGCAGTTGGACTAACTTTTTAAGAGAGATTAATGACGAAGACTTTTCTTTCTTAGAGAATTTATAATCCGATTTATAAATCTATAAATAATACCGCAAATTTATTTTTTACAAGTTTTATTATACATGTACTATTAACAAAAAGGAGACTTAAATGTATACTAATTATTCTAATAATTCCCAACAACCAACATTCGGAATCTTTAGATTTTCTGATGGTGCAAAAGATATAATAAAAAAGAATATTAAAACTCCAGAAAAAATAAAAAAATTTGAGGAATTATGTAATAGTGAGTTAACCGGTAAAAGAATGAATCGAGAAATTTCAGTTAATGCCTCACTTAAAAATGGCTCATATTCCGGTTCTAAATTGACAGCCAACCCTGGTGATAAATGGTATCAACAAGGATTTTTCCAATCACCACTATCCTTTTTAGAAAAAATGATTAATAAAGCAGATGAAGTTCAAAATAAAAATGAACTTTCTAAATCAATAGATTCCATTATAGATAAATTAGTATAACGGTAAAATTATGAAATATTATAAATATAGCACCACGCTTTGCACAAAGTGTGGTGCTATATTTTAAAAGGGCAAGTTGTAAAGGCATTCCCCCCTCTCCAGTGTGAGTGAGTTAGGGTGAGGGTTAGTTCAAAATTCCCTCTCCTGTGGGAGAGGGCTAGGGTAAAGGGTGGTTCAAATTCCCTCTCCGAGGGGAGAGGGCTAGGGTGAGGGGTGGTTCAAATATTCCTCTCCTGTGGGAGAGGGATAGGGTGAAGGGTGGTTCAAATTTCCCTCTCCTGTGGGAGAGGGTTAGAGTGAAGGGTGGTTCAAATTTTCCTCTCCGATGGGAGAGGGTTAGAGTGAAGGATGGTTCAAATTTCCCTCTCCTGTGGGAGAGGGCTAGAGTGAGGGGCAGAAAGATTGCTAACAAGCACCTATTGCCTTTAATATTGCAATCATACCCTCTGCTGCAATATCATTTATTATTTTTCCTTCTTCATTAAAATAATAAAAATTCATAATACGAGCAGAAAAAGACTTACCGGTAGGCTTAATTCCTAGGAATTCACCATCATGAGTACCTGTACAAGTCCAATTAACAGCAACGATATTACGCTCTGCAACCATATCTTCAATTTTCCATTGAACATTAGAAAATCCTGAACGCATAAAATGTACGACAGATAAATATCCTTCCCCGCCAACTAAAGGCTCAGGCGAAACAGGTGTTGTAAATTTAGCATTTGCGCTTATTAATTGATTTGCCAAATTTAAATCTGCAGTATTTATCATAACTTCAAACTTTTTCATAGAATTTTTATTTTGTTCAATATTCATACTTATCTCCAATCCATTAAAAATGTAATACAAATTGATATTAAAAAACTATACAACTTCAAGACTACCCTTATAGGCACAAGGGATATTTTCTTCTTTAAGATATTTCATACCCCACTTATTCAATTCAACAATTGCAGGGATTAATGCTTCTCCTCTTTTCGTCAGGGAATACTCTGTTTTAGGTGGAACAACAGGATATAACTTTCTATTAATAATCCCATCGGCCTCCAACTCTTTCAATTGTTGAATAAGCATTTTAGGCGTTGCATGCGCAATCAATTTTTGCAGTTCACTATATCTTAGAGTTTTACCAATAAGGTGACCAATTATAACTCCCTTATATTTTCCGCCTATAATCTCCATAGTAACCTCAAGAGGACATTGATATTCTGTTTTCTTTTGTTTTACCATAAACAATCTTCCTACTTTCTATAACATATTATATAATATTTTTTACAAAATATTAATTATTTTTAAAAATGCCCGCAAAATTTTTTTTTACGTGTTTTATTACCTGTAAAAATAGGAGGTTATATGCAATTAAATATCAATCCAAAAACACAACAAACAAGTTTTCAAGCCCTTTATATGCCACCCAAAAAAGAACTTACGGCAAAATTAGGCGAATATGTAGCAGAACAAGCAGAAAAAGCAAGACCTGAATTGGAAAAAATTTCAGGGGATCTTCAAATGTACATCAAACCAATTGCTAACAAGAATGTTGAAAACCAAGGTTTTGATATTGAAGTTAATAACTTAATTTGCCAATATTGTATAGGATTTGGAGCATCAAAAGTAAGACTTAATGAAACAAATGAGAAAAATCCTTTACAAAAATTGTTAATATCCAAAGCAAAAGAAGCATATACTGATTGTAAAGAAAACAGTCTAGTAGTTTAATTTCCAAAAACAATTATAAAATTATCAAAAATTATATTATGTTTTTGCATTCTCAAATTATGTAAGTTTTAGATCTAAACTTGCAATATAATCTATTGGATTTGTATCCTTTAAATTTTGGTAACAACAAAACTAATCAGTGACAGATTACTAATTTTAGAACCTCAAAAAACAAATAAAATACTATTTTAAATTTTACCCAAATACGGTTTTAGTAATTTTGCTTTTATCAATTTTAACAACTCTCCAATATACACTGTAACAATGATACCTATAACAAAATAAAAATAGGTTGATTTTATCGGACAGTAGAACCAATATATATCAGAAGCATTTTTCACATCAAAAGAAAGCCCTTTTAAGGTAAGCAGGGAATAAGTCATCGTATTAAAAATTAAAAGATGATTAGCCATTATGTGATAACTATTTTTACCAATTTTTTGGATGAAACTCCAATTTCCTAAATATGAATAAAAAACTTCAACAATAAATAATGTAATATAAATTCCTGTTAAACTTGTGGCAATTGCAAGCCAAGGATTAAAGAATTTTCCCCAAACTAAAAGATAATGCAACCCTATACCTTCCAAAGGAGAAAAATCGGTATTAAATAGCCATAAAATTCCCTGTAAAATTAAAACCGAATATACCACTTTGGAATTAAATATATTAATTTTGTCTTTAACTTTATTATTATAAAGAAATCCTAAATGAATAAAAAATAAAGCGAAAAAACTTCTTATAAAAGGCAAAACATATATATTATCTGAATATTTATCACAATTTGCAGCAATAATTGCAAATATCAGATAAATAAAAAGTCTTGCTAAAGAATTCATTTTGACATAAGAAAAAATCTTATACAAAATAAGTGTTAAAAATAAACACGGGACAAACCATAAAGGGGAAATCAAATCCAACTGATGCCCTGTCAAAAACGGAATTACTAATTCATTGAATAAATTAACCGGCATTCCCCAAAATTTGCCTACAAAAGGTGTAATTGCAAGAGTTATGAGAAGATAAACAATCTCATATAAAAAATATGGGAGCATAAGACTTTTTAATCTTCTGCAAACAAATTCCCAAAATCCATATTTTTCATTAAAGAGCATACCTGCAATAAAGAAAAATAAAATAACCTGAAAAGAATATGGCGGGAACATTGGAATTAAAGAAAATTCTAAATGCCCTGATACAACAACTAAAATAGCAACAGCCTTCAAAAAATTTATTTTATTGTCAAACACCTTTATCATAAGTTATTTATGCTCCATCCACAAACAATCTGATATAATCATATTGCTAAATACAGCCTTGAAAGAAGAATCTTCGGGACTGCAAGCATACACTCCAATATTAACTTCATTACAAGCCCTGGTTAAATGACATATACGCATTTGTTTAAACTCAACACCATCAATACTATTTTCAATACAAAAATCATTTTCCCTTCTGCTTAACCTATAATACATTTCAGTAATATCAGAAGAAATATCTACTGTAGCCCAATCAGAAAAGGCATTATTTGTTACCACACTGCCTAAACGTTGAAAATTGTCGTTTTCATATTCAACAGAAACTTTTAACCAATTATCACTGTCCAAATATAAAATAATACCGGCTTGATCAAAACGCTTCTTAGAAAAATACTTAACTTTCACAGTAAAAGAAAAATATTTTTCACAAATATTCATTTGAACAAAAGGCGCATTGTCATGCTTAAAATTATAATAAGTATTTTGCCATAAATCAGTATTTGGTTTGGTTATAAATTCCAAAGTATCATCTACTATAGATATATTCGGAGAATTATAATACTTAAGGTTTTCTTTCAAAAAATATCTTCTCATATAAAAATTATACCTTAAAAACATTTTCCCCTATATACCACTAAAGATTACCACAGAATTTTAGTGCTAAACTATATTTATATTATGAATAAAAACACAGTTTTTATATATTTAATAAAACTTATAACACAGACAATTTTTTCAAAAGTAAATACTTTATATTAATATAGGGGAAGATAAAAATACAAATTACCTGAAATAATTTACCTCAAAATGTGTAAGAAGGATTATATCTATGATAATTAGAATAAATCAACCATATTTAAAACAGGCAATGCAAGAAATTATATTAAATGGTTTGCAA
>CASELF010000057.1 GCA_949288725.1 uncultured bacterium
CTGAGTAGTGGCACCATTGAAGGGAAGGCCTTGGCCGGGCCCTGGCGCTGCGGTCTCTGCAAGGATTGTGCCACAATTTTCACATGCAACAGAAAAGGAAAGGGTTTGCGTCGACTTGTACAGGCAATGTGCAAGAGAATCACAAGCAGGGCACAATGCAGACCTGCATTGTTATTTGTACTTGTGATCAAGAGCTTGCGCTTATAGTTGCAGATATGCTACTCATGCCTGCAACTCTCCCCAAAGGCATTTTTTGAGCGAAACTGGTAAAAGAGAAAAAAATATCATAGCATTGCGTTCGTATTTGTGCCTTGCGACCTTTTCGCGTTATGTCGGGGATATTGGATACAAGTCGCCATAATAAAAGATAAAATCTATAATTTTACTCTTTTCTTTATCAAGATGCAATTTTGCAATATTTGTGCCAAATTTCGCAAATATTGGTTGCAATTTTGCAATATTCAAATAAAGTTTTTTCCAGTGTGTCCAGAAGCTAGTAGTCTATAAATTTTGATTTGCTGATTTACAGAATAAATCATAAATACAATCTTATGTAATATGGCATAATATTTGCTTGAAATAGTGTTTGAATTTAATTTTAAACTTATTCGAATTTTGGGTATAAACTTTGAAGTTTTATCCTTGCATCATCAATTGTGAATTGCCAATTTACTTTTGCATGTTTATTATTTCTATTATTTTGCCATATTGTAATTAAGCGCTGTATTTCATGAAGTGTTGGTATTCTTTGATTGAGACACTGTCTAACAAGAACACTAAGTTCAGATTCTGCTATATTTAACCAACTTCCATGTTTTGGAGTATAGTGAAATTCAAATTTTGTTGATAATTTGCGTGCTTCAGATGGTGGAAATGCTTCATAAAAAGATCCATTTGTGTGCGTATTAAGATTGTCCATAACAATAATAATTTTAGAAGCATATGGATATAATTCTGATAAATTTTTCATAAAAATTGCCCAATCAGTCTTACAACGATGTTCAGTGGCTTTAACGTATCTCCTACCTCCTAAAGGCTCCACTGCCATGAAAATATTGGCAACACCATTTCGTTTATATTCGGGATCTATCTTTTTAACTTTCCCTTCTTTCGTTGGAAGGGGTTTATGTATTTCTTCTATAAGTTGTTTTGGAGATTCGTCCATACATATAACAGGAACATCAGGATTATATGGTAACTTGTATACGGCAAGAATATCTTCCATATTTGCCACAAACTGTGCATTTTCTTTGGGAGGAATTTTATAATATTCACTCAAATGGGGTTTGATATTTTTTTTTGAAGAATGTTGTGGATCGTCATGCGTGATATTGTAGTTACTATACCTTCATCAATCAATTTCTGTTGAATCATTCCTAATGTCCAGCGTGAAGCTCCATCTGGTGTTTCACTACATGCTATTCTAGTAATATGAGCCTCAGTATCTCCATCAAATTTACGATATCTTGTTGATATATCTTGAACTTTTCTGTTTATTGCAGCTTCTATACCTTCTTCAACAAATTTTTTCTTCATCCTCATTAATGTGACTATACTAATAGAAACCATATCACTAATATCTTTCAAAGTTTTATTTTTCTTATTAAAAGGACCTTCATCAAGCAATAATAAAGCTTTAGCTTTTTTAGCTGTCTGAGTTTCTGGTTTCTTAACAATGATTTCATTTAACAATATGATTTCTTTTTGTTCTAATATAATTTTATAATGATTATACTTACTCGTATTGTTTTTATTAATTAACACTCTCTTTTGTTTTGGTTGAAGAAAATTAATTCCAGATGAAATATATCCTTTTCTTATGTTTAATACAGTTAAACTACTAATATTAAACTTATTACATATTGATTCTATATTAAGTTGAAGAGCTTTTGAAAATATGCTTCTGTTACATGCTAAAATTATGTGGGCATTTCTATTGACTTTGCTGTTTTCGTCAGTGGATTCTATGATTTTTTTGATAGCCTGAATTTTTTTATAGCTCAAATTAATTATGTATCTTTCCATTTTTTTTCCTCTCTTCAAAAGAAAATCAAAAATGGTCAATTTTAAATCAAATATTCAGAAAAACACAGGGTTAAGTCTGGAAGCAATTCGGCTTCCAGCCATTCAGGCTATCCTATACGTGAATTTCCAGAATTTCGATAACAGGTCACTCACTCTGCCCCTTCTCTGGCCTCGAATATTTTAGTTTTGCCAGCTCGCTCACGGCTTCCCGATTCTTCTGTTCATCTTGCCCTTTGGACAGGCTCTGCCGCTCTCTC
>CASELF010000058.1 GCA_949288725.1 uncultured bacterium
GCGATTTCTAAATGTTTTTATTTTTTGCAATGGTCTATCTACCGTAGGACTGCCTGTTATCTTGCATACAAAATCATCACCTTGATTAAATTCCTTTTTACATATCTCTACAATTTCATCAGCATGTGATCTGTTTGGTAGGTCATTTGAAGCAAATATTAAAGTTTTAGGGAAACATCCAGTTTTTTCTATATGCTCTTCTATATACTTCTTTAATTCTCTTATTACTTTAACATTACAATCAGGTACAGTGATTTTCTTTTCCACATCTGTTGCATCAAAATTTCTTTCATCTTCTAAATAATCAATTCTAGATTTTCCTGTCTTAACATCAACAAGCTCTACTTGTTCGCCTTCTTTTAAGAAAACACCATTAATTTTTACACCTGAATTTATTATTATTGGATCATCATAATCTACCAAAAAGCCGTCATCAACAGCTTCTTCAACAGAATATTTAAATATTGGCTCATTAAAATATGCAACTGTATGTTGTGCAGGTGTCGCAGTAAGACCAATCTTTATTCCATCAAAGTGTTTTATTGTGTCTCTCCATATATTTGACTCTTTAGACGTATAACCTCTATGACATTCATCCACAACTATCAAATCAAAGGCATGAATTGGAATATTTAATTTTTCTGCATCAATTTCATATTCCTCGTTCATATCATCTTCACTTATATTAGAATATTTACCCTGCAAGTTTATAGTCATTCTTTGGATTGTAGAAACATATACAAATGAATGATTTGGTTGAGGATTTGTTAAATATTCATTTGGCAATACATTAGGATTAAATGTAGCACCATCATCAAAATCTTCTTTTTGGAATTTTTGACTATATACTTCATATTCTTTATCAAATTTAGAACCGTGTGGAGTACTAAAACTTGAAAACGCTGTAACTGCCTGAGCTGCTAAAGCTTTTCTATCGACTAAAAATAAAACTCTTTTTATAACCTTGGCTTCCAACAAGCGGTAAATTAATGAGAGTATTGTAAACGTTTTACCTGTACCGGTTGCCATTGCCAACATCATTTCTCTTTTTTGGTCTAAAATAGCATTTTCAGCTGCACTTATCGCTTTTTGCTGGAAAGGATAGAGTTGTTTGTCTGAATTATAATAGTTTTCTATTGAATTTTTATCTAACCAAGTTTTAAAATTAATTTTTTCTTGTTGAAATTTTTCATCTAAGGCAACCGCATTATGAAATTCTAATAATTCTCTTTGTATATTAGTTTCATTACGAATATCTAAGAAGTGAATTGTTTCACCATTTGTAGCGTAAAGAAATGGAACTTTATATTCTCTCCAAATTCCTGAACCTTGAATCACGTCTTTTGAATATCTCTTTGCTTGTTCAATAACATTTTTTGAACCTACAGAAATTTTCTTTGCTTCGATAATACCCAACAATTGCCCTTTTACGAATAATGCGTAATCTGCAAAACCCTCTTTTGTTGGAAGTTCTCTTACTGCAACATTATTAAGATTCATAAGATTTAAATCATCTTTAAAATCAA
>CASELF010000059.1 GCA_949288725.1 uncultured bacterium
TCCAAGGACAAGATAAAGATTTGGAATTACGTTTGAAACAGTTAGATACAGAAGAAAACGCAATATCAACAGAATTAGATTCAGTTAAGAAAGTAATATCTAAAAACGTTGATAGTTCATTCAAGACATTCAACGCATAGATTAGATAAAACTTTACTTAATTAAAAATTTTCCTTTCCCTTTTTCCTATTGATTTTCCAACGACTTTAATGTCGTTTTTTTTTGCTTAAATTTAATTATTTAGAATTAATGCACAATATTCAACTTTGTTATATAATTTATATATTGTGAAAGAGGTGTTTATATGACGATAGATGACGCATTAGTAATGATTTTGGCAGGGGGCGAAGGGAAGAGATTATACCCGCTGACAAAGGATAGAGCAAAACCCGCAGTTCCGTTTGGCGGTCGTTATAGAATTATTGATTTTGTAATAAATAATTTTATAAATTCAGGATTTTTCAAAATAAAGGTTTTGACCCAATATAAATCAGATTCTTTAAATAAGCACATAACAAGGGGTTGGGCATTATCGCCATTTTTAAACCAATATGTTGATTTAGCACCGGCACAAATGAGAACAGGTAATGATTGGTACCGTGGAACAGCAGATGCAATTTATCAAAATATATTTCATATTTTAGATGAAGATCCTAGATATGTCTGTATTTTCGGCGGGGATCATATATATAAAATGCAGGTTTCTCAAATGCTTGATTATCATAAGGAAAAGAAAGCTGATTTATCTATTTCAGGTATTCCTATTCCTATTGAGCAGGCTTCTGAATTTGGGATTATGGAGGTTGACGATAATTGGAGATTAATTAATTTTGTAGAAAAACCTAAAACCCCTCCAAAATCTATTCCCGGAAATCCTGGAATGTGCCTTGCGTCTATGGGAAATTATATCTTTGATAAAGAAATTTTGCTTGCCGCTTTGGAAAAAGATTATGAAAACCCAAATTCTCAGCATGATTTTGGGAAAGATGTAATTCCAATGTTGTTGAATGAAGGTAAAAATATTTATGTATATAATTTTGCGACAAATTTCTTCCCCGGAATGACTGATAGTGAAAGAGGATACTGGAAAGATGTCGGAAGTATTGATGCTTATTGGCAGGCAAATATGGATTTGTTAGAGCATACTCCTGAATTAAATCTTTATTCAAAAGAATGGCCGCTAAGAACATTTAACTATAATTACCCACCTGCAAAATTTGTTTGGGAGGAAGGTGATAGAGTTGGTCTGGCAACAAATTCTATGGTTTCGGAAGGTTGCATTATCTCCGGTGGCGGTCTTTCAAGATGTGTTCTATCTCCTAAGGTTAGAATTAATAGTTATGCAAGCGTAACAGATAGTATTCTAATGGAGAATGTCGAGGTCGGAAGATATTCTCAAATTAGAAAAACGATTATTGATAAAAATGTAGTAATTCCTCCTTATACAAGGATTGGCTTTGACAGAGAAGAAGATTTGAAACATGGATTTCATATTTCTGAATGTGGGGTTACTGTTGTTCCTAAGGGGGCTATTTTGTAACAATTGCTAAAAATTTGTTTGTTTAGAAAGTTTTTGAGGTACAATTCTTTTGTACCTCAAATTTTTGTGTAAATTTTTGTGAATATATTAGCAAAAAAGGGCAATTCCAATGTTTTATATACGTTGTTGCTTTTGGGTAGGAATTTATGTCTAGAATAAGTGGTATAAATTTAATAGGACGAATGTCGAGTTCATTAACGGACTCTGTCGTTTCTGCGTTGCCTAAAACAACAATTGCAGGTAAGAAGAAATTACGTGCTATTGATTGGATTGGAGAGAAATTTTCTTCCCCTGAAAACCGACTTATTTTAGGTGTTTCTGCATTGATGACGCAGCCGTTTATTGATGCTCATAACAAAAAGGTTGATGATGAAACCCGTAAGGTTTCTGTTGCAAGAACTGTTGCTAAAATAATTGCCGGAACCTTTACCGGATATTATGTTCGTGCAGGTTGTATCAAAATGATTGATGCAATGACAAAACTTCCATCTGAGGTTGCTAATCCGAAATCATTTGGCGGAAAAATGAGAATGTTATTTACTCCTGATGCGGCAAAATCAGGTGTTTTGAAAAGTTTAAAAATGTATAAAAACGCTCTTGGGACAACTATATCTCTGTTTGTAATGTTGTTTACTAACTTTTTGATTGACGCACCATTAACTAAATATTTAACAAATTTATTTACTGATAAATTTATTCATAAGCAAAAAAATGATAAAGGAGGGACTGTAAATGAATAGTTCTTCTTTCTTCAATGCTTTTAAAAATTATATGGCAGAACACTATGGCAAAAGCCATGGAAAAATGCTTATTCATACCGGTGTAATAGGTTGGATATTGTCAGCAGCAGCGCAAGTTGGGGCAATTGTTACTAATGACAAAATCTCTCACAAGCAAAAGATGTATCTTATTCCTCAAGAATTGGCTGATGCTGCTGTGAATATTGTTTCTTTTTATCTTATTACTCAATCTTTCAAATCTGTCGTTACTAAGGCTGTAAATTGCGGTAAGATATTAAACAAACCTGTTAGAGCCTTTTTAGAAACTAATAATGTCAAAAATATAGGTAAAAAATCTTTTGATGTATTAAGAGATGGAAACTTAACAAAGGATCTTGTTGCGAAGTTTGAATCTTTTAGAAATGGTGTTGATTTTATTGGTACTACGGCCGGTTCTATTCTGTCTTGTAATATTGTTACTCCTATTATTCGAAATGAGATTGCTACAAATAAACAGAAAAAACATATTGCAAAATTGGAGGAATATAACATTTCAGTTGTTGACCCGGGTAAAATGACTTATTTGCCGAGACCTTCAATGCAAACCTTCCAATCAAACGCATATAAATCTTCATCTAATCTAAAAATATAAATATAAAAATCCTCCAATTATTGTTATTAAAAGTGCGGTAAATAATATCATTATTTTGTAGAAGTAGTTTGTAGTGTATTCTTTTCCGTCTTGAAGTTTGTGCAGTATTTCTTTTGAGTAATCATATTTAAAGTCATTTT
This sequence comes from uncultured bacterium, assembly GCA_949288725.1. GTDB lineage: Bacteria > Cyanobacteriota > Vampirovibrionia > Gastranaerophilales > Gastranaerophilaceae > Zag111. The sequence goes on from CASELF010000059.1 coordinate 3,052, forward strand.
TGGTTTTGTTGTATGCATTACCGATTACTTTTTGAAATCTATACATCGATTCAAGTTCTTTTCTTGCTGTTGGATTTGATATAGTCATTTTTTTCATCATTATATTTTCACGAGAATTAAGTTCATTATCTACGTATGCAGATAATCTGTTTTTGAATTCATAACCAAGAGAATCTGTATTTTCTTGTTCTTGGGGTGTTGGTTTACTTGTGTTTTGGTATTTCCCAAGAATATTTGTTAAATCATTAATTTTTTTTCTGCACATAGGACATTTTGCCAAATGTAAATCAACATATTCTTTTAATTTTGGATTTAATTTCCCTTTTATATAAAAACTTATTAGTGCAGAAACCTGATTGCAGGTAAGTTCCTTATTCATATTTAGTAACTCCTTATATATAATTTTTTAAAACTTCTTGTAATTTTATTCTGGCTCGCGCAATTCTGGATTTTACTGTTCCGACACTTGTATTGGTAGTTTTTGCGATTTCATCATAACTTAGACCTTGAAATTCTCTCAATATAATTGCAATTTTAAAGGGTTCTGGAAGTTGGCGAATTGCAGATTTTATCATGTTTTCGCATTCTGCTGTTATACATTTTTCAACAGGCTTACCTTTTGTATCGGTAATTTCAATTTTTAATGAAAAGTCCGGTGAATTCTCATTACAATCTATGTATATTAACTCTGGTGCTTTTTTTGTTTTTCGCAAGCTGTCATAGTATGTGTTTGTTATTATTTGATTTAACCAACGTTTAAAGCATTTAGGTTTTTTTAGTGTGTGTATGTTTTTTGCGATTTTTAGAAGTACTTCTTGCGTTAAATCATAAACGTTTTCATCATTCTTTGCAAAATATGCAAGCGTTGCATATACTTCTTTTTGTATTCTTTTTAGTAGTTCGCCTAATGCCTTAAAATCATCTTTTTGTGATAATACAACAAGTTCCTCTAATGACATTTTTTTATAGAGCAACTTATTTTCTGACATGAGAATTCCTCCTTAATATAATATTAAGAAGTAATATTTTTATTAGTACCAACTTGTTACCAAACTAATCAGGTAATATTCAAAATTTAACAAGTTTAATTCTGATAAATATTTGAGTTTATAAATATGTCATTGCAAATTTATTTTGAAATCTGATTTGTGTTGCACCAGGTATAATTTGGGTGTAGATCCTGAAACAAGTTCAGGATGACAGGTAAGGTAATTACAAATATGTCATTGTGAATTTATTTCGGAATCTGATTTATTTGCACCAGGTATAATTTGGGTGTAGATCCTAAAACAAGTTCAGGATGACAGGTAAGGTAATTACAAATATGTCATTCCGAATTTATTTCGGAATCTGATTTATTTGCATCAGGTATAATTTTGATATAGATCCTGAAACAAGTTCAGGATGACAGGTAAGGTAATTACAAATATTTCATTGTGAATTTATTTCGGAATCCTATCTCTTAAAATATTTTTATCGTATCAATTTTCTGCGAACTACGGTATTGCTACCTTGAGAAGATATGAAAAGCATATTATTATTTATATATAGACAATATGGGCTTTGAATATCTGTTGCAAATTCTGTTATAGTTCCATTTGTATCAACTTTTAAAACATTGTTTTTGTTGTAATTTGCAATATAAATGTTATTGTTATCATCAATAGCAAGTCCTATAGGACCATCTATTTTTTCACTTTTTATATAGACAATTTTTTTGTTGTCTGGACCTATTTTGAAAATTGTATTTTCCGAAAACCCAGCAATATAAAGATTTCCGTTTTTATCAGTTACAAGACCTGTAGGGCTTGAGATATCTTCATATAACCCATCGGTAAGTTCTTCTTCTTTTGCGGCTTGTTCTTGTTTTTGTTGAGTTTGCAATTCAGAAAGAGTTGTCTCCATTTCTGCAGCCAATTGTTGTGCTTGAGCGCTAACTTTAGAATCAAGCGGAATTAGGGTTAAGTACATTTTTGCTTTGTCATACTCACCTAAATTTTTGCTTAATACAGCGGCTTTGAATACAGATTCATAATCTTCAGGGTTACGAAGTATTATTTGTTTAAATACTGATAAAGCAGCCTCTTTTTGGTTCAAATATTCAAGGATTGAACCCAAGTTGTAATATGCATCAATATAATTAGGGTCAAGATCGATTGCTCTTTTGAAGCAATTTGCGGATTCTTCAAATTGTCCTAATTTGTAATAATCAATACCTTTGTTATATTGGAGTTTTGCATCTGTTGCAATTTCTCCGAAAGCAGTTGTTATTGTAGATATACAAAGTAATCCTGTTAGTAAAAATTTAACAAATTTATATGATTTCATCTAATTCCTCAATTATTTCTTTATTTGCATTTGCAAATGCGCTGCCTCTTGCAATAATTGCTTTTTTAAGAAGTAATGGTAAGTTTATAGGTGTCATTTCTTCAAAGTTGTCAGGAAGTCTAAGACTCCAGTTTTTATCTCCGGAAGTTCCAGGAACATTATATGTTTCTGACATTTGGAAATAATCTGTAAAGAATATTTGTATATTTTCTGCCTTACAAGCAAACAATTCAACAAGTTTAGTTTCCACTAAGAAATTTACATCATTTGTCATTTTAACAATAATAGCATCTTTGTCCTGTTCTTCTGCGAAAAGATCTTCTACCAAATTTTTAACATGTAAATATCCTTCGTGAGTATGTACCATTGATTTTGCCCACAAGGTTACAGGTTGGTTATCGTGAGTACCTACCATAGCCCAGCAGCGTTCAGTTATATTTTTGCATCTGTATGGGTCATCCTCTTCTGTTGGTACTGTGAATTGGGTTAATCTCATTCCTAATAAATCGTACTGTTTCATAACTGCTGCAACAGGATTTGTTAATGTTCCTAAATCTTCACAAACGATTGCATCTTTTGTTAGACCTTCTTCTTTTGCTGCTGCAATAACAATTTTTTCAATAAGACGACCGTATAATCTGATTTGTTCTTCAGTTAGAGATTTAACTCTTTTCTCTTTATCTGAAGTTAAAGACATATCTAAATCTTCAACTCTTGCTATCGCATATTTGCTCAGTTCAGGATGTTCAGGGGAAGAATATAATCTTCCTGCACCTTGTTCAGGCATTGGCTTTTTGCCTGCTTTATAAACCCAAGGGTCAATAAGTCCTACGATATGGTCGATTCTAACACCACCAGGGTTTTCTCTAAACATTTTTTTGAATAATTTTTTCATTAATATGCCGGCTTCACCCAAAGAACCGTCAGAATTGAATAGCTTTTCAGGATTGATAACAGGAAATCCCCATGCCTGACCATCTTTTGAAAAATAATCAGGAGGACATCCAAGGCACCAACCTTCTAAAAATAATGATTGATATGCCCAGCAATCTCTGTCTGAAAATGCTACTTGTCTGTCTGCAATCATTTTTACGCCTTTTGAAGCGGCATATCTTTGTGTTTCTTCACTTTGTTTGTATAGTATGAATTGAATAAATTTGTATTCATCTATTTCTTTTTTGTATTTTTTAGAAATTTCTTCTATACGTTTTGCATATTGCATTTTTTCTTCAATTGATTTTGGATTAAAAAGATTTTTATCCATTGAAATTTTCCAATTTGGCCAAAAATCTGTACCGTGTTCAATTGAAAGTGCTTCATATAAACTGTCTTTGTCAAGCCAATCATCATTTTCAATTTTGTATGCTTCAAATTCTGTCATTGCTTTTTTATCATTTAGTGCAATAAAATTTGAATATGCTTCAGATAATGCTTGTGTTTGTTTCCTTTTTATATAAGAATAACTTGTTCTGTGTTTGCCTTTGTTAGGGTTGTTTGCAACAATTTCATTAAATGTTTCAACTGATAAAATTCTGCCCCATTTATCGGTAGTTAATTGTTTTAGATCAATGAATAAAGGGTTGTTAGAAAAGATAGTTCCAGTATAAGGAGAAGAATCAGACATTTTTGTCTTGCCGGCAGGACCCATTTGAATAGCATCAAATAAGCCTGATATATAGTCAATAAATCTGTGTCCGGCAGTTGAATTTATTGTGCCAAACCCAGTATCTTCTCCCGGAGCAGCAGGAAAACTTCCATTATGCATAATGAATACAAAATTCTTTTTGCCAAGAATTTTTAATGCTTTTTTGACAGTACTTATTCTATTGTTATTCAATGTACATACCATGATGAACTACCCCTCTTACTTATTAAATCTAAAACACTAATCTTTATAAAAATGGGCCCGGTGGGACTCGAACCCACGACCAATTGATTAAGAGTCAACTGCTCTACCAACTGAGCTACAAGCCCATTTCGATATTTTCATATTATCATAAACATTCTTGATGTAAAGCAGAAATATTTTCATAGTTTAGACCATATAGTTATTAGTATCATTTTGTTTCAGCGTTTAATTTCTTGCTGTAATGCTAGTATTTTATATTATTCTTTTCAAATAAGCATCAACTATTCGCATTAACTTCTTCAAATATTAATTTATGTAAAGTTTTTTGTAATATTTCGCCCCAAAAATTAAAGAAATTATTAAATAAAGCCGTAAACATAGGTACGATACGAAAATTGTTGAAAGGAACTATTAAACACTATGGGAATGGCAGCATCACAAGCTAGATTATTAAGCATAACTGCAAGACTGTCCAACAATGAACAGGAACAGCAGTCAGTTGCTTATTCTAAACAAAGACTTGCTGATACTTCCAATCAAGTTAACCAAACTTATCTTGATGCTATGAATCAAACAAAGTATCAACTTTTAACTGGTTATAACAGTTCAGAAGCAATTTACGAAGATTTAACTTACAACCAAATAACAGGACTAAATTCAGTAGCAACAGGCAAGCAATATATTGTAAAAGATAAAGAAGGTAAAGTTCTTGTATCTTCTGCTATTGCTAAGGCATATGAAAATAATAACGGTGATTTCAACAGATTTTTAAGAGATTTGGGATATACTCAATCAGATGTTGATGTTACTGATTATGCAGGAACAGAAGAGGCAATTCACGAGGCTTGGGACAAATATTTGGCTTCAGTTGGCAAAAGTATTGATAATTATGAAGATGGTCAACATATTTTAAGTTTTGATTATACAGCATTCAGTGATGAATCATTTGACGGTTATCCTACATATAATACTGCGTATGCATCAGTAAGCGGTGCGGATAATTATGCAAGTGTATATAAAGACAGCACGGGATATTACAAGGAACGCTATTTAGTTCAGGCAATTGAAGATGAAAATGGCGATAAATATTGTGCATATCAAACTGATGATCAAGAAGGTTCTGATGAATGGACAATTCTTGAAAACGTTACATATAATACTGAAACAGAAAAATTTATGTATCAAAATCTTGATGGTGAAATTGTTTCAGCAGATACAGTATATGCAGATCCTGAAGAAGAATTGATTAGTGAAAATTATAAAAATTACTTAACTCCAAATGGCGAAAGTTATGTTTCAGAAGGCGGAGTTGCTTATGATTTGTATAAGCAATCATCTGCACTAAACTTTGAAGGTACAACAGAAGCACAAAGAGAATTATATGATTATGCCGTATCAATTACAGAGGCATATTATAACAATTCAAAATCTGCATCAAGTAAGAATTTAACATATGATGCACAAATAGTTACATACTATAAGAATATATTTAATCAAATTAGAAAATCAGGATTAACAACAACTAAAAACGAAACAAACTTCAAAGAAACAAATTGGCTTGTAAATCAATTGAAGGCAGGCGAATTAACATTAGCATATTATTCAACTGCAGATAAAGGTTTTGTAAGTACAACATTAGATGACGATGAATCAATTGTCGAAAAAGAAGATTCATCAGCAATGGCAATTGCAGAACAAGAATATCAATCAATGATGGATAACATTGAAAGTCAAGATAAACAATTTGATTTGCAATTGAACAGATTATCATCAGAACACAGTGAACTTCAAACAGAATATGAGGCTGTTAAGAAAGTAATAAGTAACAATGTAGAAAAATCATTTAATATATTTAACGCATAAAGATAATTTATTTAATATTTCCCCTACTAATTTTCGTAACTTTTCCCTGCCGCAAGATTAAATCAATGCGGCATTTTTCTTATCTTTATTGTTAACTCCATATCCAAACATTGCAAAATCATATTTTGTAGGGTCTTCAGGACAAAAGTGTTTTAAATTTTCTGTCAATTCAACAACTGATTTAAAGTCATTTGCTTTTCTTATTAATAGTCCCATCTGTCTTGAAACGTTGCCTACATGAACATCTAGCGGAATATATAATTCAGATGGCTTCATAAAATTCCAAATTCCGACATCAACAACACTTTTTCTAACCATCCAACGTAAGAGCATACACATTCTTTTCATTGCTCCGCCATTTCTAGGATCAGGTATCATTTGATAAAAACCTTGACCAACATTTTTACTTGCACGCTCATAAAAATATCCCGTAACTGTTTCAAATAATTTGTTTTGTTGATAGCCGTGTTTAAATAATTCTTCCAGTCCTTCAGAGGTGTTATACAGTTCTTTTAAAGTTTCAAAGATACAGATAAAATCATTGGGTTTTCCAAAACGGTAATTAAAATCACCGATAATTCCACTTTCAAAATTCTGTATAAAGTTTAGGGGTTCATTTTGAGCGATATTGAATAAACTGTTTAGTTTTTCAATGAATTGTTTTCTGCTTCCATAGGCAAGTAAAGATGCAATAAAGGAGGCAATTTCAATATCTTTTTTGGTACTGAACTTGTGTGCAAATTGTACGGGATCATCCTTTATAAAATCTTTTGTTTCGTATTTTTGTGCAAGTTTATCTAATTCTTCTTTTGTTATCATAAGAGAATTATTGCACAAGAAAATTATAACTTCTACTATTAAAACTTGTTAAATCTAAATTAATCCACAATAGTAATTCTATTGTCATCTTTGATTTCGATAGGTTGCTGAAGTTTTTTGATATAATCGCAAGTTAATTTATCTTTATCAAAATTATATTTTTTAATTACTATATCATTAGGATTATCTGTTTTTAAGTAGTTATTACCGCCAGTAGCGTAGAAGTCATCACAGGCTACTGTATATTTTTTGTTTGGATCAGGATTATTAACATCAATTTTGTGAGCGATGTTGTCTTTGTCAATAAATTCCATTTCAAGTAAATCACCTTGTTTGTTGGCTTTATATTTTAATCCTGAAACAAATAGTAATCCCGGTTTGTGAGTTTGTTCAGTTAATGATTTTAATCCGACTTTAATAGAATCAACAATTTGTTTTTCTGTCAGATTTATAACCCACATTTTGTCTTCAAAAGGTGTAATATCAGAAACTAATCTTGTGTCTATCGGACCTTCAGAAAAACTTCCGCGGATATTACCGGAATTTAGAATACCGATATCTGTACCTAATTCATTTTTCATTGCGTCTACTATTATATTCGCATGAGGGTTGCTTTCTATTAGTCTGTTTTCAGGTGGCGGAGTTGCAGTTTTTACTTTTCCGATAACTTCCGGTTTACCTAAGATACTTTCTACAGTATCTTTTATGTATAAAGGTCTGTTAAATTTTCTTGTTTTAATTATATTATTTTGGGCTTTTTTGATAACTCCATTTTGGTCAAAATCAACATTGAGAATTCCAACATTTTCACCATCTTGACCGGCTTGAGTTATTATAACGGGTTCTCCTGATTTTGAGTAGAATAGATTTTCGCCTTCTTTTAATCCTGAGATAAGTTCATGTGTATGGGCACCAAATATAATGTCAACACCTTCTACTTCTTTTGCTATACGTTTATCATTTTTGTTCCCGCTATGAGATAAAACTACAATAATATTTATTCCTTGGTCTTGTAAATTCTTTACTTCATCTTTTAGTAATTTTATAGTTGTATCAATATCTTTAATTGAAAATTTACTTAAAGTATCATTCTTTTTAACCCTATCGAACATATCTGATGGGGAAATTCCTATAAGTCCAACTTTTGCATCTCCATAATTTACAACCATAGATTTTTGAATTCTTGATTTTAGAGGGGAATTTTCTTCAACATCAAGGTTTATTGATAGCATTTTGCATTTTGAATCATCTATTAATTTTGCCAAGTCATCAGGTTTTGCTACATCAAGTTCGTGATTACCTATTGTAGAAGCCAGAAATCCTGTCCAGTCCATGAATTTGCTTGCAACTTTGTTGTGAAGATAATTTGCACCAAGAATTATATCTCCTGAAGCAACTTTGAATTTATGTATCGGTTGGGTTGTATTTGTGAAGAAATTTGCACTATAAACTTGAGCAGGAATTCTGTCAAATTCTTGCGATATATTATGAATTCTTTCCATATTTGTCATTTTGCCGTGAACATCATTTACATATAACCAACTGGTATGTGTAAGTTTTGGTTCTGTAGTTTGCAGAGTATTTGTTTTGGTTTGTTCATCTGCTGGGGCTGTTTGATAAGTTTTGTCAGGCATGGCTTTAGTATTTTGAATTGGTTTTGCCTGATATGGCTTAAAATATGGATTTATATTTGGTGAATTTATCATTTATCTACCTTTTCTTTCATCTTTATTAAAACCCGTAAAAATAAAAGTTGCTCTTTTTTGTTGCTTTATTAAATTATTGTAATATTCTTTTATGCGGCATTTTTCATTTGCTTATACATACTAAGTCCTTCAATCCAATTTGGTACAATATTCATATCATTTTCAACAATATGTTTTGGCAGGGCCGCGTGGTGAATTTTCGGAAGAATATAATCTTCTGAATATTCTATCGGTTTGTAGATATTATCATCTGTATCGTTACAAATGAATATCGTTTTTCCGTTTTCGCCTGTTCTGTAGCCAACTATAGTTATTTCATGCCCATTAACGATGATATTATTATTGTCAGTTTGGGTGTAACCTATAATTACGTCTTCACCTTCATTTAGTGCCGTTATTAAATGTTTTTTCATTGTGGCTAAATCTGTTTCATATCCTATCAATCTTGCATTTTCATCTACGGTTTGATAGGTTACGGATAATATATTCTTGTCAAATACTACTGATTCAGTGAATGTCTTTTCAAATTCAATTAAGCCTTTATCATTTTGGTTAAATTTGCCTGTCCTTTTATCTGTTAAAGAGTTATAAGACTGTTGAGAACCTATTTGCATAAAGGTTGATTGCATTAAAACATCCAGAGGGGTTCTTTCTGCCGGATCTTTGTGAGTTGTTTGAATTCTTGCTCTGATTATTGCGTTTTTATCAGGTGCAAATTTTAATTTTGCAGTATTTAGATCAGTGGTTTCCCACGGAATTTCAAACGAATTTAGTAACCAAATTGAACTTAGGGTATCATCTGCCAAATTGTTCATTTTTATTGTTTTTTCAACAGATAATTGTGGAGAACTCACTTCTTGGGCAAATCTTGCAAATTCTGCAGGCATTTGGTTTGCTAATTTGAATTCGGTGCTGGCAGCTACACAAGTTCCTGAGTGTTCTACATTAACATCTAATGCGCCTTGGTAAATATCAATTAGGTTTGTCTTGTCGGCATTGTTTGCTTTTATAACCGTATCCTTATATTCTTCCGGAATATCTCCGAATTGTTGTGTTATTAAATAAGGATATGCTATTGTCGTTAATGTATCGTTAAGTATTGATTTAGCATTAAGCCCTTCTGCTCGTGGCTCTTTTATAATTTTGTATAAATTGTCAAGTACAGAACTCTTATCATTGGAATTGTTATTTAATAGAATTCCGTTTTTTAAAAGAGTATTAATAATCTTTTTCCCGGATTTGCTAAGATTAGCAGAAACTTCGGTATATTTTTCTTTCTCTTCTTTTGTGGTTAATGAAGTTCTTAGGTTTATGTTTTGAGGTGGAGTTGCTGCAGAATTAAATTGAACATCTTTTTTTGCTTGTGCAGTAAAAGATGGTACAGCATGTTCACTATTTCCAATATTCTGAACTTGTTTTTTACGTTCAGTATTTTGAATTGTGTTATAATTATACTGTTGAGTAAAGAAACCTATTTTTTCTACCATAATAACTCCACATATATTATAAAAACTGAAATAAAGAAAAATTGCTACTTGTGTAAACAAATATTAAAGAGGAAGTAATTGAAAATTACAAAAATAAAACCATTATCAAAAGATCAATTGATAATTTCCATTGATAGATTAACAAGGTTCAAGGAGCCGGAAGTAAAATATATGAGAGTATTTTCTGATATTTTGGCTTCAAATTTGATAATCCCTAAATTAAAGAAATCAGAAATGGAGAGAATAGATTACCATGAGATAACAAGAGTTGTTGAAGAAATAATTAATTCCTCCTTAAAATCATACGGAATTGAACAGACTGATAACTATACAATAAATAATAAAATTTATGAATATGAAAACACAATATTTAAAATAGATGAAAATACAGAAATTTTGTTGAAAAACAAAATAAACTATGATGGATTTGTAAATTTGATAACAGAAGATGCCCCTAAGAATTTGCAATGGCTAAAGGCGCAAAAGTATGTTGAAGATATAAAGAGTTTTCGCCAAAGCCACCTAATAAAATATCCGATAGAAAAAGTAGTAATAGTGGAAGGTGCAACAGAAGAAACATTGCTACCTGAATTTGCGAGAAGATGTGATTATGATTTTGATAAAAATGGGGTATATATACTTTCAGCCGGTGGGAAAAATCAAGTAGTAAAACTATATTATTCATTGGTGGAAAAGTTAAAAATTCCTATTTTTGTCTTGTTGGACAAAGATGCTAAACAAAATCAGGAATATATAAACTATAAGTTAAGACCGCAAGATAGCATTCACTTGTTATCATGTGGAGAATTTGAGGATTTGTTGCCAATGGACTTGGTGAAAAGGACATTGGAATATGAGTTAAACAATATATCAATGGTCGAACAAGAAATGCTGAAACCGGCAGAACCAAGGGTAAAAATATTGGAAGAAATATTTAAAACCCGAGGCATGCATGAATTTAAAAAGGTAGAATTTGCCCAGATGGTACGTAGTAATATAGCCCAAGAAAGCGATATATCAGCCGAAATACGGGAAATAATCAACGGAATAGAGAAATTAAAATAAAAGGTTGACATTTAATTTTGTTCATTCTAGAATAAAACTCGTAACGAAAGTTCAAGCCCCCATCGTCTAGAGGCCTAGGACAACACCCTTTCACGGTGTAGACAGCGATTCGAATTCGCTTGGGGGTACCATTTTAAAAGCAGGAGGCAATAAGCCTCCTTTTTTAGTGAATTCAAATATTTTTAAATTACAAAAGTCGAAGAAACGAACTTGAGTAAATAGATCAGGATAGTTGATAAGCGATATAGAAGAAAATTTAAGTGGAATAAATTTTCCAAAAATAAAGGGGTTGCTTTTTGATTTTTAGCGTATAATAATATGGTGTGAGCGATAATATCGCGGGATGGAGCAGTCTGGTAGCTCGTCGGGCTCATAACCCGAAGGTCGTTGGTTCAAATCCAGCTCCCGCAACCATTTTCATGGAAGGTGCAAAGTCACCTTCTTTTTTAGTTTTAGAGCTATTGAGTTTGTTAAAAAATATCCCAAAAGGTTTAGAGTTAAAAGATATATGCACCTCTCTTTTAATCGGATCAAGCTTTATAGAGTTTACAAATTCCCATATAATTTCTTTATTTTCTGAACTATTACTACGGGTTAACAACATTTTACTCTTATATATAGCTTGTTTGAAAGAATTATAGCTTGGAATTTTTATTTCTTTATTCTGATTGTATTTTGCATATTCATTTTTTAGATTTTCTAATTCTTCTGATATTGTATTTAATTTATCAGTTATTAGTTTAATAGTGAATTGATTTGTTTCACTCATGCTAGTTAATGTGTTTAGTAAATTATTTTGTTCTTTAGTCTTTTTATTTATTGCACATTCAAGGTTTTTTATTTCTTTTTTATTATCATTATTATTTTTATATAATTTTACAAATTCAAAATAAGCTTTTTCTATTTCACTATCAGTGAACATTTTTAATATTTCTTGTAGAATTTTGTTTTCTAACCATTCACAATTAACTGAAAAATAAGAAGCACCATATCCTTTTTTACCATTTGTATTATATTTACCACAAGTGTATACATTTCCTGAAGATATAATTTTGTGACCACAACAAGCGCAAGTAAATTTCTCAGGATAACCGATTAGTAAATGAGTGTTATTAGATTGAAATTTTGTTATTGAACCAGAACGTTTTAATTTATTTTGTCTTAGGATTTCTAATCCTTTAAATTCTTCTGGAGTTAATAATGCTGGATGTGCATTTTCTATAATTATCCATTCTTTTTTATCTTTAATTCTTCCACCAGCATTTTCTCCAAATTGTCTTTTATTGTACATGCCAGTACCAATTAAAGATACATTTCTTTCTGCACTATATAAGCAGGTTGTAGCCCATTGTGTACCTCTTGGAGCTGGAATACCAAGTTCGTTTAAAACATCTCTAGCCTTATCTATACCTAGTTTTTGATTTAATCTGAGTTCTATAAAATAATATCTAGCCCATTCCCACATTGTTTTACTAACAGTTTTACCATTTAGTGTAGTTGTGAAAACTTCATCATTTTCAACCCAAATAACTTTTTTTATAGGTTCATCATATTTGTTATGACCAATTATTATCTTTTTGGACTTTAACCAGAATGGTGTTGAACCTCCATTTTTATATGCATATCCTGTTTCAAGATCTCTTGTTATAGCATTTTGTTTACAACCTCTTAAAGTGTTTTTTCCAACTATTCTTGAATATAATTCTGCAAGCATTTCATTGGTACACTCTAAGATAAAACCTTCAGTACTATTAGGATTGTCAACATTTCCTGTAACAAATTTTACTTTTACATTAGCTCGTTTTAATTGTGCTTTATACTTTTGAGATTGATTTCTACTTCTACAAAAACGATCTTGGCTATAGTCTAAGAAATATTTAATAGAAGGTGTTGTACAAGCTTCATTTATAGCTTTTTCAAATGTACTCCAATCTGAACGTAAAGAATAAGATGATCTTGCCTCTTCCTCTATATACCATTTTATTTCACATTCTTGTAAACCTAGTGATATAGCTAATTTTGTTATTTCATTCTTTTGACTGTCTAAGGAGTTTTTAATTTCTTCTTTATCACCTTTTGAAACTCTACAATGACCAATTGCTTTATACATTATTATCTCCATTTCTATTATTATAACTTATTGTACTACTGGCATGAACTTTCCTTGTTTATGCTTTCTTGTTCTTTTACAATACTAAATAAATGTTTTATAAATTTAATATATACTTCAGGTTTATGTTCTTCACATTCTTGATATATAATATTTAGTTTTATATCATTTTTTTTCATTATTTTAAATCTCTTTCTATTACCTATCTAATATACCTATCTAATAGTGTTTTTATTTGGCTTTACGTCATTTTTTCTTTATAAATAAATATGTCTTTAAATAGTTGCTTAAATTCTTTATTTATAAGGAGTTTCTCCGTATTGCACATTTCGAAGTCTAATATATGTTTCCAGTTTTTATGATGTTTTTCGTATAATGGTGCAGACTCTTTATCTATAAGGCTTTTCATATAATTTATAAATTCAACTAAGTAAAAGTAATGGCGTTTGATTTCATATACTTTAGTTTGTTTATACTTAGAGCAAATTATATTTTTAACAGGAAGTTTTAAATATAGTTTGTGTAATATTGTTAAAATATTTTTATCTCTATTTGCTAGAGTATTTTTTGAAGGTTTAAAATATTTAGTTTTAAATTTTTGATTATAAAAATTTGTTTTATCTGTGTATTTCTCGGAGTTTTCAATTCTATCTAATCGTTTATGTAATGTGTCTTCTAGAGGAGTTAAATTATTTATATGATTAACTTGTGGGTTTTTGTTGTTGTGATGTACTGTAAGGCTAATTATATTGTGATATAAACACATAACTAATCTATGTAGTAAGTAAGGGTTAGATTCTTTTTTTATTGCATTGTTTATTGTGGTGCATAACCCTTGTTTTGCTAAATAATATAGTATGTTAGCTGGCATGTTTTTTAATAAATAAGGTTTATCCAGTTTGACATATTGAGATGCTAGTTCTGTTTGTTTTAATTCTATGATTTTGGGTGTTTTACAATTTTCAATTATTAAGTAATAGTTTTGAAGATTGATATATTCGTTATTACTTGAAATGATTGCTAAATAGTATCCGTTTATAAATCCATCTCCAAGTACTAAATAATGTTTTTTGTGTATTAAATATTTGTTTGATATTTTTTCTCTAATGAAATTTTTATACAATAAAGTTAAACGGTTTTTCATAATGTCTCCTTTTCGTTTTGACATTATGAGTAAACCATTTTTTAGGAATGTATCGGTAAAATCCTTGGCGAATGTTTGCTCGGGATTTTTTATAAAAGCATTTCAATTTGTTTGATATTCATCATTATAAAGACTCTTTTTTCTTGTGATGGATTTTTGAAAAACATTTCTATGCTATTAGGAATTGTATTTAATGCTCTAACTAAAATTTCTGTTTTTTGCGTGATTTCAGCGTCTTTATCATAAAATGCTGTCTTGTATGTTTTAAAGTATTCCTCTTCATTATTGATTTTATCAAAGTTTGAGAAAATATTAGTAATAGTTTTATTTGTTTTATTTTCAAAAAACGGGTAAATATTTCTTATAATAGATAGTGCAAATTCTTGTTTTGACGTTTTTTCTAAGTTTTGATAGATTTTTTCAAGTGTAGATGTTTGAGAAAATAATGTATTATATATAATTGTAAGATAATTGTCTGCAAAATCTTTAAATTTATTAAAGCTCTCTTTTTGATTTATATTGGTGCAGTGTTGCGCATTCATATATTCACATTCACTACAATTATGATCACAATCATACATTAAGTTAAAACTATGCAGAAACATATTATATTCTTCATCAAGTGCTAATTTCTCAAGATTGTTTTTTGAAACTTTGTAATTTAAACTTTGACTAAGACTTTTTGTTATGAATTTAGCAAATTTGTACATATTTTGAATTGTTTTATAAGCTTTTTTAGCTTGGTAAATTATTATATATTCATCTGAAGAATAAGCATTGTGTACACTTTTAATTTGAGCTAATTGGGTGTTTCTATTCTTTTCTAGCTCTTTTTTATATTCCTCATCTTCAAAGTATAAATTTGCTTTGTTTTCACCTGCTTTAAAGGATTTCCACGCAAATATTTTCGCTGCGTTTGAGATATTTTTTAATTGGTCTTTAAAGAAAATTTCAAGTGAATCATACATAAAAATCCAAAACCAATAATTGTTTAGCAATTCAGGTGATTTTCCCCAAAGTTTATAGTATTGTGGATTATCTCTAAAAAAGGCTAATAGTTCGTGCTTTGTGCCATAATCTAACGTATCTGAAAAATATAATGCTAAATAGTGACCAAGAAATTCTTTTGTATCAAATGTTGCATATAGTGAAACAGGGATTTGAAAAGCTTCTTTTATTTCATTAGTGTATATTAGTAATTCTCCAAATAGTAATGTGGGTTTTAATAGTGGTAATGTGTCTAATAATACTGTTTTAAAAAATTTATAAGTTATAGGCTTTTCATAGTTAATAGTTCTATAATTATATAGTTTTTCATAATCTTTTTTTGTTAGCCTTTTTATATCTTCATCACTTAATGAAAATAATAATTTTGTTATTTTTTTTAGGTATGGTATTAAAAAATCTCTTGGGTTAGTGTTGCATAAATCATCTATCAGTTCAGTGAAGAAATTGTCATCAAAATAGTTATCAAGTAAATCTTCTGGAGTTTCATCATCAAATTCAGAAAAATCAACATTGTGGTGAAAGCATAGTCTTAATAGGCTGTTTAACTTAATTTTGATTTTTTTATTAAATTTTTTGAATTTCATGGTCATTCCTTATGTTTATACCTAAAATTGATTTAAGTGCCCTTTTAAAGTAGCTAAAAATTTTTAGTGTCTGGAAGCCTTGTCTCATAAGGGCTAAATTTGTTTTTTTATTTTTGCACTAAAAATAAAGCCTGTGTTGTGAATTGGAGAAAATTTTGGCAAAGTTTATTAAAGGTATTTTCTTCTATTGTAAAAGTTTATAGTTGTTTTAAATTGATAAGTGATTTATAGCAAAATTGTAATTCTTTGTCACTAAGAGAAGGTAATATATTTGTTATCAATTCAATAAGTTCTTCTTTGCTTTTGATATGCTCAATTTGAAACAATTCAAATATTTCAACTCCAAGAATTTTGGCAATTTTTTCTAAGTTTTCATCAGTTGGTCTTTGTTTTCCACTTTCAATTCTTGTGAAATTAGATCGTTCCATGTCTAACATATCAGCCATTACACATTGTTTTATGTTTCGTGCAAGTCTTAATTCTTTTATCCGTAGTCCAAGTTTATTACTTAATTCAGTTTTCATAATAATAGGATAGCTTGTTTTTTGAGTTTTAAACACATTATTAGTCAATACAAATGTTGACTTTTGTATTGAGTCATGACATGAATAATGACAAAAAGTATTACGACATAGTAGTTTTTTATATTAAAAGGGTTACGTTATGGCTGAAAGTTTGATTGAACAATTACCAAAGATTGTTGCAGAAGGTAAAAAAGAAGTTGAAAGAATTATGGAGCGTTTAGATAGCTCTAATAAAATAACATTACAAACAAATGAGTATGTTTTGCCTGTAAAAAAAGAAGAAAATTTGTTTAAAAGTAAATATCAAGATATAGATGGTCAAAATTGGTTTAATAGGCTTATTTACGGTGATAATTTACTTGTGATGCAGGCTTTATTAAACGGAGATGAACAAACTGGTATGCCATCAATGAGGGGTATGATTGATTTAATTTATATTGATCCACCTTACGATAGTAAAGCTGATTATCGAACAAAAATAACATTACCCGATTGCAATATAGAACAAAAACCTAATGTCCTAGAGCAATTTGCATATTCTGATACTTGGAAAGAAGGAACTGTAAGTTATTTAAAGTATATGTATCCACGCTTATATTTAATGAAAGAATTATTATCTGATAATGGGGCTATATATGTACATGTAGATTACCATATTGGGCATAGTTTAAAACTAATACTTGATGAAATATTCGGGAAAGAAAATTATATAAATGAGGTAATCTGGTTATATAATACAGGAGGTATTCCTGAAAAATGTGGGTTTGCCAAAAAGCATGATACGATTCATTTATATGCTAAGAATAAATCTCTTGTGAAATGGAATAGTCAAAAAGCAAAAACTTATATTAGAGGAGATTTTTTTAATCCAGATCAACCTCGAGCTAAAGAATTGGGTATAGAGCAAGATGCATACGGCTTATATCGAATGACAGAAATGAAAGATGTTTGGGAAATTGGCAAAATTTTTCGAAATTCTCCAGAACGTTTGGGTTATGCTACTCAAAAACCTGAGGAATTATTAAAGAGAATTATTTTTTCTGTAACTTCAGAAAATTCAATAGTTGCAGATTTCTTTGCAGGTTCTGGAACAACTGGAGCCGTTGCAGAAAAATTAGGTAGACGTTGGATTATGTCTGATTTTGGAAAACCTGCCAATATGATTATGCGCAAACGTCTTATTGATCAGGAGGCAAAACCATTCTTATATCAAGCTGTAGGTGATTATCAAAAAGAAGTCTTTGCTTCAACAAAAGAATTTAAAAGGGTTGGTGATTTGTCACAAGTAGTATTAAATTTATTTGGTGCAACTCCATTTTTTGATGAAAATGCACCTAAGAATTTAGGCCAAATTAAAGGTTCAAGAACTCTTGTATATGTAGATAGTCCAAATAAAATGACTGGTCTGTCTACAATAAAAAAAGCTCAAGAATTAAAAGAAAGTTTTATGGGAGGTTGGAATAAAGTTATTATCTTAGGTTGGAATTTTACTTTTGATATTGCAAATATATTGAAAAATATTGATAATTCTCAGGTTGAAGTTTTAGTTATTCCACCGGATTTAATGGATAAACTTAAATCAAAAGGTAATTATAAAAAACTTATTGATTCAAATAAAATAAAATTTTCATCATTACAATATTTGACAATTAAAGAACCGATAGTAAATACATATTCTTGTGATATTGAAGAAATTGAAATTGAATTAGATAATTATGTTTTATTATCTCCTAATGCTTTACCATTGGATGATAAATACAAAGATCAGTTACAATCTATAATTGCTGATGATCCTCTAGCTTTAATAGAATATTGGAGTATCGATCCAGATTATGATGGAGAAACTTTCAGAAGTAAATGGCAGGATTATAGAGAAAATACTCATAATGATGATGATCCATTGAGAGTTATTAGAAAAGCAAAACTTCAAGTTCCTCAAAGAGATAATAGGAAAATTTGTGTTAAAGCCGTTGATGTATTTGGCTTTGAAAGTGTTATAGTGAAGGAGTTATAATAAATGCCAACATTATTGAATACAGGGACTAAAGATATCCCTTTATATTTTGCAAAACAATTAACAAATATTGTAAATCAAGAATGGGAAGCTGGAACTTTTTTTTCTAAAGTTACTCCTATAACGCAAGATTTATTGAGATATTGGTTCAATCCTGTATTTTGTGATTCAAGAGAAATAAATTTTCATAGAGGACAAAAGCAAGCAATTTTAAATGCTATTTATTGCCATGAAATTTTAAAGGCTGATTCAATATTATCAATGTATCAGCAGGCAAGTCAAGATTTATTAACTCCTGAGATATTTAATTATATCAATGATGAAAAATATAATCATCCTAAATATTGTATAAAAATGGCAACGGCTACTGGTAAAACTTTTGTATTAAATGCTTTACTAATATGGCAATATTTAAATGCTAAATATAAAGAAATTGATAATGAAGTTAAATTTACTAAAAACTTTTTATTAGTAGCACCAGGGTTGATTGTTTATGAAAGATTATTAGATGCTTTTTTAGGGAAAGAACAAGAAGATGGTAAACGTAATTTTGAAACTTCTGATATAAAGAAAAATGAAAAATTATTTGTTCCTGAAAAATATAGAAACGCCTTATTTAGTTTTATCCAGAATAATGTTGTTCAAAAAGAAGAAATTGCAAAGAAAATTACTGGAGATGGGATTATAGCTATAACAAATTGGCATTTACTTGCGGGTGTTGAAGAGTCAGAAAATTCAGAAATTTCACCGTTTCAAGATACAAGTAAAATAATTAAGGATTTATTGCCTATAACTCCAGGAACTACGGCTGGACACGATTTAAATACAATTGATAATAGATTTTTAAAGGGTGGAGAATTAGAATATTTACAATCTTTAGATAATATATGTGTTTTTAATGATGAAGCGCACCATATACATGAAAATAAACAGAATGGTATTGTTTCTGAAGTTGAATGGCAAAAATCCTTGAATTATATCTCAAAAGGTAAAGGTCGAAATTTTATTCAAATTGATTTTTCAGCTACTCCATATGATATTACAGGTTCAGGACAAAAAAGGACTAAACATTATTTCCCTCATATTATTGTTGATTTTGCGTTAAAAGAAGCGATAAAAGATGGTTTGGTAAAAACTATAACAATTGATAAGCGTAGAGAATTTGCGTCATTAGAAAATGATGAGTTAGATTTTAAATCTGTTAAGGATGGGAATAACATTATTGCTTTATCTGAAGGTCAGCGCATAATGATTAGGGCAGGTTTGAGTAAATTAAAATTATTAGAAGAAGAATTTACAAAAGAGAATGAAAACAAATATCCAAAAATGCTTATCATGTGTGAAAATACAAAAGTGTCACCTTTTGTTTGTGATTTTTTAAGGCAAGAGGGTTTATCTGATGATGAGATAATGCAAATTGATACAGATAAACAGGGTGAAGTTGGGGCAAAAGAATGGGGTAAAATTAAACAACGATTATTCAATGTTGATAAACATTCCAATCCCAAAGTAATAGTTTCTGTATTGATGTTAAGAGAAGGGTTTGATGTTAGTAATATATGTGTAGTTGTACCTTTACGCTCTGCGCAATCTTTCATATTATTAGAACAAACGGTAGGACGTGGTTTAAGATTAATGTGGAGGGAAAAAGATTATCAAGATATAAAAGCTGAAAATAGATATAAGATGTTTGTAGAAAAGCAAAGTCCAAATAATTATCTTGATATACTTAGTATAATTGAACATCCTGCATTTATTCAGTTTTACGATGATTTAGAAGCTGGGTTGGTTGTAGATGAAAAAGAAATGCCTGAAAGGGGAAATATCTTAGGTGATATTATAACTGTAGGTTTAAAGGAAGATTATCAAAAATATGATTTTTATATTCCTACAATATTGTCAGAAAAAGAAGAAATTTTAACTATTGAAGATATTGAACTTGGAAAGTTACAACGTTTACCATGGGCTTTATCTCAATTACAAAATATGGTTAAAGATTATGATGGAGAGACCTTTTATTCTGAAGAAATGATTGATAAAACCAGATTTGGAGATTACAAGGTAACTAGTGATTTGTTCAATGCGAATAGTTATAATGAATTTTTATCAAGAATGCTAATTGCTGTTACAACAAAACTTGCAAGAATTGCTGGTCATTCAGAATATCCATTAATGCAGGTAAACCAATCTTATATAGTTAAAATTATTGATGAATATATTAGAAAAACTCTTTTTGGTGAGCCTTTTAATCCCTTAGAAGGGAATAATTGGCGAGTACTAATGATTTCAAAATTTGGAATTTTAGAACATATATTAAGGCAGATTAGCAATTTAATTTATAATATGCAAACTTCTGTTAAAATTCAGGATGCACATATTATTAAGCGATATTTTTCAGATGTTCAGACTTTAAAAATGAGAGAAAATTTTGCGCTAGATATTCGTAAATCTATATATACCAAAACGGCTTATCCTTCCAATAAAGGTGGGTTTGAAAAAGATTTCTTATTATATGCTGATAATGATGCACAAGTTGAAAAGTTACTTAAAATCAATGAGAATTATCATACTTTTGCACATTTAAAATATATCAGAACTGATGGTTTATTATCATCATATTACCCTGATTTTATTGTCAAAATTGGTAATAATATATATTTAGTTGAAACGAAATCTGAAAAAGATGTTGAACAGAATAATGTTAAGCAAAAACAAAAAAGTGCACTTGAATGGTGCAATAAAATAAATGAGTTAACTCCAGAAAATAGAATGAATAGCTTATGGCATTATTCATTATTAGATGATACAACATTTTATTCTATGAAAAATTTGGGAGCTTCATTAAAGGAAATCTTGGAATATAGCAAGCTTACAAATGGTAAGATAGAAGGCAAGTTATTTTAAAGATAATAAATGAACATTGTTTTTAAGTGTTCGTTATCAGAATAGTAGAGGTGTGTATGAAAAAATATTTAATGATTATAAGTTTGATATTTATTGGCTCTAATTTGGCTTTTGCTCAGAATACTGTATATTATAATAAATACGGGCAAAAACAAGGGTATTACAAACAAACTAATTCAGGTTATAATGCTTATAATAAATATGGACAGAAAACAGGGAGCTATAAAAAGACTTCTACTGGTTATAATTCATATGATAAATATGGGCGTAAAACTGGCAGTTACAAGTCTAATTCAAATGGGACAGTAACAAGTTATGATAAATATGGAAGAAAGACAGGTTCTTATCGTTTGTGAGTAAAGTAAGCTGTTGTTTATTTATATAGTTTTAAAATTTGGAAAAGTTCTTTTAATGCAGGTATATTCTTGCTTCTCTCAAGTATTGCCTTTTTGGATAAATTTTTATAATAAAAGTCTTTTTCTTTTTCTGCATTATTGAAACCATAAATCCCAGCTAATGCATCCTTTAATATATTAACATTTTCCTTGATAGTTTTTTTGGGGTTAATTTCAGGCGTTCTTTTGGATAATAGTTGAATAATAATATTTTCAATACTAAGAGGTTCTGATAATATGATGATTGGATTTTTATTTTTTTTATTTAACTTTTTTAAATCAGTTAATGATATATTTTGAGGAATTTTATTTAATCCCCAAATATACTTTAGTGATTGCAATTTAGTATAATCATTGATTTGTACATCATTATCTAACCAAGCAATCACAGTATCGTAATACATTTTTTGTAATGCCTTTTCTATTCTACTCTCAGGAGTACCTCCATAAGAATTAAGTTTTCTTTTATCTCCAAGTTCTAATTTTATATGATTTTCAGTTAGTTCATACTCAAATATTTCTTTAAAGTAAGAAAATAAATTATATTCTCTGATACCTTCGCATGATATATATACAATATGTTGAACTGTTCTTCTTCTTTTCTTCTTAGCCAATAGATATTACCCCTCTTGGTACAGCACCATAACGTCCTGATAGATATTTTAGTGCAAAATTTTCGGATGTTCGAACTCCACTTATATCATCTAATCTGTATATTTCGGAATTTATTGTATCTGTTTTTTCAACTAGGAATATTTGACTTTTATTTCTTTCCTCTAGTAAAACGGGTTGATGTGTTGTAAATATTAGTTGAACATCTGGATTATCTTTTGTTTTCCATTCAAATTCAGCAATCAATTGTTTTACAATAGATGGGTGTTTACTCATTTCAATTTCATCAACAATAAATAATCCACCTTCTTTAATTAAATTCAAAATAGAAATTAATAAAGAGATACTTTTTATAGTACCTTCAGATTCATATAATAAAGGTACAACAAAGCTTTTATCATTTTTACCATGTACAAAATTTATTAATTCTCTATCAAAAATTGTATTATTATTAGTATCACTAATTGCCCATTTACTTTTTACTGTTTTAGATATATCCGTAATGCCTATATCAAAAGATTTAACAGTGTTTAATATTTTTTGTTTTAAATCTTCATTTGATTCAATAGTTTCAGATATTTCAAAACAATCAAATATTGCAGGAGGATTTATTCCCCCTTGTTCTGTAAGATTTGAGTAAAAATTTTTAAATAGGTCCTTCAACCCTAATGCAGCTAAAGAGCCTGTAGTTACTAAGTATGAAAATAGAGAACTATTTTTTTTATCAATTAAACGACTTCTTTCTACAGTTCCTATTGCTTGCATTGGTGCAAAATATCTTGTTCTGAATGAATTTTCATTATTACGCGTAGAGGTATATAGTGTTTTAAACTTTGGCATTTTCAAATCTTTATAGCTTAAAGTCTCTTTTATTATATAATCTCTATTAAATTCAAAACGAAGCTTAAATAGATTTTTTTCTCCACTAAAAATCATTTCCATTTCTGAAGGTTGATCTTTTAATAGACAATGTGGTTTAAATGGAATTTTCTCATTAATTTTAACTTTTGAAAAAGAGTCGACAGCTAACCATTTAAAAAAAGCAATAGCTTTTAACATGTTAGACTTCCCCGAAGCATTATTCCCTACAATACAACTAATTTTATTAACATAACCAAAGCTTGTTTTTGCTACACTATTATCTATTTGTTTTGATGTAGTAAAATCGAACTCTTGTGTTTCTCCTATGCTATAAAAATTTTTTACTTTTAATTTATATAACATTAACATCTTCCTTTATTTTTTGCATATTATTTGCAATTATTGCATATAAATTGTAATAAGTCAATTGTTATTAGTGGTAATTGTATTTATATTCTTTATTTAACCAAGATATATATTTTATCATTAGTTATCTTAAAAATAATATAGGGGGTATGTTTTATTGGAATATTTGTATATAACTTGGCGTTGTCCTTTCCCAAATTTATATTCTACTTTTCTAGTTCTTTTTATAAGTCCTTTTTTACGTAATTCTTTAATCCACCATTCAGTTTGTCCAAGAGTTAAACCCAAAGATTTTTCCATTAAACCTCTAGTAAACTCCCTTTTTTGTTGCACCCATGCAATTATTACTTCTGAAGATAGTTTTCTTTTCTGGTCATTAGGTTTCCATATACATACTTTTCCAGCTCCCGCAACCATTTTCATAGAAGGTGCAAAGTCACCTTCTTTTTTAGTTTTAGCGCTATTATTTTATTTTGTATTATTAAATTTTATATAGATTGTTAATATATCTAGATGGTGTAGTCTTATTGAAATACAGCATTTGATGTTTCAAATTACCTATGTTTCCGTTAGGTTTTTTATTATATGAAGTCAGAATTTTTTACCTTTTACTCCTTCTTTATATAATTAATAGCAAAAAATAAAATTTACGGATTTTATATCGGATATGAAAATAACACCTTATATGCACCCTAGTTATAATAACTATAACCCCTTTTTTTATGGTTACAAAAGGTCTGTTTATGATGATAGGGGCAAATTATTATATCGAAATGATACTCAATTTTTCAGATTTGATTTAGATTGGGATTTATTCGGGTGCTATTTGAAAAATAAATACAGGAATGTGGATAAGGTAAATGTTTTTAGTTATGGGTGTTCTAATGGTGCGGAGCCAATGTCTTTAGCCTTGTTATTGAAGGAGCAATACTACAAAAGTTGTAATAAATATTTTCCTATAGAGGCAAGAGATATTGATCCTGAGATGATTTCAATTGCGAAAAATCCTATCAAATCTATTCCTCATGAGGATTATTGTGCTATAGATAAGTTTACAAGAGGCAATTTTAAAAAATATTTTAGCAAATTAGACGATTCAACAGGTGCTGTTTATAACACTGGGGAATCTTTATCAGATTGTATAAATTATTCGGTAACAGACATAAATTATGATATTGTAAGTATTCCGCCTAAAAATACGGTTGTTTTTTGCAGAAATATGTGGCCATATTTAAAATCTCGTGTGGAATGTGAAAACCTTGCCAATATGCTTGGCAAAACTTTAAAGGATAATTGTGTTGTTGTTATTGGTGATTTTGACAATGCAGTAGGTGCGGGAGATTATTTGATGAAGGCAGGATTTAGAAGGGTCAGAGATCTTCCAAATGTATACGAAATTCCGCCTAAAACTTTTTGGTTTTTCTAATTTCTATATATATTTATCTATTAATTATGGCAAACTCCAAAACTTATTTATTAGTCTTTCTTCTTAGGGGTTTATAGTTGAAAAAATCATCTACAAACTGTTGTTTTTCCTGGGGTGTTATGTTTTTTATAATTTGAATGAAGTTTTTGAGTTGTTTTTTTGAGATAAACCAATAATCATCTGATAAAGTATAAAATTCTAATTCGTTAAGTTTGTAGGTATAGGATTGCATTTTATTATGTTTTATTTTTTTTAGAGTTTTCTTTTGTAATTTTTCCAAATTGAAAAATATTTTTTCAAACCAATTTATGTTTGGGAAATTTTGGGTATTAATTAAAATCTTCTTTAAACCATTATTGTCAAAATCTATAGAAATATTATTTTCAATTCCATTTTTTGCTAATTTGTTTATGTATTTTACGAACTTAGCATCTCCATGGGAGCAGCAAAACAAGCCTTTTGTTTTGTGATTTCCCAATTGGCAATACAGAATACCTTTGAAATTCTGTTGATTTTTATTGTAAGAAATTTTCATAGTGATATAAAAACTTGTAAAAAATATTTTTGTCTGTATTTTTATAATAAATTACGACATAAATCTTAATATTTCAGGTGTAACTGTTCAAATTTTTGGAAAAGTTGTTTTAATATTTTTGTTGGACTTATTTATAAAGATGTAGAAAGGTTGATAACGTATGATTAAAGTAGACCCCACATTATTTAATCGGTTGGTAAATTCTGTTGCAAAAGTAAAAAAAGGAGCAGCGAATGCAAAGAATATCGGATTTACGCAAAGGCAAGTTTTAATAGATACAATTTCCAAAAATAATAATTTATCTAATCCTGAATTTGCAAAAGCCTTGGATGAAATGTTTGCAGAAATGGCGAATGGTAATTTTTCAAAAGGTGTAGATATTATAAAGAAATTTATCCCAAATCAAGCGGCAATAAAACAGACTTCATTAGGTACAGCCGTTATGGCAGAAGGTTGGTCAAAACCAATAGTATTTCCAAATGTTCCTGGCTTTAAGATGCTGGATTGGGCTGATAAACCTGCTGAATTAACAACAGAAGGTTTGTGGAAGGCTGCTTATGGTAAGAAACCGGCATTAACAATGGGGGCAGTTGGAAATTCAAATATTAAACCAGAACAGGTTCGAGGAGGCTGCTCATTGTCTAAAAAAGAATTGTCAGCCCAGTATGAACAAGGAATAGAAGATTTTTACAGCCCGATATTTGCTTATTTAAAAGAGTGTGGAGCCAACCCAAAAGATATAGGTTTTGCATTTGCTCATAGTGATTGCGGTGTAGATAGAGCCGCAAGAAATATTGTTGAAAAACAAGGATTAAAGGGTTTTGCAACAACACCTACAGAATATACTCAATATTTACGCGGAAAAGAAATGCCTCCTTGTGAAGAGTTCCCTGATGGATTTATTTTGGCAGATTTTCCATTCCCAAGTGTTTTGACAAGAAATATTGGGCAAATTGAAGATTATGCTAATGTTTATAGCAAAATGGTAGGAAAAGATATGCCATTAGGCGTGTTTGGAGGCGGCGAACACGCTTTTGCAAAAGATGCAAGAGAAGCACTTATGGGAAAAGAAGGTTCCCTTGCTGTTCCTGTTGATATTATGAAGGATAAATTTGATGTAGTAATTCCGGCAACAGATGCTAACGGTACTGTTACAAATGCTGCTCGTGATATGTTAGAAAGGGTAAATGGTTCTCCGTATGAACAATATAAATACGCTTTTAAACATTATTTGCCTGATAATAAATATAAATCTGATATTGCGCAGTATGATCCTCAAGCCTCTATTGCAACTATTGCTTATACCAAATTAGCAGAAGAAGGCAAAATCGGTACTTTAAAAAAGTAATATAGTTTTGATATAAATATAAATAAAAGCGATAGGTTTAAAACCGGTCGTTTTTATTTATTTCAGCAAATTTTATTTTTAGGGGTTTTAAAATAAATATGAGAATTTTACCCATAAATATTTATAATAAAGACTGCTCGCAAGTTCAAAGTTTTCGTGGTGAAAAGAATATAAATACAACCAGTACTTTATACTCTTCCGGAGATGAGTTTTTTAATTGTATAAGTTCTTCAATTTTGAAAAAGCATAATGAATTGGCAGAAGTAATTTTTAAAACTCCAATAAGCCCATATCGGGCAATTTGGGCACTAGCAAAATCTTCAGATCCAAATGTTTCGCAAGCACTTTTTCATAAGATGCATACTCCTGATGAGCTTGAAGAAATGGCATTTGATATATCAGCAAGTGATTTTCTAAGAGATATAAAAGTCAAAAAACTTATAGGGCTTGGTGCGTATGCCTTTGCTTTTGAAACAGAGGATGGGAAAATTTTGAAAATAACAAATGGAAATCATTTCCATAATAAAAGGAAGCCTGATTTTTTTGATATTCCTATTATTCATCAAGGTAGAATGTGCAGAACATATTATTATTTGGAAGATAAGTTATCTCAAGATGATTTAACACAAGAAGAGTTGAAAAATTTGGTAAAACAAATTGAAGAAAAAGGCTACATCCTAAGAGATGTCTATTATTCTTCCAGATATGGCGAAATCTCAGACAAAATAAAACCAGAACAATTCGGGCGTGCAAAAGATGGTAAAATTTATCTTCTTGATGCAGGATGTGTTTTCCCTCCTGATAAACCCTTGATTGATATAAAAAGTATTATTGGCAAATTGAAACGTTTGATTAAATTGAAATAATAAAACTCTTATAAAATTACAAAAGCAGTTTTTATAAACTGCTTTTGTAATGATAGCAAATTTTATTTCCACCATTTAAAAGAATGCCATCTATTGCAATCATGTCCTGGTTTGCAATCTTGTTTGTGCTTTGGAGGCTTGTGCTTTTTTTTATGTTTTGGTTTGGGTGGTTTGTGTTTATGCTTATCATCGCAATCACAACGTCTCGCCCAACCCCAAAAACCGGAATTACAATCCGAACTTTTGACGGTTACTTCAGTATTGTTTTTTCTTAATCCAAACCAGGTAAAAGTTCCGTGAGCATCTGCAACGGAAAAGGATGATGCCATTAAGATACAAACAATAAGACCTAAGATTCTCTTTTTCATAAACCCTCCATTACTTATAGTGTTCTATTGTCTTATCTTTATGGTTGATTGTCAAGTAAAGTTTTGCAAATAAAACAAATTTAATTATGTTGGTAAAACGTTTATAATATTTTTTTCCCGTAGCCTAAAATATATTTCCCAATATCTTTAATAGAATTCTTTTCCCAAATACAGTAATTATCAGGGTTACAAATAAATCCTGCGTCCGTTAAATTCATAGAAGCAAAAGCATTTGATGTATCATCAAATTTCCCAATTACAACGGCAGAGTTTTTACCTATGGTTTTGTATAAGTTTTCTGCAAGATTTATTCTTGAGGTTTCATCTTTTAGGTAAGGCCAAAAGTTTCTGACCATAACTAGTGAATTGTCAGGTTTTACTGATTTGCATTCTTTTGTCGCATCTGCAACTTTAAATTCTACTTTGTTTCTTAATTTGTCCTTTACCTTTACAATCAGGTCATAATCAGCATATTGCTCCATTCCCATATCAGTAATGATTTTTGGCGGTTCTTGCAAAATTTCAAAGTATTCATCAAATTTTCCGTTTGTGTGGTTATTTATTAAATCAATATCATCTTCAAATAATGGTAAGTATCCTTTTTGTGCCATATTAATAATTTTTTCATCATAATCAGAGGCGTGTATCGGAAAGAATTTTTCTGCTTCTTTTTCGCCGTATTTATCAACCAATTTCATAATCAGAGAATAAACTTCATCTCCTGAAGAACAGGATAAACTATATATGTTAGGCTTATCACAATTTTTGAATTTGTTGTAGATGTAGTACGTGAATTTGTCCCAGTCTCCTATGTCACTACGGAAAATACTGGTGTCGTTTCTATGAATTAATTGCCCCTTGTCATTATAAACCTCTCGGCTGCTGGAGGTAAATGCGGGGGTGTATAATCTTCCTTTGTTATAATAACTTTGATTATAATTTAATATGTCCATAATATTATAAAGATAAATAATAATAATAGTTGCCTATGTTTTAAGTTTTGTAAATAGGTGATTTTTATTGATTATTTATTTAAAACATTATTATAATTATTTTCGGCATTTTGTGATTCTTGTTTTACTTTGTCCATAAATTCTTGATTTTTCATAACTGCAAGAGTTTCATCTTTTGACTTTTTAAAGAAACATTGACCTGTTACTTCGCATTCTGCAATGCTATCTGCAAGTATTGCTTCTTGTTCTGTTATTTTACTAAGATATTTGGCTTCATTTACTGTCCCATCTGAATTATAGTAAGTCATATCATTGGTAAAATCATCAAAATAAAGTTTTGCTTGTTTACTTTCTGTAGAACCTTCTTTTATTGTGCCAAATTTAGTTATTACCTGTTCTCTTATATTATTAAGTTGCTGTTTATAGGTTTGGTAATTATTTTCAAATATTTGTTCATATCCTTTAGGGTCGTTGTAATATAGATTTTTAATATTGTTATAGTCTTGCATATTGATATTTAATTTTTCAACTTCTTCTATTGGTGCTTTAAGCAAAATTTCTATATTGTTTCTTTCTGTATCAACTATCCTTCTTGCATATTTTTCTGTTGCTATTGGTCCTATATTTTCATCTCGTAATACTATATAATTCTGTTTACAGTGTTGTAATTCGTGGCGTAATAATCCATATAGTTGAGCCTTTGAAAGTCCTTCTATTTTTTGAGGATCAATAAATATTGAATGATTTGCATAGTTATATTGCATTATATTATCCCCATTACAGACGTTTAAATATATTGCAGGTCTTATTTCTTCAGGAAAGTTCATTTTTGAAGTCAGTAAATTGTATGCTGATGCTAGAAAATCATTACCTTCTTTTTTAAATAGTTCATTAATTTCTTTTTGTGTTATTCCTGTTTTTAATCCTCTGCCATATAAGTACATATCAAAAATGTTTCTATCAATTTGTGTCATTTTTTCACAAACTGAATTGGACGGCTTGGGTTGTGTTTCAGAAATAATTTTATCAACTTGTTTAATTGAATTAGATACTACATTGGAACATTTTTTTAATGCCGGATTTATCCACATAATTTTACCTTTCTGTTTTTGGGGGCTTTTCTGAAGTTATAAAACGCAAAAAACTCTAAATTTAACCAAATTTAGAGTTTTTTTTACATTTCTTTATTTAAAATTTTTATTTCACTCTTGAAAATACTTCGACATTAATATCATCAAATGTATTAGTGTTAAAATAAGCACAAGATGCTACCATCGCAGCATTATCCGTACAATATTTCATTGGAGGGGCAAAAACTTGATAACCTTCATTAGAAAGATTAAACATTTTCTTTCTGATTTCAGAATTAGCAGCAACACCTCCTGCGATTACAACTTGTTTATATCCGCTTTGTTGTAATGCTTTTTTGACTTTTTTTACTAATGTTGAAGATACACATTCTTGAAAACTTGCACAAATATCTTGTACAGGAAGTTCTTTCCCGTCAAATGATTTTACAAGTCTTAAAACAGCAGTTTTCAATCCGCTGAAACTGAAATCGTAATCATCAACTTTAGCCTCAGGAAGTTCAAAAGCCTTCGGATTTCCTTCTTGAGCCATTTTGTCTAATTTTGGACCTCCAGGGTATGGTAAACCAATTAGTCTTGCAACTTTGTCATAGGCTTCCCCAACAGCATCATCAATGGTTTCTCCAACAATGTTCTGTTCTGAATATGATCGAACATCAATTATTTGCGTATGTCCGCCACTTATTAATAATGCAATGAACGGAGGCTTTAAGTCTGTATCAAGATAATTTCCGCAAAGGTGAGCGTTTAAATGGTTAACTCCGATAAATGGCTTATCATAAACCAGAGCAAGCGTTTTTGCAGCATTCAATCCAACTAATAAACACCCAACAAGCCCCGGCCCTACAGTTCCAGCAAATGCGGTGATATCTTTCGGTGTAATTCCTGCGTTTTCTTTTGCTTGTTTAAAGGCTTCTTCAACAATAATGTTGATTGAATCCATATGCTCTCTTGCGGCAATCTCAGGGATTACTCCCCCAAACTGTGCATGAGTCTTGATTTGTGATGCAACGACATTTGCAATAACTTCTCTACCATTTTTGACTATCGCACACGCCGTTTCATCACAACTAGACTCGATTGCCATTATATAATTGTCATATCCGCTTTCGGGACCTATTTCAACAGGTTCTTCCGAAAATAATTTTTTCTTTGTCATCTTCATAGTGTAATTATATCACACATAAGAATTTCGACAATAAATAATTAATTATGCTAAAATATCAATTTTGTTGATTGCGCTTTTTGGAGTTCCGTGTGCAAGTGCATAACTTTCTCCAAGGCTTTCTTCTTTTGCTGCAGCTTCCATACCGGTTGGTTTGAATGGGCTTGTATAAAGATCTTGAGGGTTAGTTGCAGGGTGTAACAATTTTTCATTAGCATCTTTTGCTAGTGCTTCTTGTACTGTGTGTTCTGCTTCTGCAATTTCTTTTGGTGAATATATTTTTCCTGCGCTAGTATATTTTGTTACTGTTGCAGTACCTTTTTCTATTCCTTTTTCAATGCCTTTTGTTAGCATTGTTTCTCTACCTGTGAATGCAATTTTGTTAATCATTTTTTTCTCCTTTGTTTTTGTTTTTATTGAAAAAGTTCTATGCTATTTTTAAAACTCATAAAAATTTTTCTTGCTATTGTAAATCCTTGAATTTTACAAACCTTAATATATTCGGAATACCCTTTATTTAAGGCTAATAATCAAACTATTCTATAAAATTTGTAAATCCATATTAAGATGCTGATTTAATTTGTTCAGATATACTATAATAAAAAAAATAAAAATGCAACTTAAATAAAAATTATTCTATATAAAAGTTAAGAGTTGCTTGTGAAGAAATTTACAAGCAACTCTGTTTATTGTATTTAGGTCTGATAGTTTTTTAAGTATCTGTTTGGTTTTGTTTGTTTATTTTTTCGTCAGGATTATTTTTCACTTGGGAGGTTAGTTGTTCTTCTTCCATTGCATTTATGGAATTTCCAACTTGTGCTAAAATTTCTTCTGCGTTTTTATTAAGCTCTTCTCTTGATATTGTATTGTCTTTTTTTACACTGTCAAATGACGCAAAACTTGAATTAATTATGTTGTCAATTTTTTCTTTATTTGCGTCAGTTACTTGTAATCCAAGTGTATTTATAATGAAATTTCTATATTCGGTTTTGTCAAGAGAATCATTTTTATTTTCATCTCCAGCTGCCATTATTTCATCTGTAAGTCCGTTAGGATTACTTTTTTCATTTGCTTTTTTCGTTGCTTCTGCCAGAAGGTTGCCATTTTTATCCCTAACTTCGATTGTACCGTCTTGAGCATATCCGACATCATAATTTTCGCCAAGAATATTTTGAAGTTCTTTGCGTTTAGCGATTGTTTCTTCACTTGGTCTTTTCGCAGTTACCGTAATCCCTGCAAGCTCTCCGCCATCAAAAGTTTCTTCGGTTGTAGTTTCGCTTGGATTGAATTGTTCTGCGGTTATTTCTTCGCCTGCTTGATTTTTATAAGTGATAGTTGTTTCTCCTGCAGAGTTTGTCGTTTCTGCTTTAATATTTCCTTGGGAATCGTAGGTGTATTTTGTCATAGTTTTCAGTGTAGGGTTATGGGCATCTTGAATACTTTCTGATGGTCGATTGTTTTTGAAGGATTCTTCATCTGTGTAAATTTTATCTATATTATGCCCATTTTCTTTGCTTGACACTGTTATTGATGTCAATTGTGCATCAGAACCGTCCCCAACATATTTTTTTGCAATGGTTTGCCCTTCTTTGTATTCATAATTCGTTGTGATTGTTTCATCTTTTATGTTTTCAATTGTCTTAATTTTTTGTCCGTCTTTATTTTTTATAATAGAAGTATTGTCATTTGGGAAAGTAATTTCTGAACCGTCAGTTGTGGTTGTTGATACTTTTTTTCCTGATTTATCATATTTTATAATAGTGCCATCTTTTTGTATGTATTCAGAACTTCCGTCATTATGTTTAATTAATTGATCTCCATTTTGATATTTTATAGTAGTGCTTCCGTCGGCATTTTTTGTGGTTTCTTGCCATTGTGAACCTTCGGGACCAAAATTACTGTTATAAAATTCTGTAGTTTTATTTCCGTTAACTTCAACGTACTTTTCACCTTTGGGAGTTGCTTTTTCCTGCTGGTCTGCAAGTCTTGATAATGCCTCAAATGCTGCTTTATTATCTTTGCCATAAAGAGTTTTCATCTCTCTTTTGGAAATTTTTCCGTTACCGTTTGATAAAGAGTTCAAACTTTTTTGCATCGCGATTGCTTCTTTTTTATCAATAATTCCATTACCGTCTTTGTCATAGGTATTAAATAAAACTTCATTACCTGCGGTTTTCTGTAATCCTACCAATTAAGGTCAATGCTTTTACCCTTCATCCCTTTTAGTTTTAAATATTGTTCCTGTTGTTGCGGAGTGCCGCCAACTCCATCTACCATAATTTGTCTCCTTGTATATGTGTTATAGAATTTAATATCGTTTATTATTTTGAAAACTTTAACAAATAATATCGTTTGTTAAATGATGTAACTTTTGTTGAGGAGGTTTGATTAATGTAGTCGGACACATCGAAAATCATAAAACTATTAAAATATGAATATTAATTTATAACCCACATGGCTAATTTTTGAAAAATTTATACATAAATTTTAGGATATTTAAAACCTTTTGCATTCCTCTAAAAAGTACATATTATTTGCGTTTTATTTAGTTTTATTGTTGTAAATATTTTGGTAATTTTTATTGACTTAAATTTATTTTTTATGTTACTATTCTTATAGTTTTGAGAGAATTTTAATATACGAGGTTGGAAGAGTGAGGACAGTTCAATTCCCAAATAAAAAAGGAATTTTAAAATTTACTATTACATGTGCAGTTGTTGTTTCAAGTTTAGCCTTTGCGGCAAACTCGGCAATGGCAGATGAAATAACTATCACAAGCGGGTTGGATGACAATGTTAATCTCTCAAGTAGTCTCCGAAATCCTGATTTTTATAAATCAGGTAATATTTTAAATGTCCAACTTGACCCTGCGACATACCCTGATTCAACAATGTCTGTATATGGTAATCTTTACGACGGCTCGATTTCCGGTGTTACAAATCTGATAATTAATGGTAATAACTCTACAGTTGATTCTCACTCAACAAACGGAAATGTGAACTATGGCTATCAATTATCCAATGGTTCTAGTATGACGATTAATGATTTATCGTTTACTAATTTTGGCAAGGATGATAATAGTATTATCTCTTCTAACGATTTATATGGCGCTTTACTCTATGTTACGGATAAAGATTCTTCTGCCATATTAAATAATGTTTCAGTAACTGGAAGTACTTTATCAGGTAATGCAACGGTTGCTGTTACAAAGAATTTATATGGTGGAGCTATCGCAAATAATGGACGAGTAGAAATGACGGGTGGCAGTATATCTGATAATATTATTACAGCAACGTCTGGATGGATAGCAGCTTCTGGAGTTGCTCATGGTGGAGCGATTTACAATACCGGTGATATGTATATATCTGGGACTACTGTGTCTAATAATTCTGCAACTGCACAAACAACTTGGGCGAGTAAAAATACTTCGGCTTTAGGTGGTGGTATTTATAACACAGGTGCTTTAACACTGACAAACGCCACTGTTTCAAATAATCGTGTTTCTATTGATGGAAGTGGTGGTACTGCATTAGGTGGTGGTATTTATACCACAAATAATATAACTTTAGCTGGTGGTAATACTTTTGCTGATAATGTTGACGGTAGTGGTGCTAATGATATTTATTTTGAAAACGGTAATTTATTAGTTAATGGATTGGGTTCTAAAGAGGTTAATACCATATCAAGCGGTTTGGCATCTAGTGGAAATTCTAATATTATATTAACAGAAGGTGGAAAACTTTTATTAGAAGGCGATAATACAAGATTTACAAACGGAAATGCATTAGTTGGTTCGAATAGTATTTTGACTTATGGCGGTTCGCTTAGCGAATCTATTTTAGCAGGAACTACTACTGTTAATGGTGAAAATGGTGCTGTAGAATTAGTTGTTAATGATGGTGCTTATGATTTAGAAAGTGGCAAAATCGTTACTTCTAATGGTGTAAACGGTCAGTTTATAAAATCAGGAAACGGACAACTTAAACTAACAAAAGGTGATTATTCCGGATTTAGCGGTGATGTAATTGTACAAAGCGGTATTTTGAATTTTAATGATTCAAACTCACAATATATAGATGCAAATACTAATCAAATCGCGCAAGATGCTACATTAATTTACACAAACGCAAAAGATGCGACTATCTCAGGGGTATCAGGTGCAGGTGTTTTAAATAAAAATGGTGCGGGTAAATTAACTATATCAGGTGATAATTCAGGGTTTTCCGGTGTTGTTAATACCTCAATGAATAGTGGCGATTTGGTATTTAACGGAACTTCAGGTGACAAGTTCTTTTCTAATAATGCAAAAGTTTATCTAAATGGAGCAAAACTTCAATATACAGCCCAAACATCAGAAATTCTTAATGATGAGAATTTTGCAGATATTTCTCTTATTGGAAACGCAATCTTTGATTATACAGCAAATTCAGGTACAACTACTATTGACAAAACTTTTTATACCTCTGATGGTGGAGCAAGTTTTATCTTTAACGGAAATTCAAATTCAGATTTTGTTTTGAATGATAATTTATATAATGCAAAACAAGTTGTTTTCAATAATGCAACATTATCTTTTGCTAATGGACTTACAAATATTTCTAATAATTTGAACTTAAACAATTCAATAATTGATGTAATGGATAAGTCAATTCAACAATATACATTTAATAATTTTTCTGCAGAAAATTCATCTGTAAATATTGATGTTAATTTGGGTGCTAATGTAGGCAGTGATGTCCTTTCATTTAATAATGGCAGCGGAATTTTAAATATTACAAGTTTAGGTATTATTGATGATGATGGAAAAGATTATCCTAAAACCGTTCAAGTTATTAAAAACAGTGGTACAAGTAATGTAAGTTTAATTGACAGTGACGTTAATCCAACTATTGCAGGTTGGTCAACAAATGTTTATGAATATTTGATAAACGCAACAAAATCAGATTACACAAAATCATATTATGATAGTCTTGTTTTCAAACCTGATAGCGCGGCATCTCCTGATTCCTTGAAAAGTATGAACAACTATCAAATTGTACCAACTAGAGGGTTTTCACTTGTGAAAGATAGTGAAGTTTATCATATTGCGCGTGATTTGGGAAAAACCGAAAACGGTATATTCACTGTAAATGGTGTTGATAAAGATGAAAGCATAATTTCAGGATACAGAGTTTCTTATAAGGATAATGGAGATGGAACATTTACTTATTATCCTGATACTATAACTTCTGATAAGGGTTCTTTCTTTGAACTTACGGATACAGAAGGTTCTGTAGAATTAAATATTTCCGATTTGACAATTCAAGATGCTGATAGAACAAATCAATCTATAAAGGGTGGTTCTATTATTTATTCAAACATAGCAAATGCAGTTATAAATGTTGATAATGCTGCATTTAAAAATAGCCATGCAGTTGGTAATGGTGGCGCGTTTGATATTGAAAATGCTCAGTCTGTAAATATTAATGATTCCGATTTTGTCGGTAACAGTTCAGATGCAGTTGGTGGTGCTATATATACTGCAGTTGATTTGAATATTACGAATTCTATATTTTCTAATAATACAGACAAAGATGGAAAAAATGACATAACGCTTGCAAATGGTGCAGATTTATTATTTACGGTAGACAAAGATAAAACTTCAGAAATCTCAAGCGGTATAAAAACGGCAGAAGGTAGCAATTCAAGTAGGTTTACAAAGACTGGTGCAGGAATCCTAAATGTAAGCGGTCAAAATTCACAGTATAAAGGTAATGTAAATATTAATGAGGGTGATGTAATCTTTAATACCGTTGAATATGCTGATTCTTTCTTTGGTTATAGTGACAGTTCAAAGTTTGTTATATCAGATGGAACATCTTTAACTATTAATAATGATGCAAATTCAGCATTAGTAGGGGGACATTTTGCAGGTTCAGGCGATTTGAATATTAACGGTAACTTCCTGTTATATGGTGATAACGCCGATTATACTGGTACTGCTGTAATTAATGGCACATCTGTAGAATATACACCTGAAAATTCCGCAGATACTATATCAGGTGGAGAAATTCAATTCTTAAACGGTGCGCAATTGTGGACTCCAAATACTTCATCCAAGAATTATGTTGGTGGAAATTTTGTTTCTAATGACACAATTTCTCGATTCCACAAATCTGATAATGGTGATTTTACACTTGTTGGTGATAACTCAGGATTTAAAGGCGAAGTTTTGTTAAACGGAGGATCTACAACATTTGAAAAAACTTCTGATACAGCATTTTTTGGCGGCAAAGTCGGTGTTAATAGCATATTGAATTATAAAACCACTGTAAGTGAAGTTTTGGATAATGTTATTTCAGGTAATGGCACCATAAATAAGACAGGAAGTGAATCTTTAACTTTAAATAATTCAACATTCGAAGGTACTACAAATATCAGCGAAGGTACATTGAATGTCACAAGCCAAAATGCAGAGGCGTCAAATATTGATTTTGTTGCTAATTTATCAAATAATGCAACATTGAATTATATTGCCGGTGCAAATTCTTCAATAACTCTGGGAGGTAAGGATAACAAGTTAAACTTCTTAGATGGTGCACAAAACGCAACAGCAAATATAACAGCATCTAATATTGTTCTTGATACAATTGCCAATGCTTCAGGAAATAATATTATCGTAAATAATTCCTATGTAACTTTTGAACAGCAAAATTATTCAGGTAACTATACATTTAATGATTCAGAGATTGATTTGATAAATGATAGCGAAGTTAAAGATTATAAATTTGACAGTGTTGTTTCAAATGGTACAGACTTAAATATTGATGTTTCTCTTGGAACCCCTGCAAATAGCGATAGGTTAATTGTTAATGGCGGAAGCGGAGTTTTAAATATTACAGAACTTGCAATTATCGATGATGACGGATTAGGTGGAGATAAGATTGTTCAGGTTATTCAAAACAACAATGGAAGTACTCTTTCTTTGCTTGATAATAATGCTAGTTCAGAGATTAATCCGACATTGGCAGCCTGGTCAACAAATGTTTATGAGTATGATATAAATGCTACAAAATCTAATGAATCAAATAAATACTATGACAGTTTAATTTTTAAGGCATTGGCTGCGGCAACTCCTAATTCATTACGTATTATGAACCATGAACATGATGGTGTAAGAGGTTTCAGTGTTGTAACTGATAATGTTTATAACATTGGAGATGACTTAGATGAAACTTTAGCAGGTTCATTTAGTGTAAATGGTAAAAATAAAAATACATCAATAATTTCAGGTGTTAGAGCAGATGGCTACAATTCGACAAGTGAAAAAGGTTCTTTCTTTGAAGTAGTAAATGATACAGATTTAACAATTAGAAATTTAACTATTCAAGATGCACTAAGACAAAATCAAAGTATAAAAGATGGTTCTGTTGTTTATTTGAAGAATAATATTGCAAGTGTCGAAGTTGCTAATTCTATTCTAAAAAATAACGAAGTTGTAAGAAATGGTGGTGTGATAGCTGCGATTACAGGTGACTTGCTAATTAAAGATTCTGAATTTACAGGGAATAAAGCAGGTTCATTGGGTGGCGCTATATATACCGAAACTGAAATTTCTATAGATAATTCAAATTTCCACGGTAATACAGATTCTACTGGCGCAAATGATATTTATGTTGCTTCAACAGGAGTCGTAAATTTTGATGGCGCAGGTACAACAATGATCTCTAGCGGTATTGCAGGTAGTGGTGTTGTTAACAAAAATGATGCCGGTAATGTGATTTTATCAGGCAACAACTCAAATTATGTTGGGCGTTTTAATGTTAATAGTGGAGCTTTTGATTTTAACGCTGAAGGTTCTAATGATTCTTATATTTCAGGAGTTACAAATATTAAATCTGGGGCAAGTGCAGACATTAAGGCTGCAAATGGTACTAATTTGAATATTGATAAAGGTACATTTACAGGTAATGGCCGTCTGAATTTTTCAACTTCATCTGATAGTTCAGTTATAATAAACGGGGATAATTCTGGATTTAATGGGTTAGTATCTGTAAATGGCGGAAATTTGGTTGTAA
Organism: uncultured bacterium; assembly: GCA_949288725.1. Classification (GTDB taxonomy): domain Bacteria; phylum Cyanobacteriota; class Vampirovibrionia; order Gastranaerophilales; family Gastranaerophilaceae; genus Zag111. Next base: position 42,497 of record CASELF010000059.1, read on the forward strand.
ATATGGATTCTGCTGATGATAAATATTTTTCAGCCAATACAAATATCAGTTCAGGTTCTAATTTGATTTTTGATGTCACAGATGGGCTTATTCAGCAGTTTGTATCTTCAGATACTGCGTCTATCGCTGGAGACGGACAATTTGTAAAAGACGGTAACGGAACTCTTCAAATTTCAGGTGATTGGAACCGTTTCAATGGCGGAGTGTCTGTTAAGGATGGTGTTTTAGAACTTATAAGTAATGGCGACGGAACATTAAATACTGCATCTGTGTCAATCAATGAAGATGCAATTTACAGAGTAAATAACCAATCGAATACAGCATTAAACTTATATGGTTCAATAACCGGTGGAGAAGGCAGTACATTTGAAATAGCAGGAAATAAAGATTCTGTTGTTGATATAAGTAATGCTAATAATTCTAACTTCTTGGGTGAAACTTTAATATCAAGCGGAATTTTGGAATATACCCAAAACGGAAGTAATTCTTTTGTTGGCGGTAGTGTTAATATAAAAGATTCTAATTCCAAACTTGTCTATACTACTGATTATGTAAATGGTGAGATTATTTCTAAGTTAAATGGAGATGGAACATTAGATAAACAGGGTACTGGTGAGTTAAGTGCTAATATGGGTGATTTTAGCGGATTAGTAAATGTTAAATCAGGTACTTTTGTTGCTAATGCAGCACAGCGGTCAGAAGATGCTAATGGTCAATTTGGATTTAGTGCAAATATCAATAAAGATTCTGTGCTAGACTTCAATGCTAATTCTTCAGATGATGTTTATGAGATTAATTCAGATTCAAGTTTTAAATATAATAGTAAAAATAGTAATGGCACGATAAACTTTGTAAACGGAACTTATAATGTTTCATCTGATTTGGCAAATGCGATTGGTAATAATACAGGATTTCAGCATGCTGTAGTTAATATAATTGGTGATAGTGCTGTTAACTTAGATGGAAGTTATGTATTAAATGGTGATTCTACATTAAATCTTGCAAACGATTCAATTACAACAACTACAATATCAAGTTTGACAAGTAACGGAACAAATTATATAAATCTTGATTTCGATTTTGCCGGAGGTGAAAATAGCCTTGGTAGTTTTGATGTTCTGAATATCAATTCAGGAAATGCAAAATTGACATTGACTGATGATAGTATAAATGTTTTCAATGCTGAAAATGACAGAGGGTTATTAGTAAGCAAAGATTATAAAGTGTTAAATGGAGCAACCTTTGCAAATCGTTATACAGATGAATTAACCTCTAATCTATATGTTTACACAGTATCTGCAAATGAAGGTTCTGATATTATTTCTGTTGTAGCAACTGGCTATGTTGGAAATACTTTATACACATTGAACAACCAAACAGATGGCGATAGAACATTCCACTTAGCAGGAGCAAGCACAGATTATTATATTGGACAGGCTTTAAAGCAAACATTATCAGGAACTTTAAATATAAATGGAAGAACGACAGATAGAAAAGATACTATTATAGGTAAGGCTAATGCAGATGCAACAGATGGCTTGTCAATGTTTGAAGTTGTAAAGGATGATACAGCGTTAAATATTCAAGATGTTACAATCCAAAATGCACAGTCTGAAAATGGCGGTTCTGTTGTATATCAAAATAATGCCGCTTCAAATGTTTATATAACAAATTCTACAATTCAAAATAATTCAACTGTAGGTGATGGCGGAGCAATTTCAGTTATTGCCGGTAATACGACTATTAATAATGCAACCGTAAATTCAAATAGTGCAGAAAATGGAGGTGCCGTATTTGCAAATGGCGGTATTGTAGAAATTAATGATACTGTATTTTCTAACAACACAGCAACAGTTAATGGTGGTGCTGTGTATAACTCAACAGGCAGCAAAAACTTGGCTTTGACTAATGTTGAATTTAGCAACAATAAGGCCCAAGAAGGTTCTGCAATATATAACTTAGGTTCTGCAACTTTAACTGATGTTAAATTTACAGATAATTCTAACTCTTATATATATAACGGTGCACAAGGTAATTTAACAATTACATCAGCAATTGGAGATTATACCTTAACAAACGGAACTGCAGCATCAGAAATTACCAACAATGGTATATTAAATCTTACAGCCTTAAGAAATTATAGTTTCTCTGTAGAAGATAAGATATCAGGTGGAACAATAAATACATCTGGCAATGTTATATCTGATAATTTGATATCAAATTCAATAGTGAATGTTACCTCTGGTAATTTGGTTATAAATGGAGGTTCAGAAGATTACGCATTAAATGATGTAACATTGAATATAAGTGGTCAGAATAAGGCTTCTTTAGGTAATAAAAATATTGAAGAAGGTAAAATCGCCGTAGATGGTGAATTCAATATTAATAATACTTCTGATAATCTAATATCTTCTGATTTGGCAGGTTCCGGTATAATAAATAAATCAGGTTCAGGTAAAACTGTATTAAAGGGTCAAAATAACTCTGATTTCAACGGTAAGATAAATATTACACAAGGTGTATTGAGTTTTGAAAAGACCAATACAAATACATTTGTTAATAATGCCTCAGAAATCAATGTAGATGGTGGAAAGTCAGAATTCGATTATGTATCTTCAGATACAGTGGCTAATTTTAATAGCGATTTTGCCAACATTACTTTAAACAATGGCGGAACAGTTTCAGTAACAGGTGCAGGACGTTATCTAAGTTCTTACACATTGAATAATGGCTGGTTGAATTCAGTAGGTAGTGCTGCTAATAATATCATCTTTAATGATGCAAATTATATTATTAACAATTTATATAACCATTCAAACGGAATAAAAGACAGTATTTCATTTAACAATTCAGTTGTAAGTTTAGGGTCTGCAATTACTGGAAGTGAAATTACTGATGGACATTCTCATGATGCTGGTGCGTTGGAATACAATTTGACCGGATCAAATTATACATTGACCGATTCTATTTTAGATTTATCAAATCAAACAGCAGGTGATAATTATACTTTTGATTCTTTAACCTTCAATAGTATTTCAAATGGAATTTCTCTTGATGCAAATTTAACTTTAGAGCAGGAAGATAATATTTTACCTTATGCAGATACAATCACATCAAATTCCGGTAGTGGAATTGTAGAGATTACTAAATTATTTATCACCAATGATAATGGTAAATTTATTACAGATGCGGAAGGAAATCAAAGCAAGGGTATTATAAGAGTATTCAAGGGTAATAATAATTTGCAGGTGGCCGATTCAGACGGTGTTCAAATTTTGAGTTGGTCAACAAACGTTTATAAATACGGCATTAAATCAGCCTCAAGTAATCTTGCTGATGGCCATGCTCAAGACAGTATTGAAATCGTACCTGATGGTATTGCAAGTACTGATACCTTGAGGGATATGAACATTTATGATCCTATTGGTGACAACTCTGGTGGCAATAGAGGATTTAGTTTCATTGCAAAAGATGGGTTACAAGAAAATAACAATTATAATATATATAGAGATTTAGATACGACATCAGCAGGAACATTTACAGTATTAGGAACATTAGTTGGGGAAGAAAAGAGTGTTCTATCAGGTGTTCTAAAGAATCTTGAATTGTTAGAAAGTGAAAATACAGCTAATTTAATACAAGTTGACGAGAGTACTTGGTCATATAATGGCGATGAATTTGATGCAAAATGGTTGACAATAGAATCTATGCCGGATGGAGATACAAAATACACCATTGATGTAAGAGCATTCACACCGGAAAATCATACAAGCGGTTCAATGTTTGAAATTGTGAAGGATACTGATTTTGAAATGTCAGATGTATTAGTACAGAATGCAAAAAGATATGAAGGCGAAACAATTTCTGACGGTTCTGTAATATATGCATATAATAAAGATGCAAATATTGTATTGAATAATGTTGATTTAAAAAACAATGAAGTTCGAGCAGGAAATGGTGGTGCTATTGCAAATTATATTAGTAATGATTTTATAATCAATCATTCAAATTGGCAAAATAATAAAGCATCAGGTAATGGTGGTGTAATTTATAATACATCAGTAGGAATGTCAATTCTAAATGCAACTGCAGACGGAAATAGTGCAGGTGGTTTGGGTGGTGCTGTATATACATCTGCTGATATGACAATTACTGATTCAAACTTTGGTGTAAATGCCTTAAATACTCATAAAAACGGTCAAAATGATATTTATATTGCAAACAATGCAAATGTTGAATTTGTAACAACTGAAGGTAAAACAAGTTCAATAAATAGTGGTCTTGCTGGAGAAGTTGGAACTTTATTTGAAAAGTCAGGTACTGGTACTTTGGATTTGAGCGGTTCAAATGCCGACTTTAACGGAGAATTTAGAATATCTTCAGGTAATGTTAATTATAATGCAGATGATGTAAATGATTCATTTGTTGCAGGTAATGTAAGTATAAATGAAAATTCTGTATTGACGATGAATATTTCTTATGTTGCAGACATGGATGATCAAGTTCTTCAAAATGTTTCAAACGGTGCCGATGGAAATGGAAGTTTAGTTAAAACCGGAAATGGCAGTTTGTATTTAAGAGGTGCAAATTCAACTTTTGAAGGCTCTACAACCATCAATCAGGGTTCTATCATATATAATGCAATTAACAGTTCTGATAGTTATATGGGTGGTTCTACCAATTTGGCAGGTGGAAATACTAATTTAACATTGGTAATTGGCGAGAATGTTGAAAATCAAATATTATCAGATGTAAGTGGTGTGAATACATCTTCAATATCTAAACAAGGTTTGGGTGATTTGACTATATCAGGTGATAATTCAAACTTTGTTGGTACAGTTAGAGTTCAAAAAGGTAAATTGACTTATCTTGCAGATGAAGTTTCTGATAAATATACAAACGGTAGTACTGAAATTACAGCGGGTTCAACACTTGAAGCAAATGTTATATCTCAAGATAGTGAAGGAAATGAAATTATCGGTCAAACTATTGGAAATCTTATCGGTGGTCAGGGTACTAATTTTGTAAAAACAGGTGAAGGTACTATTCAACTTGTAGGTAATAACAACTTCACCGGAACAACAACTATTGAACAAGGTATTTTGTCATATACATCAGATGTCGGCAAATTTGTTGGTGGAAATACCATTATCAATGAGAATGGTACTTTAGAATATTCTGTCTTATCAGGGGATGACAATTTAACATCTATTTCAGGCAATGGTGTTTTATCAAAACTTGGAGCAGGTAATCTTAATTTAGTTGGTGACAATTCATCATTTAACGGTGGTGTTCAAATAGGTGAAGGTAGATTATCTTATGAAACATCTGCCGGAAACAAATTTATAAATGCAAATTCTTATGCAATAGCAGAAGATGCTGAATTGTATATAAATAATTCCACTGCAGAGAATCTAAATATTTCAAATCTGACAGAATATGTAGATAAGAATAATCTGTCACAAGGTAGCGGTAAAGTTATAAAAGAAGGAAACGGAACACTTGTATTAGGTGGCGATAATTCAACTTTTAATGGAACTATAGATATAAATAGCGGTTCTGTAAACTTTACAAAAGATAATTCAACATCTTATATAGCAGGAAATACTGAAATCGCACAAAATGCTGTATTAAATTACACAACTAATATAGCAGATGAAATTATCAATGTATCAGGTGCCGGCATTTTAAATAAAGGCGGAGAAGCAATGTTAGTATTTGATACAGGAAATAATAATGTTGATAAATCATTTGTTGCAAATGCCAACCAAGGAACATTGAATGTAATTGGCACTTCAGCAACTGATTTTGAATTTAATATGGTCGCAAATAATTCCGCTACACTTGATTATATGTCAGCAGTTGGCAGTACGCATACTGTAGATTCTAATTCGATTGTAAAATTTGGTACTAACGCAAAAGATGCCTTGATAAACTTTAATAGCGGGGACTATGTTTTAGCTGGTGATTTATCAAATTATGAAGGTAATAAAATCTCATTTACTGATGCAAATATCAAACTAACAAATTCAAATTATAATGGAAGTTATATTATTACAGATTCAGTAATTGACTTAATAAATGATAAGTCTGAGGCAAATACATTTGCAAATCTTGCAACATCTGGTTCTAAAATTAAAGTAGATGTTGATTTAACCCTACCAAATCCAACATCAGACAAATTGGAATCAACTGGTGGCGCAGGCGGTGCTTTAGAGTTAGCCTTAAATGAAATAAACTTAAATGATAACGTTACTGATAATGGACTTGGCAAACAATATACATTAAATATTCTAGGTGGAAATTTGACATTAGATAATGATGATACCTTAGAGTATTGGGCAACTTCAGCATATCAATACAAAGTTGATATAGCAAAGGGTGGTCAAGATATTATATTGACAGCAATAAAAGCTTCAAATGAAAACTCATTAAAGGCAATGAACAATTTGAGCGGAAATAGAGGATTCCAGTTCCATACAGATGATGATAATCCTTATATAATAGGTTCAAATTTAGGAGTAACTGAAGCGGGATCATTTGTTGTGACAGGAACAGGTTCTACTGTTATTTCTGGTGAAGATTCAAAATCATTCTTTGAGGTTGTAAAAGATACTGATATAACAGTTAAAGATGTTACAATCAAAGATGCTCACTCAAATAATGGCGGTTCTGTTGTTGTAGCAAATAATGGAAGTGCAAATGTTATTTTGAATAATACAAATATTACTTCTAGTTCGTCAAATGGTAATGGTGGTGTTATTAATAATGTAAACTCTGAAAGCTTTACTATTAATAATTCAAAAATTACAAACAACGTATCCAATTCTTTAGGTGGCGCGATTTATACCGCTACAAATATGACTATAGTAGATACTGATTTTTCAGGAAACGCTGATAAAAATGGTAAAAATGATATCTACGTAGCAGGTGTTGATACAAATGTTGATATATATGCAACAAATAAAGATGTCGCATTGTCAAGCGGTTTGGCAGGTGAAGGCAATGTAAATAAACTAGGAAGCCAAAACTTGAATTTATCAGGCAAAAACGATAACTTTGCAGGTAATTTGAATGTTTTGGAAGGCAATTTGAATTACAGCCAATCATCAGCAACTGACACTTATATTTCAGGAAATACAAATATAGCAGAAAACAATACTGTTACGATTACTAATAATTATAGTGATATTAGTACAGGAACATTCAGCGGAGCAGGTACATTAAATAAAGAAGGCTCTAATGATATTGCTATGACAGGTGACAATTCCAAATTTACTGGTACAGTAAATATCAATAACGGTAGTGTTGTATTTAATGCTGATAATACGAAGTATTTTGCAGGTACAACAAATATCAATCAAAGCGGTACATTAGCAGTTAATGGAAATAATAATGCACTTGTTTCAAAAATCAACGGAAACGGTACAATAGATAAAACCGGTACAGGAGCCTTGATATTCCAAGGAACAAACAACTTTAACGGTAATATGAATATCAATGAAGGTTCTTTTGGAATGGCATCAGGTTCATCAATTGGAAATATTGCAAATGCTCAATTTGCAACAGGAACAGGAATCAATCTTCAAAATACTTCAGTTGTAGATTTGGGTAATGGTCAATATACAACAAATCCAAGTCCTGCAAGTATTGAAAATCTGTATTTTGATAAGTTGACACTATTAGGTGATGTTAATTTAGATATTGATATTGATTTGAAAAATGAATTAGCAGATAAAATAGGTGCAGGAACTGTTTATGGAAACGGAAGTTTAATACTTGATCAAGACAGTTTGAATGTTGTAAGTGATTCAATTCTAAATAATACTTCAGTTCAAGTTGCATACGGTGATTTAGCAAATTATGTTGCATTGGATCAGGGTGTGACAACAGTAATGGGTCCTATACAAAAGTATAATGTATCTTATGATAACGGAAGTTTGTTCTTTGCAAGATCCGGCGGTTCAACACCTGATATAGGTTCCGTAAACCCTGCCGTAATGGCTTCTCCTGTTGCAACTCAATTGGGTGGATATCTGACACAATTACAAACCTTAAATGCAGGATTTTATCATATGGATAGATATACAAAATATCCTTATATGCTAAGATTATCTGCTGAAACTACAAATCGTAATGCAATAGCAGAAACTCCATCATATACAAGAAGTACTCTTCCTGAAACCTCAAATGCGATGTGGGTACAACCATATACAACTTTTGAACAGGTTAATTTACACGGTGGAATAGGCGTATCAAATGTTGCGTATGGCGCGATGTATGGTGGCGATTCTGATCTTGTTGATTTGGGTCATGGTTATAAGGGTGTTATATCAACATTTGTTGGTTATAACGGTTCTCATATGTCTTTCAACGGCGTAAGTATGAATCAACAAGGTGGAGCATTAGGTTTAACCGGAACATTGTATAAAGGTAATTTCTTTACAGGTTTAACTTTATCTGCAGGTGCAAGTGCCGGTGATGCTTATACTCAGTATGGTACAGATCATTTTGCAATGTTGACAGCAGGTATTGCATCAAAAACAGGTTATAATTTGGAATTAAAAGACGGCAAATTGATAGTTCAACCTTCATTATTTATGGGTTATACTTTTGCAAATACATTTGATTATACAAATGCTGCAGGTGTAAGAATTGATTCAGATCCGTTGCATGTAATAACAATATCACCAGGAGTTAAGGTTATTGCTAATTTGAAAAATGGTTGGCAGCCATATTTGGGAGTAAATATGGTTTGGAGCATTATGGATAAGACAAATGTAATGGCTCAAGATGTTCGCTTACCTCAACTATCCGTAAAACCTTATGTAGAATACGGAGTAGGTGTTCAAAAATCATGGGGTCAAAGATTTACGGCATTCTTCCAAACAATGATAAGAAATGTTGGAAGAACAGGTGTTGTCTTAACAGCGGGCTTTAGATGGACATTAGGTAAAGAACCTAAGCAGAATGACAAGAGCGTAAATAACCAATCTCAAAAGAAAGTTATAAAATCCTTATAATAGAAATTTATAGAAAGAAGGATAAAAATGGGTAAAAAAATATTGGTAATTTCATCTTCTCCAAGGAAAGGCGGAAATTCAGATATCTTATGTGATGAATTTATAAAAGGTGCCTTATCTGCAGGTCATCAAGTTGAAAAGATATCACTAAGAGAGAAGAAAATAAATTATTGTACAGGCTGCGGATATTGTGCAGATAATGACTATATAGGCTGTACTCAAAAAGATGATATGGCTGAAATTTTAGATAAACTTCTAAATTCAGATACAATAGTTTTTGCAACCCCGATATATTTCTATGCAATATCAGGTCAAATGAAAACTTTCATTGATAGAATTTGTGCCAGATATACTCATATAGTTAACAAAGAATTTTATTATATAATGACTGCTGCTGACACTTCAAGCAGTACTGTAAAATATGCATTAGGGGAATTTAAAGGTTTGATGGACTGTTTAAGCAACCCTGTTGAAAGAGGTTATTTATTTGCTGGTGGAGTATGGAAAAAAGGAGAAATAAATAATACTCAATATTTACAAAAAGCCTTTGATGCAGGTAAAAATATATAAAGGAACAAAGGATGAAGAAGTTATCGTTTTTATTTTTTACGCTAATATTGACATTGCTCAACCCTGTTTTTGCAAGTAGAGTTTCTTCAAATTGTACATATAAAGGTGTTCCGCTTTATGGAAGAGTTAAAATTGTTGATAGTTTTGAAGATTTTAGAGTAAGGCGAGTTAGTGCCTTTGAGGATTTGAGGGTAAAAGAGGTTACTTCATTCCCGAATAGTTGTGGTAGATGGCAGTATGTAGAAACTTTCCCTGATTTTAGAGTGAAATTTGTTGATAGTTTTGAAGATTTCAGCATAAGGTCAGTTAACTCTTTTGAAGGTCTGTAGAATATTACAATATGGTATTATAAAAAACGGCGGATATTTCTAATATCCGCCGTTTTTAGTTTCAAATCTAAAAGATTAATTAATCTCTTTTTTTCAATGTAGGGAAGGCTATAACATCACGAATAGATGGGGAATTAGTTAATAGCATAATCAATCTGTCTATACCTAAGCCAAGTCCACCCATAGGAGGAACGCCGTGTTCCAAAGCACAAATATAATCTTCATCGATAGGCATAGCCTATTCTTCACCAGCTGCTTTTGCCGCCATTTGATCTTAAAATCTTGCTCTTTGGTCGATTGGGTCTGTCAATTCAGAAAATGCATTGCTTATTTCCCAACCGTTAACTCTGGTTTCAAAACGTTCTGTTAATCTTGGATTATTTCTATGAACTTTAGCCAGTGGAGATATATCTCTTGGATAATCATAAATGTGTATTGGTTGAATTAGTGAACCTTCAATTTTTTCTTCAAACACACGTTCAACTACTTGTCCCCATTTGTCGCAATCATCTGCATCGACGTTAACAGAATGTGCTTTTTCTTTTGCTTCTTCCACTGTTTCAATCTTATTAAAATCAATGCCTGTTGCTTCTTCAATTGCGCCTAACATAGTTTTTCTGTCCCAAGGAGGAGTTAAATCAATTTCGTTTTCGCCATATTGAATTTTTGTTGTTCCCAAAACTTCTTTAGCAACATAAGCAACCAAGTTTTCTGTCAATGTCATCATATCATTGTAATCAACGTATGCTTGATATAATTCCATCATTGTAAATTCAGGATTGTGACGAGTGTCGATACCTTCATTTCTGAAACTTCTGTTAATTTCAAAAATCTTTTCGCTAACTCCGCCAACCATCAATCTTTTTAAATAAAGTTCAGGTGCAATTCTTAAATACATATCCATATCAAGTGTATTGTGGTGAGTGATAAACGGTCTTGCATTAGCACCGCCTGCTTGAGGGTGTAGCATTGGAGTTTCAACTTCCATAAATCCTAAGTTAATTAAATATTCTCTAACTTTTTGAATGATAAGACTTCTTTTTTGGAAAGTCTTTTTAACATCATCATTAACAATCATATCAACATATCTTTGACGATATTTGGTTTCCACATCAGTTAAACCGTGGAATTTCTCCGGTAAAGGAAGTAATGATTTTGATAAAATTTGTAATGCTTTAGATTTAATCGTTAATTCACCACGCGGAGTTCTTCTAACAGACCCATAGAATCCAACAATATCACCAATATCAATAGTTTTAAGGGTTTTAAGATCTTCTTCGGATAAATTTTCTTTGTGTGAGAATATTTGAATTTTACCTGAAGCATCAACAAGATCAATAAACATACCGCTGTTACGGTTAGCCATAACTCTTCCTGCAACGTGATAGTAATCTTCAGTATCTTCACCGGCAGGTAAATCTTTATATTTATCTTGCAAATCTTGAGCCATTATATCTTTTTCATAACCGTAAGGATATGGATTTAATCCTCTTTCTCTAAGGTTGTTCATCTTTTGGATTCTAACCTGACGAATTTGATTTTGAGAAGAGTTAGATTCACTCGTTTTTTCCATTTGTTTTTGAGTCATTATTCACTCCTTCTATTTTGTACAACTCTATAGAAAAATTGTAACATAAAAATTTTAACATATATAAAATAAGAAAAAAATAGCGTGGAATTTAAGAAAATTCAAATATTCTTGACAAAAATTTATGAGCGGATAGAATTAGAATATCGTAGAATACTAATTTAATAGTAGTATATAGTAGACAGAAAAGAAGGAGATTAATCTCATGGCACGTGAAAAGTATGAACGTACGAAACCGCACGTTAACGTAGGTACAATTGGCCACGTTGACCACGGTAAAACTAC
>CASELF010000060.1 GCA_949288725.1 uncultured bacterium
TCCAAGGACAAGATAAAGATTTGGAATTACGTTTGAAACAGTTAGATACAGAAGAAAACGCAATATCAACAGAATTAGATTCAGTTAAGAAAGTAATATCTAAAAACGTTGATAGTTCATTCAAGACATTCAACGCATAGACCGGATAAAACTTTACTTAATTAAAAATTTTCCTTTCCCTTTTTCCTATTGATTTTCCAACGACTTTAATGTCGTTTTTTTTTGCTTATTTATTAAATAACGGCTCTGTTTTCTTTTTTAGCAAATCCATTTTTTCTCTATAGTCAACACTAACAGGAGTCGGAACAGAGGTTAACACAGACTCTATAAAAACTTGTGAATTTTTTGGAGATTTGCCATCTAAAAACGATTTAGAATATGCTGCATCGATTCTTGCAGGAACAACTAAACCGCTTTGAGCAAATTTTTCAGCAGATTTTTCAGAAGATAAATATTGAATTAACATAATTGCTTCTTTTTTATGTTTTGAATTTTTTGAAACAGCCCACCCAGAAACATCAGCCGGTGCAACACTTCCAGCACTGCCAACAGGAAACTTCACAACATTCCAACGAAATTTTGCATCCTGCCTATATTTGGGAACAAGCCAACGACCGGTCAAATGCATTGCTAACTTCTCTTGCAAAAACATCTGCGCCATAGTAGCACTTGCAGATTCAGTTTTTAATGGTGCAACATGATATTTATTTCTCAAATCCGCATACAATTTCAAACCTTGTTGAGTAGACAAATCATCATATTCAGGAATTTTCCTCAAACCAAAACTCATAAGATACGGCAAATAAAATATCGGTTCTTCTTCAAAAGATATACCAAACAAATTCGGACGATGAGTTAATTTTTTTGCAGTTTCCAAAAACTCATCATAAGTCCAATTGTCTTTTGGATATCTTACACCATACTTATCAAAAATATCTTTATTATAAAAAATCACAAGAGTTGAAATATCTCGTGGAATAGCATAAATTTTATTATTATAACTTAATGCTTCAATTGAACTTTCGAAGAATTTATCAAGTTGAAAATCTCTATTATACGAAGATAAATCTTCTAAAACTCCGGCATTTGCATAAATGGGAAGATACTGATTATTCATAAAAATAACATCAGGTGCAGTATTTGAAGCGATTAACAAATGGATTTTCTGAAAATAATTTTGCGGAATATGTAAAAAATCAATTTTGATATTAGGATTATCCTTTTCAAAATTTGCAATCAAAGGTTTCAATATTTTCATCTCAGACTCAGAACCCCAAGATGCACACTGAATAACAACCGGCTTTTCTTGCTCTTGCTTGGAATTATTCAACCATAAAACTCCAGCCGTTACTAAAACAAAGCAACTTAAAATTAAGATTAATACTTTTTTCATCATTTAGAATTAAATTTCAATAAGTGTTCCCATTTTGTCATGTTCAACATTAACAAGACATTTATACTTGCCAAGTTTCACAATATAAACATTTCCGTCATCTCTTCTGACTTGAATGTTGCCCTCAACTACTCTATCAAATTTTTTCAGTACAAAAATATTATCATCTATCTTACCAACAATAGCAGAAACACCATCCAAACTTACAACATAGAAGCCTCTATGTGCATCAATATTGTGTCCTGATTTTACAACAAGTCCGTCTACTTGTTTTTCCGGTCTTACTGTTGTTTGCGGAATACGTGAGTATGATGATGAAATTGGATTAGAAACACCGGATCTTATCATTGCTTCAGATGTTGGCATTTTCATAGCAGACATATCTGTCAAATTAGGTTTTTCGGTATCCAATATAGATAAATATTCGTCTAATGATGATACAATATAATTTTCTTTATCTTTTGCCATACCCACTCCTTTTTTAGGTAAATACTTATCTCCTGCATTAATCAAATCCATAGAAACAAGTTCTTCCTTAGGTTTATTATTCATTTGTGCAGTTTTTAATTTAACAAATTTTCCTTCTTTATATGATTTATTACGAGAATTATTTTTATCACTATTAACCAATGTTCTTTGAGTTTCTCTAAGTGACATCGGTTTTGAGAATGATTTTAATTTAATCTCATTAAAACTTTTTAAAATAACATCATCTTCAGAGTGAACTTTTGGTTCAGGAGAAACTTCTTTTTGAGCAGAAGGTGCACCATAAGTTTTTTCTAATTCAAGCATTTTTGCTTTTACTTTTTCATTAACAACCTTTTTATGATTATTTTCAGCAACCTGCTCAGGAGTTAATTGTTTAACTTCAGAAGATTTCTTCAATCCTGACATATCAGTCACATAAGACATTGCGGCAATATGTTTTTGAGGCTTGTTAGCATCTTCTTTTTCATTATAAAGTTTATATTTTTCCTGCCAACTAAGTTCTTCATTATTAACAATCTCATAGTATTCTTTTTTACGTCTTTTCACTTGATTTTGCGCAGAAATATTAAAGAATGATTCCAAACGGGATATGTCTTTATTTGCAGAATGTCTTGCCGCATCAAATATAAGATATAATATTCCTAAAATAACAACTGAACCACTTACATATAATATCCAATAAGGAAAACCTGATGATTCCTGTTCAGAAACCGGAGTATCAACAGCCGCTGCATTATTAACATTCTCACTTTCAGGAATTACAACAGGCGTTTGGTTTTGAATTTGATTAGAATTGTTTGATGCAGAATCTTCTGACACTACAGAATGATTTACACGTGGTTCCAAATCAATAATTCGCTTACCATTGTCATCATATTTCATTTTAGGGACATACGCACTATCAGATGCTTGACCCTTTACAGAAGAAGATTCCTTCTTAGGTTTCGCTGCCTGATTAGAAGGTTTTTCGACAGTTTTTGGTTTTTCAACTTTTTTATTTGCTTGAACAGGAATTATACCGGCAACTTTTGCTTTTGGGAAATCAACGTTTATAATTTTAGGTAAAATAGAAGTTTTTGGAGCTTCTTGTTTAACTTGAGCAACTTGCTTAGGAACTTGCGCTGACTGCTTTGCAGGATGAGAATTAACTGCAGGTTTTGGCTCAGTATTTTGAATATTATTTCTTGCAATAAGTGCTCTGGCATCTTTTTGAGCCTGAGATAACGGAGCAGTTTTTGCCATGTGAGTTTTTATATTAATAGGCTTTGTTGTACCAAATGTAACTTTAGTATATCCGCCCATACCATCATTTACGTGCTTTACATCAATATCAGTTATCAAATCTTTAACCGCGCCGAAACTAGGGGCAACAGAAGCCGTACTTGCGGTATTCGGTAGAAGCACAACATAACGATTACTTGATTTTCTTGTCGCAACAGAATTAGCAGAATCTAATGTAGTATAGAAGGTTACATCAACAGTGTCTGCAACAGATGATCTTTTTACATCCATTTGAATCAAATTATTCATTTCCGCAAACGCTGCATTAAAACCTGTTCCCAAAAGTGCGATTGCCGCAACAATAATAATATTTCTTCTACTTTTCATATATTCCTGTTATTTTTAAAAACTACACATATATATTAATACTATAATACTCTAGAGTAAAAATTTTTGCTAGTTTATATAGTTTATGTTACAATATGTTTATGAAAAGCGGATTTGTTGCAATAATAGGACGACCAAACGTAGGGAAATCAACCCTTTTAAACCAGATTTTAGGACAAAAAATAGTAATAACAACAGATAAAGCCCAAACCACAAGAAAAAGGATAAAAGGAATTTTAACAAATCCTGAAGGGCAAATTGTATTTATAGACACCCCAGGAGTTCATAAACCATTAAACAAATTAGGTGAATTTCTCCTTGATGAAGCAAAAGTTGCAGTGCCTGATGCTGACGTAATATTATTTTTAGTTGACGGCTCAGAACCGGCAGGCAAAGGAGATAAATGGATTGCGCAAAATATCTTGCAAACCAACATTCCCATAATAATTGTAATGAATAAAGTTGACAAAGTAAAAAAAACAGAAAAAATTGAACAAAATCTGCTAACATATAAAACACTTTTTGAACAGAATTTTCCAATTGTAAGAATTTCAGCAAAAACAGGCAGAAACATCGACACTCTTATAAAAAATATCTATAAAAAACTTCCGCAAGGAGAACCCTTATACCCTGAAGATATTGTCACAGAAGAAACAATGAGAGATGTAGTTGAAGAAATTATCAGAGAAAAAATTTTATTAAATACCTCTGATGAAATTCCGCATTCAGTAGCAGTAAAAGTTGAACAATATCAGGAAAAAGAAGATATTGACCGAATATTGGCAAACATATATTGTGAACACAAAAGCCAAAAAGGGATTTTAATTGGAAAAGGCGGAAATCTTCTAAAAAAAATAGGAACAGAAGCAAGACTTGAAATAGAAAAAATAACAGAAAAGAAAGTATATTTAGAACTTCAAGTCAAAGTAGAAAAAGATTGGCGAAAAAAACAAACAAGTTTAAAAAACTTTGGCTATCAACAAGAAAAAGAATAAGTTTTTTATAAAAACTTATTCTTTTTCTTTAGTGTTGTATGTGTATGTGTTTATTAAAAATTCAAAGTTCTTAGATTTTGAACAGTTTGAAACTTGCTAATTTCTTTCAAATATTGCGCCAAAGCCATATATCCGTTATAAATTTCATTTGAAATAGACGCATAACGACTGGCTTCCAAAAATTTCAATTCTTTAACTCGAATCAACAAAATATTATCCGCAGCATCTTTTAATTCTTTGTCATCAGAAGCTGACCATTTTTGCAAAAGTCCGAGTTCGTCATACATTTGCTTCATAGTAGTATATTCTAAAATATTAAAATCATACTTTTCTAACAATGATTTTTCTACATTAGAAATTCTGCTCAAGCAAGCCTGAAATTTGAAAACTTTTTTAATAATAAGATAATTATCAGCAATTCTTTTATGCGAAGCAGGCACTTGATTTTTGGCCAATAATGCAGCATAAGAACGTGACGTAAAAGTATCATCAGAACCACTTAGGGTACTTTTTGAAGTTAAATCAAAATCAGATTTATTTTTTATTACTTCGTTAAACATCTGACCTCCAAATATATAAAGATGATAGATTAATAAAAATTATTTGTCATGATGTTGTGTCAATTTATTTACATTTTGTAAAATTTAAAAATAAAAAATAAGAAAAAGTCATGTTGACTTTTAATATAAAAAACTTAAATAAAAAATAGCAAAAATCCTACAAAAGAATGAGTACAGACCATAGGAAACTATGCTAAAAATATAGTGGTAATAAGTAGTTAAAGGTGTAACTAAACAGACATGGGGCTAAGTTTAAATAACATATACCAACGACCTTATGTGCAACCCGACAAACGAGGCGGGGTAAAAAGGCGTGAGGACGAAAAGACCTCTACCGCGACGCAAGAAGCACAAAAGGAACAACAATCCAACCAAAACAGCAGAAGCAAAGGACTGCAAAACCTGGAACAAAAGCAGCCCACATATACCCCTGCTTATGAACAAAAATTTTCACTACCTGCACAAAATGCCTATTCAAATGTAAACATAAACTATACAAACCATACCCCGACACAAACATCAACCAATGTTGAAAATCAAACCGCCCAAGCAATAACACCTACAAAAGTTGAAAATCAAATAAACATTGCGCAGATTTTAAAAGACTTTAAAAATACTGCACTTGCGATAGGAACACCTGACGATTTAAACGATATAGTAGATGGCTATATTGCCGTAATTGAAAAACAAGTAAAAACAGGAAATGCCAATAAAAATCTTGTCAAAAATACTTTAAATTCAGCAGCATCAATCTTAGACAATTATATTTCAGAAACACTTAATAAAGATTCAAAAGTTGTTGAAAATTGGGTAGATGCATTATTTTTACAAAACATAGATCTTCAATACAATGAAGATGACATAAACGAAAGATTTTTAGTAAAATTTCCGGACGGAACAACAAGTCAAACCCAAAAACAAGACGCAATACAAAATGCAGATACTAATGAAGAATATACTCAACAAACAAAAGATATCACTTCAAATAATACTAACCCCAAAACCCAAACCGCACAAAATTCAAAAACAGTGCCGGTTGATAAAGAATTGAAATCATTATTTATAAAAGCCAAAAAATATACCTACACAGATAAACCCGAAGAAGCTATAAAGGCCTTTGAACAAGCGCTTAATAGAGCATTAGAACTTGATGACACAGAAACATCAGGAAAGATTTATTATGAAGTAGGCAAAATATATGATGAACACGACTACGTATCACAAGCCCTAAAAAGTTATCATCAATCATTAAAACTAACAACAGATGAAAATGTAAAAACCAAAGCACATTATGCAATGGCGCAAATATATGATGACGTAAACCAAATAACACCTGCAATGGACCACTATTTTAGTACAGTATCTCATGCCGGCGAAGCAGAAAATTTTTCGGCCCAAACAGCATCCCTGACAAAAATAGGAAACATATACAGCGATATGTATGAAAAAGAAGCCTTTAACTACTACGACATAGCCTATGATATTGCAAATGAAACAGATGATGATAACCTCAAAGGTTTTGTCGCATCAAATACAGGCAGAGCATACAGAAAATTTGACGAACCGGAAAAAGCCTTAAAATCATATTCAAATGCAGTAAAAAATTACACTGATGCAGAAACTCCGTTAAAAACTGCGCAAAACTATGTTGCAGCAGCAGACTTGATGGTAGAATTTAACAATCTTAAAAAGGCAACAAACTTATTACATAAAGCACAAAAATATGCAACCCAAACTGAAGATTCTAATTTGATGAAAGAAATCAACACCAAAATAAGTCAATTACAATATATCAGTTAATCATAATATAATCTTTATCAAACAGGAATTTCCATTTACCAATAGTATTAATCCTTAAATATACTTGTGTATATATTTTTTTTATCCTATAATGCAAATACATTTTAGGGATTCATGATTGGAGAAACTTAGATGAGGATCAGTTTAACTGGCGCCGGTTTATTGTCGTTTGAACGCAGGCTAACACAAGATGAACAAAAAGATTACAAACAAAATGCAATGACACCTGCATTAGATTATTTAGGAACAAAAGAAGTTTCAATGATAGTGCATGGAACATGTTTTCCTGAAGATACCCGTGATTTAGGCGCAGGTTCTCCTTATGGAAAAGTAGCAGCCCAATTTATTCCGTTTGAAATTTTACACGGATTTAACTCAAACCAACTGGGACCTGTAGGAACAATAAGAAATCCAAGAAGAATTTCTCCATATAAATCATCAATAAATTCAAAAAGTTTCTTATTTATAGACTTTAATGAACTGACAAAAAAAGAATATGCAAATATCCTAACAGAAAAAGATTTGGATAGAGTAATGCTAAAACCTGAAAGTACACCAAACAATTATACCTATTCAAATTTTCCTGAAGCCTTTGCAAATTACAATTACTTAATTCAAAAAGCACGTTTGAATTTAAGAAGCAAAGTTTTGGCAAAAGATCCTGATGCCATAAATCTACAAAAAGAATACAATGAATTTAAAAAATCCAAAGGAAATGTATTATACAAAGAAGCCTTATTTAAAGTATTAGAAGACACCTATAGAACAGATAATTTTGATGAATGGAGTGAAGTTGATAAAAATCTTATAGAAGGATTAACCAACAGAGATCCTGATGCAATGGCACGTTATAGTGTTATTCTTGCACGCTCAAAAACTGATTTATATAATTTTATGTTTGGACAATTCTTAATAAATAAACAAATAAAAGAAAACACAAAATTAAGAAAAGAATTACATTTCAAATATAATAATGATTTGCAAGGCGGATTTTCAAAATCGGAAGAATGGGCAAATCAAGATATATTTTTATCAGATTACCGCCTAGGATGCCCATACGGAGGAAGTAACAACGGACCGCAACATTGGGATCTGCCAGTATTAAATCCGAAAAAGTTATTCAATAAAGATGGCTCACTTGGCGAAGCGGGAATATATTTAAAAAACAAATTTGAAACAGCGCTGGAAGATTTTGACAATACAAGAATTGACCACGTATTAGGCTTAATTGATCCATATATTTATAACAAAAATACAAAAGTAGGCAATAATGTTTCAAACATGCCTGATATAGACCCTGATGGAAATTATAAACAAGTATTAGATAAAATAATACTTCCTGTGTTAAAAGAACATAACATAGACAAAAACACCCCAATTTGGGAGAACTTAGGAGCAACAACTCCGGTATTTGATGAAATATATTACAAGAAAAATAATCTTCCCGGCATTTCTCAACTGGAATGGATGCGAGGAGAAAATTGTATAGGAAGTGAAAATTGGGGCTTAATCGGCTCACACGATTCAGATCCTGCAACATTAATGATAAAAAAAGATTGGGTCAGAAACAGTGATGCTTGGAACCCACTATACTTGGCAGGTTTGCTAAACTCCAACCCTGAAAGAAAAACAGAACGTGATGAATTCTGTAAAAAAATTGCAGAGGATGATTCCGAAAGAATTAAAGCAAAATTTGCAGAATTATTCTACACACATAAAAGAGTTCAAATATCCTTTGCTGATTTCTTTGGAATAAATAAAACCTACAATGTTGGCGGACACGAAAACAATACTAATTGGAAATTAAGGTTAAACAAAGATTATGAACAGGATTATTATGACAATTTATCAAGTGAACATCCAACAGCAATTAATATGCCTGAAATATTAAAAATGGCAGTACAAGCAAAACTTGATAGTGATACGGTTAAGAAAAATCCTGTAGATAAAGAAAAAGTAAATCAAATACTTGAGAATTTAGATAAATATGAAACAATATTAAAAACACCCGAAGAAGAATAAATTCTCAAATACTCCAAATAATTAATCAAATAGGTATCTTGACAAATTCTAATTTGTTATGATATTCTACAAGTGTAATAGTAGAATAAAGGTAGATATGTTTAATTACACAACAAAAACAACAGGCTCCTCCTCCTCCAAAGTTTCAAAATCGGGACTTGGCAGTTTTTAGTGTGTGAATTTATAAACTTTTAAATTATACCTAAATAAAGATTTTTAAAGTCCCGTATAAACGGGACTTTTTTAGTATGCAGATGATTAGGAACGGAAACAATATGGACTTAACGATTAATAATTATACAAATGCAAAAACCAGACAAAGAAATAACATTAACCCACAATTTAAAGGAGCAATGGACGGACTTTTAACAGGAGCATTAAGGAGTCTAGACACCAATGAAATGGCCAATGCAGTATTGATAGACTTAGGCGCAATGGTAGGACCTAGAACATATTATGATACAACTCATAGAAACAAAGATGCAGGATTTGAAACATTTTTCAGAGAAATTAGCGGAACCTTTATAAATTGTTTATCTGCAGGATTATTGGCACTTGGAATTTCACACCTTATAACAAACAAAATCATGCCGGAAGTTGAACTTCGTCCTAATACTTGGTTTAGCGAAGATGCAGTAAAAACATTACATAACGCTTGGAAAAATGCTGATAATAACACAACAAATTATGTAAAAAATGTCTTTGAAAATTTAAGCGGACAAGACGGCGCAAAAATAAATAAATTCTCAGAAATCAATTGGAAAGACGTAAAATGGGTAGATGAAAATTCTTGGACATACATAACTTGGAAAAACGAAAAATATAAACACATTCCACAAACACTAAAAACAAAAGAAGGTTTTATCAATACAATGACAGAAATAATTAATGATAAAACCATTGCTAAAGAAGACAAAAATAATATCTTAAAAATTGCAGAAACAAGATTAACAAACGCACTAGGCGCAAACAGATATCTTACAGTAAATATAAACGGAAAAACTTGGAATGAAAGACTTCAAATTATACTAAGAGATACCTACGATATGGGCAAAGACATCTTCACCAATAAAAATATTGATGTAGATAAAGCATTAAGTAAAATTGCAAAAATTAACAAAATAAAAATCTTTGGCGCATTAGCAGGCGCATCAGCACTTGGATTGACAAACCAATACATAAATAGAAAATTAACAGAAAAACGTACAGGCAAAAAAGGCTTTGTAGGGGATGTAGATTACGCAACAAAATCAGCAGCCCCAACTCAAACAGAAAATAAAAAACAAGACAATCATAATAATAAAACCTTCTTCTTACAAAAACTTGCAGCAAGCCTTGGCATGGTTACAATGGTAATTGCAGTAATGAAAGTAAAAAGTCCTAAAGACTTTGTCAAAAAACTTCAATTCACCGGACCAGTGACAAGCGGAAATGCAATCAAAACCGTTTATGCCGCTAATATCGTAGGCAGATTTATGGCATCAGATAATAAAACAGAATTAAGAGAATCAGTAACACGTGATTACTTTGGATTCCTAAACTGGCTGGTATTTGGCGGCTTTGCTGCAAAAGGAGTAGCAAACTTACTTGATAGAAAGAAAGAAAATCTATTTAATATTTCAAAACCTGGCAAAGGTCTGAAACATTGGCTAAATGACATCAATCTAAAAACACATACCGAAATTGCAGCAAAAGGCGCAACCTTTGCCAAGAAAAACTTATGGAAATTGAATGTAGCACACATTTCAGGTTTGTTATATTCAGGCATAACATTAGGTTATCTACTTCCAATGATAAACGCACAATTAACCAAAGCAAAAGCGAAAAAACAAGAACTAAAACACGCTGCATAATAAAAACTACCATTTACCTTACTACTATGAAAGCATGTTAAATTAACATGCTTTTTCTTGTGTTTTAAAGAAATATATAGTGTATTTTTTACAAATGTTAATCCTTCTTATCATGTTTTAATATTTGGTAATTTTTATTTATAAAAGCATAAGCCTTAAATAGAAAAACTTTTAGGATAATATGTTAAATTTTGTTTCAAATTTCATCGACTAAAAGATTTATTTTTGACTCAATCCAATTAACTTTTATTGAAATTCATGATAAAATTAAAGAAAGAGATTATGGATAGTAAAAAGGTAGTTAGCCTTGTTATAAGGCAAATGTAAGGGTTGGCACGAGAACAGGTTAGAGCATGCACCTTGCAAATCAGAGGAGATTTATTATGCAAAACGCGGTTAATAAAAATAATGAAGGAAATGTAGTAGGCATAACATCAGCACACGTTACTGATGCGATTAAAAGAGTGCACGACTCTAATGTAATGTTTTCAAAGCAAGTTATTGACAGCGCGTCAAAACTTACTGAAAATGTTTGTATAATCAAAAAAGACGGAACAAAAGAAAAATATAATGTTCAAAAAGTTGTTGTTGCTGTAAAAAAATCAGCAACACGTATGATGGTAACATTTACAGAATCTGATATTCAAAGAATTTGTGATTTTGTAAATAAAAAAGTTTTAGATTTAGATAAAAAAGAAATTTCAATTCTGGAAATTCACAATATTGTAGAAAGTGCATTAGAAAGCATCAATCCATTAGTTGCAAAAAGTTACAGAAATTACAGAAACTACAAAACAGACTTTGTTGCAATGTTGGATAAAGTTTACAAAGAATCACAAAGAATTATGTACATTGGAGATAAAGAAAATGCCAATGCAGATTCTACATTAGTATCAACAAAACGTTCATTAATCTTTAATGAATTAAACAAAGAATTATACAAAAAATTCTTTTTAACAGTTGAAGAAATTCAAGCAATCAAAGACGGCTACATATATATCCATGATATGTGCGCAAGAAGAGATACAATGAACTGTTGCTTATTTGATGTTAAGTCAGTTCTTGAAGGCGGCTTTGAAATGGGCAACATCTGGTACAACGAACCAAAGAGTTTGGATGTAGCATTTGATGTTATCGGCGATATTGTAATGGCAGCAGCAAGTCAACAATATGGCGGATTTACAGTTGCAGAAGTAGATAAAATTCTTGCACCATATGCGAAAAAGACATACGACAGGCAATATGAAAGATATATTTGTTTAGGTCTATCCTTTGAAAGAGCAAAAGAAGAAGCATTAAAAGATGTACAACACGATTTTGAACAAGGATTCCAAGGCTGGGAATACAAGTTCAACACAGTAGCATCATCACGTGGTGATTATCCATTCATCACAGTAACCACAGGTCTTGGACAAGACGAATTTGAAGTAATGGCAACACTTGCTTGTTTGAAAACTCGTCAAAACGGACAGGGCAAAAAAGAATGCAAGAAACCGGTATTATTCCCTAAAATAGTATTCTTATATGATGAAGAATTACACGGAGAAGGCAAACCATTAGAAAAATTATTCCACGCAGGGGTAGAATGTTCTAAAAAAACAATGTATCCTGACTGGTTGAGTTTAACAGGAGATGGATATGTAGCATCAATCTACAAAAAATACAAACGAGTAATTTCACCAATGGGTTGCAGAGCATTCTTATCACCTTGGTTTGAAAGAGGAGGTATGAAACCTGCTGATGAAAATGATAAACCGGTATTTGTAGGCAGATTTAATATTGGTGCAATCAGTTTACATTTACCAATGATATATGCTAAAGCACAACAAGAAAGCAAAGATTTCTATGAAGTATTGGATTATTATCTTGAAATAATAAGAAAAATACATATTAGAACATACAATTATCTTGGAGAAATGAAAGCAAGTATAAATCCTTTAGGATTCTGTGAAGGAGGATTTTTAGGCGGACATTTAGGAATACACGACAAGATAAAACCTGTATTAAAATCATCTACTGCTTCATTTGGAATAACAGCATTAAATGAATTACAAGAAGTCTATAACGGAAAATCTCTTGTAGAAGATGGTGAATTTGCACTTGAAGTAATGGAATACATTAACAAAAAGACACAAGAATTCAAAGAAAAAGATGGTATTTTGTATGCAATCTACGGAACACCTGCAGAAAATCTTTGTGGATTACAAGTTAAACAATTCAGAAACAAATTTGGAATTGTGGCAAATGTATCAGATAAACCTTATGTATCAAATTCATTCCACTGCCATGTTTCAGAGCAAATAAGTCCTATTCAAAAACAAGATATTGAAGGCAGATTCTGGGATTTGTTTAATGGCGGTAAAATCCAATACGTAAAATATCCTATTTCATACAATACAAAAGCAGTTGAAACATTACTAAAACGAGCTATGGATAAAGGATTCTATGAAGGTGTAAACTTATCATTATCATATTGTGATGATTGCGGACACCAAGAATTGAATATGGATGTATGTCCAAAATGCGGATCAAAGAATCTTACAAAAATAGATCGTATGAACGGATATCTTGCATATTCAAGAGTAAAGGGTGATTCAAGACTTGCAGATCACAAAATGGCAGAAATAAAAGACAGAGTGAGCATGTAGAGTTTATGAATTATCACAATATAACAAAAGATGATATGTTAAATGGTGAAGGTTTGCGAGTAGTGCTATGGGTAGCAGGTTGCACACATCATTGTGATGGTTGTCAAAACCCTATAACATGGGATTTGGCAGGAGGAATACCATTTGATAAAGCAGCAGAAAAAGAACTTTTCGGCGCCCTAGGACAACCACATATTGCCGGTATAACATTCAGTGGAGGCGATCCGCTTCACCCATTTAACAGAGAAGAAATCGAAAGATTGGCAAAAAAAATTAGAGAGGAATACCCTGCAAAAACGATATGGGCATATACAGGTTTCAGATGGGAAGATGTAGAAGATGAGCCTGTGATGAAATATATTGACGTATTGCTTGACGGAAGGTTTGTCAAAGAATTAAATGACAATAACCTGCACTGGGTAGGAAGTTCCAATCAAAGAATAATTGATGTCCAAAAATCATTAGAATCAGGACGAGTTATATTGTACGAAGATATTACTAAAACAATAGAAAAAGCACCTTAATAAAAAGGTGCTTTTTTATTTTATATATTTTTTATACTACTATTAATTAAAAGTAAGATTTGGTACCTTTACCACCTGGATTCCATTGAGTATTAGTTCTGCTGCCTTGTTTGGTTTCAATTCTAACCCTTGTAGAAGGAGTTTTTCTAACAACAGGCAACCCTTCAGCTGCAGCATTTTGCGGAACCATATTTGGTGGATACTCAGGTTTTTTAACAGTAGGCGTAACTTCCTCAGTTTGAGGAGTTTCAGCCTCAACTTTAGTATTATTTACTGCCGTAGTATTCTGTACATTGTCATATCCATAAAGTGGCTCTATAATTAACGGTTCAAGCGCATTAGCAGATATTGCACTGAATGATAATACGATTAAAGTTAGTAAGACATTTTTCATATTTCATCTCCTATATCATTTGTTTTATAATATATTTATATAATACTATATTATAAAAAGCAAATAAATAAATTTTTGCTTATATATATTAAACCCAGAAAGGACAAAAAAGTGCGCGAAAAGTTACCTGAATTTTTAAAAAGACCAATAATAGATACTGATACAACACGCAATGTACGCAGGATATTAAAAAATAATTGTCTTAACACAGTATGTGAAAACGCGCGATGTCCTAATAAAAATGAATGTTACACCAAAAATACGGCAACATTTTTGATAATGGGTAATGTGTGTACAAGGAATTGTAAATATTGTAACATTTTATGTCAAAGACCAGAACCACTAGACCCAAATGAACCCAAACACGTAGCCCAAGCAGTAAGAGATTTAGGCTTAAAATATACAGTAATAACTTCAGTGACAAGAGATGATTTGCCAGATGGCGGGGCACAGCATTTTGCACAATGTATTTATGAAATCAGAGCCATAATGCCTGAAACAAAAATCGAAATCTTAACACCTGATTTCAAGAATAACAAAGCCTCACTTGATACAATTATCAAGGCAAAACCTGATGTATTTAATCATAATATTGAAACAGTAAAAGAAATCTTTCCAACAGCACGCCCGCAAGGAAATTATGAAAATTCATTAGAAGTATTGAAATATATAAAAGAAAACAGTGATATTGAAACAAAATCAGGTTTAATGATTGGTTTGGGTGAAACATTTGAGCAAATAAAATCGACCCTTGAAGATTTGCACAATGTAAACTGCGATATTGTAACAATAGGACAATACATCCAACCATCAAAAAAGCATTTAGAAGTTGCAAAATATTATCAATTAGAGGAATATGAAGAATTAAAAAAACTTGCAGCATCTGTCGGATTTACAAAATACCAAATCGGTCCTCTTGTAAGAAGTTCCTATAATGCCGCAAGTTTAGTGTAGAGTTACTTCATGCTCTTCAAAACGTTATTTGTAATATCATCCCCACCGGAAATTACCATACCGGCTGGCAAAACTAGGTTGTAATTTGATTTTTGAGCCTCTTTTGATATTACAGCCTGAATATTTTGATTAATTTTTGCTAGTCTGGCATTATATTTTTTATCAATGCTCTTCTTTTTAGTTTCTATTTTTTGACGATAATCGGCTTCTTTTTGAAGTAATTTATTTCTATCAGGTTCATTCAAGATATCATTCTGAGCCTTAGAAATCAAAATATCCAATTCTTTATTTTCCTTATCCTGTTCTTTTTTTAATAGTTGAATTTCATCTGAATTGGAAAGCACTGTGGGAATATCCACAACCGCAACCTTATATTTGGGGAAAGAAATTGCAACATTATTCATATTGTAACCAACCAAAAATACAAGCACGCATGCTACGATAAACCAAATATTGTTTTTCATAATCTGTCAATCCTTTCTTTTCTGATTAAAAATATACTAACTTTAATCATAAAAATTCGGAATAAGACAAAAGGAGATAATCACATATCTAATAATACGAACCCCAAAACTAATCTAAAACAAAATTATTCATTATTAGAAGTGATCAACAACAAATTTTTGCTTCTCAAAAGACGGTTCATATTTAGCCAATTCATCATAGGCAATTCCGGAAGTTATAAAATCCTGATTAGCACCTGCCTCATCGCCCATATTTCGCTTAGCCCACCCTCTTTCAGCGTAAACAGATTTTAACTCTTTTGTAAAAAGATCACTATTTTCATTAGCAAATAAAATTAATGCATCATAATTATTAACCGCAAGCGGATAATCCTGCATCAAATACAACATATATGCTAAATCACTTGATATATAAAACTGATTTTTAACATCATCTTCATCCAAAGATGCAATCAAATCTTCATAGTCCTGAATTATATTATCTGTTATATGATTTTCAATTTTGAAAATTGATTTAATCCAAAGCATCTGAGATTTTTGCAAAACAGACAAATTTTTCTTCTCAAGATAAGTATCAAACAATTCAATCGCTTCACGAGTTGTACCGATTTTCTTTTGAAGGAGAAGCATATTAGCAAATCTTGTACAATCCTTTTTAGTAAATCTGTGTCCGGTAAGCGTAATTACAGTTTTGTAATCCTCCAACGCCCCCTCATAATCCTTTTCCATAAATTTGCTAAAGGCTCTCATATCATAAATATGTTCACTTTTCGGATAAAAAGTTGTATAAATATTTGACAATACTAATGCAGTTTTGCAATGTAAATGCTTAGGTGACAATGTAAATTTTATAGTTCCCTGCAACACTAAAGCCGGGAAAAAATATAATCCCAATATAATTAAAAGAACCAGAACATTTGCCTTATAGATAGAAACATATTCTGCAATCTTATGCTTTGGAACAGGCGGTGTAAATTCACATAATTCATAATGCCCGAAATTTTTTACTAAATACTGGCTATACAGAGCAGAAAAATAAATCCTGACACCAAAAACAATACCCAGCCCAAGTAATTCAAAAAACAATAATTTATATATTGAAAAATTCAAATGAATAAAAATAAAATATAAAATAACAGGAGTTAAAAACGTAACCCATTTTAAACGTTTATCAAGGGCAAACCTAAATTCAAGCGCCTTACCAACATTTTGTTTTGTAAAAACATTATTAAAAAGGCACCCCGTATTTTTAACTAAACAGAAATTTCTAAAAACCGAATTACCCGATTTATCAGAATAATATAATAAAGGATTACTCAAAATTTCAATAATATTTTTAAACATAGACACCTATACGCCAACCTGCTTTTCCAAGTTTTTTTCAAATTCATAAACATCAGTTGAAATATTAAGATTTTCTTTAATATCAATAACATCCAACCCTTTAAAATTGTAAATAACATTTATCTTATCAGGATTTAAAGCATATTCTTTAGCAAGAATAGCCCCCAAAATTGCCTCCAAATGTGACATTGGCATCATATTAACCGGCAAAGTTTCAAACCCCCATTCATACTTTAATGCCTGTTGCAAGAACTTACAATCAGCAGGAGATCTGTCCTTATAGCAAGAATTCAAATGAAGACTTTGCCTTGTTAAATAAATATCAAATCTATTAACAGTAATTCCACGAGCGACAAGCTCTTTTAAATATTCAGACCCTCTTGTAGAATGCCTTTGAGTCCAATTGTCACGATTTGGCATATTTTGATTAGTCGCAACTAATTGATATGGCTTTGATAAAATTCTCCATTTACCCTCCAACATTGTTCTGTCAGAAGGAACAGAAACACAAATTTTTGAATTTTTCAAAGACGAGAAATTCTCAAAAAAGAAAATTATATCATTCATTTTATACAATTTATCAATAAGAATAATCTCATTATTCTCATCAATTACAGCAACCCCGGAATCCATACTTGAACCGGAAGCCAATGATAAACCGATATAATAATTCATTCACTTCTCCTAATTCATCAATTGGGTAGTAATCAAAGGTCCATCTTCAGTCGCAATTACAGTATGTTCAAAATGCGCAGACGGTTTGCCGTCTTTTGTGCTGACAGTCCAGCCATCTTCAGCAACAACAACATCATCACAACCCAAATTAAGCATTGGTTCAATTGCAATCGCTGTATTTAATTTTATTAAAGTATTATCTCCTACACTGTAATTAAAAAGGAACGGATCTTCATGCATTTCATACCCAACACCATGTCCGCCATATTGACGAACAATACCATATCCGCCTTTTACAGCAACCGCTTCAATCGCTTTGGATATATCATCCAAAACATTTCCCGGTCGCATTTGCTCAATTCCGGCATAAAGTGATTCTTCAGTTGTTTTCATCAGAGCATCAACTTCAGGTGATACCTTGCCTACTCGATAAGACCAAGCACTATCACCTACTAAACCGCCATAAGTAGCCCCAACATCAATCGCAATGATATCGCCTTCTTTTAAAATTCTATCTTCTGAAGGAATACCATGGACAACTTCTTCATTTATTGAAGTGCAAATACTTGCCGGAAATCCTGCATATCCTAAAAATGTCGGAATTGCACGATTTTCTTTAATTATTTTCATTGCAATATTATCTAATTCTTTTGTAGAAATTCCAGGTTCTACAACCTCTTTCATTTTTTGATGAACAAGAGCAACAATATGTCCTGCATGACGCATTCTCTTGATTTCATCCCTTGATTTTTTATTTATCATAGTACATATCCTCAATTAAAATATAGCACAAAACGGCTTATAGTGGCAAATAAATTTATCTTCGTTACAATTTTGTTAGTTAAGTGTAACCTACATCAGTCCCTTGTGAATCGTTCAACAATGCGACTCTGAATCGAGTTCAGAGTGACAATACTTCACAATCTGTTCAACTATGCGACTCTGAATCAACTCTGCATACAGGCTCACTCGTCCTCACTTCGTTGCGGCGGTTCGCTTTGTAAAGTTCAGTGTGACCAAAAAAGAAAATCGTCACTCCGGCCTCCGAGCCGGAGTCCCCTTCAAGTTCAGAAGGTTTTAAAATTATTTAGTCCTTTACAATCCGTTCAACAATGCGACTCTGAATCGAGTTCAGAGTGACAATACTTCACAATCCGTCCAACTATGCGACTCTGAATCAGCTCTGCATACAGGCTCACTCGTCCTTACTTCGTTGCGGCGGTTCGCTTTGTAAAGTTCAGGGTGACGAAAAAAGAAAATCGTCACTCCGGCCTCCGAGCCGGAGTCCCCTTCAAGTTCAGAAGGTTTTAAAATTATTTAGTCCTTTACAATCCGTTCGACAATGCGACCCTGAATCGAGTTCAGGGTGACAAATAAAAAATGCTCATGCTGTTCAGGGTGATAAATAAGAAAATTTTATAATTAATTTCAAGTTTACTTGAATTCTGTTAAGTATAGTTTGTTGAAATAAGTTTGCCAATAACATACAATAGTTAT
>CASELF010000061.1 GCA_949288725.1 uncultured bacterium
ATAATGATAAAGAATAAATTTATAGCCGACAAAATAAATAAAATTTTACAACTAAGATTTGTTGTAAATTATCGTCGTATGTGGCCTTACGTTAAACCCGTATGGTTTAGAGCATTGTGTTCGATGCTGATATGTATTCCGATAGGGTCATTAGATGCCATAATTGCGCTGGCTTTAAAACCTTATATGGATTTGGTAATGGTTGAAAAAAGCATTTCATCTCCTTGGTATATTCCATTAGGGATTGTTGCATTTACTTCTATCCAAGGTGGATTAAAATATTTGTCATCATACCTTTCGACTTGGGTTGGAGGACGAATTACAAACGGATTAAAATTTGATTTATTTAAAAAATTGCTGACATTTCCAACATCTTTTTATGACACAAGAAATTCCGGGGATGTAGTTTTCCAATTCAATAACCAAGCAGACATTGCGTGTACAGGATTGTTAGATAACCTTAGCGTATTTACTCAAAGAATATTTTCATCTATTTCACTTGTATGCGTACTATTCTACAATTCTTGGCAACTTGCACTTATAGCAGTCTTGATACTTGCTTGTGCTTTTGCTCCGGTTTCAGCATTACAAAAAAGAATCAAAAGTGTTTTGGATAAAACAGTTGTCGCAGATGCAGCAATTATCACAGCTTATAATGAAGCTTTTGCAGGTAACAAGACAATTACCTCATACAATTTATCAAAACATGAAGAAAATAAATTTTTCTGGATACTTAAAAACGTATTTAAATTAAGAATTAAAATGGTGCAAAAAACTCAATGGTTATCACCATTGATGCACGTAATTGTATCAATAGGGATTGCAGCTGCAATTGGATATGGTAGCCATTTAATTATGTCAGGAACAATAACAAGTGGTAACTTTGTTTCATTTATCACTGCGCTTATTTTACTATACACTCCTGTAAAAAATATCGGTAATAACCTCAACGCTGTACAATTTTCATTCTTCTCAATAGAGAGAATTTTTGAACTGCTAGATTCAGTCCCAGCAATTAGAGATAGAGAAAATGCAAAGGTAATGCCACGTGAACATTCGCGTATACAATTTATTGATGTTAATTTTGAATACGTAGAAAATGTTCCTGTACTTAAAAATGTTAATTTAGATATCAGAAAGGGTGAAACCTTCGCTTTAGTAGGGAATTCCGGCGGAGGAAAAACAACAATTGTTAATTTACTCCCTCGATTTTACGATGTAAAATCCGGTGCGATTATGATTGATGGTGTAGACATCAGAGACTTCACATTAGAATCATTAAGACAAAACATTGCGGTTGTATTCCAAGATAACTTCTTATTCTCAGGCACAATAAGAGATAATATCTTACTTGGAAATGAATCTGCAACAGATGAAGATATTAATAAAGCTATAAAAATGGCTTATTTAGACGATTTTATTGCTTCATTAAAAGATGGTTTAAATACCCAAATTGGGGAACGCGGAATTTTATTATCGGGAGGTCAAAAACAAAGAGTTGCAATTGCTCGTGCATTTTTAAAGAACGCTCCTATTCTTATTCTTGATGAAGCAACCAGCGCTTTGGACAACAAAGCAGAAGCTATCGTTCAAAAAGCTATTGATAACTTGATGCAAGACAAAACAGTATTTGTAATTGCTCATAGACTTTCAACTGTTCAAAATGCTGATAAGATTGTAGTAATTAATCAAGGCGAAATTGCAGAAATTGGTTCGCACGAAGAATTGATTAAAATTGAAAAAGGGCAGTATAGAACTCTTTATGAAATGCAATTTAAGAAACAAGAAGTCAGCATTTAAACCAATAAACTAAAAACATAAATTAAAACAGTAAGAATTTTATGAAATTTTCCAAACAACAAAATGGCAAAAATAGATAAAATTTTTACTGTTTTTTTAGAATTAAAGGCTAATGAATATCTACAACCCAATCTTTATGGTAGAATAATATAGCTTCTTATTTGAAGTTATGTTTCAATTTTGCTATTTTGTTAGCAAAAAAAAATATGTTGCGGTATAAAATATTATACTAACTTAGTTTTGTGGGGTATAAGGAATGAAAATAAACAGTATCTTAATGTATAATTTTAGCAATAAAATTTCAGCTAAAAGAATTGATAATATACAACAAAAAAATAGTGTAACTCCAAGTTATTCACAAAAAGACTCTTTTGTGAGAACTAACGTATATAATGCTATTCCTTTTACCGGTATAGACGGAAAGGGAAATGTAAAACAGAGAGGAATGTTATTCCACATTTCTAGTTTACCTGCGACTCGTTCTTATTGCGGACAATTTTTAGACCCTCAAACTGATAAATTTATAGACTTTCTACACGAGTCAAAGCAAACTCATTGGATTTTCAATCCGCTGTTTGCACTTGGGGATGATTTATGCCCGTATAACTCCACTGGACGTTTTAGCAAGAACAAATACCTTGTAAATTTAAATGAGCTAGTAAAACCAGAATACGGTTCTATTTTGAAAAAATCAGATTTACCGGATGACATAACATCTCCGGTATTCACAAAAGAAATGTTAAAAGGACAAAAAGACCCCCGATTCGAAAAAGCTTATGATAACTTTGTAAAACTAGACAAAACACATCCATTAAAAAGAGAATACAGCAAATTTGTAAAAGAAAATGCTTCACTTTGGTTAGATACATATGCTGCTTACAATGGAATTTCAACAATATACGGTGACAACTGGAGACAGTGGCCCAAAAAACTTCAAACACTACCAGAAACAGCAGAAAAACTAGGGGAACCTCTTAACGAAGTCTTGAAACAGACTTTATCAGGTGAACTTTCAAACAAAGATATCAAAAATGTCATGAAAAAAATTGAATTGTTTAAGTTCGAACAGTTTTTATACGACAAACAATTCACACAATTTAATAATCAGTTAAAGTCTAAAGACATAAATTTAATACTGGATTTAGCCATAGGTGTTGATCCTAATGGTGTCGATGTATGGGCAAATAAAGATATGTTTTTATTAGACAAAAATTATAAACCGATAAGAGTAAGCGGTTGTCCTCCAGAGGCAGCATACCCTAGAACTCAAGTTTGGGGACACGCATTATACGACTATGATTCTCCAAAATTCTGGGAATACCAAGAAAATTCATTACGCAAACTTATTAATGAAGGTGACTTAAGATTAGACCACTTTGTCGGATACATCAATAGAGCAGAAATTCCAACTGAATATAAAACATCTGACGGCAGAATCTTAAAAGGTGATAGCATTTTTGCGCCGAAAGAACAAGGCGGAATGGGGCAAAGTTTCTTCAGACCAGAATGGGTTGTTCGCGTAGACAAAAAGAGAAATTCTCTTGGAGAAAATATGTTTGAATTATTTATGCGAGTAGCAGAAGAGGAAGGAAAAAAACCTGAGGATTGCTATATATTAGAAGATTTTGGACCTTTAGCCGAAACTCCTGCATACAAAGAATTTAAAGAAAAATTCGGAAATGATTTTATCAGCCAGCGAATTCCTGTTGCAATGGGCATTGGAGAAGATATCAAAAAACCACACGATAGAAATAATATTTCAGCACCAAACCAATTAAAGGGGCAGAAAAACATTGCACTTCTAACAGGCAACCACGATTTACCACCATTAAGAGAATATGTAGATTTACTGTTAGAGAACAAACCTAAAAAAATTGCAAATTATTTAGATTCAACTAAAAACGGGTTAAACTCACCTGCTCTATTTAGAGAATTCTGCAAAAACGAATTACAACTGACAGATGAAGAGTTAAAAGACAAAGATTTAGTAATGAAAGAACTTATGAAATGGCATTACACAAGAAAAAATGTAAAACAAGTTCAAACGACATTACAAGATGCTCTTGGAATTTATTATCGTCCAAATATTCCCGGATATTGGAATGGAATGGAAGACAAATATAAAATGAAAACGACTCCGGAAGCTCTATTACCATATTGGAGTCGAGTATTTCCAAAGGATTTTCTTGACAGAACAAATAAG
Organism: uncultured bacterium; assembly: GCA_949288725.1. GTDB lineage: Bacteria > Cyanobacteriota > Vampirovibrionia > Gastranaerophilales > Gastranaerophilaceae > Zag111. Next base: position 4,004 of record CASELF010000061.1, read on the forward strand.
AGCGGAATAAATCCTGGCTATAAAGACCTTGCAGATGACTATATTCAAATGATGCAAAACTTGTACCCTCAAGAAAATCAATAAAAGTACAAAAAATGTAATTAAAAAGACGAGTTGACCTCGTCTTTTTTTGATTTCAAGCAGTTTCGTTATCCTTTTTAACTTATACCTAAGTGCATCTTAACCTTATACATAAACGAGTAAATGCTATTATTTTTAAACCCGCTTATAAAAGGAACTAATTTGCCTTTTGCTGAGTCATAGTGATGTCTGGGATAAGCAAAAGTTCCAGTTCCAACCGGCTTAGCTATATGAATAACTCTACTGCCATTAGAAGCCCCTATGTAGGATCGCATTTCATTACCATTATGAAGTAAAGCCATTTTAGCACATACTAAACCCTTGGCATTTACGGCCTGTCTAATTACAGTACCTGATGGAAGCTTTTTAAATACATCCTTATACCCATCTTTATATTTGATTTCTTTTACCCAAGCCGTTTTGTTAGCGACCTTGTAAGGTTTAAAACCTAATGATTTATTTACAATTCCATTAAATGTTAACATGTTATTCATCCTTCTTATATTTTTAAAATCGCTAAAATTATTTTTTGCTAAAAAATCAGCGGTTAACCGAAAAAACAGTCAACCGCCGATAATTCAAAAATTATAATTAAATTTTAAATTTTTACCGATTCAATATACCTAATTTTTCAATCCACATTCTAATGTCATCAATTGTCGCAGAATTTTCATAAACGGTAAAACCATCTAAAATTCTAGAATTTGGTAACAAGCTTTTAATATCTGTATAGGTATTAGAAGCTCCTCCACCTCCATGAGTGCAAAATGGAATAACAATTTTGCCATCATAATTATATTTTGTCAGGAATGTTTTCATAGGTGAAGCCATTGTATACCACCATACCGGAGTTCCAACGAATATAATATCATATACGCTCAAATCACACTCCGCAGCCAATTCCGGCCTTACATCATTTACTTTTTCAACCTTTGCTAAACTTACAACTTCATTATAATCTCTTGGATAATCTTTTATTGGAATGATTTCAAACAAATCACCACCAACTATCTTCTGAATTTTTTCAGAAATAGACTTTGTGTTTCCTGAATACGAATAATAAGCAATTAGAATTTTTTTACCGTCCATAAAGTCACCCTGTCTTTCTATTTATTATAAATATTTTACCAACGCTCTAAACTCAACCTTTGTCATTTTTATTTTAACCTCTGGAGTACACTCCAAGTCAAGAGGTTTGTAAAAATCCATATTAAAATCGCAATAATTTTAATAAAAATTTATGTGATAATATAAGATTATAAAGAATATAAGAATTGCGATTAATTGGTATGAATATAAAAAAGAGCATTTGGATAACAGTTTTATTTGTGGTAACAACGCTAACTTCCGTTGGATGTGTTCAAGCAATAGAAGATGTTGATGAAACTGACCTTTTCCATCCAGTAGAGATAACTGATGGCAAGTCTATTTCAATAGTAGATTGTATATCAGCAGCGTTTAAGAACAGTCCCAAAATTAGACGCCAAAAATACAACCTTGATATAGCAAAAAGTAACCTTGGTATTGCAAAAGCACAATATTTTCCAGTAATTGGTGCGGGGGTAGGTTTTTACAATGAAAATAACTCTGATAACATTTACTATGACAGTCATTACAGAGAACTGCCCGCAGTATCCCTAACTGTGAATAAATTGGTATGGAATTTTGGAAAAACCACAGCCTACATAAGAATGGAAGAATTTTATAAAATCGGAGCCGAGTACGAATTTCTTGACAGCCTTTGCTCAACTCTATTTGATGTAAAAGCAAAATATTATAAGCTTCTAAGAGCCAAAGCTATTCTTGCAATTGCAAAAAACAATGTCGAAATAAACGAAAATTACGTAAAACTTGCTAAAAACAAGAAAAAACCGGACATAGCAACCGCCGAACTCCATTTAAAAGAAGCAAACATACAGCTAATCGAAGCCGAAAACGAATATAAAAATGCAAAAATCGACTTAAGCAATTCTATGTATCTTGAAGCTCAGCCGGATTACACAATAAAGAACACAGAAACTTTCAATTTCATTGATGACTACAAATACGGCACCAAAACAATTACCCTAAAAGATTTCACTCCTCAAGAATTTGGGTTCCCAATGAATAAAGCCGTTCAAATAGCCTATGACAATAGCCCAGACTTGAATGTACTTATTTCTACAAGAAACGCAATGGAACAATCTCTACTTTACATCAAGAGGACTTATCTTCCTGATTTAACTGCAAATGCAGGATATGGAATGTATAATACAAATCAAGTTACAGATAATAGCTTTCGAGTTGGCGTAAACTTAACAACAGCAGTAAACCCAATGGAGTTACGTCATAGCATTAAGGGCGCTGAAGCTCAAGTTAATCTGGCAGAAAACGAAATTACACTATTCAAAAAGGATCTCTCATTTGAAGTAAAAAGAGCTTTTAACAACGTAGATAAAACGGCAAGAGAAATTCCCGTATCACGCCTTGAAGTCGAACAAGCGGTAAATAATTTAAACCTCATTGACGAATCATACAAAAATGATACCGTCTCATACATCGCCCTACAAAACGCCAGAAAAGATTATATTTCAGCAATTACATCATATGTAGATGCACTATATAACTATAACATAGCCTTAATACAAGTAGAAATGGCTATGCACCTTCATATCGTTGACATTCACCACAAAACTGAACACGCTGTGCAATACCACTCAGATGAACTTATTGAACACCTAAATAAAGTTCTAAATTGCGATCAAGCCGAAATAAAGCATAATAAACATAATAAAAAATAATTTTCAATTTACTTTTCATAAAAGAAAGACCACCTAGAATTAGGCGGTCTTTCTTTTTAAGTTAGTTTTACAACAAACTATTTTGTTTTAGTGTAATAATCTCTTACAACACCGTTAAACGCATCTTGGTAAATAGTTTTGATATCTTCCATCAACGGATATGCTGGGTTTGCACCAGTACATTGGTCGTCGAATGCAAGTTCAACCATTTCATCCAATTTTTCATTGAATTCAGCTTCAGTAACACCAAAGTCTTTGATAGAATTTGGAAGGTTAATAGACTTCATCAATTTATCGATTGCTTCAATCAACAATTCAACTTTTTCGTCATCATTCTTTCCGCCCAAACCTAATTCATCAGCAACTTGGCCATACTTAGCTTTTGCGTTAGGGAATCTGTATTGAGGGAAGATTGCTTGTTTCTTAGGACAATCAGTTGCGTTGTACTTGATAACCTGTCTGATTAACAAAGCGTTAGCAACACCGTGAGGAACGCTAAACATAGCACCCAATTTGTGAGCCATAGAGTGGCACAAACCTAAGAATGAGTTAGCAAATGCCATACCTGCAATTGTTGCAGCATAGTGCATTTTTTCTCTTGCAATCGGATCATTAGCACCTTCAGTGTAAGATCTTTCCAAATATCTGAATACAAGTTTGCTTGCTTCCAAAGCATTTGAGTTAGTGAAGTTTGTAGCCATACAAGAAACGTAAGCTTCCAAAGCGTGAACTAAAGCGTCAATACCAGAAGCGGCAGTCAAACCTTTAGGCATACCATCAACGAAGTTAGGGTCAATAATAGCCATATTTGGAGTCAACGCATAATCTGCAATTGCGTATTTAACGTGAGTTTCATCATCTGTGATAATCGCAAATGGAGTAACTTCAGAACCAGTACCAGAAGTTGTTGGGATAGCAACCATAGTAGCTTTCTTACCAAGATCAGGTATTCTACAAATTCTCTTTCTGATATCAAGGAATCTCATAGCGATATCTGAGAAATCTGTATCTGGTTGTTCATACAATAACCACATAATTTTTGCAGCATCCATTGGAGAACCGCCACCTAATGAGATAATTACATCAGGTTCATATGGTCTAATGATTTCCATAGCTTGATTAATTGTAGACAATGTTGGATCCGGTTTTACATCAAAGAAGATTTGGTGATCAATACCGATTTCATCCAA
>CASELF010000062.1 GCA_949288725.1 uncultured bacterium
TGCCTGAAAAACGAATTTACCAAAGAATATCTTGCCAAAGAAGTTGCAGGCGCTCCGCAGCAGGAACTTAATGATTTTGCAACCGGCACCAACCGCATGGGTGCAGTAGACGGAGACATTGAACATGGCGCAGTGCTTGTAGGCCAGAGCCTGAACGCTCTTAACGAAATTCTGCCCTGCAAGGAAGTTATGGAAAAACTGATTGCCGAAGCAAGAGAAACCCTTGCCAACGCTAAAAATATTGAACTGTAATTTATAAAGTTAAACAGCGTTTCCCGTAAGTGGGAAGCGCTGTTTTTTATTTTATGTTAAAACATGTTATACTAATAGTAAGTGATAATATATTGAGGTGATAGCATGTTTGCGATTAATAAATCTGATAACAGTATCTCTGAAATAAAAAAATGTTCTTTTCATGAGCTTGGTTTTAAAGAACGTGAAAATTTACAGGAATGGATTGCAAAGTCGCCTAATTGTTTTGGCGAAGATTTGCTTATTATACAAAAAGAATTTAACGGTTTTAATGATACAAATGAACGTCTAGATTTATTGGCATTAGATCAGGATGGCTCTTTAGTGATTATTGAGAACAAACTTGATGATACTGGCAGGGATGTAGTATGGCAATGTTTAAAATATGTTTCATATTGTTCAACATTAACTAAGGCTCAAATCATAGAGATTTATCAGGATTATCTTGATAAAAATTCCATAAAAGAAAGTGCTAAAAATAATATTTCCGAATTTTTTGATGGGAAACCTTTGGAAGAAATAACTCTGAATGAAAATGACCAACGAATGATTTTAGTAGCCGCTAATTTCAGGAAAGAAGTTACTTCTACTGTAATGTGGATGTTAAACCATAGTATAAATGTAAAATGTTTTAAAGCTACACCTTATCAATATAATAACAATCTCTTTCTTACAATGGAGCAGATTATACCTGTCAAAGAAACTGCCGACTATATAATTCAAATGGCTGATAAAGCAAAAGAAGTTCAAAATGATAAAGATATAACAAAAGATATTGAAAATATTAGGATGCAATATTGGACAAAATTGCTTGAAAAATTTAATAATATTTCTCCGCAATATAGAAATATTAAACCTACGATAAATCATTGGTTATCAAGTGGAGCTGGTGTATCTGGAATTACTTTCGCTTTTGATGCTACAACATGGTATTGCGGCGTTGAGTTGATTATTAATTATGGCAGCAGGGAAGAAAACGAAAAAATTTTTAATAACTTATTGAAAAATAAGAAAATAATTGAGGAAATTTTTGGTGGAGAATTAGTTTGGAATATTTTGGGTGGTAAAAAATCATGCAGAATTTCTACTTGGATAGAGGGTGTCAATATTCGTAATACAACCGATTGGGATAAAATGGTTGATTATCAATGTGAGGTAATGGTTAGGTTCGAGAAAGCATTAAGAGATAAAGTGAAAGAAGCTGCAAAAAATTTATAATATTTTAATACTTAATTACCTTAAAAATTTGACTTCCAATGCCCGGAAGTGTTACAATAATAACAACATAAAACTTACCTTTAAATCGGTCCTGTGAGACTGTAAGGTAGACTTTTAGGTAACTTGTACTACAAGCCTTCCTATCCTCATGGGGACCGGAAGG
>CASELF010000063.1 GCA_949288725.1 uncultured bacterium
ATACAGATATCGATACTGATACTGATATCGATGTTGATGATGATATTGATACAGATACAGATAATGATACCGATATTGATACAGACTTAGATTCTGACACGGATACAGATATTGATACTGATATCGATACTGATGATGATATTCCAGGCCATGAACCGGATTTTGGAGATACAGATACTGATACAGATATTGATACTGATACAGATATCGATGTTGATGATGATATTGACACAGATACAGATAACGATACCGATATTGATACAGATTTAGATTCTGACACGGATTTAGATTTAGATACAGATACTGATGATGATATCGTTGACAGACCTCAAATCCCAGTTCCAGATGGCAGTATAATGTATATTCAGAGAAAAATTGATCTTGCTGACTTGTCTGCTATTGATAAACGTCAGTATATGAGATTTAACATCTCTGATACTACCCAACCTGTATTGTTAGAATCATCAAATACCGGTGTAAATCGTATTATCGATATTTCAAGAGGTGGTATTGCTGTTGGTCAGGATAATACATTGCAAGTTGGTGATGTTGTACCTGTTCACATAACTTATGGAGATTTAGATATCGAAGCCGATGTAAAAATCGTTGCAACTGCTGATAATAAAGCTGGTGGAGAATTCGTTAACCTAGATCAGGCAACAGCAAATAAACTTCTATATTTGAACTTGATGTTAGAAGATGCATCATATGCTGTAACATTAAAATAAATAAATGAAACAATATAAATAAAAAAAGACAGCCAATAAATGGCTGCCTTTTTTATTTTGAAAAAATATATTATAGTTCAATATTGTTTGACAAAATTTCCATTTCTTCTGCTGAAGCATAAGCTGAATGGCATCCGCAATCAACATATATAACTTCGCCTGTTGTACCTTTTGAAAGGTCAGAAGCCAAATATAAACCTGCATTTCCGACTTCTTCCAATGCAACGTTTCTTTTTAATGGTGATCTAGCCACTGCGGCTTTCAACATTTTAGAAAAACCGTTTATACCCATTGAAGCAAGGGTTTTAACAGGACCTGCAGAAATACAATTTACACGAATTCCTTTTCTGCCTAAGTCTACTGCCAAAAATCTCATAGAAGATTCCAATGCTGCTTTTGCTACGCCCATTACATTGTAACTTGGTACTGATAAAATAGAACCAAGGTATGTTAGTGCAAATATTGAACCACCTTCATTCATAATTGGTTCTGCATGACGGCATATTGTTACTAATGAGTATGCACTTACTCCTAGTGCTGTATTCCAACCTTCTTGAGAAGTTTCAACAAATCTTCCCATTAAGTCTTCTTTTTTTGCAAATGCTACAGCGTGAACTACAAAATCCAGTTTGCCATATACTTTTTCGCATTCGTCAAATACAGCTTTTACTTCGTCTTCTTTTGTAACGTCGCAACTCATAATAATTTTTGCGCCCATACTTTCTGCTATTGGACGAACTCTTTTTTCCATCGCTTCTCCGGCGTATGTAAATGCAATTTCTGCACCAGCGTCATGAAGTTGTTTTGCTATACCATAAGCAATTCCGTGAGTGTTGGAAACACCAAAGATTAAACCTCTTTTGCCTTTCATTAAGTCCATATTATACTCTCCCTAATTAAAATATAAATCTACCCCTCGATTTTATCAGAAATATATTTTCTAATCAAATTTTTTACTCTTTTTATTGTAATTGTAACTAATTGTTAACAAAACCGCAAACCCTGAAATTCTGCAATTCTCAATGTTTTTATATATATAAGAGAGTTTTAAAATTTGGAGAGCTATAAAAGTGAGTATTAACGGAGTAAACTCAAATGTAGATATTCAAAAACTTTTGAAGACTATGAAGAATGGTCAAGCAAAGAAAGGCGGCTTGTCTTCAAAAGTTCCTGCTCATATGACTATGAACGGGTCTATATTTAGTGCAAACGCTAAAACTATAAGTTCTTCATCTTCTACAAATACAACTAACAGAACAAATAATGGTACTCCTCTAAATCAAACATCTACTACTGATAATGTTTTGAAAATGAATACAGAAAAATCTGTATCAAAAACATCAGGAACAAATTCAGCAACAAGAACTCTATCAGCTTCAAAAGCAAGTGAAACTTCAAAAACTGATGGAACCTCTCAAACCAAAGCATCTTCTCAGACAAGAGAATCTGCTGAATCTGAACAAAAACATATTGATATAAGTAATTATGATTTTGATAATTTAACAGGTTGTAGCGCAAGTGAATTGGAAGATTTAAAATCTCAATTAACAGAATTGAAAGATTCTGATGTTCCAAGATATTTGCAAAACAGTGCAAATAAAAAACTTGATAGAGTTAATTCTGAATTAAACAAAAGAGCAACAGGAACTTCTTCTGGTGCTTCAGAATCACAAGGGGCTAACGGTACAAATTCAACAAATAATAATCAAGATGTAAGTTTATCTTCAGGTTCTGAAGCACAATCATCTGCAGAAAGTAGTGAAACAGATTCAAAATCTGCAACAGCAAAATCAGAAGCTGGAACTACACAAATGAATCAATCTGCATCAGAAATGAAATCATTAGATAAAAAAATGAAAACTGATGATAAGAAATTTCAAAAGCAGATGAAAGCAGAAGAAAAGGCTATTCAAAAATCTCAAAAAGAGATGCAAAAAGAGGCTGTTAAATTAGAAAAATTATCAGCTGAAGTTGAAAAAATAAATTCTGAAACAGAACAACAAAATGCAATTTTAGCATCAGATAGTGCATCAGATGAAGATAAAGAAGTTGCACAGGGCAAAGTAACTACAAATACTACTAAATTGCAAGAAACTCAAACTGAGATTGGAACATCTCAAGTTGCAATGAAAAAAGTTCAAGTTGCAACAAATAAAAAGGTAAGAACTCTTACAAGAACAGCAAAAACTTATCAAAAGACAGCTGTTGCAAATCAAAAAGCAGTTAATGTGCAACAAACTGAATCAAATAAAGTTTTAGAAATTGCCAATAAAGCAGATGAAATTGCCGGCTATACACAAATGGCAGGTCAAACAACTCAATATGTTGGAAAAGGTATGATTGCTGTTGGGCAGGCTCTTGCTTCAAATCCATATACTGTTGCAGCAGGTCAAGCCTTAATTACTTCAGGTGGTACTGTTGAAAAAGTTGGTATCGGCGTTGAAACTGTTGGTAATTATGGTAAATGCGCAGCAAGTGTTACAAAAACTGCGGTTTATGCTGCTCAAGGTAATATTGCCGGTGCATTAACATCAGCCGGTGCTGCTGTTATGTCTGGTGCATCTGCAGTTAAGGGTACAAAAGAAATGACCAGTGGTTTTAAGGGTGTAAATCAAGAAGTTGCTAATGCCTCTCAAAAAGCAGAAAATAGTTTGAATGCAAAAATTGAAGCAGGTAAATATACCGGTGCAAAGGCAGATAAAGCAACTGAAGCAGCAGGTAAGTTGCAAGACACAACTGCTAAATATAGTGAAAAAGCAGGATCTACTCTAGCAGAAACTCAAGCTGCTGTTGATGGTGCCGGAGCTGCAGGCGGCAAATCTTTTGCTGTAAATTCTAAAAATATAATGCAATTTGGCGGATTCTTACAATCTGCAGGTTCTCAACTTGCTGCTATGAATAAGCAAAATCAAACAACTCCAACTTCAGTTGCAACTTCTTATTCTTATCGCAGACCTGGTGCTGTTGTTAGAGCAAGAGTATAGTTTTATAGTTTGATTGGTGCAAGTTTTGTTTTAAGTATTCCGCTGTCAGATTCAAGTATTGAACTTAAGTATAAAAGTTGATTACTTGTGTCTTCATCATTTGAAATAAACTTTCCTCCAACTCTTCCATTGTTGTTGGAGGTAATTTTTAATGTAGTTTTGATATTGTTATTTCCGTATTTTATATGGATTGGAATTTCGTCATTAACTTTTAATACTTTACTGTATATGCTTACGCCTCCTCTGGAGATGTCAATGGGGGTATAAGTCAGTGCTTTTATTCCTTTGGAAATTGTTTGTTGAGTTGGTAGTAATGTTATTGTGATTGGTTTAGGACAGTTAGAAGGTTTAAATCTAAGTGATTCTCTACGATCCTCTTTTAATAAATTAACTGTTATTTCATTATGTTGCTTGGCAAAATTTTCTTGTTCTCTTTTTTGTTTTTGAACTTGCGCCATCAGTTGTTTGTTTTTTTGCAGGTGTTGTTTGTATATGTTTAAATTTTTTGTAGCAGCGGCTTTTGAGTAAACTTCACGTGGCATTTTGGGTATTTCGTATGTTACTCTGAAGTAGGGTTGATTTTTAGGTTGAGTTTGCGCATTACAAATTGTCCCAAAGATAGACGTTATTATTAATGCTATCAGTATATTTTTAAATTTCATGCGTTTTTATTTCTTCCCCTTTTATATACAAAAACAAACAAAATTTTTGTTAAACTCATTGTTAAGTATTTGTTACTTGGCTATTTTATTTTTTCTTGAATTTGAGGTGATTGCAGTAAATTTATGTTTTTTGTAAAATGTTCATGCGGTACTTTTAGAAAAGGAGAGAACTCATGAAAAAATCAATTAAAGACCTTGGTGATGTCAAGGGTAAAAGAGCGTTAGTCAGAGTCGATATCAACGTTCCTCTTGATGAAAACAAAAATGTAACAGATGATACCAGAATTCAAGCAATTTTACCTACTGTAAAATTCTTAAAAGATAAAGGTGCAAAAATTATTTTGATGGCTCACTTAGGCAGACCAAAAGGTGAATGGAATATGGATTTTTCACTTGCTCCTGTTGCTAAATACTTATCTAAAGTGTTGGGAGAAGATGTTAAATTCGTTTCAACTCCTGTAGGTCAAGGTGCAGAAAAAGAATTAGCAGATTTAAAGGATGGTCAAGTTGCTTTGTTGGAAAATATCAGATTTTATAAAGCAGAAGAAGCAAAAGATGATGATATGACCTTTGCAAATGAACTTGCTAAATTAGGCGATTTCTATGTTAACGATGCATTTGGTGCTGCTCACAGAAATCATACATCAACTGCTAAACTTGCAAAAGTTTTAAAACCTGCAGTTTCAGGCTTATTGATGGAAAAAGAATTAAGATGCTTATCTCAAGCTCTTGATAATCCAACAAGACCATTTACTGCTGTTGTTGGTGGTGCTAAAGTTTCTTCTAAAATTGGTGTATTAGAAAACTTAATCGATAAAGTTGATAACTTAATTATCGGTGGTGGTATGGCTTATACATTTGTAAAAGCAAATGGCGGGAAAATAGGTAACTCTATTTGTGAAGATGATCAATTAGATGTTGCAAAAGCCATTGAAAAGAAAGCCGCTGATAAAGGTGTTAAACTTGTTATGGCAACAGATGTTTTAGTTACTGATGATTTTTCAGGTAATGGAACTAACAAATTCGTTAAAATTGATGAAATTCCTGACGGATTTGAAGGTGTTGATGCAGGCGAAGAATCAAGAAAAGCATTTGCTGAAGTTTTGAAAAATTCTAAGACAATTTTGATGAATGGTCCTGTAGGTGCATTCGAAAATCCAAAATTTGCTGAAGGTACAAAGGCTGTTCTTGAAGCAATTGTTGAAGCAACTAAGGCTGGTGCAACTTCTGTTATTGGTGGTGGTGATTCTGTTTCTGCTGCTAAGAAATTCTTTAAAGCAGAAGATTTCACTCATGTTTCAACCGGTGGCGGTGCTTCTCTAGAATTTATCGAAGGTAAAGTTTTACCTGGTGTTGCTGCTCTTGATGAAGCATAATCGATAATATTTTTATAACTGGAAAAGGGTAAATTATTTTATGATTTACCCTTTTTTATAGCAAAATTAATTATGTTCATGTCTTTTATGTTGTGAAAGAAGGTTAGTATGGATATAAATTTTACAGGATTATCAAATATTTATGGGCTTAAGGTTGCTGTGGCCCCGTCAAAAATTACAGGTACCCCTTTTAAAATGAATGAAAAAGTATATATGACATTAAGACTTAAAGATGATGCTTGGGGAAAAGATTTGTCTGAATTTAGGTCTGCTATTGCGACAACTGATGCGGCTAGAAAAAATCATCCCGTGTACCCTGATTTTTTGAATATTGCTATTTCAAAATTATCAACATATACGAATAACGGACTTTCTGATTCTGATTATAAGATATTTATTAATTCTAATGAGCCGATGAATGTTAATCGACAAAATATGAAATTTTTTACTTATTTAGCCAAACTTTTAAATAAAATCAATAAACATCCGCAAGATAAATTTGTTGTTAATGAAGATTTTAAAAATAGCAATGAGTTGGCCTCTTGTCTGTTATTAGATGCTCCAGCAGATGTTAGCAGGTATAAAGATTCTTTGTTTACCCCTAATAATGTGAAATTGAGGTCAAGGGAATTGTTAGATAATTTGCAAGCTTGTATGGAGAAATATTTAGGCGATTAAATAAAAAAAATACCGAAGTTATTACTTCGGTATTTTTTCTATTGGATTTAATTTAATTTATCCGTTGTTTTCTTGGTTTTCATTATGTTGCTCAGGTTGTTCTGAATTTTCTTCTTGTTGTGACTCGCTTTCTTCTGTGATTTCTATATCTTCTTCAGATTCATTATTTGTATTTTCATCTGAATTTCCATCATCACTTTCGTTATCGTTGTCATCATCATCATCATCTTCTTCATTTTCAGAGTCTTCTGAGGTTTCTTTATTTTTGTCTGCTGCTAATGCTTTTTCGATTTCTTCTTCATCTTTTGCTCTAATAACAGGGATTGATAACATTAATGCCATTTGACCATCTTCTTGGTCCAAATTTAATTCAAGAGCATCTTTATCCATTTCAACATATTTTGAAAGAAGTTCAATTAATTCTGTTCTCATACGTTGTAATAATTCCGGAGTAAGATTTGTTCTATCCTGCATTAGTACAACTCTTAATCTGTTGCAAGCAACATCTTTTGCATTTTCCTCTTTTGTTTCTGTTTGTTTGAAAAGGTTCAAAACTCTATTACAAAGTTCTTTTAATATGTTTTCGCTCATCTTACTTCTCCTTACCTATCAGATTGGAGAAGAATTTTTTAACCTTTGCAATTACACTGGTTTCTTCTTCCAGATTTAAAAATGGTACATCTTCACCCATTATGCGGCGTGCAACATTGTTGTATGCAATACCCGCTAATGATTTTTCATCATTAACAATCGGTTCACCTTTGTTTGTTGATGTGATAATTCCTGTATCTTCAGGGATTATACCGATTAAATCCGTTGATAAAATTTCAACAACATCATCAACACTCATCATATCATTTGTTTTTATAAGATTTGGTCTTACTCTGTTTATTAACAATTTATATGATTTAATTTCTTCTTTTGCTTCAAGTAATCCGATAATTCTATCGGCATCTCTTACGGCTGACATTTCAGGAGTAGTAACAACGATTGCTTCTGAAGCACCTGCTATCGCATTTTGAAATCCTTGTTCTATACCTGCAGGACAATCTACTAATATAAAATCAAAATCTTTCTTTAACTTTTCGCAGATGTCTTTTAATTGTTCTTCCGTGATTGCAGATTTATCTCTGGTCTGCGCTGCTGCAAGTAAGCATAAGTTAGGATTTTTCTTATCTTTTACCAGTGCTTGTTTAAGTTTGCAACGCTTTTCAACAACATCAACTATTGTATAGACAATTCTGTTTTCTAAGCCTAAAAGCAGGTCCAAATTTCTTAACCCAAGGTCTGTATCAATCATAACAACCTTGTTTCCCGCTCTGGCAAGAGCTGTTCCGATATTGGCGTTTGTAGTCGTTTTCCCAACTCCGCCTTTTCCGGATGTTATTACTATTACTCTTCCAGTCATTTATATCTCCTTAATTTTCTTCATGTATCTTTCTTATTACAATACTGCCTTTGTATGTGAATGCTTCTTCCGGTATATATTCACAAGATTTTTGTATGTATGGCAGATTTACTGTATCAGGTCTTCTTGCAAAAACTTCACCTATTCTTATTTGTACCGGGTTAAGTTTTAGTGCTCTTATTTTTGCATAGTTATTTCCGGCTGAACCTGCATGAGCAATTCCGCCTAAAATTCCCCATACTGTTATATCACCTTTTGCGATAATTTCAGCCCCTGGGTTTACGTCTCCGATTACAATTATATTGCCGTCAGATGAAATACTTTGACCTGAACGAATTGTTTTTCTTAAGTATAGTGTCGGAAGCTTTTCGGCTTCGGCTTTCTTTTCTGCTATTTCTTCATCTGATTCTTCTATTATTTCTTGTTCATTTACTTTATCTGCTATTTCATCATCTTGTTTTATTATCGGTGAAATATCATCTTTGTTATTGTCTTCTGTTGTTGTATTTTGACTTATTCTATCAGAAGCGGTTTCCGGCGCAATTTCAGTGCTTAAATTTTTTGTTTCACCTTCTGCTCCAAATATACTGTCTAAGGCTTCTGTGACTTCAGTAGGGGCTTCAGGTGTTTCAAATACAGGGGCTTCAACTTCCTCTGTGAATTCTGAAATTTTAATCCCCATTGCCTCTGCTGATTCAAGTGTCTTGGCTGAACTTGTACTGATAAATGCCAATTGTGATTCCATTAATTCAACAAGTGATTTTATACTTGTTAATTCCTGTTGTGATAAGTCTACAGAACCAAGTTTTAAACAAATATGTTTGCCTTTAGATTCAGGCATATCAAGTATTCTTGATAATTCATAAATTATTTCAGAGGTCTTTTTTGCAGTCGTTAAATCTACAATAAAACCGTTTTCTATATATCCCTTATCCATCTTTCCCTTTCTAAAAAATCCATTACATGGATAAGGTACACGAAACAAATTATTACTTCAAGAATTCTTGCAGATTTGTAATTAAATGTTACGCAAGATAACTTTTTACATTCTTTGAATATACTTCTCTAACTTGAGATGCCCAACTTGCATCACAGTAGTGTCTGCCTATTGCATCAAGGTTGTTAAAATCTACGGCTTTTACGTCTGAATATTTTTGCGGATATTTTGCAAGGTTTGCTATCATTGCTTCAAGTCCTTTTTCTATCGTTGAAAAATATCCAAAACCTTTTTCATTTGCACCCAAATCTCCGGCTTTTCTTACTCCGCCAAAGTTGTTGTGCATTGCAAGGTTACTTGTACCCCAACCGGATTCTAAACCTATTATTGCCGCAACAAGTCCCGGATTTACACCGTATTTTCTGCATAATCTTGTAACTAGCGCTTCTTGTCCTGCCAATCTTCCTTTAAATAGTCCCGGTTTTAAGTCTGAATCATCTAGGGTCATATTGAATGAAGATGATTGGTTTGTTAGATTTGTTGTCGTAACACTATTATTTGTTGTATTAAATAAGTTTGTATTAAACAAATTTGTATTATATATATTAGAATTATATGTTTGATTAGATGCCGCTGCGTTTTGCATTGCAATTTTGGATTGTTCTTGAAGTTGCTTTAAAGCATTATACATTTTTTTGTAATTTGCTGCCATCGCACTTGCTTGAATTTGCATGTTTGCTATAAATGGATTTGCATTACTCATGCTGGCAATGTTCACCCCACTGCCCATAAAATTAGGATTTATTGTTCTATTCATCATATAGGTAGTATCAATAGTCATCTCTTTATATTCCCCTTATATATATAAAGTAGTTTTTTTGAGTTAAATTGCATATTTTTGGGGCTATGTAAACAATTGTTAATTTTTTTTTTGTAACGAAATAGTGAAACCTGTGTGTTTATTATATGATAAAGGAAAGGATGAGAAGTTAGGAAATGTTTAACGTAACAAAAACACACGAGATAACTGTCGACGTTGTTATTTTGACAATTAAGAACAATAATATTCAAGTATTACTAGTTAAGCGTACAACCGAACCTTTCAAAGGAAGATGGGCTATTCCGGGAGGATATATCAGATTATCCGAAAATCTGGATGAAGCTGCTTTGAGAGTTTTGAAAGAAAAAACTGATGTTGATAATATTTATCTTGAACAGTTATATACATTCGGTGATCCGCTTAGACACCCTAATGCGCGTGTTATTACTTGTGCGTATTTTGCGCTTGTCAGAGATGAGGATTTGAAAATTATTTCTACTCCGGAAATTGGCTGGCATAAGGTTAATGATTTACCGTCATTGGCTTATGACCACAAGGAAATTATCCAATATTCTTTGAAAAGAACAAGAGAAAGATTAGAACTTTGCCCTGTTGCATATCAACTTTTACCGGAAAAGTTTACTCTTACTGAAATGCAGAAGGCTTATGAATTGATTATGGGCAAAAGTTTAGATAAAAGAAACTTTAGAAAAAAAGCCCTCGCTACTGAAGGCTTGATTGAACTTGAAGAATATACAAAGTCATCTTCAAAACGTCCTGCAAGGCTATATGCTTTTGAAAATATCGAGTTAAACTCTAAAAGGGCGCATTTTATTAAAAAGGAGAAAAATAAATAATGGTAAATTTTTTATGGATAACCGGAACTGTTGCTTCAGTTCTTTTAGTAGTTTTAATATTACTTCACTCTCCAAAAGGTGATGGTATTGGTGCTATCGGTGGAGCATCTCAGATGTTTGCTTCTCAAAAAAGTGCCGAAAAAGGTTTAAACAAATTGACAGGTATTATTTGTCTTGTTTTTCTAATTTGCGAATTTTTAATCGGTTTTGGAATTGTAAAATAAGATTTGTTTAACAGTTTTGATAAAATACCTCACATTTTGTGTGAGGTATTTTATTAAATCGATGGAGAAGGATTATGAATATATTAGTTACAGGGGCTTCTAAAGGAATAGGCAGAGAAATTGCTAATGTGATGAAATCTGTTGGAGATGTTTATATTACAGCCAGAAATGAAGAACTTTTGAAAAGTTTTGATTGTTCAGGATATTTAGTCTGTGATTTGGCAAATGAAGTTGATTTGGTTAAATTAGGTAATTTTATCAAAGAAAATAAGATTGATATTTTGGTTAACAATGCAGGTGAATATATTTATAATCCTTTGGAAAAAATTAGTTTAGAACAATTAAATCATATAATGGCGGTTAATTTGCAGGCTCCAATTTATTTGACATCTCGTGCTGTTCCTTATATGAAAAATAATAAATTTGGCAGAATTATAAATATTGGTTCAATTTCAGGTGTTATGGGAGAGGCTTATGCGTCATTATATTCTGCTTCAAAATCGGGTTTAATCGGATTTTCAAAGGCTACGGCTTTAGAACTTGCAGAGTATGGAATTACTGTAAATACAATAAATCCGGGGTGGGTTGAAACTGAATTGGGTAAGGCGTCTATTGAGGATAGCGAGTTTACGGAAGAAGAAATACTTGATTGCGTTCCGCAAAAACGCTATGTTCAACCTCGTGAAGTTGCTGAACTTGTTAAATATCTTTCAAGTGTGGAGGCTAAAGGTATTACGGGGCAATCCATTAACCTTTGTGCTGGTCTGTCTGTTGGTATTTAAATTCTATTATTTTATTTTTTATTTTGATTTTGTTTGGATAAATTTAACTTTTTTTAACAAAATGGCAAATATGTTGTAAAAATTTACTTTATATATATGTAGGTAAAAATAAAGGGAATTTTTATGGCTTCAGATTGGACTTATGCGCTTGATATGTGTGCAGCAAACGGGATTATAGATTATGATGCGGCGGCTGATATTTTGGGGCAAAAGCCACGATTTGTCGGACATCCAAAATTGTCTGAACTTCCACCTGTTTCGCCAATGTATCTTCCCGAAGATACAAAAATGAAATCTTCTCCGGCAAGTGATGAATTTGTGAAACCTGATGATAGTGGTTATATTCAAAATCCTACTTGGAAAAAGGTTTTAATGGGTGTGATTACGGCTGTCGGTATTGGAGCAGGTATTGCTGCTATTCTTCTAGGAAAAGGAAAATTTAAACTTCCTAAAATTAATTTGAAAAATATTAAAATGCCTGATATGTCAAAATTTAAAAACGGTGCTAAAAATATATTTACCCATGTTTGTGATTTTTTCAAAAAAGGGGTTAGTCATATTGCCAATTTATTCAAGAAAAAGCCTTAGATTATAAATTGTTATAAAAAAGCAGTAAGATTATTCTTACTGCTTTTTTGTATGTATATATTTTATTATTCAGGAATATCTGCATCTTTTATTGCAGGACTTTCATTTACGAAGTTTGTTAACTGTTTTAGTGCAGGGCGGTAACTGTTGATTGTGCTTGAACCTCCAAGACAACCTCCAGGACATGCCATTACTTCAATTAAGTTACCAAGTTCGCAGGTTCCTGATTTTGCATATTTTTTCAAATCTCTTATTGTTTGTTTATTTAATCCGTCGATAATGCAAGGGTGTGCTTTTTTATCTTCATCAATTAATGCATTAACTGCACCTGCAACTCCGCCTGTTACAGCATAATTTCTTGCTTCTGCTGAAGATTCTTTTCTGAAATCTGACTCTTCAAGTGTATCCAATTTCATCTCAAGTGCACTAAACCATGCTCCTAATTCTTCATAGTTTAGGATGTAGTTAATGTTTGGATTTTGATATGCTTCACGTCTTTTTGCAACACAAGGGCTGAAAAATACTGTTACTGCATCAGGATTTTCTTTTTTTACAAGTTCTGCAGTATAGTATGCCGGTGTTTTTGTTTCTGAACGGAATCTTTTTAATTCCGGAATATGTTTTTCTACAAGTTCATTATATCCGGCACAGCATGATGTTGTCATAAACGGTTCACCATTTGCCATTCTTTCTTGGAATTCTTTTGCTTCATTTTTAGAGGTTATTTCAGCACCTTCTGCAACTTCTATAACATCACTGAAGCCTAAATCCAATATCGCTTTTCTTAATTGTTTTGGATTGCAAGGAAATTGTCCAAATATTGCTGGGGCAACCATTGCTATTAATTTTTTACCTTCTTTTATTGATTTTAAGATGTCTATTATGTGGCTTTTTTCGTGTACGGCTCCAAATGGACAAGCACTTACGCATTTTCCGCAAGAAATACATTTTTCAAAATCAATGTGTGCCAAGCCTTCATCATCTTTTGCTATTGCTCCAACTGGACAAGCATTTTCACAAGGTACTATAATTCTTGCAATTGCTTGATATGGGCAAACTTGTGCACACATTCCGCAATTTTTACATTTTGTTTGGTCAATAACAGATTTTCCGTGTTCTACATGGATTGCACCAAATTTACAGGTCTGTTCACAAGGTCTTGCTACGCATCCTTGGCATAAATCTGTTACGTATATTCTTGATGGTACGCATCCTCTGCAGGCTGTGTGTAAAACTGTTAGCGGGTTTTCTTCAACTTCTGTTCTTTCATTTGCTTCTTTTGCAAGTGTTGATAGCAAAGTACTGTCTTCTGCTTTTTCTATTGATAAGCCTAATCCTGCTATTGCTCTATCTCTTAATATAGCTCGCTCCTTATGAATACAGCATCTGTAAGGTACATCACTGCCTTTTGGTCGCATTTCAAATGGTATTAATCTTGTTTCTTCCTCAAAATTGTCGCCTAAATATGCTTTAATTAATCTTACTAAAATTTCTTTTTTTAATTGGGAAGTTTGTCTTGCGCTTTCTGCCATTTATTAATCCTCTTTTTTTACTTCTTCACTCTTTTTAGTATTCCATAAAAATACTATTTTTTAAAGCGTTTTATTAACTTTTATCTGTTAAAAATTTTAATATAAAAGTTACCTGGTGTAAATTTAAGTAAATAAATTTTGCAACGAGGTTCTTTTATGCTATACTGATACTATATTTCAGTACATTAAGGAGATGTTGTATGTCAGAGAATACGCAAGAAGTTATAAATGATAAAGGGATGGATGCTTTAAAAGAAGTTGAAAATAAACAAGTTGAATCTCAACTTGATGAGAAATATGAAGAAATAGAAACTCATACATCTGCTGATTATAGTGCAGATAATATCAGAGTTTTAGAAGGGCTAGAGGCTGTTAGAATAAGACCGGGTATGTATATCGGTTCAACTTCTCAAAGAGGTTTGCACCATTGTATTTACGAAATTGTTGATAATTCTATTGATGAGGCTCTTGCAGGTTTTTGTACTGATATTCATGTTACTATTCACAAGGATAACAGTGTTACTGTAGAAGATAACGGTCGTGGTATTCCTGTTGATATCAAACCTGATAGCGGAAAATCCGCATTAGAAATTGTTCACACCGTTCTCCATGCCGGAGGTAAGTTTGGTGATGGCGGTTATAAAGTTTCAGGCGGGTTGCACGGTGTTGGTGCTTCTGTTGTTAACGCTCTTTCCGAAAAATATATTGTTGAAGTTTCAAGACAAGGCTACGTATGGCGTCAGGAATATATGAGAGGGGAACCGCTTGCACCTGTTGAAAGATGTGAGCCAACTGACAAAACAGGTACTAAAACTACTTGGTGGCCTGATCCTGAAATTTTCACTGAAACAACTGAAATCGATTGTGATGTTATTGCAAACAGACTCAGAGAAATGGCATTTTTGAATAAAGGTTTGAAGATTATTTTCTCTCGTCATGATTCTGAAGAAGTTGAAGTTTTCCACTATGAAGGTGGTATTGCCAGTTATGTTGAATTTTTAAACAAAAATAAAAATGTTCTTCACGAAAAACCTATTTATATAGACAAGGTTGTTGGAGATATGCAGGTTGAAGTTGCTATGCAATATACAGAGTCTTATACCGAAAGTGTTCTGTCTTTTGCGAACAACATCAATACTCATTCGGGCGGTACTCACCTTACTGGTTTTAGAAACTCTATTACTCGTGTTTTAAATGATTATGCAAGAAAAAATAATATCCTAAAAGATTCAGAACAAAATCTTTCAGGTGAAGATGTTAGAGAAGGTTTGACGGCGATTGTTTCTGTTAAAATT
Organism: uncultured bacterium; assembly: GCA_949288725.1. Classification (GTDB taxonomy): domain Bacteria; phylum Cyanobacteriota; class Vampirovibrionia; order Gastranaerophilales; family Gastranaerophilaceae; genus Zag111. The sequence goes on from CASELF010000063.1 coordinate 14,872, forward strand.
CCTAACCCTGAATTTGAAGGTCAGACAAAAGAAAAACTTGGTTCTCAAGAAGCAATGGGGGCAGTTCAAGATGCGGTAAGAGATAAATTACAAGAATGGCTTGAATTTAATCCGAAAATTGCAAAAACTATTATTGAAAAAACGTTGCAAGCTCAAAGAGCAAGAGAAGCAGCCAGAAAGGCAAGAGAGCTAACAAGACGTAAAACGGTTTTGGAAAATTCAACGCTTCCTGGAAAACTTGCAGATTGTTCAAATAGAGAACCTGAAAAGTGTGAAATCTTCTTGGTTGAGGGTGATTCAGCAGGTGGTTCTGCTAAACAAGGCAGAAACAGAATGTTCCAAGCTATTCTTCCTTTGAGAGGTAAAATTTTAAACGTTGAAAAAGCAAGACTTGATAGAATTTACGGTAATAATGAAATTCAGTCTATGGTTCAGGCTTTTGGTATAAAAATTAGTCGTAATGAAGAAGAAGTTGAAATTGATAAATTAAGATATCACAAAATTATTATTATGACAGATGCTGATGTCGACGGTGCTCACATCAGAACTTTGATGTTAACTTTCTTCTTCAGGTATGCAAGACCTTTGATTGAACAAGGTTATGTATATATCGCTCAACCACCTTTATTCAAGGTTACTCAAGGTAAGACTTCTGAATATCTGTTCAATGAACATGTACTTGATAAAATGCTTAAAGAACGTGGTATTAAAAATCTTACATTGTCTGATAAACTTAAAAAGAACGTTAAGACAGGTGATGAGTTGTTAGATTTGATTAAGAATATGTCTGAATTTTATCATTCATATAACAATCCGATTTTGAACTTGTACCCGGCGGTATTTTTGAGAGGTCTTGTTCGTTCTGATATTAAATTGGAAGACTTTGACAGTCAGTCAAGAATGAATGAAATTTGTGATTATTTGAATCATTATTTGGTAGATCACGCTGAAAATTATAATATTCAAGAGGCTGGTAATTATAAAGTTGAAGTGAAATACAATCCTGAAAATGCTAAGTATTCATTTATATTACATTTGAATGAGGAAGAACATGTTGTTCTAAATCCAAGTATTATAAAAAGTACCGAGTACAAGAGATTGAAAAATTCATATCCTTTAATTCGTGATTTCTTATTTGAAGAAACTGATGGTTTGTTATTAGAAACGGATACTGAAAAATATGAAATTACATCTTTTGACAAGTTGCAAAAAATAATTGATGATAGAGGTCAAAAAGGTTTGCAAATTCAAAGATTTAAAGGTTTGGGCGAAATGATGCCTCAACAACTTTGGGAAACAACCATGGACCCTGCAACAAGAACTTTGTTAAAAGTTAACATCGAGGATGCAATGCTTTGTGATCAATTGTTTGATGTGTTAATGGGTGACAAGGTTGAACCAAGACGTGACTTTATTGAGTCTAATGCCGTTTATGCAACAAATATTGATACATAAAATTTTTAAAGTTGCATTTGGTTTGAATGTTTTTAATCAAAAAAAGGGTTAGATAAAATTATCTAACCTTTTGATTTTTCATTAACCAAATCAACATATTTACCCCTTAAGATTTGATGTGAATTTATTAAATGCTGAATTTTCATCATTTTTAAATATTATATTTTTATTTGTTTCTACTAATGATGGAATGTCTGTTTTTGCTTTTGCATTTCTTGGAGTTACTTCATAAGATTTTATTGAACGTTTTCCTGTCAATCTTTGCATAAAGTTATAATATTTTTTCAAAAATCCTGTTGAGTTATTTTGTTTTGTTTCAATATCAATAAGTTCATCTCTTGAGTGTGCTTTAATTGGAGTACCTACAGATGAACGGGTTAACATTTCTCCTAATGTTGTATCTACTAATGTTACCCAACTCATTCCAAGTAGTGATGAATTGTATTGATTTCTAAAGGTTGAGTTAAACAGGTCTATCAACAATGTTTGATAGAATAATCTGGAACCTTCTTGTACAAATCTTTCTTTGAATTTTGTATTGGCACCTTCTTTGTCATTACCATTAGATTTCAACATTACCATATTGTAGTTATCTGTCATCAAGAACCAAATTGTTGCAACTGATGCTGCAGTTTTGGCAAGGTTTGATAATTCTGCATTTGATACGCTTGATAGTGAATCAACATTGAATGCTTTTAATAGATTTACTTGTACGTAATCCTTAAATTGCTCTTGATTGAAGTTCTTCTTCAAGGCTTGTTTGCATATTTTATCAAAACTTTTTGCTAAGGCTTCTATATCTTTTGAACCTGCTTTTGGTGCAGATTTTCTAAATACGTTCATCAATTTTTCATCAATCATCCAGTATGGAAGCGTTACTGTATTCCACATAAATTTGAATGGCGCAATTATAAAGTTTACAAGAGGTTTAATCTTTTTGTCTCTATTGCCCATATCAATCAGCATTTTGCCATCTTTATTTATTATTGCTGAATGACCAACCTGTTCATATTTTTCTGCAAGTTTTTCGAAATTCTTTTCTTTTTTCAAGACTGCAACAACCGCGTCAAATCTGTCTTTATCTACAAGGAACGGTTCTGTTGTAAGTTTTTTATAAAAATCTGTGAATGGTCTGTATATAACCTTGTCTTCAAATACTTTGACTGCATTTTTTAGGGATAATTCTTTTTCTGATAAATCTCCATATTTTTTTACATCCATTGCTTTTAGATTGTTATTGAGTTTGTTAAATAATTTATCAATTCCTAATTTTTCATATTTTTCAGGATCTTTAATTTTCATATTATCAAAATATTTCAATGCTAAATTTCTTATAGCAGGAAGATTTTTAAATCCTTTTATTCCGTATCCCAGTCCTAAAATAACAGCAGAAGCCTTCATTACTGTATCAAATGATAGTAGTGGCTTTTGTTGTTCTTTTGGTTTTTCAGAAGTTGCGTTACCTGTTGATGGAATATCTTTTTGAGGTTTGATTTTTGCTTCAGGTGCATGCATTCTTTCATTTTCTGCACGTGCTTCTTCTGGTGTTAATCTTGTTATGTGTTTGCCATTAGACAAACGTGAGAACATTTCTGTTACAAGAACTGTTGTTCCTGTTGTAAGTACAATTCCAAATTTTGATTTATTAATGAACTTTTGGAATGCTCCCATTGTAATTAATGTCAAATATCCGCTTGTTAATATTCTTATTGCTTCTTGCTTGAACCTAACTTTGCGTTCGTGTTCCGCTGCTTTTGGGTCATCATCCATCATTCTTGACAAATTGTATGCGTCATTTGCCAAAAATATTGCCGGCGGAAATCCTGAAACAAGTCTGTTTAAAGCTCTTTCATGTTTTGTATCATAGTTCCCTGATTTCGGGTCAAACATTTTTAGTGAACTTTGAAATACTTTTGAATCTAGTTTTGATTCAACATTTTCTGCTATTTTTGCAAGTTCTTCAGGTGTTAAATCTTTAACCGTTTTTCCTACTCTTTTTGCAAATGCTTCTTGTGCTGATTTAAGTTGCGCGTCTTTATATGTTATTAATCCGATTAAGGTGTTTATTTTGGAATCTATTTTTGATCTTTGTCTAATATTTTTGAATAATGGTTTTTCGTGAACTTTATTTGCCCAACCTTTTAAACCAGGAACTTTTCCAAGCATTTCAACAGTTCCGTTAAGCAAATCTCCCGGTAATATTTTGAATGGATATAATATTCCGTCAAGTGCCAAATGTGGAATTGCTTTTTTTGAAATTTTGATTGTGTCACCATCAACTGTTATTAGTTTAGAAACTTCTTTTGCATGTTTAACTGTTATGTCTTCAAAAATATCTCTTCCCATCGGACCGACATATTTATCAATAAATTCGAAAAATTCTTTTTTGCTGTATATCTTGTCTAATGGTTTGTAACTTAGAGAAAGACCTTTAAAACTCAAATCTTGTGGATTTTGTTTTAAAGGTCTCTTAATATCTTGATAGTTATACTGTATTGAACTTTTTAGAGGGGAATGTTCATATCGGGATTCTGGTGACATGTACTCCCTTGTGTGCTTGCGTTTGTCTATTCGAAAATTTGTTGTCTCGTTAATAATCATATTCCACTTCCGTTTTTAAGTATTTTCTTTCATATAAAATCAAAAGGCAAGTAATTTTTGCTAAAACTTTACGTATTTTTACAATTATTTTGAATTTTCGGTAAATTTTTGAAGAAAAATTATCATTTTTAACTATTTTACAAAGGGCGTAATTTATTGTATAATTAGGGTGGAGATTGGTTTATATGTTGAAACAGGAAAATAAAACTGATGTAATAGTCGTAGGGGCAGGGCCTGCCGGAATTTCTTGCGCTATAACTCTTGCACGTAGCGGCAAAGAAGTTGTTTTAATTGAGCGTGGTCTTTTTGCAGGAAGTAAAAATGTTTTTGGCGGTGCAATATATACTCAGCCTACTAAAGAGATTTTTCCTGATTTTGAACAGAATGCTCCAGTTGAAAGATGTACTGTAAAGCACAACTTTGCAATTTTAGGTGAAGTTGATTCTACAACAATTTCTTATCGAAAAAGTAGCAATACCAGTTATTCTGTCATTCGCGGTAAGTTTGACCGCTGGGCTGCTGAGGAAGCTCGTAAAGCAGGAGTTTATTTGGTTGAGGAAACTGTTGTAAGAGAACTTATTAAGCAAAAAAATAAGGTTATCGGTGTAAAAACTGAATTAGAGGATTTTTATGCGGATATCGTTATTTTGGCGGATGGGGTAAATTCTCTATTAGCAAAGCAAATTGGTTTAAGGAAAACTATTGAAACTAAAGATGTTGCCTTGAGCGTTAAAGAAGTTATTAAACTTGATAAAGATATTATTAATCAACGTTTCAATGTTAATGATAATGAGGGAGTAATAACAGAAATTTTTGGCGGTTCTATGTTAGGTGTTTTAGGACTTGGTTTTATGTACACCAATAAAGAATCCGTTACTATTGGTTTAGGTATTACACTAAACGAACTTGTTGATTCAAAAATATCTCCGTATGAATATTTAGAAAATTTGAAAAAACATCCTTCTATTTCACCTTTAATAGAGGGTGGAGAATTGAAAGAATATTCTGCGCATTTAATTCCTGAGGGCGGTTATCATAAAATTCCGAAACTTGTAGATAATGGAGTTATGGTTGTTGGTGATGCTGCGATGCTTGTTAATAACCTTCACTGGGAAGGTACAAATTTGGCAATGATTAGCGGTAAGTTGGCTGCTGAAGTTGCAATTGAGGCTCTTGAGAATAATGATTTTTCTAAAAAAATGCTTTCTTTGTATGAAAGAAAATTAAAGGAATCTTTCGTATTGAAGGATATGAAAACTTATAGGGATTTAATGAGCATTATGCATTCACGCAAAATGGCATTTTTATCTTATTACTTTAAAAAGATTAATTCATTTTTTGAAATGTTTACATCTGTTGATAGTGTTCCTAAGAAAGATAATTTTAGGGGATTTATTAAAAGCATTTTCACAGATAGAAGTATTGTTGAACTTTTCAAAGATTGTTTTGCAATTTTTAGATTATTATGGAGTATTTTGTTATGAATTTGGATAAGAAATTATATACATTAAAATATTCTACAGATACCGAATCTCATTTGAAAATTCCTGATAAAGAAAAGTGCAAGTTGTGCACTTCTAAAAATTGTACATATATTTGTCCAGCCAAGGTTTATGAGTGGAACCCTGATAAGCAAGAAATTATAATAAATTATGAAAATTGCTTAGAGTGCGGGACTTGTCGTATTGCTTGTGAGAAAAAAGCAATAGATTGGGAATATCCTAAGGGGACAAAGGGCGTGACGTTTAAACAAGGTTAATATTATATAATTAAAGGAGGATTTATGAAGGAAGAATATTCAAATCATTACAGGCGTTGGTATGACAAGGATCCTGTTTTGTCTGAGGCAGTAAAAACTTTGGAAGAGACTGATGATCAAACTCAAATTAGGGTTGCACTTAATTTAATAAAAATTATTATTGAGCATAATATTGAAGATGAAAAGTATGAAGCAGTTGATGATATTATCAGTGCAGTAGGTCTTGGTTTGGATGACAACCGCAGAGGGCGTTGGTATGATATCGATACAACTTTAAGAACTGCTATGAATATGTTACAAAATTGTCCTGCTGATACTCAGAAAATTATTGCTAAAGAAATGGCTCAATTAGTTTTATCAAAGATAAAAACTGATGAAAACGAAGAAGAAGAGTAAATTTCAGTTAAATAAAGGATATCCCGAAAATATATTTGGGTTAATATTCTAATATGGATAATTTTAATTCGGATGAAGATAAAGAACTGAAAGCAATAGGTCTGGAGTTGATGTTTATGACTCCTGAAAAATGTTCATCTGACAAAGGTATTACCGCTGTAGAATTGGCTAAGTTCGTGAATTTGCCTTTAGAGGTTGTAAAAAAGAAATTGTCAATTCTAAAAGATAAGGGTATTGTCAGAGTTATCGGTATAAATCCAAAATATTGGAAATTTGATGAATACAATTTTCAACGTATGGATGAAGATGATGAAGTCTATCTTTTGCTATGCAGTTTTGATGATGTCGATTTTGATAAATATTTTTCCTATTAAATACTTAAATTATTGTATGTAAATTTCATGCGATTATGTTATTATAAATACAGGATAATTGTAGAGGTGTAAGTATAATGTCATTGAGTACAAATCAATATATAAAACCGATTACGACGTGTAGAAATTCTAAAGGAAATTTGGAAATAGGCGGTTGTGATTTAGTTTCTTTGGCTGATAAATACGGAACTCCTTTATATGTTATTGATGAAAAAACATTACGTACAATTTGTAAAGAGTACAAAAAGGCTTTCGAAAATTATCCCAAAACTCATATGATGTACGCATCCAAGGCATTGTGTACGAGTGCAGTGACAAAAATTCTTGAGCAAGAAGGTTTCGGATTTGATACTGTATCTGCAGGCGAAATTTATACTGTTTATAAATCCGGTGTAGATATGAAAAAAGTCCTTTTCAATGGTAATAACAAGTCTTACGATGAGTTATCATTGGCCTTGGAGTTAGGTGTCGGACGTTTTTCTGTTGATAATTTTACTGAACTTGCATTGCTAAATCAAATCGCAAGTTCAATGAGTAAAACTGCTGATATTTTACTAAGGATTACTCCAGGGATTGAGTGTCACACTCATGAATATATTCAAACGGGACATTTGGATTCAAAGTTTGGATTTGATTTGACTCAAATTGATGATGCTATTGATTTAATTTTGAATGAATATAAGAATTTAAAATTACATGGCTTGCACGCTCATATTGGTTCTCAGATTTTTGAAACCGGTATTTATCCTGATGAAATCGAAATTTTAGCCAAAGAGATTTCTCGTATTGATAGAAAATACGGTCTGTTGTTAGATGAGATAAATATTGGCGGTGGATTGGGGGTTAAATATACGGAAGAAGATATTCCTCCTTCAACTTTCAAAATTGGTAAGTTGATTGTAGATAAGTTGCATGATGTTATCGAAAAATATAATATTCCTGAGCCTGTAGTGTTTTTGGAGCCTGGCAGAAGTATTATTTCTACTTCCGGTGTTACTTTATATACTGTTGGTAGTTCAAAACAAGTTCCGCATGGTACAAAATATGTTGCCGTTGATGGTGGAATGGCTGATAATCCTCGACCTTCTATGTATCAGGCTAAGTATTGTGCTGAAGTTGCTAATTCCAAGGATTCAAATAAGTTGAAGATGGTTACTTTGGCCGGCAGATTTTGCGAGTCAGGTGATATTTTAATTCGTAATATTGTTCTTCCTGAATTAGAGGAAGGGGATGTTTTGTGCGTTTATAATACAGGGGCGTACAATTATTCTATGGCTTCTAATTACAATAGGGTTCAAAAACCGGCTATGGTTTTGGTTTGTGATTCTAAGGATGATGTTATTGTTAAAAGAGAGTCTTTGGATGATTTAGTGGCACACGATTTAATTCCGGATAGGTTAAAATTATGATCGAATATTTTTCAATGTTATTACAAAATATTTTAGGTAATTGGCATATTTATCTCAAAGAAACTTTTAGTTTGAAAAATATTATTGAGATATGTATTATCGTGGCTATTTTGGTTGTTTTTTATAAACGTTTTATTAAAAATACCCATTCTGAAAAATTTATAAAAGGTGCTTTTGTTCTTGTTTTATTATGGGCATTCGGTGAAATTCTTATCGCTGTCAACTTAAATATTTTGGGGGTATTTATACGTTCAATTGTAAGTTTGGTTGCTTTAAGTTTAATCGTTATTTTCCAACCTGAACTTAGAAGATTCTTGGGGTATTTGGGGCAAATTGACTTTTTTAAAACTTTATTTGAAAATGACAAGTCCAAAAATTCGGATAAATCTATTGATGTTATAAAGGAAATTATTGAAGCAGTTAAATATTTATCAAAAACTCATACCGGAGCATTAATTGTTTTCCAAAATGATTTAAGTAATACTTATCGTGATGTTGGAACTATGTTAAATGCTGATGTTTCTACTGAGTTGTTATTAACTATTTTCCATGTAAATACTCCATTGCATGATGGTGCAGTTGTTATCAGCGGTTCTAAGATTATTTCAGCAGGTGTTTTGCTCCCGTTGACTGATGATCCGCAACTTAGTTGGAAATATGGAACTCGTCATAGAGCGGCTATTGGTATGACTGAAAACAGTAATGCAGCATGTTTGGTTGTATCTGAAGAAACTGGCGATGTATCTATTACACTGGATGGAACTTTGAAAAAATATGATGATATTCCGACTTTGAAATCTGATTTGGAAAGTATTTTAGGTTTGAAAAAAGTTGAACAGACTGAGAAAAAATCTATTTTTAATATAGAAAATTTTATTTCCTTGAAAAAAGGAGGTAAATAATTTATGCCGCAAACTCCTGCTATTTCAATGAAGGAACTTTTGTTCAGATTAGTTAAACGCTATATTTTTATTACAATTGGTGTTTTTATAACGGCATTTGCATTAGAGGCTTTTTTAATTCCTAATTCTGTTATTGATGGCGGAATTATTGGTATTTCAATGATATTGAGCCACATTTCAAAATGGAATTTGGGTATTTTAGTAATTCTTTTAAACTTGCCTTTTATATTATTGGCGTATAGCAAAATGGGATTGAAATTTGTTATACAAACATTGTATGCATGTGTTGTTTTGGCAATTGCGTTGAATTTGTTCACTGGATATCATGCTACCCATGAAGCGTTTTTGGCTACTGTTTTCGGTGGTATTATTTTGGGTGTTGGTGTCGGTTTCATATTAAAAAATGAAGCTTCTCTTGACGGGACTGAAATGCTTTCTTTGATTGTTTCCAAAAAGTTTGGGTGTTCTGTCGGTGAATTTATTATGTGTATAAATTTATTTATATATTTAGCAGCAGGTATGGTTTTTAGTTGGGAAAGTGCAATGTATTCAATTTTGACCTACTTTATTGCTTCTAAAGTTATTGATGGTGTTATGGAAGGCTTTAACAGTTCAAAATCTGTTCGTATAATAAGTGATGATGCTGGTGATATTGGTAATGCTTTGATTGAAAAGTTGGATATCAGTGTTACTTATTTGAAAGGTATTGGTGGGTATTCAGGTCAAGATAAAGATTTGATTTATTGCGTGGTTTCCCGTTTGGAATTGCCTAAAATGCTTGATATTATCAGGGATATTGATTCTAATGCGTTTATTTCGATTGTTGATGTCCATGAAACTTATGGTGGCAGATTTAAGAAAAAAGTTTGATAATACTTAATATATAGACAATTTTTTGAAAATGGAATATACTTTATTTATAGACAAGAAGAAGGGTAGATAAGATGGCTAAACATTGTGATACTGTACCTATAGAGGTAACAATTTTAACAGCGGATCATGATATTAAAGGTATTGTTCATGTTTCCAAATATACAAATACTAACAGAGAATTAACAGACTTGTTGAATGATAAGGAAAGAAGATTTTTGGCTGTTACAAATGCAGAAATTTATCCAAGAACAGGTAATCAATCTCCTAGAAGATATAATTTCTTAGAAATTCATATGGATTATGTTCTTATGGTTCATCCAACTTCTCAAGCGGTGTTTAAAGATTCCGGTAAGTCTCAAGAAGATATTGCAAGGTTTAGAGATTTGCGTTTGAAATTGAACCAAACAAGACCTTTTTAAGAGTTTTTTTTAATAAGAAGCGGCTTTTAGATTTTAATCTAAAAGCCGCTTCTTTTATTTTGTGTTTACAAAGTTTTAAAAATCATCTTTTAGTGCCGGGAAGAAATACCTAACTCCATCATCAGATCTCCATCTTACGTAGCCGGTTTTTGGCATTCTGTCTAAATCTAAAACGCTAACAAGTGCCCAGTTCCCTCTTATGATACTTAGATTAATCTTTTGCGGATGATTTATAGTTGATATATTTTTTGCTAAATCATCAGGAGCGGCTTTAATGTCATTACAGGTTTCAGGACTACTTTTTAATAATGTTAGCCCGTATTTTTTTCCATACGTATTATAAAAATGTATCCAGGTCATAAATTTATATGGGTCATCCTTTTTAATCCAACCTGTTGCTCCGGTTGTATTATCGTACATAATTTCGACCCAATTATCATCATAATCCATTACACTAACAAGTGCCAGTGATTTTTTAGGTAACAAAACTACAAAAAATCTTTCGGCTCCAATACTTTCAGGGAAAAAATCATCTTCATCCCATCTTACTCTATAAAGAATTTGTGAATTTTCATCAGGCTCTTTGTAGATTGTGATATCATTCCCTACTTGATATAATCCTATAGTACCCGCTTGCATTTCATTTGGTCTTATAGGTATTACATCTTTGGCAAATACTTTCGGTAATGAAAATATGCTTAGTATAATTGAAAAAATTATGTATAATAATGTTTTTCTCATAGGTTTTACTCCCTGAATGAAATTTGAGCGTATGCTTTTTGAAGTTTTTCTCTAACAGATGTCATTTGTTGATCTATAATTTCGTCTGTTAAGGTTGCATTTTCATCTTGCATCTTTATTCTGAATGCAACACTTTTGAAACCTTCTTCAACATGTTCGCCTTGATATACGTCAAAGATTTCTGAACCCTTGAATATATTTTGTTTTACTCCGCTTTTTATAACCTTTTGAATATCATCACAAGATATATCGTCATTTATAATGAATGCTAAATCTCGTCTGACTTCTGGATATTGCGGAAGATGTTTAAATCTAGGTACAGTTTCTTTTACTATAGATATAATTGCATCAAGATCAACTTTAAATAGGTATGCTTCTTGATTTAATTTTAATTTTTCTTGCAATGTTGGGTGGATTTGTCCAAAGTACCCTATAATTTGCGGTTGTTTACCCAGTAGTGTTATAACCGCTGTTCTATATGGGTGGAAAATCTTATGTGTTTGAGCAAGTTTTGTATTTTCAAATGGAACAAGTTTTATTCTGCGAGTAATTTCTAAGTCTTCAAATAAACTTTCAATGATACCTTTTACGGTATAGAAATCAGTTTTTGATTTTACTTGCCATTTTGAATTTTGAAGTTCACCTGTTAGTACACCTTCAAGTACAAGATTTTCTTTTACGCCTGAAGATTTTTCATCGGCAGGTGCTGTTTTTATATATGTTCTGCCGATTTCGTATGCCCAGAAGTTTTTCTGACCATTGTCGAAGTTATATTTCATACAGTTAAGAACACTTGCGGCAAGGGTTTGACGAAGCATTGAATAATCTTCACTTGCTGGGTTTGTTACTTTTACGGCATTTTCGTCATCGTATGGGATTTTGAATTTATCAAGCATAGGTTTTCCGATTAGTGAACTTGTTTGAATTTCATTTAGTCCTGCTGATATCATAAGTTCGTGAACTCGTTTGATAACTTTTTCACCTGTGGTAATAACAGGCATTTGAGATTTGTTTGGTAGTGTCGGAGAAATTTTGTCATAACCATTAATCCTTGCGATTTCTTCTATAAGGTCAATTTCTCTTGTAACATCATAGGCTCTGAAACTTGGTACTAAAAATTTTGCAGCAGCATCATTTCCGCCAAGTTTTTTAAATCCGAGATTTTCTAAAATGTTTATGCATTTATCTGATGAAATATCGCATCCTAACATTCTTTTTATTTGGTTATAGCGAAGTGTAATTTCAATTGGTTCAAGTGTATTTTTGCCATCTTCTACCATTCCCGCAACTTCTGCATCAGCGTATTCTACAAGCAATTGCATTGCTCTAAATAATGCAGGTTTTACCGCTTCAATGTCAATCCCTCTTTCGTATCTGGCACTTGCTTCACTTCTGTATCCTGCACTTCTTGCTGATTTTCTGTTTGTTACAGGTGTAAAATATGCTGCTTCCAGTGCTATTGATTTTGTATTGTTATCAATTTCAGAATTGGCACCGCCAAATACACCTCCAAGACATACACCTTCTTTTTGTGTCGCAATTAAAACGGTATCTGTCGTTAAGGTTCTTTCTACTTCATCAAGGGTAACTAATTTTTCGCCTTCTTTTGCTCGTCTTACGCATAAATATCCGTCTAACTTGTCATAGTCAAATGCGTGTAAAGGACACCCGTATTCAAGCATTACGTAGTTTGTTATATCTACAACGTTGTTTATTGCTCTAACACCTGATGCGATTAGTCTTTTTTGCATCCATTCCGGTGATGGTTTAATCTTGATGTTTTTTAATATCGCTATTGAGTAATATTTACATACATCTTTATCTATAATTTCTACTTTGAATTTGTCTGTTGTTAAATCTTTTGTGTATTCTATAGGATTTAATTTTAAAGGTGTGTTAAATAGAGCACTCAATTCTCTTGCTATACCGATTACAGACATTTGATCGCCTCTATTTGCTGTTGGTGCAACGTGAATAATTGTATCTTTTTCAAATCCTAAAACATCCTTTACGTCTTTGCCTAATTCAACATCAGGAAATATTCTGTTAAGAATTAGGATACCGTCTTCTTCTTGGTAATTTCTTTCTGAAACTCCTAATTCATCTGCTGAACATAGCATACCTTGTGATGTTACTCCGCGGATTACGGCTGGTGTTAGGGTAAACATTTCTCCTGTTTTTCTGTCTAGAACTTGTGAGCCTACACTTGCGTATGGTACAATTTGTCCTTCTTCAATATTTTGTGCGCCGCATACAACTGTTTTTTGATTTGTCCCATCTGTTACTGTTACAAGGTGTAATCTGTCTGAGTTTGGATGTGCGTCTATTTTTTCTATTTTTACTGTTTTTATATTGGTAAATTTTGGTTGAACTTCTTCTATATTTTCTACTTCAAGTCCGCTCATTGTTAATTCGTGAGCGATTTGTTCCGCTTCTATGTTTGATAAATCTACAAATTCGTTTAACCAATTTAAAGATACTTGCATTTATTTTCCCTTTCAAATCCTCTTTCGCTTTTCTACGTATTTATTTTAGTACAAAAGATTAAACTTGTAAAACATATACAAGTCTTTATTTACAAATTATGCAAGATATTTGTTGTTCTCTTTTTATTGATAAATTTTTCTTGTCATAATAATATTATTGTTTTCGTTATAGCAGTTTTCGCCAAGCCAATGAGCAAGGAGGTCTCCTGATGGTGTAAAGATAAAGGTTTCATATTCTGAAACTTTTAGGCTCATATTAACAAGTTTTCCGTTTGTTGAGTATTTATATGCTTTATATGGATATTCTATTCCTGTGCGTATTTCATTGTGGGTAAGAGTCCCGTCTTTTGAGTAATAATAAGTGTTTTTTCTGTCGTTATAATACATTACGGCATAACTTCCGTCAGAAAATTTGCCCAGTTTTCTGTCTTTTAATTCGGTTATGCCCTTAAGTAGCATTGCTTGGTTTTCTTCATATTTAGGGTCTTTAAAATTGTTTATAATATTTTGTTTATTTAGAGTTTCTTTTGTGCCGGAAAGGATTTCTCCTCTGGCTTGTTCAACTGACATTTCGACTCCGCCTGTAATTATTTTTGAATATACAGGCAGCCAGGTTGTTATTAGGCATAATAATATTATTAAAAATTTTTTCATATACTTTTTTATAACATTTTTTCAATATTTGTCAAACTTGTACTTTGAAAATTTATTAGCCTTTGATATAATGTTCTAAAAAGTAAAATTTAAGGGAAATGTGTTATGAAAAAGATATTACTTATTTCATTATTAGTTTTAGGATTTACAGCCGGTCAAGTTTTTGCAATTCAAGAAAATAATAAAGTCAGCAGAAAGTGTCGTAAGCATCCTGAAAAATGTCAGGTACCTATGACAACACCTGTTCAAGAACAGCAAATGACGTTGGGGTTAGTACAAAGAAATATTCAAGTTGGAACGTCTCAGGCTGATGTTGCAACTATTTTAGGTTCTCCAAATATTGTTACTCAAGATGCCGAAGGAAAAGAAACTTGGATTTATGATAAGGTTTCTTCTATCACTGCATACGGAAGTTCAGGTTTTGGAGTTGGTGTTGGCGGTTTAGGCGGCGGCATCGGCGGAGGCGGATTTGGCGGTGGTCTTGCCAATATCGGTTACAACAAAAATGGCGGGGTTAATCAATCTGTTCAAAAAACGCTTACTGTTGTTTTGAAATTTGATGATAAACATAATGTTTCATCATTTACTTATCATATGAGTTCATTCTAGGAGAATATTAATGTTTAAAAGACTTTTAATTGTTGTATTTATTTTGTTTTTAGCGTTGCCGACACCTGCAAGAAAACGTCAGCAGGAAGAAATTATTACTCCTATGACGCAACTTGAAAAGCGTCAATTTCAAACACGAACTTATGAATCCAGTGACAAACCTCTTGTTATGAAGGCGCTATTGAATGTTTTGCAAGATGAAGGTTTTATTGTTTATAATGCAAATCCTTTACTTGGTTTTATTTATGGAGTCAAAGATTTTGATACTTCTGATCCCAGTATTGATATTTCCAAAGAATTCGGGCTTTCAAAGGCCAGACTTAATTGGAATGGTGTCAAAGTAGCAACTGTTGAAACTACCGCTAATGTCACTGAGTACGGTAAAAGTATGCGTGTCAGGGTTAATTTTAAACGAAAACTTTTGAATGTTTACGGTAATGCTCAATTTATAGATGATATTCTTGATGAAAATTATTATCAAGATTTTTTCTCAAAAGTTGATAAGGCTATATTTTTACAAAAGCAGAAGATATGATAAAAAAATTTGTTTCAATATTTTTGTTAATAGTTATATTGTTTGGCTCTTCTTCAACAATAGTTTATGCCAAAAAGGTAAAGACGCTTACACAACTTGAACGAAGAGAGATGGAAACTCGCTTTTTTGATACTTCTGATACTGAAAAAGTTATAAAGGCTGCTGTTAACACATTGCAAGACAGCGGATTTATTATCCAAGAAATTGAGCCAAATCTCGGTTATATCAGGGCAAGTAAGTCTTATAAAAGAAAATTCATAAATAAAGGCAGAGTTGCAGGACAATCCTTTATGCTTGCTTTGTTTGCTGCTTATGCCGTTTTTTCTTACGGCTCTACTGCTTATTATGTTACTGATCCGACAAGAAGAATTTCTAATGAATTACATGCAAAAACTGTTGTTGTTGATACAAATGTCAATGTTGACAAGTTTGGTAAAAATAAAACTAAGGTCAGGATAGTTTTTTCTCAAAAAGTTCTTCAAAATGCGGATGGGTATTCGTATGTAAAATCTGCACCGACAAGGGTTTTGAAGGTTTATGATCCCAAAGTGTATCAGGAATTTTTTGCTCAGTTAGATAAGAGTATTTTTTATGAGGGGATATAATTTATGCAATACATAGCAATAAAAGAAGAAAATCACAATGGAAAATCTGTATTTATAATTAACGCTATTCCTCTAAAAAATACAAATAAGGCCGTTGTGCAAAAAATACCGCATCCGTTAGGTAGTGATAGTTTAGTGTATGAATCTTTGGAAGAAGCAAAAGAGGCTATTGTAAGAGCCGGTTTTGCTTATGTGCTTCCTGACGGGCAAAAGGGTGTTACTTCTAATAAAAGGACCTCTGCTATGCAAAGTGCCGTTGATTATGACCAAATTGTGCAAAGTACAATAAAGGCTAAAATCAATTCTAACAATTCTAATGTTTCAGCGGCTGCGGTTTTGGCAATTTCTGAATTTCCAAGTGATGAAAATTTTGATATCCTTTTTGAGAAAATCGGTGATGAAAATGACCAAATCCGAAAAAATGCTATTGCTGGAATTTGCCGTCATGGAAATGTGTTACAAAATAAAATTATTTCAGCACTAAAATCTTCCAATTGGGTTGTTAGAAATTCGGCTTTGACTTGTATTCAAAATCTTATTGATTATGGTACTGCAGAAATTGAACAGTTTTTTATCCCTCTTACTCTTGCGTGTGATGATAATAATACCATTGTTCAGGCAAATGCTTTAACTACTCTTGCCAAAGCGTATCATGAATATCAAAAACAAAAAGGCAGTAAAAATTAATAACTGCTTCTTCTCATCAAATCAGATATTTTTAATTCTTTTGCAACGGGTTCTTTTTTCTTCTTTTGTACCTTTTGTTCTGAATATGGATTTTGCTTAAATTCTGATAATCCGATTTTGGTACTGTCGTTTTCTTTCATCATAAAAATTTCTTGTAATATTGCAAATATATTACCCATAATTCTTCTCCTAATTACATTATATTCGTTTTTTGAATTTCTATATCATATATTTAAACGATTTAAGTATCAAAAATCATTGTACTTTATGCTATAGTGTTTTTGTTAGTATTGAGGAATTAAAATTTGAATAATAGTTATTATGAAACTTTAGATGAAAATTTTACACAAGCCTTGAATTTGTTTGAAAAAGATTTTACTCATGATGAATTAATTTCTCTATTAAAAGATGGTAATATTGTTCAAAAACAAATTTCTGCACTAAGGCTTGATGGGATAATTTCTAATTACGATGCAGATATTTTGGTTTCAAATTTGACAGGTCAAGATGGAAAAGTTCGGGAGGCCGTTTCTCTTAGGTTGAACGAATTTATGTCTAATCCTTCTATGCTGGTGTATTTTAAATCGACAAAAAGTTATGATGTGTTTTTAGATGCTGTTATTGATATCAATGCTAATATTTGCAGAAACGTTATTTCTGCTATTTCAAATTTAAAATCAGATGATGGTTTTTGTGAAAATTTCTGTCCTAAACTCGTTTCTCTTACCAATATTTTACTTGATAAGGTTAATGAATTTGATTTTATGCAAGGCAAATATAAAGTTAATAAGGAAGTTTTTAAATTGTATTGGTGCCTTGAAACGATTTTTGTATTTTGGGATAAATTGGATTTTTCTGATTTGAAACAAATTTTGTTAAGAGCAAAAGATGTTGAAGAATATACTATTAGAGAAAAAGCTGCTAAAATTTTGACAAAAAACTTTGATGATATCGAACTTATCAATGCGAAAAAACAATTAGAAAACGATTCTAATTATTATGTCCGCCGTTATTTTGTTTAAGTTGTCCTTTTTACGGGTTTAGTAATTTTGCATAAATTATGCCGTTTTTGTATTCTGTTATTTGAACTTTTTGCGGGGTATTATATAAATCTTCCCTATCTGAAATTATTTGTGTTGAAAGGTAATTTTCAGTTAAGCCTTTGAGATTTTGGGTGTGTTTATCTCTGTGCTTTTCTATTATAATTTCGTGGGTTTTTCCGATGTTTTTGTTGATAAATTCTTCGAGTTTATGCTTTGATATTGCTTTTATTATATCTGCTCTTTTGTTTTTAACTTCATCAGAATTTTGATTTGGCAGAGATTCTCCTATTGTTCCTTTTCTTATTGAATATGGGAAAGTGTGAATTTGTGATAGTCCTGATTTTTCAAGATTTTTTCTTGTTATTTCAAAATCTTCATCTGTTTCACCTGCAAAACCTGTAATAATATCGCTTCCTAAAAATGGGAGGTCAAAGGTTTTGTTTATCGTTTCAATCAGTTCCAAATAATCTTTTGTGTTGTAAAATCTGTTCATTGATTTTAGAGTTTTATCATTGGCTGATTGTAGTGAAAGGTGAAAATGCGGACAGAACTTTTCTGATGTTTTTAAAAATTCAAGCATTTCCGGAGTGATTTCTGTTGGGTTAAGTGAACCCAGTCTATATCTTTTTATTGTTGTTCTTGTTTCTATTTCTTTTAGTAAATCGAGAAGTGTTAGTCCTAAATCTTTTCCCCATTGACCTATGTGTATTCCTGTCAGCATAACCTCGTGAAAGTTGTGTTGGGCAAAGTTATTTATCTGGTTAATTATAAAATCAATATTTGCACTTCTGCTTTTTCCTCTTGCTTTCCAAATTATACAATATGTGCATCTGTTGTCACAACCGTCTTGTATTTTTAGGCTGGCTCTTGTTTTTGTTGTGTCTGTTAATTCTACACTGTTAAATTCATTTAGTGTCATTAAATCTCTGGCGCAGAAATTTGTATGATTTTTGATGTAGTTATACAGGTTAAGTTTTTCGTCATTTCCTATAACGTAATCAATAAAATCATATTCAAGCAGTTTATCTTTTTCAATTTGAGCAAAGCATCCTGTCAAAATATTTATTATATTAGGTTTTTTGTGTTTTGCTGATCTTAGTAAATATAATGCTTCGTTATCGCTTTTGTGTGTTACAGAGCAAGAATTGAGTACAAAAATTTCGGCATCTTGTATTTTGCTAACTTTTTCCAGTCCGTTTTTGGTTAAATTTTCTTCTATTATTGCGCTTTCAAATTGATTGGCCCTACAGCCCATTGTATGTATGTAAAATTTTTTCATCATCCTATGATACTATAAAAAATATGAATATTTGTAAATATTTATATATAAAAGATGTTATAAATAGCAAAAAAATTTGCATTCTGTTTTAAAATATATGTAGCGTAACTAAGTGTGAAAGGTAAAGGTAGTGTATGCAAATAAGTCCTGTATCAAATAATTCTTTTGGTCAATCAATGTCAACAAATCGTGCAGTTCTTGAAGGCTTTGCTAATCTTGATGATAATTCATTAAAGCAAATGGCAAGAGGTCATGCGTCTGTTCAATTAAATCAGAAAAAACACAACCGAATTAATAATATGTTATATTGGTCACTTCCTGTTGCAGCAGGTATTGCAGCAGTAGCGGCAAGTCCTGCCAAGGCTGTTAAAGTTGCTGAAGCAGCAGGTGAATCAGCAGGTAAAGTTTTATCACCTTTGATGAGAAATTTAGGTACTTTTGGCAAGACTGCATTAGGTTGGACTGGTACTCTCGCATTTTTTGAAGCTTTATTTGCAGGCAAAAATTTGTTATCTTTAAAAAGTGAAAAGGTTAGAAATTTTGACCGTGAACATCCTGTAATTTCTGTTCTTACATCTGCAGGTGTAGCGATTGCCGGTGCAATTTTGGGTGGCAAGGCTCTTCAAAAAATTGCTCCTAAAATTTCAAAAATGATTAGTCCTAAATTGAAAACTAATGTTGCAAAAACTGTTGGTAATTTTATAGGTAAAGTAGATGATAAAGTTGTTAACAGCAAAGTTTTAGGCAAAATTTCAAAAGGTGTTGCGAAGGTTCCTTCTGCAATTAAAAATCTTGTAGGTTTTGCTCTTCAATTTGGACCTTTGGCTTTAATATCTGCTAGTATAGTCCACTCTACTCGCTTTGCGAATGCTAAAAGTAGTATGGCAGCCCAAAATTATGCTGAGTTAAAACAGGTTCAAGCTCAGGTTCGTGAAGCCTTAGACAAAAATGATGAAACTGCTGAAGTTTAATTATAAATGTTAATTTGTTAATAATAATTTAAAAAGTATCTCAAAGTATTAATTTGAGGTACTTTTTAGTTTATAATAAATATATGAAAGTCGTTATTGTTGGCAAAGGGTTAATGCTTGCAAATCTTATTATTGGTGCGTTGGATGCCGGTGCTGAGATTGTCGGTGTTTTGCGTTATGAAACGACTGTTTGTAATAAAGTTAAATTATTTTTTCGAGATTTGTTCAACCCCGCTTATGAATATACTCTTATCAGACAATTACATTTGAAAAATTTGAATTTTAAGTCTGTTAATTCTGATGCGTTTCGTAATTTTTTAATAAAAAATAATGTTGATATTGTTTTTGTAGGAACTTGGCGAGAAAAAATCTCAAGAGAAACTTTTATTATTCCGACCATTGGAACTATTAATATTCATCCTTCACTTTTGCCAAAATACAGAGGTCCAAATCCTTATCTTCAAACGATTTTAAATGGTGAAGAATTTTCTGGTGTTACTTTGCATTTGGTTGATGAAAATTATGATACGGGTTCTATTTTATTTCAGGAAAAAGTTCCGATTAAATTTGAAGATACTTCAAAAGAACTCAGAGAAAGAACGGTTGTTGTTGCAAGAAGTTTAGTTACAAAATTTCTTAATAATTTGAATAACAATATTATTACGCCAATTCCGCAAATTGAAGAAAAATCAAGTTATTACAAAAATATTTCAGGGAATGAAAAAATGCTTGATTTTTATAATCAAACTTCTGTTGAAATTTATAGAACGGTAAAAGCATTACATCCTTTTTTACCTTGTTATATTACTCACAATAATAGATTTTTTGTTGTCAATCCTTATAAACTTGAGATTATTGATGATGTTTATACTGAAAATAAACCAAATGATATTGTTGATAAATCTGTTAAAAATAAATCGCTTACCATTATTTGCAAGGATAAAAAGGCAGTCAAGTTTTCAGGGCTAAGATTGTATAAGTTAAAATGGCTTACCAGGTTGTATATAAAATATAAAGTTTAGAATTATTTTTTAGCAATTGTATTTCTATCAAGCATAACCATAAGAATTGATATATCAGCAGGTTTTACACCACCTATTCTTGCGGCTTGGGCTAATGTTTTAGGTTGTATTTTTGCTAATTTTTCTTTTGTTTCTGATGAAATATGTTCTATTTTTGAGTAGTCAATATTTTCAGGTATTTTAAACTTCTCAAGTTTGCCTGCTTGATCAACTTGTTCCTCTTGTCTTTTAATATAACCGTCATATTTTACGATTACTTCAATTTGTTCATATACATCTTTTGGGATGTTTAGATTTTTGGTATTTTCATCAAGTTCTTGAATAACTTTATAAGTAATATTAGGACGTTTTAAAAGTTCAGAGGCTCTTATTCCTCTATCAATGTGTTCTTCGTATTTTGCTAGAATTTCATTTGTTGTTTCACTAGGTGAAATTTTTACGTTTTCTAAACGCTCTTTTTCTTCTGTTATTAGTTTTTGTTTATTCAAAAATCTTTCATATTGCGCATCATCAACAAGTCCGATTTTGTGCCCTATTGGTGTTAGACGTTCATCTGCGTTATCTTGTCTTAAAAGTAGTCTGTATTCAGAACGTGATGTGAGCATTCGGTATGGGTCTTGAATATCTTTTGTCACCAAATCATCAATTAGGGTTCCTGTGTATGAGGAACTTCTTGAAAGTTCCAGCATTTCTGAATTATTTAAGTAATTAAACGCATTTATACCCGCAATGAGTCCTTGTGCTGCTGCTTCTTCATATCCGCTTGTTCCGTTTATTTGACCACCAAAGAACAGACCTTTGATTTTCTTTGACATTAGAGAATGCGTTGTTTGAACTGCCGGAACATAATCATATTCAACAGCATAAGCAGGTTTTATTATATGGGCTTTTTCTAAACCTGGTAAACTTCTAATCATTTTTACCTGAACGTCAGCAGGCAGGCTTGTTGAAAACCCTTGTATATATGTTTCGTAAGTTCCTAAACCTTCAGGTTCTATAAATATGTGATGTGATGGGTTTGAGGCAAATCTTACTATTTTGTCTTCAATAGAAGGACAATATCTTGGTCCTACACCTTGTATTAATCCTTGATACATTGGTGATTTATCAAGATTTGCTCTAATGATGTCGTGGGTTTCTTCTGTTGTTCTTGTTAAATAACAAGGGTATGTTTTTCTTATCGGTCTATTTGGTTTGAATGAAAAGAAACTTAATTCCTCATCGCCCGGTTGAATTGTCATTTTTGAGTAGTCAATAGTTCTTTTGTCAACTCTTGCAGGGGTTCCGGTTTTTAATTTTTTTGTTTGTATTCCTAGTTTGTGTAGCGAATCTGATAAGCCTATTGCTGCTTTTTCTCCAAGTCTTCCGGCACTGTATGAGCGCAGACCTACAAATATTCTTCCTTCTAATGATGTTCCTGTTGTTAGAACTACTGCATTTGCGCTATATTCTATTCCAAATTCATCAACTGCACCGACAATTCTATCGTTTTCTACTTTTAATTCTGTTATACAGCATTGTTTTAAATAGATATTTTCATTACTTTCAATTAAATTGCGCATATAGCGTGTGTATTCTGCTTTATCTGATTGCGCTCTCAGTGCTCTTACGGCTGGTCCTTTTGATGAGTTTAATATCTTTAGTTGAAGATATGTGGCATCTGTTACTTCGCCCATCACACCGCCTAGTGCATCTATTTCTCTAACAAGTGTAGATTTTGCAGGTCCACCAACTGCAGGGTTGCAAGGTTGTAATGCAATATTATCAACGTTTAGGGTGCATAGTAGAACTTTTGTTCCTAATTTTGCGCAAGCAATTGCTGCTTCACAACCTGCGTGTCCAGCACCTACTACTATTATGTCAAAGTGATTGTTTAGATAATTCATACATTTATTATAAGGCAAACATATTTAAATCTGTCAGTTATATTTTTTTATTTGTTACCTTTATTATTGCAACATTTTCTACATGGTATGTGTGACAAAACATATCAAACGGTTGGATTGATTCTACTGTACATCCCATCTGGCAAAGTTGTTTTAAATCTCTTGCTAATGTTGCAGGATTACAACTAACATATATTATGTAATTTTTTGATAATCTGTAGGCTTCTTTTAGTGAGTCTATTGTGCATCCTTTTCTTGGCGGGTCAAGTATTACGGCATCAAATTCTCTTTTTTCTTTTTGGAAAAATTTTGCAGCATCCTCATTATGAATTTCTATATTCTTAATTTTATTCAGTTGTGCAACTTCTTTTGCTAAGTCGCAAGATGCTTTTACTTCCTCTACTGTAACAACTTTTTTGCATACATCTGATACAACTATTCCAAAGGAACTTATTCCTGCGTAAGCATCAAGAACAATAGGTTCTGTGCAATTGTTTTTTATGAAATCTTTTACGTATGCAAATATATTTTCTGCACTTTTAGGGTTTATTTGGAAAAATGTATCCGCACCAATTTTAAAGGTTTTATCAAGTATTTTTTCTTCAATATGGTCAATTCCATATAAGCACTGTGTTTTTGAACCTAAAATAACATTTGTTTTTTTAGAATTGAAGTTTACGCAAACCCCTGTTACTTCTTCAAAGTTTTCATAAATTGCTTTTGCAAAATCATTTAATCTGTCAAATGTTTTTGTTGCATTAACTACTAATACTACAAGGTTTTTATTATTGTAGGACGAATTTCTTATAACAACGTGGCGTAATTCGCCGGTGTGCTTCTTTTCATTGAAACCTTTAATCCCAAAGTCAAAAGCCTTTTCTCTGATAAATTCTATAATGCTATCACAAATTTCAGGTTGAATCGGGCAATATTTAATGTTAACAATTTCGTGAGTTTTTGTTTTGTAATAACCTGCAAGTATTCGTCCTGAAACTTTTGTTTGTGATATCGGGTATTGAATTTTGTGTCTGTAATTTTTTATTTGTGGACTTGGAATTGTGTTTTTGATTTCTATATCTAAGTTCGCAATTTTTCTTATCGCATCTTGGGTTATTTCTTTTTTTATCTCAAGTTGTTTTTCGTATTTTATATTTTGAAGTTGGCATGCTCCACATACTTTGTACATTGGACAAAATGGTTTTACGCGGTCAATTGATGGTTCAATTATTTCTATAATTTCTCCGTTTGCATAATTTTTTGTCACTTTGGTTATCTTTATTTTTAATTTATCACCGGGGCAAGTATTTTGAATAAATACCACAAATCCTTCTATACGTGCAATTCCTGCACCTTCATTTGTGATTTTTTCAATTTGGACTATATATTCATCATTAATTTTCATATATTGATTATACCTTAAATATTCTTTATATTTTTACATCTTTAAAAAAATATGTTATCATAGGGCATAAACAAAATAGGGGAGAGTTGTCATGAAAAAATTATTAATATCAATGTTATTGTTAGCACCAATGCTTGCCGGCTGTGCCAATGTTGATACAAAAATAACTATAAATAACGACAGATCTGCATCTATCGCTACTTCTGTTTCCTATGAAGGCGATTTGTCTGATGAATCAGATCCAAATGCCGTTTTGATACATGAAAATTATTCTAATTATTTAGATCCTTCTTATCAAGTTGAAAAAGATTTTAATTCTAAATTATCTACAATTACGGCAACTAAAAATGTTAAAGATTTAAGACGTAATGATTTGGATTTATCTTCTCTTGGTTTTACTTCCAACTTGCCTGATAAGAGATTTATTGAATACAGAAAAAGTTTTCTTGTGAGATCTTTTAATATTGATTGTACTTATGATTATGGAAAGCAACTTGATAAGTATAAAAATATCAAAGTTGATAATGATGTTAAAAAACAAGAGGATCAAAAAGGGTTGCAACCTGAATATTATCAACGTTATGCCGATAAGTCTGAAATGGAAACAGAAGACAATGACTTTATTGATAACGTAGATGAAACTGTACTTCCTCCAAAAGAACCTAAAGAAGATGAAAAACAAGCATCAAAGGATGAAAAGAATAACACTTTTGCTCCAGTTGAATCCAAACCTTCAACTTCTTCTATAAGTATTCAATTGCCTGCACCTGCTTTTTATAATAATGCAGATAGTTCTGAAGGTAATTTATATACTTGGAATATTAAAACTGATGAGCCTACTGAAATTAAATTACAATATGTTCAATATAATGGTTGGGCAATTGCATTTATCATTTTGGCTGGTATTGTTATTCTTGTTTTGGGTGCTCTTAAAATTATTAAGCACGAAAATCAGAAAAGAGTTGGTAATACTGACAATCTTGCTAAGTAATTTAATAAAGATTGCTTGGTTGAATAATAAAAAGGAGAGAAATTTATCTCTCCTTTTTGTTGCTTGTTTTTATTTACCAGGTTAATTCATCAAAGTTACTTATATTAGATTCTTCAAATATTTTTTCAATGGCTTTTTCAGGGGTTTTAAATACGCTTTTGTCAACCGAATTTAGCAGTTCTGAACCAATTATCCATTCATCTTTTGCTGTTGAGTATGCAACATTATTTGCATAATCCCCTGCTCTAAAATATGAAAAAGGAATATTTAATTTTTTCATTATATTTAAGAAAAAGTCAAAAACTTTAGGACTATTTGGAGTGTTAGGGTTAAAGTTCTTTGATCCCAGTATAAAGCCTTGCAGGTATGGATTTGATGTATCAATTTTATTTTTTATAAAAGTTTCAATTTTGTTTAGATTGTTATTTTTAGGCTCAGTTGGACAGATATGCAATAATAAAACTTTTAATCCATCTGTAAAACCTGCTGCTGTGCAATCATATATTTCTGTGGTTGCTGCTTTATCTGCCATTACACTTTGTTTGACTGTCCAGGGGTAATTTACATAATTCTTTTTTCCATAATGCACTTCTTTATTAAAGGCATCCATACTTGTTAATCTTATTCGCGATTGAAAACTTATATTGTCCATATTGAAAATTCCTTTACATCGCTATAAGTTTTGTAAAGGAATTTTTTTTACATTTATTCTTGATAAGTTTACATTTTTTAATGATAAAAATCTAACTTCTTTTTAATTCGTATATCCTGAAATCACTAGGTTCGAGTTTATCAAAGTGAATTTTGTCCATACCTTCAAGATTTTGAGGTTCAAAATCTTTATCCTTCAAAATATACTCATTTGTAAGCACGTAATCTCCCGGTATATAAACTACTTTGTCATAAACAGGATATCCTTCTACTACTTCTTTGTAATTTTCTCCGGTAGGTGCTGTTTTTGTTACTTTTTCTGTTGGATATTTGTAATTTGATACAATCAGATAGGCTGTTTTCATTGGTACTTTTGTTATAAGCCAAGAACAAAAACCGTCATCATCACAAGTTATTATACGTGATTCTCCGCTATTTATGATTTTGTTATTTTTTACAAATCTGTCTATCGCATCAAATTTTGTATAAAAATCTTCGTTAACGGCTCTTTTCATCGCAACTTCTTCGCCGATTGTGTATTCAACCCCGCCTTGAGTGAAACTTTCATCTCCGTCTACATACATAATAGGTCTTTGTGCATATTTTCCGCCAGGTAAAAATTTGTATTTAAACCATTTGTACAATGCGCCTTTTTCTCCTAACTGTGCAGGGAATTGGTCTATACAATGAAATTCACCGTCTTGATTGTTATAGGTTTTTAATATTGATAGCATATTACCTTTTTTGAATTTCTCGTTGTAATTTGCCAAGTCTTGGTTGTCTTCTGTTATTTTTGCAGGTGTCTTGTCAAATTGAGAAATTATGTCGTTCCCCCACAAAAGGTTGAACTTCATATCCTGATGGTATTCTTTGTAGTATCTGTCCCATAACATATATTCTGCAAGTGTTGCAAAATATGGGATTTCTTTTTTCATAGCGCTATTAAGTTTGTTCAAAACGTATCTTGGTGCTCTATAACTTATCGGTACTCCGTTACGTTCTGATACTTCATCTACAACGTGGTCAATGTGGTCAATTCTAAATCCGTCAAAGTTGTAATCTTTTTGCAATTGTTTCATGCATTTTATAAAGAGATTTACCACATCTTCATTGAATTTCCCATTTTCTAAGTTTACAAAATAATATGGTGTTTGACAGTCTAAATTTGCAAATGCTGTAACATCATCTCCTTTGTAGTCGTAGTGTTTGAATACCGGATATCCGCCGCATTCGCTCATTCCGTCATAAACAGGAATTCCCGCAGAGCACCAAGCACCTCCAGGTGCAGGCCAAAGCCCTTCTTTTATTAGTATTTGTATTGTGTCTATTTGTTTTGTTATGTCGCTTTCTTCAAGATTCTTTTTATCTTGTTTAAATTCGTGGATTTTTGCAACAAGTTCTTTTACTCTTTTGTGTAATTTTGTTTGGTATCCACGTTCTAACATTGTGTTTGAAAATTTCTTTTTGTGGTCAAGAAGTATTCCCTCAAAATTGTTATATAATTCTTGGTATGCAGGACTTAAGTCGCCTGAATTGCCTTGTAATCTTTGTATATATACTTCTTTTACTATTTGGATATCTTCTTGATCATTGTCTTTGGATAAAAATTCTGCAACTTCTTCAACTTTTGCACTTAATTGTTTTTGAAGTTCTGTTATATCATACCAGCGCGCAACTTGAGGATTTGCCAGTACAAATTTTGAAAATCTTCCTGTTTGAGGAAGTATATCATATATTACCGGGTGTCCTGCCAGTTGTGCCATTTCTATAAATGTTTGAACCTGTTGTTTTACATTTAATCCTGTTATTTCTTCTATTTTCGAATCGTTTAATTTTTCACTTACTTCATTACTCTTTGGAAGATATGCACATCCAAATTCTCTAGGGTGAAACGGTATTAAATATATGGTTGTATTATATATCCCATCCTCTTTGTTCCCTGTTGGTAATATCAAAAGCTGCTTTAACCAATCAAAAAATTTTCCAGGTTCTTCTGATTTGTTACCGTTTCCTAATGCCGCTAAGTTTATTAGTTTTATGTCGTGACCTTCTTTTATAAACCAATCAGAATTCTTTTCTTGGTTTCTTGCAAGTACACTTACTTGATTACTTTTAAAGTGAAATTTGCCGTCTTTAAATACATTGTTTTGCTTCCACTTTTCTTCAAGTGCAAAAAGAGTTTCTTCATTAGTTAACTCGTCTAATGCCTTTTGATATGAATAAGTTAAATATCCATATTTTTTTATGTGCATAGATAATAATTTTTTACGAATTTCCGGAATGTTTTCAGACGGATATTCTTTTTTCAACGCTTCGTAAATCTTGTTTAATTCAGCATCTTTTGCTAAGTTTTGCTCTTTTTTCTTGAATAGTAAATTTAACATAAATATCTCCCTGTGACATACAGATTATATCATAAGCAAAAAAAAATTATATAACAATATATAATATTCCCCATTTAGGTAATAGTTTTATAATATTAAAGATATAAGGTTATCATGAGCTTTATGGCTTAGTTTAGTACATTTATCAGGGAGAGAGTTGCTCATGGATACGAAATTAAAACAAATTTCTGTAATTATTGTAGAGGATTTTAAATTAACCAGAGTCGGTTTAAGGTGTGCTTTGAATGCTAATCCTGATTTGGAGGTTATTGCAGAGTGCGAAGATGCTATTGAAGGTATTAAACAAATTCAAGCACTAAAGCCGGATGTTGTATTGATGGATTTGGGGTTGCCTATGATGAATGGAATTGAGGCAATGGTTAAAATACGTGAGTTTTCTTCTGATGTAAAAATCATTGCTTTAACGTCTCATGATAGAGAGGAGGAAGTTGTTGCGGCACTGAGTTCCGGTGCTAATGCTTATTGCCTTAAAGATATTGATCCTGCAAAGTTGGCAGATGTTATTCGTGATGTTGCAAATGGTGTTTGTTGGATTGATTCTATGGTTGCAAATCTTGCTCTTAAAGCAATTCCAAAAGCAGAAAGTACTGATTTACTTACAGGCAAAATTCCCGATCAATCAAGAATCCCGCTTACCGAACGTGAATTTGAGGTTCTGAAACATCTTGTTGCAGGCAAAAGTAATACCGAAATTGCTAAAGAATTAATCGTTAGTGTTCACACCGCAAAAGCACATGTTTGTTCTATTTTGCAAAAAATGTGCGTGAATGACAGAGTTCAAGCAGCAGTTAAGGCTGTAAAAGAAGGTATGGTTTAATCCTTTTATTTTATTTCCTTTAATAATTCCAGTAATGTTTCCGTAGGAAGTCCGATTACATTGTCAAGACTTCCTCGAACTTGCCGGACATAACCTTCAGGCAATTCTTGAATGCCATAAGAGCCTGCTTTATCATAGGGCTCAAAATTTTCTATATAATAATTTATTTGCTCGTCTGTTAGTGTGTTAAATGTTACATAAGTTGTTGTGGATTTTATTTTGTGGTTCATATTTTGTGAATTTATTACCGCAATACTTGTAACTACAAAATGTGTCCTTCCAGAGAGCATTTTTAACATGTTCTCAGCCTCATTGCGATTCTGTGGCTTGCCTAAAATTTTGTTATCAATTACAACTATTGTATCTGCACCAATTACTATATAATCTTTACCAAAATTTTCCTTTGCTACTGCTAAGGCTTTATTGTATGCTAAATCTTCTACATAATCATAAGAGAAAACCGTCCTCTCGTGTGGTTCCACATAAGGTGACGGTATAATTTCAAAATCCAATTTTAATGTTTTTAGAATATTGGCTCTTCTGGGAGATGAAGATGCCAGGATAATTTTTCCCATTGTTGTCTCCTTGTTATTACTTTTTTAACTTAAAAGTTATAACAATTCAACTCAAACTTTTATCGCTGTCCCATTGATTTTTGATATCGGGCAGTCCTTGCGTTTATTGCATAACATGCAATATTTAATCTTTGTCTTAATTCCATCATATTTTTCAATGTTGAAGCGTAATCATTCATAGCCTCTAACATTTCATCAGGATCAACCATTGAGGTTGTATTATCGTGATTGTCAACTTTTTCTTCTTGATATTTTTGCACTAGCATCTTATCAATGTAATCTTCTGCGCCAATTCCCATCAGCCAGTCCTCCCTATTGATTTCTTTTTATCCTATTCCTGTAAGAAATTATTATCCTAAATATTCCTTATACTATAATAAAGTATTTTTGATTTTATTAATTGCTTATTTTGATGAAAATATTAAGATATATTAATAATATTTCTTACTGTTCTTTTTTGTATTTTTGCGCTATTATATACATTGTAGAATTTAGTAGGGATTGAAATCATGGTTCAAACAAAAAATGATGACAAAGTTATTGGGATACCTAGAGCAATGTCTTTTTACAACAATTACCCTTTTTATTACGGGTTTTTTACTGATTTAGGTATAAAAATAGTTCTTTCTGATATTACAACTAAGCAGACGATGTCTGCCGGTGCCGGTTTGGTTGTTACTGAAACATGCCTGCCTATTAAAGTGTATATCGGTCATATTTTGAACTTGTTAAGTAAAGGTGTTGATAAAATTTTTGTACCTTCACTTCAATCTATTGATCATAAAATTTACAATTGTTCTAAAATCAGAGGGTTGCCGGATTTGGTTAGAAATGTTGTTAAACAACCTTTCACAATGATTGAAGCAACTTTGGACAAGTCTGAAAAACATCACGGTTTATATGACTTTTTAGCTGAAGCGGTTGCACCTTTTGGTATTACTGATAAGGCTTTGATTAAAAAGGCATCTAAAGCAGGTTGGAGATGTTATAATAATTTCCACGTTATGTCAAAATCAGGTATGCCTTATGCTAAGGCTTTGAGTTATGCTTTACAAGGTAAAGTTGTTATTTCAGCAAAAACAAAAGAATATCCTATTGCTGTTGCTTTGGTTGGGCATGGATATAACATTTATGATGAACGTGTTTGTATGAAAATCTTTGATAAATTAGAGAAAATGGATGTCAAAGTTTGTACAACACTTCAATTATCTGAAGAGCAACTTTGTGAAGGTATTTCAAGTTTAGGCAATGACAAATACTGGGCAAACGAAGATGAAATGACCGGTACTGCAGGTCACTTTATGAAAGATAATAAAATTGACGGTGTAATTACTATTACCGCTTTTGGTTGCGGTCCTGATTCTTTGATGATTGAACGTATTACTCGTCGTGCTAAACAGTTTAATAAACCGTTGCTTAATTTAACTATCGATGAACAAACAGGTGAGGCGGGGTTTGTTACAAGACTTGAAGCGTTTGTTGATATGCTTTTCCGCAAAAAACGTGCAAGTATTGTTAACAATATCAGTATGTCTCCGGTTGAATCTGTATATTCGCCTAATGTTGAATATATTGAAACAAAATAAGAAATTGTATATAGTAAAAAGAAGCGCCTGTTCATTTGAACAGGCGCTTCTTTTTTGTTGTTTTATTATTTTTCGTAGGTTATGCAAAGTTTTAGTTTATCATTTTTACTTTCTATTATTGCCCACCTGAGAGGGGCCTTATACTTTTTTGTCAGTTCATTTTCTATATATTCAGTAGTAATGGATTCAGGTTTATTAATCATAATAGTAACTGATATAATCTGCTTTGACATAATTACTTTCTCTTGTTGCTTTTATTCAACTGTTACTGATTTTGCAAGGTTTCTCGGTTGGTCAACATCTTTACCAAGAAATTCTGCAATGTAGTATGCCATCAATTGTAGTGGAACAATTGCGATGATTGGTGATAAAAGTTCTTCTATTTCTGGAACTTTTATTATGTAATCAAATAATTCTTCTAATTTTTCATCATCTGAATTTGTTAGTGCAATCATTCTTGCATTACGTGCTTTTGCTTCTTCACTATTAGACAGCAGTTTTTCATATACTGAACCCTTCATTAGAATTGATAGTACCGGCATTGTTTCATCAAGCATTGCAATTGGTCCATGCTTTAACTCTCCTGCAGGGTAGCCTGTTGCATTAATGTAACTTATTTCTTTTAGTTTCAAGGCTCCTTCCAGTGCTGTTGGGTAATTTATTCCTCTTGCAATATAGATGAAATCTCTTGTTGAAGAATATTTTCTTGCACATTTTTGAATGTTTTC
Organism: uncultured bacterium; assembly: GCA_949288725.1. GTDB lineage: Bacteria > Cyanobacteriota > Vampirovibrionia > Gastranaerophilales > Gastranaerophilaceae > Zag111. The sequence continues at coordinate 46,733 of CASELF010000063.1, forward strand.
TTTGTGAGCAAGAATTTGTTCTATTTTTTGAGGAAGTGTTAATAATTCTGATTTTAATTTAGTAATCTTTTCAGGATCCATAGAAGCCTTAATTTCTGCCATATGTAATGCTAATAGGTAGAAAGAAGTTAACTGAGCAATATATGATTTTGTTGCTGCAACCGAAACTTCGATACCTGCACTAACAGGAATAAGACTGTCTGCTTCTCTTGCCATAGCACTGTCAGGTCTGTTTGTTATAATCAAAATATGAGAACCTCTTTCTTTAGACTGCTTGATGGCAGTTAAAGTATCTGCAGTTTCTCCGGATTGAGAAACTCCGATAACAAGTGTATGTTCATCTGTTACTGTTTTTCTGTAGATATACTCACTTGAGGCTTCAACATCGACCGGTATTGAACAAAAATCTTCTATTATATATTTACCAATCATTGCGGCATGAAGTGATGTTCCGCAGGCAATTATTTGTATTCTTGTTAATTTCTTTAGTGTTTCTTTATTAACTTTTACTTCATTTAAAACAATTGGAGAATCTGATGTGTGCAATTTCCCAACTAAAATATTACGAATTACATCTGGTTGTTCGTGAATTTCCTTTAGCATAAAGTGTTTATAACCCATTTTGCTTAATGCAACAGGTTCCCAAGGAAGTATTTCGATTTTAGGTTGAATAACTTCTCCTTTGTCATTTTCCAGTATCATTGAATCTGGTGTAAGTGTTGCGATTTGATTATCTGTCAGATAAATCGCTTTTTTAGTGTGTTTAATTATTGCAGGAACATCGGAGGCTACGTAAAATTCACCTTCACCAACACCAATAACCAGCGGTGCATTTCTTTTTGTTACAACAAGTTTATTTTTTTCGTCATTGTGCATAATACATAAAGCGTATGCACCTTGTATTCTGTCTGTTGCCATTCTAACCGCTTTTGTTAAGTCTTTTACTCGGCCATATATATCGGCTATAAGGTGAGCAACTGTTTCTGTATCTGTTTGGGATCTGAATATGCAGCCTTTTGCTTCAAGTTCTTGTTTTATTTCTTTGTAATTTTCTATAATTCCGTTGTGAACTATTACAAGTTTTCCGCAATTACATGTGTGTGGGTGGGCATTTATAACTGTTGGTGCACCGTGTGTCGCCCAACGAATATGTCCTATTCCGATAGTTGATTTTGCAAGTTCATAAGCATGCGGTGCAAGTTCTTCTCTAAGATTGATTAGTTTCCCTTCTGCTTTATAAACTTTTATTTCATTAGCACATTTTACTGCTATACCTGATGAATCATAGCCTCTATATTCGAGTTGCTCTAATCCGTCTAATAAAATATCTAATACCGGCTTTCTGCCTACGTAACCTACAATACCACACATATTGCGCTTCTCCCTACTGTCTTCACAATATATATAGTATCATCAAAATAGAAACTTTATTATTCCTTTATAAAATTTTTACATTAATCTAAAATTCTTACACCAGCCCCCATCATCGGTGCTGTTGAGCGGTAATATCTATAACCTCTGTTTGTGCGGTACATATTGTTGTACCCGTTAAATCGATTATTTAAAAAACCGGTGTTTAAAATTGGTGGTGCTATAGGTGGGGTAAATCCTGTTGGGTATCCGTGATAACGGCTGTACATTCTTCTAAATACGTTTGGACTGTAATAGTTTGATACATAGTTTTTTGTGTTGTAGTAGTCTTGATAGCAAGATAGTATATTGTTTACTCTTTCTGTATAACTTAAATTGTTGTAAGTTTGTTTAAATAGTGTTTTTTCTATTCTTCCCAATCGATTTGTTAAGCTTTGTTTAGGATATGCTTTGTTATACAGGTGTAATTCTACACGATTTAGATCATTTGAATACATTTCTTCAGGATCGGTGGAAGTTGTTGTGCTATTGTCTGCTATGTATTTGTAAGATTGTAATTTTGAGCCTGCTTCTGCTGTTGTTGCTGATAGTGTTATACACAATATAAATAAGGCCACTAATATTGTTCTCATAATAAATCCTCTCTCTCAAGGTTTATGGTAAGTTCTTTTTAGATTTATTACATTGTTCTGTAGTACAATATTACAAAGTGGTAAAATTTTGACATAAGTGCTATTATAATATCATGTTTAATATGAAGAGTGATAAAAAAGAGGTTATTGCCTATTTCCATACGCATTGGGATAGAGAATGGTATAGAGAGTATGAAGTTTTCAGACTTAGATTGTTAAGAGTTTTTGATCATATTCTTGATATGTTAGAAGGGCATGTTATTCCATCATTTTATTTTGATGGTCAGGTTGTCGCATTACAAGATTACTTGGAGATGCGTCCTGAACGTGAAGTCCTTATTAGAATGCTCATCGCTGATAAAAGGCTTTTTATTGGTCCCTTTTACTGCTTGGTTGATGAATTTTTAACAGATGGCATCTGCTTTAGAAAAAATATTGAATTAGGTATGCAGATTGCTAAAAGTTTCGGGTGCAAAGATTTTGTTGCATATCTTGCAGATACTTTCGGACATAGTCAAAATATTCCGGAAATACTGAAAGAATATGGAATTTCCCGTGCAGTTGTTTGGCGTGGGTGTGGTGCTAATATCCCTGCTAACTTCAAATTCGGCGGTATTGATACTGTTAATTTGGTTAGAGGTTATTATATGGATATTTTTTCTTCTGATAAGTCTATTGAAGAAAAAGCTGAGTTTTTAAAACATAATCTTGATTTGATTGCAGAAAAATCAGGCAATCTTCTGTTGTTGCCAATTGGCGGAGATCACTTGGATATTCCTAATGATATTATGGAGCAAATCGAGGCTGTAAATGAAGTTTTGGAAGATTATCATATTTCAGTCGGTTCACTGTTCCAGTATTTCGATAAAGTGAAGTTTAAGGATAAATATGGCGGAGAATTGCGTGACAATTCCAAAACATTTATTTTGCCTGGTGTTTATTCTTCCAGAACAAAACTTAAAAGATTGAATACTGAATGTTCTTATAAGTTGGATTTGGCTGATAAATTGCAATATAATTTAGGCTCAAATTATGAAACCTCTATTGATTATGCTTACAAACTGTTATTGCAAAATCAAGCGCATGACAGTATTTGTGGTTGTTCAACTGATATGGTGCATGAGGAAAATATCGTTCGTTATAATAAGATTTTGCAAATTGCAAATACAATAATTGATGTTATTAGTGAACATCAACCAAAGGATTTGACGATGTCTTTCAAGTATCCGGATAAATATAAGATCTTGGAGGTTAAAAGAACAACAATAGAGGATAATACTCAAGTTATTGAGAAAAAGAAGGGCTTCCCTAGAGCAATCCTTTATAATAAAAATAAAGCCCCAATTACTGAAGATTATACAACTATTTATACTTTGCTTAAAGAGTTTAATTCTGATAATAAGACTTCGGATTTGGTTGTACGAGAATCTGCGTTGTTTAATGTCAATGTAAATTTGACTATAGAAGACGGGAAAATTATTTTATATGATAAAGCAAAGCGTTATGATAATTTTATTGAATTTGTTCGTTGTAAGGATTTAGGTGATAGTTATAATTTTGCGCCTGATAAAAATGATAAAGAAGAAATTGCAAAAATTATGTCTTCTAAAGTTTTGGAAGAAGGTCCGTTGCGTTCTACTATTCGCATTATGACAAGTTTCTTTACAGTGGATGTTTCTTTATATAAAAAATCAAAACTTTTGAGATTTAAAATTAAATGGTTGAATTTGGCTTCTAATAAGCGTTGGCAAGTTAGATTTAATTTTCCAAACAAGGTTAAAGAAGTTAAATCAGAGGATATGAATTTGCTAATTACAAGAAAGTTCGATCCTGATTATGATATGAGAAGTAATTTGCCAAAAGAAAAAGGTATTGAGGCAAAAATTAATACTGCACCTTTCCAAAGATTTGCTTGGACAAATGGATTTGGTGTAATTACTAAGGGTATTACAGAGTACGAAGTTTGCGGCAATCATTTTGCGCTGACTTTATTACGTAGTACGGGTGTAATTTCTAATCCTAGAAATCCTGCAAGAACAACTCCGGCAGGTCCTCCTATTGAGGTTCCTGGATTGCAGCAATTGGGTGAAAATGTTGCTGAGTTTGCTGTTGGATTTTTCCCTGTTAATGACTGGGCTTCTTATGTGGAAGAAATTTATCCGCAAACTATAATTTTCTAATTTTTATTTTACAAAAAGAAAAACGGTCATTTTGACCGTTCTTTTTGTTTGTTTCCTATCCTTTTTTCCTTAATTATTCTTTCCTGTTTTTCCTATTGATTTACAACAACTTTTGATACAAAATTTACTGCTTCAAAGAATGTGTCTTTTACAAATTCTTTTGCTAATACTTTTAGTGGTCGATTTTCTATACAATCAAATACAAAGTATATTGGGTCTTGTGAATTATTAAATCTCATTCGTTTATCTTTTAATTTTAAATAATCTATTTCTTTTGGAAGAGTTGCTCGACGTCCTCTTCTTTTTGTTATTGATCCAAATGTTTGTCCTGATGTTGAAATCATTTTATTTTCTCTCTCTTGTTTATATCTTACATATATATAAAGTATTTATCGCTAAAAAAATTGCTTTTTTAGTGTTTGTAATATGAAGAAATGTTAACGAGAAATTATTTTTCCATTTCAACTACTTCATCATCAGAAATGTTTTTGCCTATTGCTTTTTCAAGTTCTGCTCTTGCTGAGTTGTATTCATAGAGTGCTGTATAGTATGTTAACTGTGCTTGCTCATAGGTGTTTTCAGCATCTTTTAATTCTGTTGGTGAGGCTTCGCCTACTCTATATCTTCCGTATGATAGTTCATAATTTTCTCTGGACTGTTTTACGTTTAGAATTGCTACTGGTAATTGGTTGCGTTTTTCTTCAAGTTTTAGGTAGGCGTTTTGAATTTCCAAATAGATTGTATTTTGTGTATTTCTTGCGTTTGCTAATTCTCTATCATACAAGTATTTTGCTTCTTTTATTTCGTTTCTTATTAACATTGCATTTATTGTCGGAAATGTTAAATATCCGCCTATATTAAAACCGTAATTTGAGTTCCAAGATTTACCGCCTCGTTGGTATTGACCTTCAAATGTAATGGTTGGTAAAAAGGATTTTTTTGTTAAATTTACTGTTTGGTGAGTTCCTTCTACTTTGATTTCTGCCAGTTTTAACTCAGGTCTGGATTCTCGGGCTGTATCTATGGCTTGTTCAAATGTCATATTTACAGGCTTATATTGCAATCTGTCTTGTATATCATATTTTTCTATATAAGGTACGCCCATAATATTATTAAGTTTTGCAATTGCAAGATTAACCGCATTATCAGCCTGGATTAATTTTAGTTTTGCATTACTTAAATTAGTTTCTGCAATTGTTACATCAACTTTTGGGTTTTCTCCTGTTTCATAAAATGCTTTTGCCTGATTATAAAATAGTTGATATTTTTCTACCGTATCAAGAGCAACACGCTTATTTTCGTAAGCATATAAAACATTGTAATATGCATCTTTTGTTTGGTATATTACATCATTTACTATTGCTTCAAATGTCTTTTTATATCCTTCATAGTCAAGTTTTCTTATTGTTGCTTGGTTTTGAGTTACTCCAAAATCATATAACATTTCTTGTAGCGAAACCTGTCCAAGCAAGTAATAATTGAACTCCAAACTTTGTCCTAATGCGTCAGATAATTGAAGTTGTCTTAATCTGGTGTAACTTGTTTGCCATGATATTGTTGGAAAATAATTTGACCAAACCTGTTTTATCCTGGCGTCAGCAGCTAAAATATCTTGAAATGCCGCACTGATTTGAGGATTATTTCCCAGTGCAAGTTTCAGGCAATTATCAAGAGTCATATCAACGTTTTTTTCTATAGATCCTGCAATTACATAATCGGGACTTACGGTAATTTCCGGAAGAACTTTTTCATCTTGTGGATATTCGTCAGTATTTATGTCGTTACCAAGTTTCTTTGCTAACGTAAGTGGTGAAAATGTTAATATAATTATAAGTAGTAATATAATTTTCTTAAACATCTTTTTTTCTTTCTTTAAATTCTGTTATTTTATTTGTTAAATAGATTTTAAGTTCTTCTATCATTACGTAAAAAGCAGGAACAAGGAAGGTCCCAATAAATGCTACTGCCATCATTCCGCCAAATACTGTCATCCCGACAGAGTGTCTTGACGCAGCACCTGCACCTTGTGCAAATACCAGTGGCAACAATCCTAAGATGAATGCTATATTTGTCATCATTACTGCTCTGAATCTTAATTTTGCTGCTTGCATTGCCGCTTCTTTTATCGGCATTCCTTCTTGGTGTGCGTCTTTTGCAAATTCAACAATCAAAATTGCCTGTTTTGTACTCAGACCAATTAACATAACAAGACCAATTTGAGAATACAAGTCCATTGAATAACCTGCAACATATTGGAATAACAGCGCACCAACTAATGAAACAGGAGTTACCAACAATACACTGACTGGTAAGAACCAACTTTCGTATAAACCAACTAAGAATAAGAAGATAAATACTAATGACATTATCAATATTGGTAAAATTTGACCGCTGGATTGTTTTTCTTGTAATGAAGATCCTGACCATGAAAAGCCCATATCTTTAGGTAAAACTTTTTCAGATAGTTCCTCCATCATATCCATTGCTTTACCGGAACTTATTCCTGATCGGGCACTTCCGTTTATTGTTATTGCAGGATACATGTTGTATCTTGTTATTTTGTATGGTCCGACAATATTTGAAGTTTTTATTACTGCTGTTAGCGGAACCATTTTTCCATAATTATTTTTTACATATATTTTACCCAAATCGGATAATTTTTCTCTATATGGAGCATCCGCTTGTAAAAATACACGATAAACACGACCATATTTATTGAAGTCATTAACATAAGTTTTTGCAAAATATGATGCAATTGCGTTATAAACTTCGCTAACTTCAACATTTTGAGCCATTGCTTTATCCACATCTACATCAATTAGTAATTGAGGAAGATTTGCGGTGTATGAACTGTATATCATTGTGAAATCTGGATTTTCTCTAGCTTTGGACATCAATTTTACTGCTTCATCATAAAATTCTGATGCAGATCTGTCACCTTTATCAAGAAGTTGATATTCAAAACCTCCAAACATACCTAAACCTGTAATTGCAGGTGGAGAAAATGATGCAACCGTTGCGTCAGGATAGTGTGCAACTTGTTTTTTTATGTTTTTCATTATTCCGTCTAAGGATTCTTCTTTGCTTTTTCTTTCTCCCCATGGTTTTAAGTGAGATACAATTAATGCGGTATTTTCACCGTCAAAACCAATCAATGAAATTAAATCTTTTATTCCAGGAATATTTTTGAATTTACTTTCTATATCTTTTGCCACTTCATCTGTTCTTGATGCTGAAGAACCTTCAGGTAACTGTATTTGTGTGAAAATTGTACCCCTATCTTCATCTGGTAAGAAACCTCTTGGTATAATTAAAAACATAAATCCTGTTAGTACAATTATTATAGATAGTACAGAAACTGTCATTTTCCAGGAATTTACAAATATGCTGGTACCTTCAAGATATTTATCTCTTACTTTGTTAAACCAATCATCAAATTTTTGTATAAATTTAAAATCTGCCTTTCCTGTATCTTCTTTTAAAATGGTAGAGCATAAAGCAGGAGCAAGTGTTAGAGCGACCATTGTTGATAAGCCGATGGATGATGCAATACAAAGTGCAAATTGTCTGAACATTCTTCCTGTAATACCACCCATAAATGATACAGGTACAAATACTGCCATTAATACTAATGATGTTGCAACAACTGCACCGAAAACTTCTTTCATTGTTACTTCAGTTGCCTCTTTTGGCGATAAGCCGTCTTGAATATGTCGTTGCGTATTTTCAAGTACAACAATAGCATCGTCTACAACTAAGCCTACAGCAAGAACAAGTCCGAATAAAATTAGCAAGTTTATTGAAAACCCAAAAAGATTCATAAAAATAAATACACCAATCAATGAAACAGGTATTGCCGCAAATGGAATAAATGCAGCCCTTGCAGTTCCCAAAAATAAATATGTTACAATTGATACCAATAGTACTGCTAAGGCAACTGCCGTTACTACTTCGTGTATTGATTCTCTAACAAATTCTGTTTCATCGTGTTGAACTTTGTATTCTATATCTTTTGGAAATGATTTGCTTAATTCTTTAAGTTTTGCTCGTATTTTATTTGATAATTGTATTGCGTTTGCTTCAGGCATTTGTGATACTGTGATAATTGCAGAATTTCGTCCGCTTATTCTTGAAAAATATGAATAACTTTCAGCACCTAAATCTACTCGAGCAATATCTTTTATTCTAACTTGTGCACCGTTTGGTAAAGATTTGATTATAATATCTTCAAACTCTTCTGCTGTTTTTAGTCGGCCTTTTGTTCTCATTGTCAGTTTTATTAATTGTTTATCCTTCATTGGCTCAACACCCAAATCGCCGGCAGGAGATTGAATGTTTTGCGCTTGAATAGCATTTGTGACTTCTGTTGTTGATAGGCCGTAGTTTGCCATTTTATCAGCATCTAACCATATTCTCATAGCATATGATTCTGAACCGAATACGCTAACGTTACCAACACCTTTAATTCTGGCAATTTCATCTTTGATAAAGATATCAGCATAGTTCGCAATAAATAAATTGTCATAAGTGTTGTGCGGTGAATCTACAGATATCATTAATAAACCCGGACCACCTGTTGATTTTTTTACGGAAAGCCCGTATCTACGAACTTCTTCAGGTAATCTTGGAGTTACTAATTGAAGTTGGTTTTGAACGTTTACAACAGACATATCTGGATCTGTTCCAACATCAAAATATATTGTTAATTTGTAAGAGCCGTTTTGGGATGTTGATGTCATATATATCATATTGTCAACACCGTTTAATTGCGCTTCTACAGGGGCTGCTATTGTTGATTCTACAACGTCTGAACTTGCACCTGCGTATGTCGCTTGAACTACAACCTGCGGTGGTGTTATTGATGGATATTCTTCAAGTGGCAATACTTTTATCATTAGCATTCCGGCAAGAAGTATTACCATTGAGATTACAATCGCTAGTTTCGGTCTTTTTATAAACAAGTTTCCATTGTTGTTGTCAAGCATATTTTATTGGTCCTTATTTCTCTTTTTTATTATTAGGATATAGGGCTTTGTTCAGTTTTGCCATTTCTTCTTTTGACACTACTTTTACCGGTAAGCCCGGCATTACTTTTAATATACCGTCAACTACTATTTTGTCCCCAGGTTTTAATCCGTCTTTGACTATCCAATTTTTCCCGGTTTGACCGTCTAGTTTTAAGTAGGTTAATTGTGGAAGCCCGTTTTCATCAATTTTATATACGTATTTGCCTTCTTGGTTTTCTTGTACTGCTGTTACTGGTACTACAGGTACTTTTATTTTATTGTTTGCATAAAGTTTTATGTTGACAAATTCTCCGTGCAATAATCTGTTCTTAGGGTTTTGGAAGGTTGCCCTCATTGTTACTGTACCTGTTGTGTCATCAACTTTGTTATCTAAAAAGTCTTGTACTCCGTCAAGTTCGTATTTTTCTCCACTTTGAAAATATAATTCTACTTTTCTTTTTTCATCAACTTTTTTGTCTGATTTTGTTAATGCCACATATTCCTTTGATGGTAGCGGGAATGTTACATATATTGGATTAGTGCTGTTTATTGTTGTTAGTGAACCTGATGTTGGGGTTACATAGTTCCCGATAGTAACATCTATTATCCCTATTCTGCCGTCAACTGGAGCTTTTACTTGGGTATAACTAAGATTCCTGTTTGTATCACTGTAACTTGCTTGTGCGGCTTTTAGTTGTGCTTGAAGTGCATTTCTGTTCGATAAAATTTCATCATATCGTGATTTTGCTATATAATCCTTTTTTACAAGTTCTTCGGCTCTTGCTAATTGTTTATTTGCATAATCTAATTGTGCTTTTATATTTTGTACGTTTGCACTTGCCATATTGGATGCGTTTTGAAATTCTGCGGGTTCTATTAAAAATAGTGTGTCACCTGCTTTTACGTAATCGCCTTCTTTAAAGTAGCTTTTTTGCAAATATCCTGAAATTCTTGCTAAAATACTTACTTGATATTTTGAAACTATTCTGCCTGGGGCTTCAAAACTTTGTAAAACTTCATCTTCTTTAACCGTATCTATTACAACTTCAGGAACCTGACGACCTTTTCCTTGGCTTGACAGGTATTTTGAATAGGCAAATCGCGCCCCTATTGCAAGGAGAATACTTGCAAGTATTATAAGTATTGTTATAACCATTTTTGATTTCATTTTTTATATCTCCCTTTGGATATCTGGTGAGGTAAAAGCCCTAATCATTATTATTAGTTTAATATAAATCAGAATTATCTGTCAATTATAAATTCTTTTATATATTTTATCATTTTGTTCAATGCTATACTCCTATGGGATATCGTATTTTTTAATGATTCAGGCATTTCTGCTATTGTGATTTCGTATCCGTCAGGAATGAAAATGGGATCATATCCAAAACCGTTTGTGCCTGCTTGCTTTGTTGCAATATTTCCGTGACACTCTCCAATTTCTTGGTTTAATATATTTCCATCTTTATCTACAAGTGTCATAGCACAAACAAATTTTGCCTTTCTATTAGCCAAGTCGTTAATATTTTTAAGAAGTTTGTCTATGCGCTCTTGGGCTGTTGGAGCGTATCTTGCAGAGTACAACCCCGGTTCACCGTTTAGGGCTTCTACGCATAAGCCTGAATCGTCGGCCAGTGACAAATTGTGTGAAAGTTTTGATGCTTCTTTTGCTTTTATATATGAATTTTCGGCAAAAGTTTTACCATTTTCATCAGGATCAAAACCTTCCGGGGGTAAGATAAATTCTATTCCAGAGCCTTGGGCTATTTCATTTATTTCTTTTACTTTGTGTTTATTGCCTGTTGCAAATACTATTTGTATTTTATTTTCCATATCTTCTTTGCCTCATATTAAATTCTTCTATGCAAGATTTTAGCAAGTTCTTATCAAATTCAGGCCAGTATTCATTTTTGATTATGATTTCGGAATATGCAATTTGCCACAACAAGTAATTTGATATTCTTTTTTCTCCGCCTGTTCTTATCAAAATGTCAGGATCTGGTATCCCTTTTGTGTACAAATATTGTGAAATTATATCTGGGGTTATTTCTTCCGGTGGAATTTTATCTGTGACTATTTGTTTTACTGCGTGGGTAATTTCATCTCTTGAACCATAATTTAGAGCAATTTGTAGCACTACACCTGTATTATTTTTAGTTGTTTCAACGGCGTTTGCTGTTACTTGTTGAAGTTTTGTTGATAATCTTGTTTTATCTCCTATAAAATGAATTTGAACACCTTCTTTGTGCATTTCTTCTAATTCGTTTTTTAGTGTAACTGCAACTAAATCCATCAGAAAATCTACTTCTTCCTGTTTTCTGTTCCAATTTTCTGTGGAAAAGGCATATACGGTTAAATATTTTACTCCAAAATCTTTGCAGGCTCTAAGTGTCTTTTTTAATGCTTCGACTCCTTTTTTATGTCCCATAGCTGATGGTAAATTTTTTTCTTTTGCCCAACGTCTGTTTCCATCCATTATGATTGCTATATGTTTTAAGTTTGTCTCTTTTACTATATTTTTTATTTCGTTATCCACTTTGTTTTCCTTTATAAAACTATTGCGCCGTGTGATGCGTCTTGAACATTTTTTGCATATTTGGCAAGATATCCTGATTTGCATTTCAATTCAAACGGTTTCAGATTTAATCTTCTTTTTGCTAGTTCTTCTTCAGATACAAGAAGAGTTATTTCTTGAGTATTTATATCTATTTTTATTTTATCTCCGTCTTTTATAAGTGCTATAACTCCGCCTTCTGCGGCTTCAGGAACTACGTGTCCTACACAAATTCCTCTTGTTGCACCTGAAAATCTTCCATCTGTTATTAAGGCACATGTTTTACCAAGACCTTTTCCTACAAGTAGTGATGTTGGCGCCAACATCTCACGCATTCCTGGACCTCCCTTTGGTCCTTCATAACGAATTACGATTACGTCACCCTCTTTTATTGTGTCATTTTCAAGTGCTTCCATAGCACTTTCTTCACTGTCAAATGTTCTGGCACTTCCTGTGAATTCATAACAATCTGGGTCAACTCCTGATGTTTTTATTACGCATCCGCCTTGTGCTAGATTTCCATATAATATTGTTAAGCCGGCCTTTGTATATTTTGAATCTTTATAATATGGGATTATTGAGGTATCAATTTGTGCAGTTTTGGCTATTTCCAGTGTTGAAATTCCTGATACGGTTGGGGTATCTGATATTAAATTTGCTGATGCTAAGGTTTTTAAAACTGCCGGTATTCCTCCTGCGTAGTGAAAATCAGCCATTGTTAAACTTGAGGATGGATTGATCTTTACTATTTGGTGAACCTTTTTGCTTAATTCATCAAAATCGTTCAGTGTAATATCTATTCCTCCTGCATTTGCTATTGCAAGTGTATGTAAAAATGTGTTTGTAGAGCCACCTAGTGCCAAATCTGCAACTATCATATTTCGCATACTTTCTTTTGTAATTATTGTTGAAGGTTTTATGTCCTTTTCTACAAGGTCAACAATTTGCATGCCTGATTCAAATGCAATTCTTCTTTTTTGAGAAGATACAGCACTTGAACTTGCACAATATGGAAGGCTCATCCCTAAGATTTCAGTTAAGCAAGCAAGTGTGTTTGCTGTGTACATTCCTTGACAAGAGCCTGCTGATGGGCAAGATGCTTCTTCCATTGCAAGTAATTCTTCTTCTGTAATTTCACCTTTGCGATATTTCCCAACGGCCTCAAATGAACCTGTCACCATAGTTAATTTATGATGACCTTGGCATTCGCCGTCTAGCATTGGGCCTGCTGTTACAATTATTGTTGGAATATCTATTCTCAATGCTGCAATAAGCATTCCGGGGGTTATTTTGTCGCAATTTGAAAGGAGAACTAACCCGTCAAGTTGATGTGCTTGGGCAACTGTTTCTACACAATCTGCTATCAAATCTCTTGATGGTAGTGAATATTGCATTCCGCAATGGCCCATTGCAATTCCATCACATACTGCAGGAACACCAAAGATGAATGCTTGACCACCTGAAGTGTGTATTCCCTTTTCAATTTGTCTTTCTAAATCACGCATTCCGATATGACCGGGAACCAAGTCTGAAAATGAACTTGCTATTCCTATAAATGGAGCATTCATATTCTTTTTACTAACTCCTGTAGCCATCAAAAGTCCGCGATGCGGAGTTCTTGCTATACCCTTTTTTATACTATCGCTTCGCATTTTATACCAATCCCTTCATATCAATTATATATCAAATGATTTTTATATCGGTAATATTAAAATCTTTATCCCATTCAATTTCTCCTTGTAAAGGAATTTTATGGTATTTGTATGGGTTTATAATATATTCTTCATTTAATAAATTTTTCTTTCCTAAAATTTTTATTATATCAGGTAATAATGTTGTGCTGCCCGCTAATGTACCTTCTTTTGAGGCGGCCTTTTTCCCGTCATAATAAATTTTTGAGCCTGCAAATTCAAATTCTTTTACTTTACTATGAGTACACGGTAGGCAATCTGATATTAAGATGATTTTATTGGTTGGTTTGACTTTGAACAACAATTTTAGTGCATCATCTGAAACGTGAACCCCATCTGCGATAATTTCTGTGTATAAATTATCGTTGATTAATGCACTGAGTGCTGTTGATTTGCCTCTGTGTGTGATTGGACTCATTGCATTAAAAGTGTGTGTTGCAGCATCACAGTTTTCCAAGTTCCCGCCTGTACAGTGTCCTGCTTGAACTTTTATTCCATTATCTTTTAGGTATGGAATAAACTCTGATGTGCATAATTCAGGTGCAAGGGTTATTATTTTTATGAAATCATTTTCTATAAGTTTAAAATTTTCAACTGTTGGTTTAAGAAAATATTTTGAATCGTGTATCCCTTTTTTCTCAGGGTTTAGAAATATCCCTTCTAAATGCACACCTGCAATTTTTGCCATTTCTTTGGTTTGTTTTGTTGATGCGGTTTTAATAATTTTAATTTGGCGTTTTATATTTTCTATTGTATCAGTTACAAGAGTTGGAAATATTATTCCAACTCCTTCTTTTAGAATTTCTTTTGATAAATATAAAACATCATCAACTGTTGCTGTATTAAAATCTACACCGTAGCAGCCGTGGAAATGTTGTTCAATCAGTAAAGGTGTTTTCATAGTTAGATTACACTTCCTGCAAAGACTTTCCTTGCTTGTTCTCTATCGTCAAAATGTATTGTCTTATCTTTTAGAATTTGATAGTCTTCATGACCTTTCCCTGCAAGAATAACAACATCATTATTGTTTGCAATAGTTTTTAGTAATGCAATTGCTTCGCCTCTATCAGGTTCTACCGTAACAATATCAGGACTTATTGATTTTAGGCCTGCTAAAATATCTGTTATTATTTGTTGAGGGTCTTCTGAACGTGGATTATCGCTTGTTATAACTATTTTGTCTGCAAGTTTTTGAGCAATAGCACCCATTTTCGGACGCTTTGTTGCATCTCTATCACCGCCGCAACCGAACAGGCAGATTAATTTGCCATCAGGTGGTGTAATTTCTCTTGCTGATTTTAAGACATTTTCTAATCCGTCTGGTGTGTGTGCATAATCCACTATAACAAGCGGTTTTTTATTAACGATTTCAAATCTGCCTGCTACCCCGTGAACATTTTGTAATGCTTTTAGCGAAATATTTATGTCAATTCCCATTGCAAGTGCTGCTGTTAATGCCGCAAGTACATTATAGACACTGAACATTCCGTTCATATGCAGATTTACACTATAGGTTTCTCCTTTATATGTCAATTTGAATTCTGCACCGTTTAGTGAAAAATGAATATCTTTTGCCATAACATCTGCACTTTTCTTAACTCCGTAAGTATATTTTCTTACGCCTTCCGGTACTACAGAAAGAAATCTGTCACCATATTCATCATCTTTATTTATTACTGCAAAATCACCTTCTGTTAGTCTTTCAAATAGCATTGCTTTTGCTTTAAAGTAATTTTCCATTGTAATATGGTAATCTAAATGATCCTGAGTTAAGTTTGTAAGAACTGCACCATTAAATCTGCAGCCTCCAACTCTATTTTGTTCAAGAGCGTGTGAACTAACCTCCATTACAACATTATCAATTTTTTCAACATCTTTTATCATTCTTAAGGTTGCTTGAAGTTCAGGTGCTTGCGGAGTTGTATGTTTTGCATCTCTATATTCACCGTTTGAGGATAATTTGTATCCTAATGTTCCTATCAAAGCACATTTTTGATGGTTTTCTTCAAATATTTTTTGAATAAGATGTGTAACTGTTGTTTTTCCGTTTGTGCCGGTTATTCCTATAAGATTTATCCCCTTTGACGGGCTTGAATAAAATCTGTCTGCTATATCAGCAATTTTATGTCTTGTTGAATCAACTTGTATCTGCGGAACTTTTACATCCGGAATTGCTCTTTCTACAAGTAATGCCGCTGCTCCATTTTCTATTGCCATTTTGGCATATTCATGTCCGTCTGTATGTTCTCCTACTAAACAAATAAAGATATCTCCTTTTTTTGTTGTCTTTGAATTGTATGAAATCCCTGATATTTCAACATTCTTGAAGTTTATCAAATCGTCATACTGCAGATATTCAATTAATTCATCTAATTTCATATTTATTTATCTCCTGTTCTATTCTTCATTCTTCTTATTCTGTGGGGTATTAACCTGAACTTTATCAGGCTTTAAGTCTAAAATTCTTGCCGTTTGTTCAGCAACCTCCTTAAATACCGGACCTGCAATTGTATTTCCCCATACAGGACCAACTTTTGCGCTATCAACAACCACGTATATCAAAACCTGAGGATCACTTGCAGGTAGATATCCGATAGTTGATGTGTACATCGCTCCTGAATATCCAGGGCCGTTTTCTAATGGTTTTCTTGAAGTTCCTGTTTTTGCAGCAACGTTGTATTTATCCATTTTAATACAAGATTTTCCGTTGTTTACACTCATTGCAAGAAGTTTTGTTATTGTTCTTGCTGTTTCAGGGGAAACTGTCGGTATTCGTTTGACTTTTTCTGCTTCCTCTTCTTCTGAATATTTTATAACGTGTGGAGTTACTCTTACTCCGTTATTAGCAAGTGCTGAAACCGCTGATACCATTTGCATAATTGATACTGATGTTCCGTATCCGTATGACATTGTCATATGCAATCCTTTATCCCATAATTTTGGAGGAGCAAGTAAGCCTGATGATTCTCCAGGTAAGTCAATCCCTGATTTTGAGCCAAATCCGAATTTTCTCAGCATATCGTAAAATTCTTTGTGTGTCATCAATGCGCCAATATTTACAGAACCAATGTTGCTTGAATGTTCAAATAAATATACTAAATTGATTTTGCCCGGAGCACCTTTTTGTTTATAGTCATAGTTTTCTATGGTGTAACCGCCAAACTTCATTCTTCCGGAATCTTCTATTATTGAATTTTCATTAATCTTTCCAAGTTCCATTGCACTTGTTACTGTTATTGTTTTGAAGGTTGAACCCGGTGGATATACATCTGTTAGTGTCCAATTCTTAATTTGTTGGTTTGTCGCCTTTTGAAAATGATTTGGGTCGTATGTCGGATATACTGCGTATGCTAGTATCTCTCCGTTTTTAGGATTCATAACTATTACGGCACCTCGTAGGGCTTCTTTTTCTTTTATTATTTTATTAAGTTCTCTTTCACATACGTGTTGAATTGCTGCATCTATCGTTAAGGTTATGTCTTGACCTTTTGGATTTCTGGTTGGACCTATCGGATCTGTTGGGATTTTATAGATTATTCTTCCGTCTCTTGTTTTTTCATAGGTCGCCCTCACTGCGTGCTCTAATTTGTCTTTTGCTGTTAGTTCTACACCATTTGAGACCCCTGCATCAAAGTTGTAAAATCCTAGAACATGTGAGGCAAATACTCCTTGCGGATATTCTCTTGTATTTTTTTTATCCAAACTTATTGATCTGAAATTGTTTTCATTTAATACAGTCATAACCTTTTTTGCTGTATCTCTGTCAACATCTTTCTTTACTGCTATTACAGGTATTTTTGTGTTTGAAAGTTTGCTGTATAAATTTGCTTCTGATAGTCCTAAGATTGGGGCTAAAAGTTTTGCTATTCTCCTTGGGGTCTCTTTTTTAGAATATTCTACCGGTCGAGCATAGATATTATAGTATATTCTGTCTGTGGCAAGTTTTATGCCATGTCGGTCATAGATATCTCCGCGTACTGCAAAATCATGGTTTGCACGCTGTATTCGCCCTTTTTCTCTGTATTTATGCGGGTCGAAAATTTGCAGTTTTACAAGGTGTACTGCTAAAATTGCAATCGCTATCCAGTATAATGTTACCAGTATATTTAGTCTTTTGTTGCAAGACCTTCCTCTGGATGTTTTGCTGTTTTTCTCCCTATCCCTATCTTCGCTTCTCATTATCTATCCCTCAATATCTTAATTTTATCACAATGGTTGCTAAATTTCACAATTATTAAATAAATTTACGAAATTATATTTTTTGTGAATTTATAGTATATTAATTCTATGAAAAAGGTTTTAGTTTCATTTTTATCAATTTTGTTTGGATTTTTTATTTGCAATATTGCTTTTGCAGATAGTATTGGAGCCGGAAATTTATCTGCGGACAATAATGTTTCTCAAGTTGAGGCTGGAACTTCTATAAAAATTTTTGATAAAATGTTTACTGTAGCCGTTATTGAAGATAATGTTCCGTTGCAGTCTTTTCCATATAATGATGGGCTTACTGTGCTTCAATATTATGATAAGGGTATAACTTTGAATGTTGTTGGTGAATATAACGGTTTTTATAAGGTAATGCTTGCAAGAGATGATTTTGCTTGGATTGACAAGTCTTTGGTTACCAAGATTGAGGGGTATGATAATACTCCTGCAAGTATCGAAAATTTCGTATATGAAGAATTGCCAAATGAACGTGTTTATAAAATTAAATTAAATAAAAAAGTACCTTATGTTTTAACTGAAACTATTTACTATAAAACTAAGCAGTATAAATCTTTTGTAAAATATTCAGATGGACTGGATTTGATTGTGTATAATGTTAAGAATTACCCTGAAAATAAATATGAATTTCATATTAATAACTTGGGGACAAAGGATTTTGGATACAAAATTTATTACAAAAATAATAATGAGTTGGTTATTAGTGTAAAGAATTTTCCTATCATAAATTCTCAAAAACCGTTAGAGGGTATAAAGGTTGTTATTGCTAAGGAGGATATAAAATATCCTTTTAAAAAGTGTCCTTGTTTAACCAATGTTGAAGATGATGTTACATCAAAAATACTTCAAAATCTCAAGGAACTTTTAGAAAAATCCGGTGCAGAGGTTTTGTTATCAGAAGATAATAATATTGCAGATGATACGGATATATTTATTTCACTTCATAATGAATTAAGACCAGTTGCCTTAAATGCGATTGACCCTGTTGGGGTAAATGTTTTTTATTACTGCCCTCAATCTTCTTCATTAGCGTCTAAAATTGAGGATTCGTTATCTTATCAGACAGGGTTGAAATCTCGTGGTGTTGAGGAAAAAAATACTAAGTCAATACGAAACACTGCATTTCCTGCAGTTTATATTGAGTTGTCTTATTTGATAAATTCTTCAGAACATTTCAAAATGGAGCAGGAGGATTTTCCACAAACTGTTGCTAAAGCAATATTAAAAGGTATAGTGAGATATATTAATGATAAATAATAATTTAAAAACTGGTGCATTTATTGTGCCTACAGGAATTGGTGCATCTATTGGCGGATTTGCGGGTGATGCCGGTGCTTATGCCAGAAAATTTGCTAAATATACTAATCTGATTGTTAATCCAAATGTTGTCAATGCAGGTGGTTTTTCTGCAATTACTGATTCTATGTTGTATGTGGAGGGTTATTCTTTGGATTTGTTTTTTAAAGGTGAAATAAATTTGGTGCCTTCTGAAAATAACAAAATCGGAATAATTTATGATAAAGCAATTCCTCAAGATGTTTTAAATGTTCATATAAATACTCAAAATGCTGTCAAAGTTGTTTATGGAATTGATATAGAAGGATATGAGATTACGGAAGAAGATGTCGGCGTTGAGTTTTATGTAGATAATAGCGGTATTTCAGTAGGTAATGTTAAAAATATTAAAACCATCGGAAAATCTTGTGAAAAATTATTAGCAAAAGGGTGTAATGCAATTGCAATAGTTTGCCTTTTTGATGATGCTGAAGAAGATAACCCTGAATATGCAAATGGGCAAGGTGTCGATCCTGTAGGTGGTGTGGAGGCTATATTATCGCATTACATATCAAAGTATTACAATGTGCCTTGTGCTCATTCTCCGGCGTTTAAAACTTTTCAAATTGATTCAGATTTAATAAATCCAAAATCAGCTTCAGAATATATTACTCCGACATTTTTGCCTTGTATTTTATTGGGGTTGGCGCAAGCTCCTAAATTATCCAAAGATTTAAGTATTGGCATCAACGTAAAAGATGTTGATTTCCTTGTTATGCCGCATAATTCTTTAGGGGCTATACCTGTTTTTGAGTGTGTCAAAAGAAATATTCCTGTGTATGCAATACTTGAAAATTCAACTGTACTTGATGTTAATGCACAAAGTTTAGGTTTACAAGAACAAATTATTGAAGTTTCAACCTACGAGGACTGTCTTAGAAGAATTATTGAAGGTTAACAATTGAGGTTCTTTGTTGAGTTTGTAGAATAACTCTGCTGAAGTCCTAAATAATGATGGGTTTGCACTTACATAAAACTCACCGATACCTTCTGTCGTAGAATTGTTAATAAGTCTTTTATCAGTTAAATCCTTCTTTATAAATTCTGCAAAATCAACAGCAGGATCTATAAACATTTCTTTTGGTGCAAATTTTGTCAAAACACCCAGCAAAAATGGATAATGCGTGCAACCTAAAACTATTTTTTCCGGATTGTTTTTCATCATAGTTTTTAAGTCATTCTCAACAATTTTAATGCTTTTTTCATCATTAATTAGTGAGTTCTCAACAATATGAACCCAATCCGGGCAGTATTGTCCAAAAACTTCCATATTTTTGTTATATTTTGCAATTTCTCTTGGATAGGATTGTGATTTTATGGTTCCGTGAGTTGCAAATACTCCAAGACGTTTTATTGGAAGTTGAGATAATATAATTGCTGCCGATTGTACAATCGGATATATTTCAAAATTATATTTATTTTTAATATCATCATATATGGTTGAGGATGTTGTGTTGCAAGCCATAACAACAGCCTTGCAGCCTTTTTTCTCAAAAAAGTTGAATATCTCATCTGTATATTCCAGTAACTGCTCTTTTGTTTTATCACCATAAGGCGTGTGAATTGTATCTCCATAATATATAAAATCTTCGCAAGGAAGGATTTTCCTCACCTTTTCCAAGACAGTCAACCCGCCTACTCCGGAATCAACAAATCCTATAGGGGCATTGTTATTTTGTTTGTTATTTGAGATACTCATATATACCCTCGGCTATTGCTTTTGCAGTTGCTTGTTTTCTGCTTTCTGTTACCAGTTGTCCTCTTTCTGCAGTGTTAGAAATAAATCCTATTTCAACAAGTACAGCTGGTGCTGTTGTATGATTTATAACATAAAACTTAGATTTAAACAATCCTCGATCTTTTGCTTTTATGTGATTTAGCAGTGAGGCGTGTACTGTTTTGGCAAGCGTTAGACTATTATCTTTATAATAGTGTGTTTCCAGACCGTTTGGAGAATCTGAATTGCTTGAGTTTACGTGAATACTTACAAATACATCAGGGTTTACATTTTCACTAATGTCAACTCTTTCTTGCAGTGAAACTGTTGCATCTGTATCTCTTGTCATATAAACATCAACGCCTTTACTTGTAAGAATTTTTGCAACACGTTTTGATACATCTAATGTTATATTTTTTTCATAGATTCCATTTCGTATTGCACCACAATCGCTTCCGCCATGTCCTGGATCTATCACTACAACTTTTTCTCCAGGTTTTTTGGCAGTTATTACTACTGGAGGAACTGATATTTGTGGAGGCTCTTCTTTTTTATTATTAGGTAATTGTACAACTTTTGATTTTAT
Organism: uncultured bacterium; assembly: GCA_949288725.1. Lineage (GTDB taxonomy): Bacteria > Cyanobacteriota > Vampirovibrionia > Gastranaerophilales > Gastranaerophilaceae > Zag111. The sequence goes on from CASELF010000063.1 coordinate 68,029, forward strand.
TTTTAGGCGAAGAGTTTTTCCGTCATTGCCTGTGTGGATATCTGATATATCTCCTTGGTAAAGCGGTATTGACAATTTTAATCCTTTTCCCGGAAGTTGTGTCATTTCCGCGCCTTCAAATAGCAAAGATGATTTTAGATTTATGTCGTTAACTTTATCCACGTTAAACAGGTAAAATTCTATTTTGTCTGTTAATCGGTCTATTCCATATATTACTGGTTTGGAGAAAACAAGTTTTACACAATGTGTGGTGGCATCAATTATATCGTCGGTGACAGAATTGAATGTCGCATTTTGATTTGAAAATAAAGGCTTTTTACCTGTTACGTTATCTACAAATTCAAAATTCTGGCCGTCAGAAGATACTACAGGCATATATTTATCTGCATATTTGCTTGTTATTACTATTCTTGCTGTAGTACTTTCAAATTGGCCGATTTTTACGGTTTCTGTTTGTGTAATATATAATTCTCTATTTCTTATTGCAGGGTTTACTATAGTATTTGGAATATCATATACTGCTCTTGTCGGATTTGACAGTATAAATGGCTTGGTGAGTGTTAATGCGCCTATGCCGTTTACTTGAACTACTCCATTTTTTACATCTATGTTATCTATATAATATTTTGATGCCAGTAGTAATTCTTTTTTGGTAAGTACATAATTTTTGTCTTCTGTAGTTGCTCCAAGTTGAAATGCTGCATTAATTTGACTTACGATGTCATCTCTTGCTATTTGAAGCGGAATTTGAATTCCTACTGGAGTATAAAATTTGCTTATTGAAGATTGAGCATCTGTATATATTTGTTGAAAATAATAGTTTTGAACTTGCGCTGTTGCAAAACGAACAAAAAGAGTGTTTCCTAATATTTTTAATTGTATGTTTTTAGGATTATAGTTATCTTTATACGAAATTGTTACTCTGACTATATCAGGAGATTCTGATTGCTGCTTTACAACAATTTCTTTTATATCTGATGATGATATTACTAAATCTTGTACTGATGTTTTTAACATTGCCGAATCTATATCAAAATACGCTTTATGTGCGTCTTGATCTATAGTTAATTTTGGTGTTGTTTGAAATGTAATGTCATCACTTGATTTTGTATTTATTGTTAAAAATGATGCGGAATTATCATAAACAACTGATGTTATATCAATGTTTGCTGCTAATACTTTCCCTGCAAAGCAGAGGATAAATGCTATAATACATATAAAGTTAAGAAAAAATTTTTTCATAAATAATATACCCTATGTAAATTATATAACGCTTTTTGATAAAATCAAAAATGTTAAATATATTTAAAGATAAAAATTTACTTGAAATAATTTTATGTTTTGCATAAAATTGTCTTGTGCAAATTATGCGCTCGTAGCTCAGTTGGATAGAGCGTTTGGCTACGAACCAAAAGGTCGGGAGTTCGAATCTCTTCGAGCGTAATTAAAAAGACATCTTACAAAGGTGTCTTTTTTATTAGCAACAAATATTTTTAGGTGTTTTATATCTGTATATAGGGATAAATTTGAAGGGTATATAATATATGCAAATTCAAAAAATAACTATAACAGATAATTTTTGTCCGAGCGTTGCTAATAAGAAAATAAATTATCAAAGCAATTTTCCTTGTTTTAATTTAAAATTTCATAACGTATTGGCTGTAGATACGGTTTCTTTTTCCGGAAGATCTATTAATCCCTTATGGGATGATTTTATGAAACAATTTAAAACAAAATACAAAAATGCCAAAATAGAAGATGTCGTAAATTTAATGATATCAAAAGATAATAATAAATTAGGAGAAGGACAAAAAAAGAAAGTTTATAGTATTGATGGGATAAATGATTATGTTGTCGCATTATTAAAAAATAAAGAGGTTAAGCAAGGTGCTCCTTTTATTGCATACAAAGACCCTTTTCCGGGGTATAATTTTTCGCAACCAATAGGGGGAAATAATAATCATTTTATTATAATGAAGAAAATTCCGGGTGTTACATTTGGGCTAAAAGATTGGTCATCAAAATTTACTGCTTGTGCACTGAGTGGCGAAAAAATAACATTAAAGGATGCCAAGTCTTTTTTATCACAACTTGAAATGGTTGAAAAACTTCCTATTAGTTCTTATATTGACCTTGCTAAGCAAGTTAAATTTCTAAATGATAAGAAATTAAAAATAGATATGTTTAATCCAAATAACGTACTTATCGATTTTAAGACTAATAAAATCACATATTTTGATTTGTTTGATGTTGAACCGTCAAAATTCTATGTAATTAAACCGGAAATTAATTGTATTCAAGATATGGTAAGTGTTTTGACAGATTCATTGTTGCAGTTCCAGTATTTAAATGTGCTGCCTAAGGAAGATAGTACAAAACTTAAATCTATAACAAAATCAATTGCAAAGAAATGTGAGATTGCGGGTAAAAAAGTTGGTCTGTGCGATGACAAATCTATTACATATAAGACATTTCGTTTAGTTCAAGATTCATTGACAAAACGATGTGGCTCCAGCCCTGATTATGTTGGAATGTATCAAAAATACATTGATGCTTATTCAAAATAATTATAAATTAAATATTATTTATTTCTCAAAAACTTTTTATAAAAAATACGGACAATTGTTATTTGTCCGTATTCTTTTATTTGTTTTAGTTTAAATTATTATACAGCTTTGTCAAGTTTTCTTTCTTTTGAGTGATGTGCATTTCTATATAGCATGTAAGCACCTGATAGAACTGCAACACCTCCGATAATTCCGTAAATAAGTTTCATTGGACGAGATTTTGCTGTTGTTTGCAAAATTTCTTCAGCGCATTCTCTATATTCACCAAATTTACCGGTTACACGTCTTAACATACCCATATATCTGTCTGTAATTGGTTTGTTATATTCAAATATATCTTCCATATAACGCATATTAGCACTTTTGCCAAGGTTATATTCATTATTGTTATGCCAATCAACAAGTTCTTCTATGTTTTTCTTTGACATTGCAACATAACCTTCATGATCATTTGTATATTGATCAATGAATTTTTTGAAGATATTTGCAACCTGTGGTTTTTGTCTATTCACTCTTGCTTGGTCGATTTCTTTTTCTGTGTTTGAATAACTCAAGCCATAGCGTTCAGGTGGTCCTTCTACTACTTCATCTGTTAGAAATCCGTTTTTAGCATTTGTATAATCTACAGGGCCTCCTGTTGCGGTTGTTCCATAAGGTGTTCCTGCAATTTTTGATTCTAGTGGTGTTACACCGCACATTTCTCTACGAGATGTGAATAAACAGTAATGTACGCATCCTACAAATCTGTTTGGAGTGAATCCTTCTATATTCATATAATTATGTTTATAGATTCCGCCGTCAAGTTCCCAAATCTCTTTGGCATCTCTTTGCATTGCTTTGTAATCTTCTGCATTTTTGTCCCAAGGGCCTGCACCTGTGATAAGTTTTACGTGTTTTTTCACGTCAGTTGGAATATTTTTATCTTTTAAAAATTCTAAAAATCCGCCTGTAGTTATTGGGAAACCTTTTTGTTCATCTGGTCTACCATAACCAAATACCAAAATATCACCGTCTTGAACTTGTGATATATAGCCCCAAACATTGTGACCTTCTGCAATTTGTGTTTCATTGAAGAATAGTTTATTTAAAGCATCTTGTCCTTTTTTCCCTGCTTCTTCTATTGCGCCAGATAACCATCTTGCGTTCTTTTCTTTTGCGGCTATTACTTCATTTATGTCGGTTGTTATATTTTGATTTTTTGCCTTAAGTTTCGGATCTTTTTCAATTTTTTCCATAAAGGCTTCTAATTCATCTTCCTTTACGTAAGTGAATGGTGTGTAACCTTTTTTCATTTCAGGTGTAGATAAGCCGTTTTCGCCTCTTCCAAAATTTGCATTTGGATCGCCCAAACTCAAGTTGGCAGGTGTTGCACCATTTAGAACTGATTTTGTAGTTATAGATGCATAATCATCTGTTAAGAATTTAGCAGCATCAGGTGTTCCACGACTTTTCATTTCTTTATCAAACTGATAAGATACAGTTCCTGTTGAAATATTATTTGGGTTTACACCTGCTGATGATATACCTACCTTTAGAATATTATATGTGCCTGCACCGTCTCTGAAATTGCTTAAATATGGCGCTAAAACTGACCATGCTATTTGCTGTTCTCTTGGAGAAAGCGCTTGTGAATTATTTATACCAAATTGTTTTGCTTTTGTTAAAATATCAAAATCAGGAAGTTCTTTTATTTTGGCAGCATCAGAGGCATCACCTACTACTGCTATCATTTTGAACGGATCATCTGTCAGACCTTGATAATTACGTCCTGTATTGTGTGCAACAATATGTACTTTTAGCCCGTTTGCATCTGTGTCGCCTGATGCTGACATATTTGCAATATGGTTTCCGTATGTATGGCTTACCCTATCATGTGCTATTACGTTTGCTGGATTAAAATATCCAAATTCTTCTGTGTTCATCCTTTTATGAATTATTTGTGTTAATGCTCTCATTTCATCAGAATTTATAATTTCCGCTTCAAATGGAGCATTTCCAAAAGCATCATAAGTATATGGTTTTGAAGCCTTTGCCAAATCCGGAGTATATACAAAATAGTTTGGAGTATCTTTTAATTTGTTATAATCAGGATTTTGTTTTGAAATTTGTAATAGAGCATAAGGTATTGTTTCAAGTTCACCTAGTGCTTGGGTTGATGGACGGCTTACTGTACCTGTAATCTTTGGTGCATCAAGCAAACAATATTTAGATTTTGCATCAGGACCTGTCCCTATAGGCTTACTTTGAATTACATATCTTACTTCTGATAGTTTTAAGTTGAATTTCTTTGCTACATCTTCTAATGTTTCACCAACATTAGCACTGTAAAAATTCTTTGCTGGTATAAAATCCGGCATTTTTTTCATATCTGCCGGGTAATCTTTTTCTGGCAATAGCACAAATTTATATCCGCCTTTTGGATTGTTATGTTCCCAAAATGGCATGAAACTTCTTGCATCAACGCCTTCGTGCTCTATTAAACTTGCCGGAAATTCATAACCTACTACGCCTTCCCCGCCTGCAAATGCTTCAGGTAATCCTAACCCTTTGTTTTCAGGTGTTAATGAGGCTAATTGGTTTAAATTTTTTACTCCACCCTCAAAAGTTATTAATCTAAGTTTTGGGGCTGCTGCAGAACGACTAATTAAATCTTTTCTACTTGTACGGTTTTGAACCGTATTACGCTGGCTGTGATATCCCATTACTGAATCAACACGCATTACTGACCACCTATCTCTTTCGATATATATCCTATTTACACTATGATATTAAAACCCGTAAAAAATATTTTAAACACTTTTTGCAGAAAATATTAAGAAAACGTTACATAGTTAAATAAAATTAACTATGTAACGTTTTTATTTTTATTTTGTAGTTGATGCTTCTTCTACTTGTTCAACATCTTTTTCTTTTTTTGATTTTTTCTTTTTGTCGAATGTTATTTTGCCATCAACTAATGTAACTTCAATAACATCACCTGGACCGTATTTGCCTGATAAGATTTCTTCTGCCAAACTATCTTCCATTTTTCTTTGGATTAAACGACGCAAAGGTCTTGCACCGTAGGCTTCTGAGTATCCGTTTTCAGCCAAATGATCTTTTACTTCATCAGAAACTTCAACTGTCAAATCTTTTTCTGCTAAACGTTTGAACAAATCTTTTAGCATCAAATCAACAATTTGTCTGATTTCTTCTTTTGTAAGATGTGCAAATACAATTGTTTCATCAATTCTGTTAAGAAATTCAGGTCTAAATGCCTTTTTCATTTCTTCTGTTACAGTTTCTTTTAACTTTTCATATTTGCTCTTTGATTCATCTTCTGCTGTTGTGAAACCTAATTTTGATGTATTGGTTATCATGCTGGCACCGACGTTAGAGGTCATGATTATTACTGTATTTTTGAAACTTACATGACGTCCTTTTGAATCGGTTAATCTACCATCATCTAAGATTTGAAGCATTATGTTAAATACATCAGGGTGTGCTTTTTCGATTTCATCAAAAAGTACAACTGAATATGGTTTCTTTCTTACTAATTCTGAAAGATGTCCGCCATCATCATATCCAACATAGCCCGGAGGTGAACCAATTAATTTAGCAGTTGAATGTTTGTCCATAAATTCTGACATGTCAACTCTTATCATATTATCTTCAGAACCAAACATTGCTTCTGCTAATGCTTTTGCAAGTTCAGTTTTACCGACACCTGTAGGTCCGCAGAAGATAAAACTACCAATTGGTCTGTTTGGAGCTTTTAAACCAACTCTTGCTCTTCTTATAGCCTTTGAAATTGCTACAATTGCATCATGTTGACCTATTACTCTCTTGTGAAGAGTTTCTTCAAGTTTTAGTAATCTTTCACTTTCACCTTCAGTTAATTTTGTTACAGGGATACCTGTCATCATTGCGATAACTTCGGCAACATTTTCTGCTGTAACTGTTGCTTTATTTGCTTCGTTTTCATTACGCCATTTTTCAGAAATTTCTCTGATTTTATCCTTTAAGTCTGCCTCGTCATCTCTTAATTGAGATGCTACATCAAACTCTTTGTTTCTTATCGCATCTTCTTTTTCTTTAATTAATGCTTTTAGTTGTTTTTCAAGTTCTTTACCCTCAGGAGAAATATTAGAAACTTTTAGTCTAACTTTTGAACTTGCTTCATCTATAACATCAATGGCTTTGTCTGGTAAAAATCTGTCATTTATGTATTTGCTTGACAGTTTTACCGCTGCAACTATCGCATCATCTGATATTATAAGTTTGTGGTGTTCTTCATATTTTGGTTTCAAACCTTTTATGATTTCAATTGATTCTTCAATTGTTGGTTCATCAATTTGAACAGGTTGAAAACGTCTTTCAAGTGCAGAATCTTTTTCGATATATTTTCTGTATTCGTCAGATGTCGTTGCACCGATTACTTGTATTTCACCACGTGATAGTGCAGGTTTTAATATATTGGCAGCATCAATTGCGCCTTCTGCTGCACCTGCACCGATTAAAGTGTGCATTTCGTCAATTACAAGTATTATGTTGCCTGCTTGACGAATTTCGTCCATGATTTTTTTCAAACGCTCTTCAAATTCACCACGGTATTTTGTCCCTGCAACAAGTAAACCCATGTCTAATTGGATAACCTTTTTGCCGTCTAATATATCAGGTACTTCAGCATTTACAATTCTTGTTGCTAAACCTTCTGCAACAGCAGTTTTACCTACACCTGGTTCACCTATTAGTACAGGATTATTTTTGGTTCTTCTTGCCAAAATTTGTATTACACGTTCAATTTCTTTATCTCTGCCTACTACAGGATCAAGTCTTAATTCTTGAGCGGCAAGTGTTAAATCTCTACCAAATTCATCCAAACTTGGGGTTTTTGTTTTTCCTCCGGTTGATGAACTTGAACTTGATGTTGAACCTGTTGAACCCGCTGTTGTTGTTTTGGATTCTCCAAGCATTTTTATTACATTACTTCTTACTTTATTTAGGTCTACACCTAAATTTTCCAGTACACGCGCCGCTACGCCTTCTCCTTCTCGAATCAAGCCTAATAGCAAGTGTTCTGTTCCTATATAATTGTGTCCTAATTGTCTCGCCTCATCCCATGATAATTCCAAAACCCTTTTGGCTCTTGGAGTAAATGGGATTTCTACTGCTACAAACCCTGAACCTCTGCCTATTATTTTTTCGACTTCAGTTCGTGCATCTTTTAGGTTTACACCCATTGATTTAAGAGTTTTTGCGGCAACTCCGGTTCCTTCGCCGATTAGACCAAGCAATACTTGCTCAGTTCCTACAAAATTATGTCCTAATCTACGAGCTTCTTCCTGAGCGAGCATTATTACTTTTATTGCCTTTTCTGTAAAACGTTCGAACATTATCTACTCCTATCTCTTCTTATATCCAAATTATACATAAAATATAAAAAACTTTCAATATGCAAAATAGGATAAAGTTTTATGTGATTTAGTATTTTGTTTTTCTGTCGATTTCTCTTTGCTGGTCTTTTTTGGCTAGGGTTTCCCTCTTGTCATATAACTTCTTCCCTTTGGCAAGCCCTATTTCTACTTTCGCAAAACCCTTTTGAATAAACACTTCCAGCGGTACTATTGTGTAGCCGTCTTTTTTTATTTTTGAATGCATTTTTAAGATTTCTTTTTTTGTTAATAAAAGTTTTCTTACTCTGTCTGTTTTATGATTAAATCTGTTGCCTTGTTCATACGGGGATATATGGCAGTTATAGAGAAAGATTTCGTTATCTTCTATTCTGCAAAAACTGTCTTTTAAGTTTATCGCATTTTTTCGGATAGATTTTATTTCTGTTCCTGTCAAAACTATTCCGGCTACATATTTTTCAGAAATTGTGTAGTCGTGAAAGGCTTTTCTGTTTGTTGTAATTACTTTTTTCTCCATAATCAGATTATATCACAGAGATTATTTTTTTGTCCTTGCCTTTTGTAATGCTTTTAAAAGTTCTGCTTCAATAAATTCTAATTTTTCAGTGTATTGGTACGGATTTGCTTCTATTGCTCTTTCGCTGTATTTTACATCTGTATGCGGGGTTCTGTTTATTTTTCGCATATATTCTTTATTGAACTGATTGATGTTCTCCGCTTTTTGAATACTATATCTGAACAATTGAAGTGTGTCTATTTTTTCTTCTAATGAAAGTCCTTTCAGGTATTGAGAAAGTTTTTTCTTGTTAATTCCTCCGATTATATTAATTTCTTTTTCAAAAAATTGTTCGGCATCAAGAGGGTTTTCACCTTTATTAAACATTGAAATAACTCTTCTGAAGAATTTTGGATTCCAAATATCGTTAAAATATTTTTGGGTCATTTTCAATAATTCTTTCATATCAGTTTTTTTGACTTTATCAGAATAGGCGTTTTTAGGAAATATCAAAAAATATCCTTTACACGTCGCATTCTCATTTACCAAATGCCTGATATCACTTGTTTTTGACCACTCATCATAATAGGTTACAGGAATCTTATTCCCTGCACTTTTTTGAAGTAGTTTTGAAAATCTAAATCTGGACATTTCGCTTTCAACGAAATCTTTTTTTAGTATTTCGTGAAATGCATCATTCATTTGTCTTGCATTCTCAAGACGCTCTTTTACAGTTCCTTTTGCTATTTTTAAAGGAAGAAATGATTTTTTTGTATCTATTTTTATTGTTACCATATCTAATTTAAAATGTGTAAAAATATTTTTTGCTAGTTATATAAAAAACAATTGCAAATATGTGTTTCGGAAAATTTTACAACACTTGGAATTTCTGTTTTGCATTTGTCCATAACAAAAGGACATCTGGTGTGAAATTTGCATCCTGAAGGTAGATTTTCAGGTGATGGAAGTTCTCCTTGCAGTTGTATTTTTTCTTTTTCTGTATCCGGGTTTAGTTCAGGTGCTGAACTTAGCAATGCTTTTGTGTATGGATGTTTAGCGTTTGTAAATATTTCATCGTTTTTGCCGGTTTCTACAATTTCTCCAAGATACATTATTGCTATTTTATCCGAAATATATCTTATTACGCTTAAATCGTGTGATATAAATAAAATTGTCAGATTTAGGTCTTTTTTTAATTCTTTGAGTAAATTAATAATTTGTGCTTGAATACTGACGTCAAGTGCACTTACTGGCTCATCTGCGATGATTATTTGCGGTTCTAATACAAGTGCTCTTGCTATTGCTATTCTTTGTCTTTGCCCGCCTGAAAATTCATGAGGGTATCTTTTTAGGCAATCTTCATCAAGCCCTACACTGTGTATTTTTTTTAGCACAATTTCATCAATTTCATTTTTGCTTAAGTCTGTATTTATCTCAAGCGGTTCTCTTAGTATTTGACCTATTTTCATTTTAGGGTTGAGGCTTGCGTAAGGGTTTTGGAATATCATTTGAATTTTTTTATAAAAGTCTTTTAATTCCTGCCTTTTGTGCAAATTTTCTACGTTCTGATTATCAACAATGATTTCGCCTGATTTTGGTTCAATTAGTTTCATAATCGCTTTGGCTAGTGTTGATTTTCCACAGCCTGATTCTCCTGCTATTGCAAGAATTTCTCCCCTGTCAGCACTTAGTGTGACGCCATTTACTGCATAGACGTTTTTTACCCCTCCAAATACATTCTTTTTAGATTGGTATATTACTTCTAAGTTTTTTATTTCTAATACTTTTTCTGCCATATTGAGATTTTATTTTAATTCTTGCTGATAATCAATTATCCTGTAGTTTTAATTAATTTTGAATAAACTTTCAAAGATACCTTCTGAGTATGTTGGATGAGCAAAACAAACTTCTTTTAATTTGTCTGTTGTTATATCGTTTTGCATTGCAATAAGAATTTGCTGAAGCATTGATGATGCTTCTTTTGATACTATATGAACTCCTATTATTTTTTTATCTTGAGCAAGTAATTTAATAAATCCTTCCGTTTCATTATCACAGTGAGATTTTCCAAGTGAAGATATCAGAGTGGTCGTTTTTTTTAAAGTTCCTGCTTCCAAGTCTTGCTCTCTTTTTCCTGCCCAGGCAATTTCAGGTGTTCCATAGATTACAGAAGGGGTTAAATCCTTTCTGAATGGTATTGAATCTGTTTCTTCAATTGCTTCTTTTATTGCAAAGTGTGCCAGTTGAATTTGTCCTGTTACATCTCCAATGTATTTTACACCATCAATTTTGTTATCGGTAATATTTGGAATTCTACCTGTTGCAACTAATATTTTTTCGGGGTGCAAAATTTCATCATTAGATATTGTTACTTCTTTGTTTTCGATTTTTTTAATTGATGAATTCAGATAAAACGGTATTTTTTTTGTTTTAAAAATTCTCTCAACTCGTTTAGAAACTTCAATATCTGCAATAGGAAGCAAATGCTGCGCCATTTCTACTATTGTTGTTTGAACTCCAAAATTAGACATTATTCTTGCCCATTCAAGCCCTATAGCACCTGAACCGACAATTAGAATACTTTTGGGTAATGCTTGCAAGTTGAGTATGTCATCTGAAGATAAAATGAATTCTCCATCAAATTCAAGACCTTTTATTATTCTTGGAGATGATCCTGTTGCACAAATTATTTCCTTACAATTAAATATGTTCCCGTCTTTTGTTAAAATTTGTGTTGAGTTTTTGATTTTTGCTTCTTCTTTAATTACCTTAACTTTAGCATTTTTTAGTGCAAGTTCGATACCTTTTCTAAGTTTTTCTATTACTTGAGTTTTTCTTTCTTGAACTTTTGAATAATCAAGTTTAACTTCGCCGACAGAAATCCCTAAATCGGCGCAATTGAGGGTTTGAGCGTAAACTTCTGATGTGTGTAAAATGCTTTTTGTTGGAATACAGCCTTTGTTTAGGCAAATGCCTCCAATTTCATCTTTTTCAAATAAAACGACACTTTTACCATTTTTAGCAGCATGCAGTGCGGCGGTGTAGCCTCCAGGGCCTGCTCCAACAATTCCTAAATCAAAATCAAACTCTTCCATATTTACCTTTAATCTTATCTTGTATAAACTCTTGGCAGTCTTACTTTTAGTCTGCAAGTTAATTCATAGTTTATTGTATGTAATAATTTAGCCCACTCATCAATTGAATGAGTTTCATCTAGAAGTGTCAAAATATCGCCGACATTTGCATTTGCATCTGTTACATCAAACATCATTTGATCCATTGTGATATTTCCAACTTGCGGAACTTCTACACCGTTTACGACACCTTTAATTTTGTTTGATAAAAGTCTTGGAACACCATCTGCATATCCGATTGGAACGGTTGCAATTGTTCTATCTCCTTTTGCAGTATAGGTGTGGCAGTAACTTACGCCTTCTCCGTCTTTTGCGGTGTGAATATTTACGATTCTGCCTTTTAGTGAAATCAGTTGTTTTAATTTTGGCTTTTCAAATTCAATATTTGGAAAATCAGGATATAGGCCATACAATGATATTCCAATTCTTCGCATATTTGAATTCGGAACATTGTAACAAATACTTCCTGCAGTATTTAGAATGTGTAATAACAAACCTTCTGTATTGGAATTGTCTATAACATAATTCCATTTTCTGATTTGCTCTTGAGTCTTGTCTAGTTCTTCTGCTGCTGCAAGGTGGGTAAAAATTCCCTGTAGGTTTATATAAGGCGCATTTTGAACTTCTTTTATAAATTCTATTGCATCTTCTACTCTTACTCCAATTCTATTCATGCCTGTATCAAGTTTGATATGAACTTTAGGCTTTATTCCTGTTCTTATAAAGGCTTGTTCGCATGCTTTTATATGCTCTTTTGAAAATATTGCAATACTTAAATCGTTTTTGACTGCACTTTCTACCGCCCAAACCGGAACTGCACCAAGTACAAGAATTTCACAGTTTATATTGGCATTTCTGAGGTCAACGCCTTCATCGATAGATGCTACTCCAAGCATATCAATTCCTGATGCTAATATCGTTGGAGCCAGCATTACTGCGCCATGTCCGTAGGCATCAGCCTTTACTACTCCCAAAAGTTTTGTTCCCTTTGGTATTTTTGATTTGATTTCTTTAATATTGTTTTCTAAATTCGAAATGTTTATCTCTACCCAAGCATCTCTGTGGATGTTTATATTTGTTTGTCTCGTGTTTTTCATAATAAATTTAGTATAGGATAAAATTTAAAAATCTTCAATTTGTAATATTTAGAAATCAAAATTAAATTGTGTTAAAATAAATTCGTGGAAGTAGATTATGGATTTAGTAAGCGTAATTGAATCATATATTCCGAATTTTGGAGAAATTTTAGGTGTTCCTAAGTTTCTAATAAATCAAATATATTTTTTGCCTGACTATGTTAGACAGGCAATTATTGAGGCTTTATATTTTGTGCCGCTTTTATATTTTTTGTATTTGGCTATTGAAATATTGGAACATTTTTTTATGTGGCAAATTCCTTTCTTAATAAAATGTATCAAGAAAGTTGGTCCATTATTTGGTATATTTATATCAATTATTCCGGAATGCGGTTTTCAGGTTGTTGCAAGTACTTATTATTCAAGAAAACTTATTACAAGAGGAACTTTGATGGCATTTTTTGTATCCTGTTCTGATGATGCTTATCCTATATTGTTCTTTAATCCTGAAAAAACTGATGTTATTATTCCTATTATAATTATAAAAGTTGCAGTCGCTATATTAACATGGTTAGCTGTTGATTCAATGATTATTTTTATGAAAAAGCCAACTGAGGAAGTTAATGCGGTTAATATAGAACTTAATGAAGATGCATGTTGCCACCATAAATTAAGTTCATTGAAGGAAGCAGAAGTTGGCTGGGGACATCCTTGGAATCATACTTTAAATATGTTCTTTTTCGTTGCTATAGCACTTTCTATATATTATTCGGCTGTTAATTCTTTGGGCAGCGGTTCTAATGTTGCACAATTACTTATGTATAATACTCCTATACAAGTTTTGGGGTGTGCAGTTTTTGGATTGATTCCGTCTTGTGCGGCATCTGTTTTTCTTGCTATTGCATATGTGAAAGGTGTAATAAGTTTTTCTGCTTTTCTTGCAGGACTTATTACGACTACCGGGGTAGGGCTTTTATCTTTGGCAACTCATAGTAAGAAAAATTTAGATACATTATCAATTACTTTTATTCTCCTTATTGTTGGAGTTGTAGTTGGTGTATTAAGTTCAGTTTTGCCTGTTCCTAGTATTCCGATATTTTCAAATTAAGAGGTTGTTATGGATTTTAGTTTTATAAAAATTATATTTTCTTTGCCTGAATATTTAATTGAGCCGATTACTTTTTTGCCGGATTTTCTCAAGGATGCTTTGATAGATAGTTTAAACTTGTTGCCATTTTTGTTTGTAATGTTTGTATTTATTGAATGGCTTGAGATGTATTTCACAAAGAAGAAACACTTGTTTGTTTTTTACATGAAGAAAATTGGTCCTTTGTTTGGAAGTTTGTTTGCATCAATACCTCAATGCGGATTTTCAGTTATTGCAAGTACGCTTTATACAAGAAGAATATTAAGTAGAGGAACATTATTATCCGTTTATCTTGCAACGTCTGATGAAGCAATTCCTATTATTGTTTCTGAGCCGTCAAAGGCTTATCTTGTGTTGCCAATTATAGTTGTTAAGGTTGTTGTCGCTATTTTAGCAGGTTATCTTGTCGATTTGCTATTTAAGTATAAGGCTTGTGAACCTGTTGCTTTAAATGATAATGAAAGCAATTTGCATGAAGAAGGTTGTTGCCATCATGAAATTAGTGAAGAACCCAAACTACAGGATTTATGGTTACACCCAGTTAAGCATACGATAAATATCTTTATTTTTATATTAATTGTTTCAATATGCTTGGGATATATTTTATCAGTTGTTGGAACTGAAGAAAATTTGGCAAAGTATTGTCTTATAAATTCTCCACTGCAACCGTTTATTGCATCTATCATCGGACTTGTTCCTAATTGTGCAATATCAGTATTGCTTACTCTTTTATATTTGAAGCATACTATAAGTTTCGGTTCATTAATCGCTGGTTTATCTTCTGCTGCGGGCTTAGGCTTGCTTATTTTGCTTACCCGAAATAATGACAAAAAAGATACTGCAATTATTATTGTAATACTTGTTGCTATAAGTTCTATTACAGGTATTGCCCTTCAAAATAACATTTTTAACATAAATCATATATTTACAATTTTAGGGATAAATGTATAATCAATCTTAGAGGTTTTATGAGTCAGTATAGTGAAAAGTTTAATGAAGCATTCAAATACCACAGGGAGGGCAATTTATCCAAGGCAAGTGATTTGTATATGGAAATTCTCAAATTAGAACCTGATAATGCGCAAGTTTGGGATTTGTTAGGGGTTGTTCATTTCCAACAAAATGATTTTTTGGAAGGTGAAGTTTGCATAAAAAAAGCCATTATGTTGGAGCCAAGAGTTTATTATCTTGAAAATCTCGCCAAATTATATTTGGAAAAGGGTGATTTTCTTCAATCAATCAGCCTATATGAAGATATCATCAAGATAAATAACAGTTACGAAAATCTTTTTAATCTTGCAATGGCATATAAAAATGCACATCAGTGGGGAAATGCGAAATTAACATACCAAAAAGCGCTTGAGGTTAATCCGAAAGGATATGAATCATATTATAATTTAGCATATTTAGCCTTTTTTGATAATGAACCTTATAAAGCCATAGAATGTTATAAAAAAGCGCTGGAAATTAAACCTGACGATTGGGAAACAACTTATTTTTTAGGACTTGCTTATATGCAGGTAAAAGATTATAAAAACGGATTAGCAGCCTTTGAATCAAGATTGTGCAAAAAAAGTGCGATACTTTCTCAAGAGAAATTATATCCTGATTTGATGCGTGATAAGCCAGAGTGGAAAGGTGAAGATTTAAAAGATAAAATTCTTTTTACTTATTATGAAGCAGGGTTTGGTGATTTGTTGATGTTTTACAGATATATTCCAATTTTGACTTCTATATGTAAAAAATTGATAATAAAACCTCAAAAAGAATTGCTACCTTTATTTAGAGAAAATTCTTACGGGGCAGAAATTATAGAAAATTATGATTATCAAAAGCAGATGTATTTTGATTATCATTTGCCGTTTTTAAGTATTCCTCATGTGCTTAAATTAGATGGCGACAGAATGTTTATTCATCATGACGATGGTTATATCAAGGCTAATCCCGACAAAGTTAAATTGTATAATGACAAATATTGTCAAAAAGATAAATTTAAAATAGGTATAAAATGGCAGGGGAATACTCATTATGATTTGGAACGAGTGTTGAAGGTCGAGGATTTCTTTCAGTTATTTGAGATTCCTAATACTAAGTTTTATTCGTTCCAAACGCTTGAAGGGTCTGAAGAAATTACACGAATTAAGGAAAAGTATGATATTGTTAATTTAGGCGAAACTTTTTCTGATTTTTCAGATACCGCAGGTGCTATGGAGAATATGGATTTAATTATTTCAAATGACAGTTCACTTATACATTTGGCTGGTGCTATGTGCAAAAAAAGTTTTGTGCTTTTGCCTTATGTTTATAATTGGCGTTGGCATGTCGATTTGAGCAAATGTGATTGGTACGATAGTGTAACTATTTTCAGGCAAAATGAATATGGCAATTGGAATAATGTTTTTGAAGATGTAAAAAATAAAATTATCGAAATTAAGGAACAAAAATAATGGAAAAGATGAAAGCAATACAATATTATGGTCCAAAAGATATAAGATATGAAGAAGTAATGGTAAAACCTCCTGAAACAGGTGAAGTTGTTGTAAAAGTTATGTCTGCGCTAACTTGCGGAACTGATGTAAAAACCTTTAGACGCGGACACCCTGTATTGATAAAAGAAGTACCTTCAGGTTTTGGACATGAGTTTGCTGGTATTGTTGAAAAAGTTGGACGCGGGGTGGATGGCTTTAAGGTCGGAGATAGAGTAGTTGCGGCTAATTCAGCACCATGCGGAGAATGCTTTTATTGCAAAAAAGAAGAATATAATCTATGCGAAAATCTTGATTTGCTAAATGGTGCTTACGCACAATATATTACAGTACCTGCAAGAATTGTACAAAAAAATATGTTGATATTGCCGGATGATTTAAGTTTTGACAAAGCAGCATTTTGTGAACCGTTGGCAAATGTTGTTCATGGTGCTGAAAGAACAGGAATAAAAAAGGGAGATTCTGTAGGTATTATTGGGATTGGTCCTATTGGCTTGATGTTTGCACGAGTTGCAAAACTTATGGGTGCAAGAGTTATTGTTGCAGGTCGTAATCCTATAAAACTGAAGGCTGCAGAAGAATTTTCTCATGCAGATGAAATTATTGATCTTAAAAAATATCCAAATCCTGTCAAAATTTTCAAAGAGTTTTCGCAAGAAGCCAAAGGCCTTGATGTTGCGATAGAATGTGTAGGTTTACCTGAAATTTGGGAGCAGATTTTTGATTGCGTAAGACCAGGCGGAACAGTACATTTCTTTGGAGGGTGTAAATCAGGTTCCAGAGTTAGTTTTGATACCACTAAAATGCACTATGGAGATTTAAAATTGATGAGTGTTTTTCACCATACACCAAAATATTTTAGAAAAGCATTAGAATATATTGCATCAGGTGAATTAGAGGTGGAAAAACTTATAACCGACACAATTCCTCTTGAAAAAATAGAATATGCAATGAATGAACATATTAATGGCAGGGCTATAAAATTTTTAGTTCATCCATGGGGATAAATATTTATAAAACAAAAAATCGGGATGACAGGATTTGAACCTGCGGCCCCTTCGTCCCGAACGAAGTGCGCTACCAAGCTGCGCTACATCCCGATATTTATATTTTATTACAAACAAAAAGTTTTGTATATAACAAAAAGGCTCCTATTTTTAGGAACCTTTTTGTTGTGTTTATAATTTTGCTACATCAAAACTACGTTTTTGGTTGAACTTTCAATTTTTGCAGCATCTTCATATTTTTGATCAATTCTACCTTGTTTATTTGCATAATTAAACAATTTGTCTAACATATACAATCCTGCTGCTGCTATTACTCCTGCTGCTCCATATTTTGCAGGGTTTTTCATAATCTTTTCTGCTGTTTTTGGTGAAATTTTCTTTGCAACTTTGCCAAATAATTCGCCTATTGCTTTAAAACCTTTTGTAATCAATGTTGCTGCCTTTGATGTCGGCATTTTTGATTTAATGTATCCAGCACCAATTAAACCTGCTGTTGGAACTGCTAATTGAATACCTGTTTTTACATCATTTTTTAAATGTTCTTTAGCACATTGCGCTCTATTTGTTAAACTCCCTTTTTTGCCATCTACCATTGTCATAATTGCATGTGTTGTTACACCACCAGGATAAACGTACATAAATACCTACCTTTCTAATACTACTACTATTCCCTATGTAAAAATCAACCTACGTATATATAAAGTAATTTTTAATATAAAAATTGCTCTATGTATTACAATAGAGCAATTTTTTGTTAATATTATTATTTTTTGACCTGTTAATATTTCTTAATTCTCTTCAATTGAGATAGCATTCACAGGGCAAGTAATTGCTGCATCAAGGCATAAGTCTTCAAAATTTTCTATTCTTGAGGTATTTACAACCGCTTTATTGTGCGAGATTTCAAAAACTTCAGGGCTAATTATTGCACAGGCTCCGCATCCTACGCACAAATCCAATATTTTTATATTCATAAAAATTCCTCCATATTACAAGTTATATTATGGAGGAATTTTTAATATATTTTATTGTCTAGTATGTTATTTTGTTGTCTAATCTTCATTACTGATAATTTGCGCGCCATTATTTTCAACAGACAATGTTTTTATTTCGCATTTAATATTTTGATCAGCCCAGGTCTCTTTTACGACACTTCTCATTTTATCAAGATTTGTTTTTTCAGAAATAATTAATATTGATGAACCGGCACCACTTAACACACATCCTAAGACATTTTCAAAGTGTTTCAGGTTTTCAATAATAGCACCAAGTCCCGGTACAAGTTTCATCCTATATGGTTGGTGTAATCTGTCTTGCAATGCAAGTCTCATTAGTTCTGAATCCTTTGTGTGTACTGCTTCTATAAACATAGCAAGTCTTTTTGCATTAAATATTGCATCTTTCATCGGAACTTGAGGCGGCAGTACAGATCTTGCAATATCTGTAGATAATTCAAAATCCGGAATACAAACAGTAATAGCCCATTCATCAGGCCATTCAAGTTTTCTATACACAACGCTTCCGTCATCTTCCTGTGATGAGAGTACTAATCCTCCAACAATTGCAGGTGTAATATTGTCAGGGTGTCCCTCAATTTCGCATGCTATAGATAATAAAGCCAATTCATCTGCAGGTCGGCCTAAAAGTTCATTTGCCGCAAATAAAGCCCCGACAATTACAGAAGAACTGCTGCCCAATCCTCTTGCTACAGGAATATTTGAATGAATATTAATCCTAAGTTCAGTTGGTGATTGACCAATCATATTGTATAAAAGTTCAACCGCTTTATATACTATGCTATTATTATCAAGCGGAATGTGCTCAAGTGATGATTGTTCAACTAAATCACTGTCTGCAAAAACATTAATTTCAACACCTGTTCCCGGAAGAACAGTTTCTTCAATAGTTATAGTGTTGTATATTGGAAGTGCCATTCCCATGCAGTCAAATCCAGGTCCTAAATTGGCCGTTGTTGCTGGCACTTTTACGCTTACTTTCATGTCTTTATTACCTTTCTTCTTCTGATATTATAGCAGAAACACAGAAAATGACTTATTATAAGAAATTTGAAAAAGTTGTATTATTAATAAATATAGGCTAAATTAAGACTATGTATGAATTTCACCCATATTTTACACATGATGGTTCTGTAGGGCTGTATAGTCCGGAGTTTAATGACATATACCACAGCGCAACAGGTGCGCTTACAGAAGCCTATGACAAGTTTATTTTTCCTTCTAATATTGATTACTTACTTTGTTCAAAACAAGAAATAAAAGTTTTAGATATTTGTTATGGCATCGGTTACAATACAAAATCTTTTTTGAATTATATTTTTGAAAAATTTTCGGGAAAAAATATTAATCTTACAAAATACTACGGGTCGATACATACCAATAAAAATAATAAATCAATAAACAACTACTCTCCGATATATACCAATAATAATTTAAAAGATTTGAACACAAATATCGCTTCGATACATACTGATAACTCATCAGTGTATGCAACAACACGAATAAATAATGAAGCGATATATTCCAATAATGTTTTTCCTAAAATTTCTGTTACCGCACTTGATAATGATGAAAATTTATTTTATCTATCACCGTTTATCAAAACCGGAGAGAATGATTTTAGGATGTTTAATATTGAAATACCCTGTGAAAAGGTTCAAAAGTATTTGTTAGATTCAAACAAATCTGAAATAATAAAAATTAGTAATGTAGTAAATTATTTTATACTTGACAAAATAATCGAAAAAACGCCTGAAATTTATCAAAATTCTGAAATTGTTGAAATATTAAATATCAAAAATTTAAGTCCATTTTTTGACCCGAATATAAGAGGTATTAGCAAAATTTATCAAAATAGGAAGACCAATTATACCCCTTTAGAGAGTTTTATCTGCTATTTACATAATATATATTATCACCATGTATCTTCAAGTTATAAAAGACGTCTTAAACGCTCTATATTAAAGGATATTAATTTTACCTTCAAAAGTGGGGATGCTCGCAAATCGATTATTGAAACTTCTGATATTTATAATTTGATATTTCTTGATGCTTTTACTCCCTCTAAGTGTCCTTGCCTTTGGTCTTTAGAATTTTTCAAACTGCTTTTTGAGCATTTAGAGCAAGACGGCATGATTTTAACCTATTCATCTTCAGCATCAGTAAGATCTGCCATGGTTGAGGCAGGATTTTTTATCGGAAATATTTTTTGTCAAAGAGAAAATAAATTTATAGGCACTGTCGCAGTTAAAAATAAGTCACTTATAAAATACCCACTCTCAGAATTCGATTTAGGGCTTTTAAAAACTCGGGCGGGTATATTTTATCGTGACGAAAATTTAACGGCTCAAAATGAGGTTATTATCGAGGCTAGAAATTTTGAGGTCAAAAATTCCAACCGACAATCAAGTTCTGAATATAAAAAATTGTTTTCTTCATCTTCATCTTTATAATTTTCTATTGTGTTATAAGTATATATCTGGGCGTACTATTATTAAATATCACATTTGTAATATATTTGACCGCTGTAAAAATATTGATTACTATTAATATGATTTACATTTGAGGATTTTATTATGGATAAAAAGATTTACGATATTGTAATTATCGGCGGTGGAACTGCCGGATGTGCTGCGGCTTATATGAGCGGAACTTTAGGCTTAAAGACTTTATTAATTGAGCGTAATTCTTATCTTGGCGGTGCTATTACATCTAATCTTGTTATCCCTGTTATGAAAACAGGCAATCACTTGATAAATAACGGTTTTTATAAAACTCTTGCTCTTAAACTACAGGAAATAGGGGCTCAGGTTACTTATCAAGACAATATTGGCTGGTTTAATCCTGAATTAACCAAAATCGTATTAGATAAAATGATGTTAGATGCTCATGTAGATGTTCGTTTTAATACTGAGGTTACAAATGTCAAAATTGAAAATAATCACATTGTTAAGTTAAACATTAATGCTACAACATTATCGGCATATAACTATTCGATATATTGTGATAATAATACTGTCAATTTTGATAATGTTTTATCGGTATGTATCGAAGCGACGTATATTGTAGATGCAACAGGCAATGCTGATTTTTGCAAAAAAATTAATTGTCAAATGCTCGAAGATTCAACAGATTTTCAGCCGATGAGTTTAAGATTTTTGATGGGTGGTGTTAATGTTCAATTTTTTGGTGATTGGCTTACAGAAATGGACAGAGATCGTAATGTCACTACTTTAGAAGTTATTAATGATGTTGTGCATCTTTCTACTGCTTACACGTGGGATGATGATAAGAAGTGGGCATTGGCGCCTATATTTGATAAAGCCGTTAAGGATGGAGTATTGGAAGATACTGACAGAAACTATTTTCAAATATTTACAGTTGCCGGAATGCCTGGTACTATTGCGTTTAATTGTCCCAGAATTGTCGAAAACCTTAATCCTAATATGACTCAGGATGTTACAAAGGCTTTGATTGATGCCAGAGCAAGCATTTTCAGATTATCAAATTTTTGTAAAAAGTACTTACCCGGGTTTGAAAAAGCCTTTATTTCCAATATTTCAGATGAAATTGGTATAAGGGTTTCTAATCGGGTTAAGGGTAAATATGTTTATACAATTGAGGATTTGCGCTCTGGCAAGAAATTTGAAAATCCTGCTGTTATATCTAATTATCCTGTTGATGTTCATTCAAAGGATAAAAACAGTTCTACACTTGAGGTTGATGGAGAATATCAATTACCAATTGAAAGTTTAATGTCAGTTGATTACAACAATTTATTTATGGTAGGAAGGTGTATTTCTGCTGATTATATGACACAGGGTGCCTTGAGAGTTCAGGCAAATTGTTTTGCTATGGGCGAAGCGGTAGCAAAGTATGTTCATAAACTTGTTAACAGCCAAGTTTAGCGCATAATAAATTCATTGCATCAAGTAGCGGGTCTATTGTTGTTGAAAATGGCGGGGAATAGGTCAGGTCGTTGTTGGCAAATTCTTTAACCGTTAATCTCCCGATTAGGGCTGATGCCAGGGCATTTATTCTTTTATCTGCGCCAACTGAGCCTACGGCTTGTCCGCCAAGTATCAGCCCGGTAATTTTATCGGCTACAACTTTTAGCGTTATATCTCCTGCTTCGGGCATATAAGATACCATATCATTTTTATGTACGCTCACAGATATTGGTGTGTAGCCATATTCTTTTGCTACTTTTTCGCTAAAACCTGTCATAGACATTGTTGTATTAAGACATTTTGTAACAGATGAACCTAACACCCCTTCAAATACTGTATAAACACCTGCTGCATTTAGTGCGGCACAACGTCCTTCTTTATTTGCGGTTGAACCCAGAGGGACCCAAACTGATTGACCGTTTATTATATGAGGTTCTTCGCAACAATCGCCACAGGCGTATATGTTATTTATAGAGGTCTGCATAAGTTTGTTAACTTTGATTGCCCCTGTTGTTCCAATGATTATTCCTGCTGCACCTGCAAGTTCAACATTTGGTACTATCCCTGCACATACAACTAAGAAATCTGTTTCTATTTCTCTGCCTGTTGAAGTTATTACTTTATTCAGATTTTCGTTATTTCCTTGTACTTCAACGACACTCTCACCTGTTATCAATTCAAAATTTTTGTCTTTTATTGATTCAAGGTTATCTTTTATCACCTTTGACATATCAGGATCAAATATCGGCATTATTGTATCTTTACGCTCAATTACCGTGGTATGAAGTCCATTGTGAACAAAGGCTTCTAAAAGTTCTAATCCGATATAGCCGCTGCCCAAAATTACAACTTTTTTACTTTTAAGCATTTGTTCTCTTATATTTATGCCGTCTTCTATTTTCCTCAGAGTATAAATATTTTTAAAATCTTTTACCCCTTTTATGTTTGGGACAAAAGGTCTTGCACCTGTTGCAATAATTAGTCTGTCATAAGGCACATAAAAATCATTAAAACTGTTGCTCACTGTGACATTTTGAGCTTTGGGATCTATTTTTGTAACTTTATGCTCTAAAAATACATCAATTCCGGATTTTTTAAATTCTTCTACGGAACGAACCAGCAACGCTCGGTAATCCTTAAAATTGCCTTGTATATAATAAGGAAGTCCGCAAGAAGAATATGATACATGTGTATCGTCTGTAAATACTTTTACACTTGCGTTTGGAAGTAAACGTTTTATCTTTGCAGCTGCTTTGGCTCCTGCTGCAACACCGCCGATTATTACTATATTCATAGAGTTATACTATGACAAGTAATAAATTTTTGCATTACCTGATGTTCTAATTTGTACTATATGTACTTAAAATCATTCTTTTCATAAATTCGCAATATAAATCGCTGTCTTGCTCTAAAGACTCTGCTTTCTCAATTAATTCTTTTAATTCTTCAATTAATTGCTTTCTTTTTAGCTCTTCTTCGTACATAATTTATACACACCCTATCTTTGTGTTATTACAAATTTATGTACGGTATTATTTATTTTTATCTTTAATATTTGGCTTACTATGTTAAGAGATATTACACTATTAAATCTCTAATCTATCTCATTATAGACAATTTTCTTTCTGAATTTCCACTGTATAAGTGTTAATACAAGTATTATTGCGAACAAAATATAAGCAAGAGCACTTGCTTTTCCTACATTGAAATACTCAAATGCGTTTTGATAAATTGAATATACAAGTACATTTGTTGAGTTGAATGGTCCCCCTTGCGTCATCAGGTATATCAAGTCAAAAACTTGAAAAGAACTAATCGTAGTTATTATTACAACAAAAAATATTGTAGGTGATAACAGCGGTATTGTTATATTTTTAAAGACTTGATACGAATTAGCACCATCAATTTTTGCCGCTTCAAAAAGACTGTTTGAAATAGTTGAAAGCGTTGATAAAAATATTATCATATTGTATCCGATAAGTTTCCACACAGAAACAATTATCAATGCAGGCATGGCAAATTTTGTGTCATAAAGCCAGTTTATATGAACATGCAATACCTGATTTATGAGTCCTATATTGGGGTCAAACATCCACCCCCAAACGATACCTATTACTACCATTGGAGTTATAAACGGCAGAAAATACGCTGTTTTATAAAAGTCGCTTCCTCTAATTTTTGAATTGATAATTGCTGCCAATACTAGAGGGATTATTACTCCAAAAATTGAAGTAGATAGTGCGAAAACAAATGTATTTAATAAAATTTGCCAAAATACAGAGTCATTTATTACATTTTTGTAATTTTCAAATCCTACAAAACTTATAGGATTTAGTAAGTCCCATTTTGTAAAACTTAGCCCAAATGAACATATTACAGGAATTATGATAAATATAACTGTGCCGATTAAGGCAGGAAGTATAAAAGTTACTCCTGCAAAATGCGCATTATCAAATAAATTATTAAATAACTTTTTCATGGTATGATTTAATTATAGTCTAAATATTAGGAGAAGGGAATTATGGATAAATACAATCACGCTTTTGGTAAAAACGATATTAGAGGAATATATGGAGAAGATATTACTGAAGAATTATTTTATAATATCGGACTTGGTTACACAAGTTGGCTTTGCAAAAATACTAATAAGCAGCCAAAAGATTTGAAAATAAGTGTTTGTATGGACGCAAGGCTTCATTCTCCTAGTTTGAAAAAAGCATTAGTAAACGGACTTTGTGACAGTAATGTCGGATATATCGAAGATTTAGGGCTTGCGCCTACTCCTATAGGTTACTACTCTGAATTTGCGCATAAACTTGATGGGGCTATGATTATCACAGCAAGTCACAACCCTAGTGAATATAATGGCTTAAAAATGACATTTAACCACCAAACACTTAATGAAGTTAAGATTAAGGAGGTAAAAGAAGAAACTTTCAAATTGTGGAAAAATCTTCCTGCCGAATTGAAAGATTATGATTTCAAAACTGAAATTATTGATGAGTATATTGCGGAACAAAAAAAATCATTTGGCAATATAGGAAACGGAATTACTGTTGTTGTTGACAGCGCAAATGCTACAGGTGGAATTGTTGGTCCAAAATTGTATTCTGAATTAGGTTGTAAGGTTATTGAACTGTTTTCAGAACCAGATGGAAGATTTCCTAATCATCACCCAAATCCAAGCATCTTATCAACATTGAAAACTTTGTCTGAAACTGTTGTCAAATCAGGTGCTGATTTAGGTATTGCATACGATGGCGATAGCGACAGAATCGGGGTCGTTGATTCTAAAGGTACACCATTAACAGGTGA
Source organism: uncultured bacterium (assembly GCA_949288725.1). Taxonomy (GTDB): domain Bacteria; phylum Cyanobacteriota; class Vampirovibrionia; order Gastranaerophilales; family Gastranaerophilaceae; genus Zag111. The sequence goes on from CASELF010000063.1 coordinate 93,616, forward strand.
TAAATTGTTATTAATTTATGCTATGGATATTATCAATTCAAAACCAACCGTTGTGTCTGAAGTTAAATGTTCTCAAGTTCTCTATGATACAATCAATGAATCAGGCGGTTGCGCTGTTATGTGTAAAACAGGTCATGGCTACATCAAAGATAAAATGAAAGAAACCAATGCTGTTTTAGGCGGTGAAATGAGCGGGCATACGTTCTTTAAAGACAGATACTACGGTTTTGATGATGCAATTTATGCAGGATGCCGTATGATTGAAATTGTTGCTAAAAACAAAAATATAAATCCTAATTTTAAATTGGAAGATATGCTGGAGCCTTTTAATAAGGTTTATACAAGCGATGAAGTCAGATTTCCTTGCCCTAACCATTTGAAAAAAGAAGTTCTGGACTCTATGAAAAATGCAGTGAAGAATAACCCTGAAATGTTTGGCTCTGAAATAAAAGATATTGTCACTTTAGACGGTATGAGAATCGTTTTTAAGGGCGGTTTTGCTCTAATTAGGCAAAGTAATACAGAACCTGTATTTACTCTTCGATTTGAGGCGCCTAACAAGGACTTATGTGACAAATACAAAGATGTTATGGTCAATTATATAGATAATTGCGTAAAACAATTAGCATAACCGTTTCAATTTGTTGAAGTATTATTTGGAAGAGTTTTGTTTAACTTCTTCTATTTGTCATACATATTTTCAAATTTTGGTGCTAATTTTTTAAATGCCAGCATATCAACTGTAGTATAAATAGCGCCAATTAGTAATCCTAGTGCTATATTTTGTTTTGTTTTTGATTTGGCAATTTTTTTTAGTGCGTCAACCGGCTTGTCTAATTTTTTTAAGAGTTTAAACTTGTTTCTGCTCTCCAATACTCCAAATGCGATAGCGCTACCTGCAATAAAATCATTCATGGCTGCTATTTGTGTAAAATTCTTTTTATTATACAAACTTGATTACTTTTTATTTCTATTTTCTTCAATTTTTGGTGCTGATGAATAACTTATATTTTGTACTTGCATTATTTTCTCCTAATTTCTATCATTTTCCATCAGATATAAAGTTTGAGAAAAAATAAATTTGCGGGTTATAAAAATAAAATTACAAAAATTTAAGCAATAAAAAATCCGCTTACCTAAAAGGTTTACGGATAATCAGTTAAAATGGTGGGTGTTGAGGGACTTGAACCCCCGACCCTCTCCTTGTAAGGGAGACGCTCTACCAACTGAGCTAAACACCCATTTCGGCTTGGGTTGTCTGAACTTCCGCTCTCGACAAGTTTTATGTTAGCAAGAACATTTTCTAATGTCAAGGTTTTTGTTGAAACTTTTTTTATATTTTTGCGTCTTATTCTTTAAACGAGGAATTACTGGGAGGAGAGATGAGTTTATTATCTATTAATGACAATTACAAACCGGATAAACTGGATGTTTATAATAATGATGAGATTAAATCCTTCAATAATATAGTTTTGGAGGACGATACTTTACAAACATATCTTAAAGAAATTGGTAAGATAAAATTACTAAAAGCAAATGAAGAACAGAATTTGGGCAGACTTATAAAAGAGCAGAATTGTGATATTGCCAAGCGAAAACTTATTCAGGCAAATTTAAGACTTGTTGTTAGTATTGCAAAAAAATATATTGGACAAGGGGTTAATTTTATGGATTTGGTCCAGGAGGGTTCTATAGGATTGATCAGGGCTGCTGAGAAGTTTGATTATTCAAAGAATTTCAAATTCTCGACTTATGCAACATGGTGGATAAAACAGTCCATTATTAGGGCTATTGTTAATTATTCCAAATCGATAAGAATACCTGTTCATATGGCTGATAAAATCAGAAAATATAAACGAGTTTATACAAGTATGCTTAATGATTTAGGTAGAGAACCTACTGACGAAGAAATGGCGGATAAATTGGATTTGCCTATAAATAAACTTCTTAGGATAAAACAATCTATTCTTGTTGAACCAATAAGTTTAGAAACAAATATTACTGATGATTTATGCTTACAAGATTATATTGAGGACAAGTCAAGCCATTCTCCTGAAGCGGAACTAAAGGTGTCATGTTTGAAAAAAGAAATTCCGCATTTGTTGGATACTTTGCCTGAGCGTGAGAAATTAGTTTTAACGAACAGATTTGGTATCAATCTTGATAAACCCAAAACTTTGGCTGAACTTGGTTGTATGCTAGGTTATTCAAAAGAACGTATTAGACAAATTGAAGAGGGGGCGATAGTAAAACTTAGATCTAACACTAAATTCACACATTTCAAAGATTATATCGATAATTAATTTATCTTAGTTGTATTCATCATCTTTTCATTCGATACTTTTTTAGTATCGAATTATTTTTATTAATATCATTTATTTAATAGTGATTTTGCAAATTCTACAGATTGCTCATTAATTGTTCCGCTTGCTAATTCAGCCAATGCTTTAATTCTGTTATCACCTGTCAAAACATAAACTTCTACCTTTGTTTCATTTTCTTGGGACTTTCTTACGTAAAAATGTTTATTTGCTTTTGAGGCTATTATTGCTTGGTGAGTAATTACTATTACTTGATGAGTTTTGCTTAGTTCAACAATTTCATCTGCTACACTTTGTGTTGCTTTGCCTGAAATTCCTGTATCTATTTCATCAAAAATTACAGTATCAATATCATCAGTTTGAGCAAATATTGATTTTATAGCAAGCATTACCCTTGAAATTTCACCGCCTGATGCTACTTTTGCAAGCGGTTTCAAATCCTCTGACACGTTTGTAGATATTAGAAATTCAACATTATCTATTCCATTTGGCGAAAGATCTTTTTCTGTTACATTTATGCAAAAACGTGATTTTGGAAGTTCTAAAACAGCAAGTTTATCTTGTATTAAAACTGATAAAACTTGTGCATAATCTTTTCTATGCTCACTTATTATTTGTGCAGTTTTTAATAATTCTTCTTTCTTCTGTGTAATTTTTTCTTGCAAGTCGTCTATATTTTGAGTTGAAAATTCTATAGAATTAAGTTCGCTGCAAAATTGCTCATAATTTTGAAGAACATTTTCAAGTGTCCCGCCGTATTTGTGTTTCAACTTATCTAGTAAAAACAATCTTTCCTGAATATCATTTAATCTTTGGGTGTCATTGTCAAGGCTTTGGCTATAATCCCTAAGTGAAGATGATACATCTTTTAAATTTTCTAATACATCAAGAAATTGTTGATTAATCTCATCCAGGGATTTATCAAACCCAACGGCTTTTGAAATATCAGATTTTATCCTTGTCAACCCGTCCAAAATAGATCCATCATCCCCATTTATAGCCCAATAAGCGCTTCCTGTAAGTTCTTTAAGTTTTTCAGCGTTTTCAAGAACTTCCAATTCTTGTCCGAGTTCTTCATCTTCATTTGGATTTTGAATATTTGCTTCTTCAATTTCATTTATTTGGAATTTCAGAAAATCAATTTGCGAATCTGTTGCCGTCGCTTTATTTTTAAGGTTTTCAAGTTCATTGCAAAGATTGTTATATTCTTTATAATTATCCTTATAGTCATCCAAAATGTTGCCATAAACATCTTTAGCATAGGAATCCAGCAAATTTATATGGTATTGCGGCTGCAAAAATGTATATGTTTGATGTTGAGAATGAATATCTACAAATAATGTTCTCAAGTTTTTTAGCAGTTCTTGATTAACTAAAGTGCCATTAATCCTTGAACGTACGGAGTTTTGAGTTATTTCTTTTGTTATGACAATTTCACTGCCTAAATTATCAATCCCGTTTTCTTCAAACAAATTAGTCAAATTGTGCTTGGTATTTTCCAGCACAACTTCAATTACGGCCTTGTCGCAGCCTGTTTTTATTACATCTTTGGATACTCGAGCAGAAAAGACCATATCAATAGCATTTAAAATAATACTTTTGCCTGCACCTGTTTCACCGGTAATAATATTTAATCTGCTATCGAAATTGGCACAAAGTTCATCTATTAATATGTAATCTTTTAGTCTTACCTGCTTAATCATTTTGAGTATCTAATATTTTGTCTGCAGATTATAAGTTTGCTCCGCAGCACTTTTTATATTTTTTCCCACTGCCGCAAGGACAAGGATCATTTCTGCCTACCTTTTGGGACGGATCAATTTTAGGTTTATTTTCATTATCCTCAATTATGCCAAGAGTTTTTGAGAAGGCATTGGAACGATATAAAACCGTTGTTGAAGATATAATCTTGTTATCAAGATATCTGCGCTTGTATTTTCTAAGCAATTCTTCAAGGGTATAGTTCTTTGCTAAAACTGCATTGACTATTTCCATAAAGTTCTTATGCTTGTCTGCAACCATTTTTATAAGGTTAGCAGAATACTTGTCCTTAGTTAGAAAATATTTTATACAACTGTCATAGTTTACAATCTTTGTATAATCTTTAACTTCAAAAATTTTATTGAATGTACCATAAAATGGAATAGCATATAAGCCCAATTCCTTGTCATAAATTATACCAACATCATAAATCTCTTTGTGTGATGAAAAACCACCAAGAGAATTTTCTAAAAAGTTGTTATAAGAATTGTTGAATTCGCTGACTTCAAAATATTTATATTCTTCAGGCTCAACTATAAGATCTTTGTAATCTGCTTTTTTGCCTTCTTCAGCGTAGTCATTGAACATTCCGATTAAATCATCAGCGTTTTTGTTTATTGTAACAACCTCTGTTGTTCCGAAAAATTCAATAAATTTTTCATAAATTTCTGCAACATCTTCTTCAATTTCTTTTTGCTTTTCAGGATTGTCAAGGTAAACAAGTTCAGGGTTTTGTATAATCTTTGCAACCGCAAATCTGTATGCTTCATCCTTTTTATACCCTGGAAGTACTCCTGATATTTCTAATAAGAAATAGTCACCATTAATATTGACAATTCTTGCAATAATGAAATTTCCTGAACCGATATTACTCAAGGCTGACATCTTCATCAAAGATGTAACCATATATTTTCTTTCATTTACTATATTGTATAGTTCAAAGCCGTGCTTTGCTACTCGTTTAACTTCAAATACAGATGAAATAGAGTTGTCAATTGCCTCTATAACACTTCTTGTGTCTTTATTAAGTCTTTTTTTACTTTCAAGATATAATTGCGGAATACTTTTTAAATCTTCACCAAGGTTTCTTTCCAATATGTAACTGAAACATGCTGATTGAATTGGTATTCTGTTATTTGAATTAGCACCGATTGTTCTTAAATACTCGTTAAAGTCCTCTTTAACATAGTCGTCAGTTTGTATAAATTCTGCCAAACTCTTTACCGCATTATTAATACTCTCGGTACGTTCTTGAATATTCATTATTTCTCCCCTTTATATTTTCTGTGTTTATAATTTAGAATATTATATTTTCAATAAAAACTCAATATATTAAGCAATTATTGCATTAAATTATAAAAATAATCAATTAGTCTGTAAGTTTAAAATCACCATTTTTCTTGATATGTTCAACAAGCCCGCCGTCTTTTAATAATTTTATCATAACAGCAGGTAATGGCTCAGTTTGAATTATAGCACCATTTGTAAGATCTGTGATTACTCCTTTTTCAATATCAAGTTCAAGTTCATCACCATCATCAATTGCATCAGTATCACATTCAATAGCCAATAATCCAATGTTTATGGCATTACGGTAGAAAATTCTTGCAAAAGATTTTGCAAATACAGCGCCAACACCGGCAATTTTCATAATCAAAGGTGCATGTTCTCTTGATGAACCTAGTCCGAAATTTGAACCTGCTACAACAAAATCACCTTTTTTCATTCTTGATGCAAATGTTTCATCAGCATCTTCCAATACGTGTTTGGCAAATTCCGGCAAATTTGACCTTAAATGATAAAGTCTGCCTGGTGCTATGTGATCTGTTGATATATTATCTCCGAATTTGAATGCTTTACCTTTCATGTATCTCTCCTTTTTTTTTAATACTATCGCAAAAATAATTTGTATGCTATAATATTAAAAAAGGTGAGTTATGTATTTTAATAAAAAATGTAAAATTACGTTCCTATGTCACGGAGCGACTATATATTCAGAAGAGGGCAGATTTTCAGATTTAGAAAATTATCCGCCGTTATCCGATTTGGGGGTAACGGAAATGGAAAATTTGTTAGATTATTTAAGAGAAAGAGGCGTTAAAAATGATGTTATTTACTCTTCTCCATCTGTCAGAACCAGACAATCTGCGTTAATGGTTGCGAAAGCATTTAAAACGGATTATATTACAGTCGATGCGCTAAAACCTCGTGCTTGCGGCGCGTGGAATGGTTTGACATTATCTCAATTACTTGATAAATATCCAAATGGAGTTGATTCCATGCTTCTTAATCCTGATAAGGATTTAATGAAGGGGGCTGAAAGTTCAGGAGAATTGATTGCTCGTGTCAAAACAACCATTGAAGGGCTTGTTGAAGAAAATATCGGTAATAGAATAATTATTGTTACTCATCCTGAAGTTATTCAGGCTGCTATTTGCGGTGCGCTCGAAATTCCGGCTGATAAACTTCCTAAAATCTTTATCAGAACAGGTAGTGCTACTCAAATTAGTTATTTTGAAAATTGGGCAAGTCTTGTTTATTCTGATTATGTACCATTAGGCTAGAAGTTCAGTAATCGTTTACTTTCTTCTATTAGAAAATCTTTTCCGGGGCGAATTGTTATATTTTCCCATGGTAGTTGTTCTGTATAATCATAAGTTTTTAATGCAAAATTGTCAGTATTAATATTAAGGGCTTTGGCTGCTTTTTTGAAACTGCCAATTTTGCCACCATCTTTATACACTTGAATTAGATAGTCAGTCAGTGTTGAATCTCCTCTTGATAGTACTGCTTGATAGTAGTCCCATTTGCAACTTGAAACATTAATCTGTACGCCAATTTTCCTTAGTTCTTTTGTGAGAAATTGGATTTTCTTTTCCAGTGTTTTATCAGGTTCTCTGCCACACCACTGAAATGGTGTATGTGCTTTGGGTACAAAGGTTGAAAATCCGTATGAAATATCGAAACCTTTATGTTTTTGTTTTATTCGTTTGGTAAGATTAATAATTTCTTGTATATCATCTTGGGTTTCTGACGGAATTCCAAGCATTCCGTAAAATTTTATTCCTTTCAGACCGCATTCTGCAGCAATATCAATTGCGCGATGAATTTGCTCCTCTGTCAAATTTTTATTTATAACTTTGCGAAGTCTTTCACTACCTGCTTCAATCGCGAGGGTTAAGTTTTTTTGTCCTGTTTTCACAAGTGTATTTATTATTTTAGGCTTAAATGAATCCACACGGAGAGATGACACGCTCATTTCAATTTCTTCACCGGTTTCAATCCTTTTAGATATATAATCACAAATATCTTCAAATTTTGGATGGGCAGTTAATTGAGCACCAAGCAGCGCAATTTTCTTAGTGTATTTTAACCCTAAATCTATTGCTGCAATTATTTTTTCGTATGGCACAAATCTTATTGGCAAGTTAATATATGAAGCAAGGCAAAATCCGCATCTGTTTGCACAGCCTCTTTCAACTTCAATAATAAAAGTGTTTGGGAAAAACGATTTATCACTTATTATTGGTGTATAAATACATTCCGTAAGTTTCTTAGTAACCTTTTTTATCTCAGTTTGCTCGATAGAAGGTACATAGACACCTTCTAACTTGCTAAGCATTTTTAAAATTTCTGCTTTTGATTTGTGTTTATTGTCTTTACATAAATTGATTACTTCTAAGTTTATATCTTCACCGTCACCAATTATCATAAAATCATACAATTCTTTATATGGTTCGGGATTTGATGTAATTACAGGCCCGCCTGCAAAAATAAGCGGATAATTTTCCCCTCTGTCTTTTGCTTTGAAAGGAAATTTATTGTGTTCAAAGAATCTTAAGACTTCCAGAAAATCCATATCAAATGAATTAGATATCCCCACAAGTGAAATTTCATCTCGCATAATTCTTGTTGTTTTGGAATTTGCATAAACTCTTTCTATATCAACATCTTCTAATTCATCTATTGCTTTAAACAGCCATAAATACCCAAGCGAAGACATCGCAAAAGATTCAGGTCCTGGGAAAAAGAACCACATGTTGTAATCATAATCTTTTTTTATCACTCTTTTATATAAAAAGATTTCATTTGTGTTATCACTCAATTCTATTCCCCTGTTGGTTCTATAATTATATTATCAGATGTATCTTTTTCATTTATCGGACTAAGGTATAGTTCATCTATAAGCACACATATCGTAGCCGCAATTGCAGGTGATAAGATTACTCCCCATACGCCTAAAAATTTATCAGCAACAAAGATTGCAACCATTATATTAATCGGGTGTAATCGCATAAATTTTCCGAATAAAAACGGTCTTATAATATAATTTGATATTTGCTGAACAAGTATAAATAAAACAATTGCAAGAATAATTTTTACAACTCCAAGTTGATAACCTACAAAAATGATAGTTGCTATGGCTATTGTTGGTCCAAGTAACGGAATGATTTCACAAACTCCTGCAATTAAACCTAACAAAATTGGATAATCGATTCCAAGCAGAGCAACTTCAATCGTAACCATTAAACCAACTGTTATCATTGATAATATTTGTGCTCTTACATAGTTCCCTACTTTTGTAGTTATATTGTACAATATTGCGCCTGCTTTTTGTTTTAGTTTTGGTGGGAAAAACTCAAGAAATTTATCTTTTAAGTAGTCTTTGTCTACAATAATATAATAGATAAACATTGTTAGCGCTAAAATTACAAAAACCATCTGTCCTGCAGCAAGTGTTACCGTCCAGGATTGAGTAAACAAGTTTTGGGCAAGATTTGTCCCTGTTTGTGCAATATTGTCTGTTGGTATATAAGAAGCAAGAGTTTTTCCATAAATCGTAGTATGCGTTACTATATTGTATAAAGTATTAATCTTTCTTGGAAGAGTTGTAGCAAATAATTCAATTTCTTTGTAGCATGCCAAAACAACCGGTAATAATACTGCCGCAAGTACAATTCCACTAATAGTCAATACGCTCAATGTGGCTATTGCTCTGTTTTTTATTTTCTTTTCAATAGTATTTACATACGGATTTAAAGCCGCAGCAATTACGTATGATGCAAATAATATCATTAATAATTCCGTTAACTTAGGCATAAAAAATAAAACAATTATAATTAGTGCCGTAAAAATAAGTGTCTTTGTATTTAGAACTCTCTTAAGCAAAATATACCTCCTCTTGCCTGAAAATGTTTGTTATTATCTTACTATAAATGTAGGGTATTGTGTAATGTAAAATTTAAAAATTTATTGAAAAATGGTTAAAATCTGCAATTTACATGGCATTTGGCAATATTTCGGAAACCCTTATGAATATTGAATTAAATACTTTGTTATATAAAAAGTATATACTCAAAACCTGTGTTTTTTGTAACATAACTTAACATGATGACAACAAAAAGGCAATTATTATAAAACGAAATACTTTATATAATTACGAGGACAAATAACATAAGGATTTAATGAGACAATGGGTTTCTTACTAGGAGCATTTGGAAAATTGATGGCGGGCCGAAGGGTCAGAGACTTACAAGCCCGTATGATGCGTGTCCAGTCTAAAGCTAGACGCGTAACTCGTCAAGTTGAACAAATGAGTAAAAATTTAGAATCCATGAAGAAGATGGAATTAAATAATTTATCTTCTAGTATGCAATTTGCTAACCTTATGATGCCTGGAATGATTAATTCTCAATTGGCTCAACAGGGAATAGGAACTACCAATCAGACATTATTGAATGGTATGGCTGGCGGACTTAATGCCAATAGTTTAAATCAACAGTTAAGTACTCAAGATCAGGCATATATGGCAGCCTTCAGCAACATGAAAACACAAATGGCTGCTAGCAACGAAATGATTATTTCTCAAATGAAGTCTCAAATCGAAGAGAAATACGAAAATATGAACGATATAATGCTGGAACCTTTGAAAATGGAAGAAGATTCCTTGCAGACAGAAAAGGATTCATTGGAATCTCAAATCCAAATCGCACAAGCAGATTACGAGGCTTGCAAGAAGATGGAACAAGCAGATGCCAAGAACCTCGCTCCAAACTACACTGGCGCAGCATAGAAAATGGAATGAATATAACAAGACCGGCTCTCAATTTGAAAGCCGGTCTTTTGATTTTATAATTTTTAGTTTACTTTATATTCTTAACTGCTTCAATTACTCGTTTTACAACTTCTTCCGGTTTTATTGTTTCTTTTTCACCTGTTTGACGAGTAACAAATTCAACATTCCCTTCTTGAATAGTTTTTCCTACTGTTATTCTATAAGGGAATCCTATCAAATCAGCATCTTTGAATTTTACGCCAGGGCGTTCATCTCTATCATCAATTACTGCTTCAACTCCATTATCAAGAAGTTCTTTATATATTTTTTCAGCAACACTCATTTGAAGTTCATCTTTTGTACTTACAGGAACAACAATTACATGATATGGAGCAATAGCAAGAGGCCATTTTATACCCCAATCGTCATGGTGAGCCTCTACTGCGGCTGCTGCTGTTCTGGTAACACCAATTCCGTAGCAACCCATAATATATGGTTTTGCTTTTCCATCGGCATCAAGATATACAGCATTCATTGGTTTAGAATATTTTGTACCTAATTGGAATATATTTCCAACTTCAATACCTCTTGTAACTTTTAGCGGCTTACCACATTGAGGACATAATTCACCTGCCTCAACAAGTCTTATGTCTGTAACAATTTCAGGTAAATCAATTTCACTTCCAAAATTAGCCCCTACCATATGAACATCATTTTTATTTATTCCGACTACAAAATTTTTCATTTCTTTTATAGTTTCGTCTGCAACAACTACAATTTTGTTTTCGCCATATTTTGCAAGCGGCTTTTTATTCTCATCGACTGGTCCAATAAAACCAGGTACTGCGCTAAATCCGTTTTCTTCCATGATTTCTTGAATTTCACCTGATGTCGCAATTCTTATATCTACTCCGCCAACTGCATTCATTAATTTGGTTTCTTCAACCTGTTTATCACCTCTGATTAGCGCAAGTACAGGCTTTTTATCAACAATGTAAACCAATGTCTTTAAAATTATAGATGGTGGTACATCTAAATATTTACAAAGTTCTTCTATTGAATGAGTATTTGGTGTATCAACGATTTTTACAGAAGCGAAATTCCCAACAGTTTGTGCTTGAGGCAACTTTGACACAGCATGATTTGAATTTGCTGAATAATCACAACTATCACAATAGAAAACATCATTTTCTCCTGCATCTGTATCTGTTATTACCATAAATTCATGAGATACACTTCCTCCAATTGCTCCGGAATCAGATTGAACGGCTTTTGTATCTAAACCGCATCTTTTAAATATTCTTGTGTACGCATCCCACATGTTTTGGTATTCTTTATCCAAATCTTCTTGTGAAGTTGCAAAACTATAAGCATCTTTCATTATAAATTCACGACCTCTTAATAAACCAAAACGAGGGCGAACTTCATCTCTGAATTTTGATTGTATTTGATATAAGTTTGCAGGTAATTGCTTGTAGGATTTTAAAATATCACGAGCAATTGATGTAATAATTTCTTCGTGAGTAGGTCCCAAACACATTTCTCTGTTGTGTCGGTCTCTCAATCTCATAAGTTCTTTACCATAAGCGTCCCAGCGTCCTGATTCAACCCATAATTCTTTTGGTTGAACAAATGGCATTAGTAACTCTTGAGCACCTGCATTATCCATTTCTTCTCTGATAATATTTTCAACCTTTTTCAAAACTCTCCACATTAGGGGTAAAAAAGTGTAAACTCCTGATGTTAATTTCTTTATGTATCCTGCTCTTGCAAGCATTTTATGAGATACAACCTCAGCATCTGAAGGAAATTCTCTCAATGTTTGCACAAATATTTTTGACATTTTCATAATTTGTATTCCTCTTATCTTTTTCAATGTTTTTATGTTAGCACAAACATGGTTATTTCAACTTACTAAGTTCATTTTTTGCTTTTGTAAGCGGTATTGAAAGTGTTTTATGATTTTTTATTGCGCGTTCAAGATATTCTTTGCATTCAGGATTTTGAGCTTTGCTATGAGCCAAGTATGCTAAATAATCCAAATCCCCGGTCTCCTCACATTGAGCAAGTGCTTCTTTTGAATATTTTATAGCGTTTTCGTAATCTTGCTCTTTTAGTAATATACGAACTAATATTTCATAGGCTTCTGTGTCGTATGGATTTAGTTCAATTGTTTTTTCTAAGTTGTAAACGGCACCTTCTAAATTGCCTGTTTCATTATCTATAACCGCTAAATTATAATAAGCCCAACTGTAATCAGGCGACAATTCCAAAACTTTATTAAATTTTTCTTTTGCCGAATCTAAATCTCCTAATTCTTTAAATATATTTCCAATATAAAAATGAGCATAAATATCTTCATCATTTATATCAATTGTCATTTGGAAATTTTCAATTGCTTTTATGTAATCTCTGGTTTTAAAGTAGATTAGCCCCAAATTAAAATATGAATTAGAATCTTGCGGGTCTTCTTTTAAAATATTTTCAAAGGATTTAATTGCCTTATCATATTCCTTCAATTCCGTATACACAAGTCCTAAGTTGTATGTTGAATCTATTGAATCAGGAGAGATTTCCAATGCCTTCAGGTAAGATTCTTTTGCTTTTGGAAAATCTTTTAACTTTTCATACACAATTCCCAAATTATAAAAAATTCCATCATCTTCAGGAAAATGTTTTGACAAATATAACAAATGCTGTAACGCTTCTTCATTAAATCCAAAATCCATAAGAAGAACAGCCAACTTTCTTCTTGCTTGAAAATTAGTGCTGTCCTCCTTAATAAGATTTTGTAATTCTTCTATTCTATCTAATTTTGACATTTTAACTAAATAACCGGAACATCAATTGGGTCAACCAGAATAACATTCAGAATTTCGTCTTTTGGAATACTTACATGTTTTCCTTTTTTAATCATATCGGCAATACTTCCATATACGAAATATCCTGCAGTACCTATAGCACCGCCAAATGCACTTATCGGAACAGTTACATATTGCCATCCTGTATCGTTAGCAATGTCTTTTCCCCAATCGATACTATTTCTTGTTATATCTGCTGATTTTGAACAAGTTTGTTTCCACGCATCTCCGTAACCTCTTGTTGTTGTGATACCACCATCATAGGTCATATCAGATCTTCCTACGACATTCAATGTCAATGGTAATTGTCTACCGTTTGGTGTGACTACGTGATCAAAATTCATATATAATACTGCGCCTTTTGACATTCTTTTAGGCATTTGTATTGCTTTTATATCGCCTCTTACAATTGAACCTGCCGGCAAAATTACATCATTATCTTTTGTCTGATCAGAAACTAACATTGCTGAAAAACTGTTACCTGCGGTATTTACAGATGTATCAATGCTGTTTAGCATTTTTAATTGTAAATTTGTTCCTGCTGGCATTCTTTTTGTTTTAGCATTTCCGCTAAAAGGAGCGGCATAAACTAATTGTGCACTCAATAGAATTGTAAGTATAGTTGCTATTATTTTTGATTTCATAATATATCCCTCTTTCTTATCTCGTTCATTCTAGCATATTTTACTATTTTTGTTAAGACTTTGTATTAAAATCTTAATAATAAAAAAAAGCCTCAAATGAGGCTGATTAAATTAAAAATAGCTGGAAGTATGAAAAAGATTATCTATATTAAAACCCGCATTAAAGTTTTTTAAAATTAGTAACAGGGGGAATTTTATTATAGATAAGTTGGTAATTTATTATGAAAATTTATTTAAAGTTTGAAAAATTAACATGATTATTGTAATATTACTCTGTTAAATTATATTTTATGTTTATATAAAGAAAGGGTATATGATGGAAATATTAGATAAAGCGGATATTGGTGTATTTGGCGGTTCAGGATTTTATAATTTCTTGGATGATATAGAAGAAGTTTGCGTTGAAACTCCTTATGGAAAAACCAGCGACAACGTATTTATCGGAAAAATAGGGAATCAAAGAGTTGCATTTATGCCAAGACATGGCAGAAATCATTCTATTCCGCCACACCTTGTTAATTTCAGAGCAAATGTTTGGGCGATGAAACACCTTGGTTGTAAACGTGTAATTTCACCTTGCGCTGCAGGAAGTTTACAAAAAGATGTTAAACCAGGCGATTTTGTTATTTGTGATCAATTTGTTGATTGGACAGATGGCAGAAAAACTACTTTTTATGAAGGTCCTGTTGTCCAACACCCTTCTCCTGCTGATCCATATTGTCCTGAATTACGTGATTTGGCAATAAAAACAGGTAAGGAATTAGGGATTACAATTCATGAAACAGGAACTGTTGTTGTAATTAATGGTCCTAGATTTTCTACTAAAGCAGAATCTGCTTTCTTTACAAAACAAGGATGGCAGGTTATCAATATGACTGCCTTTCCTGAAGCATATTTGGTTAAAGAACTTAATATGTGTCCATTGAATATTTCATTGATTACAGACTATGATGCAGGTTTAGTTGGAGATGTTCCTCCTGTTTCTCACGATGCTGTTATGAAAGTGTTTAACGATAACCTTACTAAATTGAAATCTTTGTTATTCACTATGATTGAAAAAATTCCACAAGAGGCTGTAAACTGCGAATGTGGTAAATGTGCGAAATTAGATTTATAATTTCATTTAAAGGGTAATTTTATGAGTAAATTTATTTTGATACTTGATAGGGTAGTTAATCTTTATATGTATTATGTCGGGCTTGCCTGCCTTTTATCTTGGGTACCAAATATTAATCCTGATTACCCTCTGTTTCATTTTATATTTTTATCAACGGGATTTTATATTTTACCGCCGTTTTTAGGTTTTATATTTGCGCCGTTGTTTATTATGGTATTATGTGCCTTACTTTCTGTCGGGTTGGGTAAATTATATATTAAGTTGAACAAAGATAAGGTTCCTCATATTATGATTATGTCCCCTGACGAATTCTTTGCAAAAATGGAGCAGGAAAAAGCAAAAGCAGATAAAATTAAAGATAAGGATGATAATAATGATAGCTCTCAAAATTCTTGAAGCAATTGCAAATTGCTTTTATGTATTCTTACTGATGATATTTGTCAGATGTTTACTCACTTGGTTCCCTTTCGTAAACTGGGATAATCCTATTTTGAAAATGCTAAGAGTTTCAACTGATTTATATTTAGATTGGTTTAGAAAAATTATTCCGCCTATCGGAATGTTTGATATTTCTCCTATGGTTGCAGGCTTTGTGCTAATCATTCTGAGAAATATTACATTGTATGGGGCAGTATTTTTATTTAGTGCGTTAGGTTTATTAAGGTAAAAGTATGAAAATAGTTATTTATGGGGCAACAGAAATAGGATGTTTGCTTGCCACAGAATTTTTTGAAGATCACGATATTACAATTATTGATAAAGAAGAGAATAGAACTGAAGAATTCGACAAGTTGGATATAAGTTTTGTGCAGGGAAGTGCGGCTGATGTTAATGTATTAAAGTCTGCAGGAATTAATGATGCTGATATATTTATCGCATGTACAGGATATGATGAAGTAAATATTGTTGCTTGTCTTGCGGTTAAAAAAGTTAGCGGTATCAGAACAATATGCTTTGTATCAAAAACCGAATACAGTAGTGCTCTTGCAATAAATAACAATACTGATTATTTGAGTGATTTTTATATAGATTATATTATTTGGCCTGAGGAGTTACTTACTCAAGAATTGTTTAGAATAGTTACAGTTGCACATGCTCTTGATGTCGAAAATTTTGCGGACGGGAAAGCAAGGCTTCTTGAATATAAAGTTAAACCTGATTCCGTTATTGTAGGTAAAATGGTTAAAGACTGCGGATTCACGCAGGACACAATCATTGTCGGG
>CASELF010000064.1 GCA_949288725.1 uncultured bacterium
CCATTATAAATTTTTTCCAGAATCTTAGGAGAGAATTTATCTTTATACTTGTTTATTCTGGCAATTCTAGCAGAAAGTTCTTCCGGAGAAATATTATATTGGTAGTCTAAGTTGTCGTGATTATACCATCTGTTTTGTGAAACTATTGATTCGTCTGAATGCAGGTAGTCCAAAAATTCTTGAGGAAGTTCCTTATGAAGTTTGACACACTCAATCATATTATCAAGATTTTCAGGTTTAAATATTTGCTCAAAATCAATTGCAGGTGTTGAGTTGTATCTGCGGAAATTTATTTTTCTCAAAAATTGAGGATCTGCCAGATTAACAAATTCAAGTATTTTATCTACATCAGGAATATTTCTTTCCGCCAAATATTGTTTAAGCAAATCGGTACTAAAACTATTGTCATAATGGCTTACAAGTTGTGGCATTTTCCCTGCGATTGCAATTTTAGCTAGGAAATTTTTCTTTCCGTTTTCATCGAGTGAATAGTACGGTCCGATTATGGTTTCGATGTTCCAAGCTGACAAATTCTTTGTCTCGTTCGGGAAGTTTTTTATGAGTGTAATTGCAGGACCAGGATTTGTTGCAAATCTGAGTAATTTATTGATATATGTGTAGTCAAAATCTTCTCCAAGTTCTGTTTTTAAAGTAGAGCAAAGTTTTTTGATATCTGTAAGTCCTGAGTCAATTATATAGCTTATGAAATTATCATTTTCGTAGTTATTTGCAAGCATTTCTTTTGCTAGTTCTACATTTTCTTTGGCTATATTGAACTCTTCCGTAGAAAGGCTTCTCCAATGTCTTATGAAACGGCCGGCCATTATATTTGTTGAAAATTTTCCTTGCTCCATTAACCATTTATCATAGTCATTAGCAAATTTTATTCTGTCGATTATCTCTTCAGATTGTGGTTTTAATACGATATCAAAATCGTAATGAATTAATTCTTTTTTAATATCTGGACTTAGAGATTTGTAAAAGTCCAAATTCTTTTTAAAATCTTCCGGATTAATTGTTGTCATCTCTTTTGACAAAAATTCATTGCGCATATTTTGGAATTTGTCTACTACTTGTGAATTTGCTTCATCTGTTTTTAAATCGCTAATAAATTTGTCAAATTCTGCTATATTTTTTTTTAAATTTTGAAGATCTTTTATGAGAGATATGCCATCATACCCAAATAAGAAATTGTTGATATTTCTATTTGAGCTTGTATTCATTGCATGGCAATAGTCAGAAATTATTTCAGAAAGATCTTGAACATTAATTTCCGGATGCTCTTCCAAGAATTTTTTTAATCTTAATTTTTCAGATTTTTCTAATTTTTGAGTACCATTTTGTGATGCAATTTGTGTTGCTAGTTCCTCAAAATTTTGTGCAATTTGTCGTTTCCCATCAGGATAATCTTTAAACAATTTACCTTTAGCAAGAGGATTTCCTGTTTCTGTTTCAAAATGTGTGCCATCAGAAACAAAATTTCCATTACTATCAAATTCGCCATTTTCAAGGTTGACTTTTTTTACTTCAGGATTTGTCAAATCTTTAATATCAGGAGTTCTGGTTAAACGTTTGGCAAAAGGTGCAACAGTTTCATCAGCTTTTGCGATAGTTTTTTGCTCAAGATTATTACCTATAAGATTTTGCCCAGGTTTAGTAGAATCATTTTGTTTAGCAGAACCTGCACCGTCAAACTTGTTGTTTTTAGCTAATGCTTCTGTATAAAGTGACATTCTGTAAAATTCTAACACTTTTGCAGGGCTGTCTGCTATTATTCTGTTTCCGTTGTCTACTTCTATTATATATTTCTTTATTCCGTTTACTTCTAACTGTTTCACGTTCGTACGTTTC
>CASELF010000065.1 GCA_949288725.1 uncultured bacterium
GGTTCGTTGGCCGAAGCATTGGAATCTCTTGACAAATCACTTGTCGGAAGAGCCGCACTAGGAGAGCACGCATTCAATGAATTTATGTCAGCAAAAAGAAAAGAATGGGATTCATTTAGAACATACGTATCTCAGTGGGAAATTGACAGATACCTTGAAAGATACTAAACAAAGAGATTAATTCTACATACAAAAAAAGGAGGAATTATTATTCCTCCTTTTTAAATCTTGCAACTTTTTCATATGGCGTAGGCTTTATCGGTTTAGAAACAGGATGGTCAAATTTTAATTTTATGTCAGTTCTGCATAATTCAAAATCATCACCTGCATAAACTGTACCATCAGTATCAATTATTAACGCAGTCTTTCTGGTTGCGGCATCTTTGAACTCTTTATCTGATAATTCATCCATAATTCTAGGAAAAATACTCTCTGATTGATAATTCTTGAACGAATTATCACGACCACTTGCAACTACACCTGCGGTCGACACTAAGAAAGCTCCTACAAGATCCTCATATCTTTCTGGGTTTTCCTCCAACTCATCGGCATATTTTTCTCTATATGCATCAAGAATATCATACTTAAGTTCTTTCATATCAAAAGCACGGAATCCATCATACTCGTCACCAGGAGTGCTATCAGGATATGCTCTACAAATAATACCGAATTTAGGATTATACAACAATGGAGAAAATGTATGAAGAGTATTTACAGCCATTTCAATATATTTTGATTTTAAATAATCTGCATTCTTTATATTTCCAACTCTTCTTTGCATTACAGATTGATTATATATACCTTCAAAAGGATTTAAAGAAATACAAATTTGACTTACTTCTTCTGAATTTTCAAAGTTAGAATAATATTTTACCAACCTGTCCATACGATCTTGAATATCTCTTTTCTTAGGATTCCAACCCGCAGTATCAAAAATTCCTGGCTTTTTGAGGATATCATAAGCTAGCTTATTCAATTCAGGAAACTCATGAACTTTATTATTTTTATCTAATAGATAAATTTCACTGCCATCAGAATCATAAAAAAGGGTTAAATCTTCCCCCCAGTGATTCTCAAATTTATAATTCATACGCTTTGACATCTTTGCCAAATCTTTGAATACATTAGCAAAATCCTCGTACTTCAACCGCACAATTGGCGCCTTAGCATCTAAAAAGCAATAGCTACAATTGTGGTGACAACCTCTCACAACAGGGAAAGACACTCTATCCTCATCAAAAGCATCAAACAAAAAGGTAATCTGGTGCATATCTAAATTTTCCAGCGTTCGCAAACCATTTTGTAAGCCCTCAATATTATCCAAATTATCTGCGGCCCTGAGACCGTGATTTTCAAGAAGCCTCATATTCCTGAGCGCCATTTTAAAATTATCTAATTTATCATTAGATTTCCCGGAAAAGCTAACCGTATCAGTTTGGCTATACGAAATATTCTGATGATATAACCTCGTGGGATAAACATTTGAATTAAACTGCAATTTAACATTGCTAAAATTACTAATCTTTGGAACTTGCATATAAGTTACAAAAAACAAACAAAACTTTTTTTGCTATATCTCATAAAGATAATCAACAAATTCTTTCATCGAATAAATATTCTGAACAACAAAAAAGTCTTTTTTTGTTTCTTGCTTCACAAAATCAAGATTCTTACCATCTAAGAAATCCTCACTATAAGGTCTTAACATTATAGAAGGAATAACAACAACATCTCCAACTTGATCCTTAACCGTTCTTATTAAATCATCAGTTGTAATAAGTCCGGCAACAGTAATATCTTCTCCCCAATATTCAGATTTTACGGGAAGCACCTCAACATTAAGGTTCTTAATTTTATTCAACTTTTCACAAATCTTACTAATAGCCCCGGAAGCAGCATATGAAGTTGCAAAAAGAATTTTTTGCGGCTTAGAAATTTTACTCGGAAGTTTTAACTTTTTAAAATCATCCAACAAAAGCCTAATTGCCCCAACTCCATCTTCCAGTTGAACAAAATTTCCATAATACTTAGAAGGTGGAATTTCTTTTTCTGCTAACAAAAAGAACTCATCTGAACAACAGACTTTTTTATACTTAGACGCTATTTCTATTGTCTTAATAGCACATTCTTTGTCGACTTGCCTCAATTTTTCATTTCTAAACTGCGTAATCCCAACAGGAACAATAGCAACCGAAAGAACTGTACTCTTAAGTTCAGCAAGATCAGATAAAGTTCTCTCAAGTTCATCACCATCATTTAACCCTGGACACAAAACAATCTGTGCATGGAACGGTATTTTATTCTTTCTAAACCACTTTAAATTTTCTAACGCTTTACCTGCATTAGGATTTCTCAACATTTTATTTCGCAATTGCGGATTGGTTGTATGAACAGACACATAAAACGGCCCCAAATGCATTTTTTTAATGCGTTCTTTATCTTTTTCTGTCAAATTTGTAAGTGTTATGTATGTTCCTTGCAAATATGAAAGTCTATAATCATCATCTTTCACATACAAAGTTTCACGAAGCCCTTTAGGTTGTTGATCGACAAAACAGAAAATGCAATGATTTAGGCAAGGCTTAACTCTGTCAAAAACTGCACTTTCAAAAACAATCCCTAAATCTTCATCATAATCTTTCTCAAGTTCAATGACTTCAATCTCACCAGAAGCCTTTTTAACTTCAAGAGTCAAAAAATCAGACTTGCAGTAAAAATTATAATCAATCATATCGAGCATTTTATTATCATCAATTGAAACAATCTCATCACCCGGCTCAATCTCTAATTCCTGAGCAATCGAACCCTCAATGACCTTATTAACTATTGCGCTCATTATCTTTCTCAAACCCTTCAATAATAGTAATCAGATTGGAATATTCGACTAAAGAATTATCCAATAAAATCTTCTGATAGAAGTCTTTTTCAGTATACTCATCATTTAAAATAGCTTCAGCTTTATTCTTAATGACCAAGGCAAGAGTCTTCAAATGTAAAAACAAATTCCTTTTATCTTCACTATCAAGAATTTCAGCACAAGAAAGCTTAAGTTTAGCATTAGTAATATACTGAACAGGATTATCACTAAGCGGTTCTAATACCAAACGCTTAAGTTCTTTTTCTCCATTTTTGGTAATAGCGTAATATATCGAAAGCTTTCCGCCATCAGACATCATTTTTCTTGAAGTAATAAAACTTCCAGCTTCAAGTCTGCGTAAAGCAGGCTTCAAAGCTCCAAAACTTGGTGAAGTATAGGCAGCAAATTTACTTTCAATTTCCTTTGAAATCCCATACATCGTAAACTCACGACGCATTAATACGTATAAAATCAAAAGTTCTATCATAGCCGAATTATATCATAATGCGCAAATGATGTAAATGTTTAAAAGAGATTTAAAAGAGATGACATAGCCTCTGAATACATTTGAACAAAGGCAATTACAAAATATCCTACACAACCACCTAAGACCACCATTAAAAGAGGTTCAAAAGCTCTCGCCAAAGCGTCCAAAGCTAAATCAAGTTTCTTTTCGATTCCGATAGAAGCATCTCTAAACATCTGTCCTAACTTACCTGTTTTCTCACCTGTTGCAATCAAAGGCATTAAAACACCTGGGATTAATTGACTCTGGTAGTACGCATCAGTTAAAGACTTTCCTTGAGAAATTAAGTTTGCAACATCTTTGGCACGTTTACGCATCTCATCATTAGTAATTGTAGATTCAGCCATTTTTAAAGATTCAGTAATAGGAATTCCAGCTTCGTACGCAATATGCATAACAGACATATAATGAGCCAAAGAAAAATACTTAATACAATCTGACAAAAAAGGAATTTTCATCAAAAAATCGGAATAAGCTTTTTTTATATGATCAAACCCAAATATAGAGTTTATAAAATAGCATAATCCAACAAGAAAAAGAACAATTAGAAGCCAGTAATGCGAAATAAAACTTACACTACCAGTAAGAATAGAAACCATAAATGGCGGATCTGTAATACTTAGTCCGGAAATCAGCTTAGGAAAAACAAATCCACCCATCAAAAAGAAAACACCCACCAAAATAGTAACCAATATACTTGGATATATTGACATCTGGATAAACTTACCTTTTAAGGTATCCTGTTTTTTTAGAAGCGTTAAAAGATACCCAAGAGCTTCAGGCAAAAATCCTGCACTCTCACCGGCAATACATATTGCAATGTAGATATTTCCAAACACATTGGAGTACTTTTTTAAAGCCTCAGAAAAAGTCAAACCAGATTTAATAGATTCAGAAATATCCACAGCGACCAAAGAAATTCTCCGGCTGCTTGAATACTTTGCAACAGATTCTAACGCTTCTAATGCAGAAATTCCAGAACTCAGAAGCGTTTGCATTTCAGATGTAAATAAAATTTTCTCCGAAAGCTTGAGCTTTAACTTGGCTTGCTCAGCTGAAGAAGTTAACCCAGCATTATCCTCAGGTTTCTCTTCATAAATACCAGTCGGCAAAAAGCCAAGTTGCTTAACCTTATTCCTGGCTTCAGCAGGAGACTCTGCATCAATATAACCGGAAACCACCTCTTTTTGATCTTTTAAAGCTTTATAAAAATACCTTGCCATTCCTCTATTATAAAACATTTTCTAAATAATGGCAAACAAAATTATAAAACTAAAGATTTAAAATTTGCTTTCTATTATGCCCTTTTGAGAAAGAAATATGAACCCACTGATTATTTTCATTTATTAACTGATCAAATTCTATCCCAGAAAGTTTTACAAATTCAATAATCTCAACCGGTTTCATACCATCTACGACAATATCAACAGCCTGTCCTTTTGTATGCTGAGAATTATTCACACCGCCAACAAGAGAATTCACCAGAGAATTTCTAAATCCGCTCGTAATAATTATAGGTTTAGCAATTTTATCCCTTAACGGCTGCAAACAATAAACAACCAAATTCAACATATTATCGAGAGCAAAAATATCAGGCATATTATTGATATTATTTTTCACAGCACAATCTGAATGTATTAATTCACTCATTGAAAAATTCAAATTCATAAATTTAATTTCTCCGACTATTACGATTTACAATCCCAATTAATATATTTTTTACATCTGAAATATCTTGATGAATCTGAAGCATCTGATCTTGCAAAGCCTTGTGATTATCACTATAAGTTTCCCTATTCACAAAATGCTCAGAAGCATAAGCCATTAATTCAGCTTTTAATTTGCTTAATTCTTCAGCACGAACAAAAACTTTTAAATTTATTAAAGTAGTAATAACAAAAGCCAGACAAGGACCATAAGAAAGCCAATTATCCATCTAAAGCCCTCCACTTTCTTTTCTGGAAATATTTTTGAAACAAATCAACTAAATTTCCCATCAAAGAAGCCTTACAACTTGAGAACCCTTGTTCTTTACACAAGTGAATAAAAATATCACTTGTTAATCTACGAAACTCATCCACTCCACAGCAATGTTTTATTTTTGAATAAATTTCCTCTTTGAACTCAAGCATATAATCATGAATTCCACTTGGTAAAATTATTCGTCTATCATCAGGCGAACAAAAGCACTTTAATATACCCAATATATCAGCATTATTCCAACGATATCTGCTATCATTAAGGATTTTACTTTTACCCTTCACTTCAAAAGTAAAAGTAAAATCAGCAGTTATGACTTGTACATTAAAAACATTCTCAAATATGCTCGGGAAATTTAACTTATCATCATAAAGTGTATATCCAGTCTTGCTGCATAAAATAATATCTTTATCCTCTTCACACTTAACTCGCTGTCCTATTTTTGGGAATGGATAAAATATAACATCAATCAACCTGTTTTTCATTTTCACGAACTTTTCCATTTATAATTATGTTTATACAAAACCAAGACTTAGTATTTTTTATAAATTGTCCACCATCTGAGGTTGGAGTCTTTTCCAGATTAATAACTGCATAGCCTTGTTCATTTTCGACATTCTGTTTAACGCTCTCAGCAAGACAAGGCATTGAACATCCAAAACAGATTAATAACAATAAAAAACCTCTAATCATAATTACCTCCCTAATCTTTCACCTGTAACGGCACCGGCATAAAGTCCTTTGATATTTGCAATGCGCATTCTTGTATAAATTGCTCAGTTACGTTTTTAACTTCTTGCAAACTTTCCATATATTCTAAAGTGAATTCCTCTGTAAAATCAGGCTGTTTATAAGTAATAATTGGAACTTCCTGCCCACCTTGTACAGCCATTGAAATTGTCGGCAACAAATCACTTAAA
>CASELF010000066.1 GCA_949288725.1 uncultured bacterium
CGCTGAAAAACCCTTGACAGGGTAGTCTGTATTATACTAAAATAATCAGGAATTGCGGATGTGGCGGAATTGGCAGACGCGCAAGATTCAGGATCTTGTGATCGCAAGGTTGTGCAGGTTCAAGTCCTGTCATCCGCACCAAACAAGAATAAAACGAACCCGAGAGAAAATCTTGAGTTCGTTTTGTTTTTTACAAGAGATTATTTCGGCTTAATCGTAGGGTTGGAATAAATTAGATGGTTAGTTGCTGATAAGCAACGGTGTACAATCGAATCCTTTATCTAATAGCTTTTTAATCACCTCTACGGTCAAGTATTTTGCATATGTAGAACGACTATTTTCGTCATAGCCTTTTAGATAGCCGATTAAATAATGAATTTTATGACTTCCTTGAAAGTATTCTTTAAATGCGGTCTTATCGATGGGTATTTTTATGCCATTCTTATATTTTGATTCAATCGCTGCATAATATTTTTCTAAAAAATCATCTCTGTTTGCAGATGCAAGCATTTGTTGCAGAAAGGATGCGGATGTAATGACTTGATTAGATACATCTCTTGCTCCTGTTCCATTAAACGAGTCTTTGTTGTGCATCAAGAAAATTTGGTCATCGCTAAAAATTATTATGTCCGCAATCTCTACATTGTTAATCAGTGCGGTGTGAGCCACAATATACTTTCCTTCTGTTTTTATTGCATCATTATAGTCCTCTTCCGTAGAAAAATCTCTTATTAGACCGAAGTTGGAAGTATAAGTAATGCGCTTTTCCAATTGTTGATTGAATAGCTCTTTAAATTCAACATTCAAAATATCGCTAAATTTTGAATCAAAGACATACCACTGTCCATTAAACAAATAACATGGTTGTTTTTTCTCGCCAAACTCGACAAAGCCTTGTATAGCATCAAAAATTTGAATCGGGAATAGAATAAAATTTCCAGCATTGTCTATAGTTGAAATTGTCCAATTTTTAAGCATTTTTTTGAATGTGGACTTATTTTTATTTGTAAGTAAAGCAATAATGTCTAAAAAAGTAATAGCATCTTCGCTTTCGATTAGGATTTCATCCGTTTGTTCATCTCTAATTATGTATTTATTTGCACAAGTTAAAAATGATGTATAGTCGTCACCAGTAAGCATAAAATGATTAAACTTTCCATCAACCAGTGTTTGAATTAACTCTTCATATAATTCGTTGTTTTTTAAACCTTTTTTACGAGCAAGAACAAGATAATTAAGTGCAAAATTATCTGTCATTTTTTCAACATCACAGATTCTGTTAATTACTTGCTTTAATTCTGCTATTGAAATAGAGCGATGAATCACTATAGAATCTTTATTAACAATTTTTATCTTTTTATTTTGAGATTCTTCTTCATTGAATGTAATTCCAAGGTTTTCTGCAATATCACGAGTGGCTTCAATTGATAATTGACGGAAGATACTGCTCATATCTTGCTCACTTTGTATGCTTGTTGAATTTTTATTGGTTCTTTGTGAGGCCGTCTGATTCCCAAGTAAATTGTTTTGTAAAATAGATTTAATTACAGAATTATCTTTATTTATAATTTTGGGAAGAAGATACAATCCGAAATTTTTTTCAGCAAATTTTGAAATGTAATTGCTCCCATATCCGCCAGTAAAGGCAAAAACCTTATCGTCACATAAATAAAAATAAACGTAAGATACATTTGTATTTGTTAAAAAATCCTCATCGATTTTTTGAGGTTGTAGTTCGTTGTTGTTGATTATTTGTTTAGCAACATTACCCCAAGAAGGATAATGGGTTGTCTTGAAAATGACACCTTTTAAACCTTGATACGAAATAGCGTATAATAGAGATTTCTTTTTATCCTTAATAGTTTTTGTTATGCTATTAATCAATTCGGTGATTATGTTTTCTGCATATTCCGTATTATTTGAACCATGAGGAATATTACTAAATGCTGTTTCTACTGTTTCGAAATTGATTTTATAAATACTGTATTGAGTTTCTGAATTGACTATCATTTTTCCCCTTTTGCAAAATCATATATTTTTATGCATTTGACAAATCACAAATTTTTATAATAATATACAACATTTAGCGTAAAAAGTCAAGTTGCACACACTATATCTTGTTTTTACTTTTATTATG
>CASELF010000067.1 GCA_949288725.1 uncultured bacterium
AACCCCTTTTGGGAATGATTTTTCAAGAAACTCCAGGGCTTCTTGATAGTTACCCATATTGTAATAGCAGTAGTAAATCCAAGAATAAAAATCTGCATCATAATACATATTCTTTTTAATGTTTTGAAAAATCTCTAAAGCCTCTTCATATCTACCTTCATTAAATGCTAAAATTCCTGAGTTAATAGTTGCTAATGCTTTATCTTTTTTTGAGTGATTAAAACAAAATATTGCTAGTGCAATTATTGTAGATATAATTAAGCCTGCGACAGGTTTCCATATTGTGAGTAGGATAAGGACTATTACAGTAGTTCTTATATTCTTTTTTAAATTCAGCATCGCCTCTGTATTCCTGATTGCATTGCCGAAAAAGAAGCCCAGTTGCTCTCTGTCAATATTTGTTAAGCTTGTATTTGTTGGAAAGTTCCAAATTTTGTAAAATAAAGCTAATTCTTCGTTCATAATTTCTCCCACAGGCTAAGCAGTCATATTCTACCATGACATTAATAGGGTATCAATAAGTTAATAAATAATAATTTATAAAAGTGAGGTTTAAGTGTCTACAAATTCTAATTCTCAAAAGGATATTAATTCTGAGGATAAATATACTTCATTGTATATATCGAGAACTTCAGAATATGTATCATTAAGTTTAGTTTATTTTAAAATTTTAATGTCTGCATTAAAAGAAGCTGTTGGTTTTGCAATTGACTATTCTGCAGATGTTGCTCATATGGCAAGTATGGCAAGGCAAGCTAGGTTAACGATAGAGAAGTTTCAGTCATTATCTAGTGCTGCAAAACAGTCTGGCGGTAGTGCAGAGAATGTTGCACAAAGTGTTTCTGTTTTAGGAGATAAGTTAGCTAATCTTAAAAAAGGTGGAGATGGTAATGGATTAAAAGAAACTTTAGAAGCTTTTGAAATAAACCCCGAAGGGATAAAATCAACAGAGCAATTTTTGGATGTTATATCAGCAAAAATGGCAATGTTGGCAACCGAAACTGAGAAGGTTGATTTTGGACGTGCTTTAGGTTTAGATGATGGAACTATACAGGTTCTGATTGGCGGATTGCAGCAATATAATGCAGAATTATCAAATTCGTCAAAATACAATGTTTTTTCAGAAAAAGATCTGGAACGTTCAAAAGAACTTCAAGAAACTTTGATTAATATAGGTATGGGACTTAAGGTTATAGGAAATGTAATTTCAGAACTCTTGTTGCCAATAATAATCCCTGTATTTAAAGGAATTCAAAAAGTTACAGACTTTTTTGCTGAAAATGTAGAAATGCTAAAACTTTGTATTATTGAATTAGCTGGAGCAATCGGAGTTGCCTTGATTCCTGTGATTGTTGGAATTGGTTCTACATTGGTAGGTTTAATTCCGGCAGCAGTAGCTTTTATGGCTTCGATGTGGCCTATATTTGCCATAGTAGCGGGTGTTTTAGCATTAAATTATGTATTGGGTCAATTATGGGCGTGGATAAGTGGAAAACCATCTATGTTTGATAAGTGGCTGGGCAGTTTTGAAACATTCAAGGAAGGTGTAATTAGTGGGCTCAAACAATTAAAGCATAATTTTGGTAATTGGGTAAAAGGTGTATTAAACGAAATGTCCCAAGTGTTCAAATTATTTGAGCTTCTGGGTTCTATTTTTGCTAATCCAATATTGATGCCAATATTGATGCCAATGTTAATGCCCAAAATAATAAAAGGGTTTCAAAACAACAAGAAGCGAAAATCTGCGACAGCGGCTGCCGGACTCGATTATGTCCCGTATGACGGTTACGTTGCAGAGCTTCATAAGGGAGAATCTGTCTTAAATAAAAGCGAATCAAATGTTTGGAGAGATTTGATGCTTGGAAAAGATGCAATTG
>CASELF010000068.1 GCA_949288725.1 uncultured bacterium
CCAAGAAAGGTGAATTTCAAGGTGCCATAATGTAAAGCGTTTCAAGTGATTCGGTCACTTGACTATTATTAAGTTTTTTAGCAATACGTCATTGCAAACTAATTTTGGGAGTTAGTTGATTTTTCTTTTGGATCCTGAAACAAGTTCAGGATGACATTTCAATTATTTTGATTGATTAAGAACATATCTTGCAGCATCTGTAATCGGTTCAACAGTTCCGTCATGGAATACTACAGGGAAAATATCTCCCATATCTGCTGCGTTATTTCTTACAATACAAGATCCAACTGAGGATGCGACTTTGCCTGCAGCACTTGAGCATTTAACTTCTTTGTTAGGTAGAGTTGGTCCGTTTACATCAATAAACCCCTGACAAGTTGTTGCTAAAGTTGTTATATTATCTCCAGGTGCTAAGGTACAAGCGGAACTAGTGTTATTAAATGCAAACACTGAACCATCTGCCAGTTGATAAGCAGTCATACTTGTTTTTGCAACTGCTGCAGAGCCCTTAATTGTATACGCTGTTGAAGTTCCTGGAACCTTCATTGTTGCTGCTGAGGAATAATATGTCGCCCCAGATAAAGTCCCGTTAATCAAAGCACACATTGATGCTGTTACATCTGGTTTTTCTGTACCCCCAGTTGTACCACATTTTGTTGTTATAGAAGCGTAGTCTAAGTCGTACTGAGCAGTACCCATCAATGCTGCTTGGTTCAATGTTGATAAAGTCTTTTTGTATTGTGATTTAAACTTTGCACTGTTTGTGTTTGAAATCAATGTTGGAATAGTCATTGCAGCAACTACACCAATGATACCCAAAGTAATCAATACTTCTGCCAAAGTAAAACCGAATTTTTTTGTCCTCATGTTGAAATTCCTTTCTTTTTTCATAATCTATAACTTCCATTTCTGATAACAGATGTTCTAACAAAACGACAATTTTCTATCTATCATATAGAACTATATAATAATTATATCTAATGAATAGAGTTTTGTCAATCCATGAAACAGAATTGTTATAAATTTATACCTAACAGATTGTTATATTTAATAATTCATTTGCTATATTCAATAAAAAAGGAATAACTAGCATGGCACTTAAACAAGATTTGGGACAGAGGATACAATACTTGCGAAAAGAAAAGAAACTTACGCAAGAAGGTTTAGCCGAACTTGTCGGAATAGATCAAAAAAACATCAGCAAAATTGAAAACGGGAACAATTACCCTGCTGCAGAAACTCTAACTGCCATCGCTAACGCTCTTGATGTGGACATTTACGAACTTTTTGTGTTCAACAAAATTCCTTATGAACAGATGAAAGAAGAGATTATAAATTCACTAAACAGTGATAAAAATATTTTATACTTATACAAGTGTTTAAAATTCAGCAAATAAATACAGACATAAAAAAAAGACCTCATTAGAGGTCAAGGTTGGTTATTTTTGGTTATGTTATAGTATTATGTCAGTTTAAAAACTGTTATAGGTATATTTTGTATAGGTTATATTTATTTCAAGGGGTTATTTCAAATTTTCCATATTGTTAAATTCCCCTAAAGAATAATATTTGCGTTTTTTGATATAAAGATTTACAAAAGTTAACAAAATTCGTGAAAGATAGATACATTGTACTATCATGGGATTATGTTTCTGGAGATTAAAAAGTTTATATTATCAAAAATATTGCATAAACATTATTACCGAACTGGCAAATGCAACGGATGCGGGCAATGTTGTACACATATTTATGTAAAACACTTCAGACATGTTCTAAAGGATGAAAAAGAATTTGACAAACTACAATATATACACAGTTTTTACGCAGGACTAAAAATTATTGGAAAAGATGATTTGGGGTTAATCTTTGAATGCACTCATTTAGATTCTGAAACAAAAAAATGCAAAATTCACTACAAAAGACCCGGAATATGCAGACGCTACCCACAAGAAGAACTCTTTACAATGGGCGGAACATTATCTGAAACTTGCGGATACAAAATGGAGCCGATAATACCATTCAAAAAAGTTATGCAAGATTTAGAAAAAAAAGAAAAAAAGCGTATAATAAGAAGTTAAATTTCAACAAAAAAATATTATACATTTCTCCAATGTAAATCTATATATAAACGATTATATTAGACATGTAGATACATATAGGAGAAATTAAAATAATGAAAAAATTTATAATATTATTTGCCCTATTTATAACAGGAACATGCCTGCAACCAACGTATATATATGCAGCCTGTCCGATAGAATCATTTGGTGCATGCAAAGCAGACATAAGCGGTGGAATAAATACAAATATTCAAAACAAAACAAATCCTAACAATTTAGAAATACTGATAAAACCACAAAACACAATGGATACAAGACCTCAAACAACCCAACCGCAACTACCGACAACAATAAACACAGAAACAAGACCGACACAAAACCCCAAAGGCTATGATGCAAACTGCCAATTTGGAGATTGTATGAACCCAACACCGGAATCAGAAATTAGCAGATAAGAAGGGAGGGGGCGGGAATTTCATTCCCGCCCCCTTTTTTAAAACATTCATAAAATATTATCTTATCTTGCACAAATAGTTCTGGCAACGTAAACTCCAGATGCAGAAGCCTGTAAAAGACCTCTTGTAACACCTGCGCCATCACCAATTGTGAATAGATTTTTAACACCTTCTGTTTCTAATTGAGAAGTTAATTTAACTCTTGCAGAATAGAACTTAACTTCAATACCATAAAGAAGAGTATATCTTGAAGCCGTACCCGGAGCGATCTTGTCAAGTGCTTGAAGCATTTCAATAATACTTGTCATCTGACGATAAGGGATAACAAGGCTCAAATCGCCAGGAACCGCACAAGAAAGCGTTGGAGTAATAACACTTGATTTAATTCTTTCAGGAGTTGAACGACGACCGTCTAACAAATCACCAAATCTTTGAACCAATATTCCACCGCCCAGCATATTCGCAAGTCTTGCAATATGTTGACCATACTGAATAGGTTCTTTGAACGGTTCAGTAAACTTTTCACTAACAAGCAAAGCAAAGTTTGTGTTTGGAGTTTTATAATTAGCGTAACTGTGACCGTTAACAGTTGCTATACCGTTATAATTTTCTTGAACGACTTCGCCATTCGGGTTCATACAGAATGTTCTAACTTCATCTCCAAAAGTTGGAGAATGATATATAAGTTTAGATTCATATAATTTAGAAGTTAAAGGCTCAAACACAGGAGCAGGAAGTTCAACACGAACCCCAACATCAACTGCGTTATTAACCATGCCGATTTTATGCTTAGCAAATTCTTTAGTAAGCCAATCAGCACCTTCTCTACCCGGAGCAATAATTGTATATTCGGCACAAATAACATCACCGTTATCAAGTTTAATACCTTTAACCTGCTCACATTCAACAATTAAAGATTCAGCTGAAACATTATTCAAGATAGTAATTCTTTCATCAAGATAGTCTTGCATATTTTTCAAAACATCAAGGCTTCTTTCTGTTCCAAGGTGTCTAACCGGAGAATGAACAAGTTTTAGTTCAGCCAAGACTGCTTGATGCGCAATTTCTTCAAAAGTTTTCATATCAGTACCGAAAACTTCGTCAGTAGCACCATATTTTAAATATAGTTTGTCAGCATAATCGATTAAACTTTCAGCTTCTTTTCTTGGTACATAATCAACCAAATGGCCCCCAACATCAGGAGTCAAGGTTAACTTACCGTCAGAAAAAGCACCGGCTCCGCCCCATCCACATAACAAACCGCATCTGCGGCAATTTACGCATTTTGGAGAACCTTCACGAATAGGACATTTTCTCTTTTCTATCCTTTGTCCTTTTTCAATAAGAACAACCTTCCATTCAGGCTTCAACTTCATAATCTCAAGTGCTGCAAAAATTCCGGCAGGTCCTGCACCAATTATCGCTACATTATACATCATTTTTCATATCTCCGTTTTTCTCAACCTTTTAAGTATAAAATGAACAAAGTTTTATTAAAAGATTTTGTAAAGATTTTTGTAAAATTTAACCTTAAGTTCTTAATAACTTGATATATATTTTAAGGTGCTATAATATATAGGTCTATAGATTAGGGAGAAAATATCACATGTCAAGTTCTTATGAAAGATATAAAAGACAAAGAGCAGCACGCGATATTGCAAGAGAAAATATTGCACCGCGAAGAAAAACGGAATCAAAATTTTTTACAAATTTAAAAATGTTTGTTCTAACTGCTACAGCACTTTTTTTAGCGGGATTTGTAGCTTTTAATTTATATCTTTCATCTCTGCCACCTATAGAAAATTTAGAAGATTACAAACCTAACATTGTAACTAAGTTTTATTCTGCTGACGGAGAAGTTATCAAAACCTTCACTGCATACACTTATGAAAAAGTTAACTTGGAAGATGTTCCGGAAGATTTAAAAAATGCACTTATTGCAACTGAAGATAAAAACTTCTACAAACACAACGGCTATGATATTTTAGGTATTGTACGTTCTTCAATTCAAAACGTACTTGCAAGACATGCCGTTCAAGGGGCAAGTACATTAACTCAGCAATTAGCCAGAATTTTATTTTTGTCTAACGAACGTACTATGACAAGAAAAATTAAAGAACTTGAAGTCGCAGCAAGAATAGAAAAAACAATATCTAAAGATCAAATTCTTGAAATGTACTTGAATAACGTATATTTAGGTTCAGGAGCCTATGGAGTTTCTGCTGCATCCAAAATATACTTTAATAAAAATCTAAACCAATTAACTCTTCCTGAATCTGCACTGATTGCAGGATTACCGCAAGCTCCATCAGTTTATAGTCCATATAACAATAAAAAACTTGCGATACAGAGAAGAAACCAAGTTCTAAAAAGAATGCTTACAATGAAATACATCACTCAAGACGATTACGACAAAGCGATAAAAGCAGATGTAAGATTAAGCACAATGCCATCAATATATACAACAAACAAAGCCCCATATTTTAGCGATTATGTAGTCAAAGAAATGGAAAAACTTGGATTTGATGAAACAGACATAATTCATGGAGGCTACAAGGTTATAACAACACTTGATTCAAAGGCTCAAGCAACCGCAAATGAATCAATACTTAGACACATGAGATCTTGGGGGTTAACAAAACCTTCACAGCAAGCCGCAGTATTTTCATATAGTCCTCTTGACGGAAGAATACTTGTTTTTGCAGGCGGCAAAAACTACGCAGAATCTCAATATGACAGAGTTACTCAAGCAATAAGACCACCGGGTTCAGCATTCAAACCATTTGTATATGCTGTTGCTATGGAAAAAGGATTTACTCCAAACGACATAATTGACGATAGCCCTGTTACAATCGGCAACTGGTCTCCGCACAATTATAGCCACAGATACAGAGGAAAAATTCCTATATATAAAGCACTTATGGTATCATCAAACGTATGTGCAGCCAGAATGATTCAAAATGTTGGCGTAAGTTCAGTAAGACAATTGGCAAAAGTTTTAGGAATAACAACACCATTGCAATATGACTACACCATTTCTCTTGGCTCAAACGGCGTTAAACTGTATGAATTTGTAAGAGCATACGGAGCATTTGCAAACGGAGGTTTTGTAGTAGAGCCATACGCAATTCAAAGAATTGAAGATTCACGTGGCAGAATAATATATAGAGCAGGCAAAACAAAAATTTCACACCAACTTAGCCTAAAAACAGCAGCAGAAATGACAGCAATGATGAAAACCGTAATATTATCAGGAACCGGTACAGCAGCAAATATAGGTAGACCTGCTGCAGGAAAAACCGGAACAACAGATGATTATAAAGATGCATATTTTGTAGGCTACACTCCTGATATAGTAACAGGAGTTTGGGTTGGAGATGACAACAACAAAAAAATGGGAGGCTTAACCGGAGGTACAATTCCTGCGAGAATATGGAAAGATGTAATGGCTGCAGCCTCTAAAGATTTAGAGCCAAGGGATTTTGATTATCCTGAAATAAAACTTGACAACTACACACTTACATTTGGTAAAGCAAAAGTTATAGCTGATGATGAAAATCCATCAAATGAAGGTAAATCAGTAACCCCTGTTGGTACACAAACGGAATCAACAGATGGACAATCTGAGCCGTTAACTGAAAATCAGTCAACATCTCCGGTACAAAAAGTAAAAACAATAATCCCGCTTCCGATAAAAGAAAAAATATCGGAACCTAAACAAACGGAGGCTCCGCAAAGACAAACGCAGAGTGCCCCTGCTCAATCGCAAGCACCTGCACAAGTGCAAAGACCTGCAACGGCACCTGTACCGGCAGGCGGTGGCAATTCAGTAAATAGAGCACCTATTCCAATGGCTGTACCTGAAAGTTTGCGATAATACAACCGTTTTAACAATACAAAAGACCGAATATTTTATTCGGTCTTTTATTTATGAATAGAAAAAATATTGTGAATTAATGTAAAAAATATATATTTTATATCTACAAATTAGCAATTTTTTTTGAGCAAAATACTTTATATATATGTAAGGGAAATAAAGAAAAAGATACCAAGGGGGAATATAAAATGAAAAAGAATTATGAAATGATAACATTAAAATCTTATTTAGAAAACTTAGATGAAAAAAGAGTAATTTCATTAAACGATAAATCAATAGAATTAGAAGTTGAAAAATACTTATTAAGTTTAAAAAGAGCAGAATCAAATGCAAAAACATTGGAAGCATTATTAGCCTAATAAACAAAATAAGTAAACAAAGGTATAAGCGATTGGGATATATTATCTCAGTCGCTTTTGATATTAAAATAAGCAAAACAAAAGATATACAGATAAACGATATCAAATGTAAAGCAGATGTAAAACAGTGGTAAAATTTTAGGATTTGTTGTATAATCCAAATATGGTTGTTGAGAATAAGGAGAGAAAAATGGGTTATAAAATATTATCAAAAAAAGAAATATGTCCAAATCAGTATGAGATAACTATAGATGCTCCTTACGTAGTAAGAAATGCAAAAGCAGGACAGTTTATCATATTTAGAGTAGAAGAAGACGGAGAAAGAGTACCGTTAACAATTGCGGATGTAAATAAAGAAAAAGGGGAATTAACACTTGTATTTATGGCAGTTGGATATTCTACCAAGAAACTGGCGCAACTTGAAGTTGGCGATGAATTAGTTGATATAGTCGGACCATTAGGGAAACCGACACACATCGAAAACTACGGAACAGCCGTATGTGTTGCAGGAGGATATGGTGCAGCACCTTGTTACTTAATATCAAAAGCCTTAAAAGAAGCAGGCAACAAAGTATATATGATAGCAGGAGCAAGAACAAAAGACTTGCTATTCTGGGAAGATAAAATGAAAGAAGCATCTACAGAGTTATATTTAACAACAGATGATGGTTCTTATGGTATAAAAGGTTTTGGTACAACTGTATTACAAGATATAATTAACAGAGAAAAAGTAGATTATGTAATTGCTGTAGGTCCAATGCCAATGATGAGAGCAGTAGCAGAATTAACCAGAGATAAAGGAATTTATACCGAAGCAAGTATGAACCCAATTATGGTTGATGGTACCGGAATGTGCGGAGCATGCAGAGTTACAGTAGGCGGAGAAACAAAATTTGCCTGTGTAGACGGACCTGATTTTGATGCTCACAAGATTGATTTTGACGAAGTAATCAACAGAACAAGAATCTATAAAGATCAAGAACACAAACGTTCTGAAAACTGTAATCTATTAAAACTAGCAAAGAAAGCGTAGGAGAGAGCAATGGGTAAAAATGATATTCCAGTATGTCCTTTAATTAGTATCGGATCCGGTATTGATATGGTTTGCAGCCAAAAGAAATGTGCTTGGTATCTGCCTAATGTACAAAAATGTGCAATGTACTTGATGGGATACAATGCTTTGCTATCTGCAAATCAAATGCAAAAAGCAAGACAAGTTCAACAACACCAACAATAACTATAAAATATGAAAATAGCATTGTGTATAAAGCAAGTTCCTGATACAACTGATATCAGATGGACAGAAAATAATACTATACAAAGAGAAGGTGTTGAAAGTATTATTAATCCTTATGATGTCTACGCTGTTGAATTTGCCTTGAAACTTAAATCAGAGATTGAAAACACTGAAATCACAGTATTTACAATGGGTCCTGCACAAGCAAGCAGTATGTTGAGAAAAGTTCTTGCGCTGGGTTGTGATGATGCAGTTTTAATTTCTGATAAAAAGTTTTCAGGAGCAGATACTTATGCAACAGGAATGACAATTTCAGGAGCAATACGAAGATTTCTTCCAAATTTTGACCTCATTATATGTGGTCAATTTGCTGTTGACGGAGATACGGCACAAACAGGTCCTAATATAGCAAGTTTTTTGGATATTCCACAAGTCACTTATGTAAAAGATTTAATACATGGCACAAACAAAACCCTAACCGTTACAAGAGAAATGGAAGATGGAGTAGAAACAGTTAAAGTAAAACTTCCTGCATTAATCTGCATATTACAACAAAACTTTGAACCGCACAGGGCAAAAATAAACGGAATAATAAGGGCATCCAAAAAAGAAATCAAAATATGTACCTTGGATGATATCGGCTATGATGCAAACAAAGTTGGACTAAGAGGTTCGCCGACATTTGTAAGTAAAGCATTTAGAAATTTACCAACCCACAATGCGCAAAAATACAATTTAAGCACATCTGATAGTGTAAATTTGATAAAAGAAAAATTAAAACTTTTAGGAGAAAACAAGAATGCCTGATTTAGAACATTCCGGAATTCTTATATATGCACAACTAACAAGGGATGAATATATTCATACCGTGTTTTTTGAGTTGGCAGAAAAAGCAAAAGAATTAGCAAAAAAATTAGGCAACGTCGAAGTTAATGCTGTAATACTAACAAGACCTAATTTGGTGTTTAAATATAAAGAAGCATTTGAAAATCGAGGCATTAACAAAGTTTATTATTTTGAGAACGAGAATTTCAAAAATTATACCAATGAATATTATTCAAAACTTATAATAAATCTTGTAAAACAAATAAAACCTGAAATAATGCTTGTAGGCGCAACAAACAAAGGAAGAGATTTAGCACCAAGAATAGCAAGTTCATTAGGAACAGGTTTAACCGCAGATTGCACAGATTTGGATATAAATGAAAACGGAAAATTAGCAGCAACCCGTCCGACCTTTGGCGGGCAATTAATGGCAACAATACTATGTAAAACATACCCTCAAATGGCAACAGTCAGACCAAAAGTATTTAAAGTTACACCTGATGATATGTTTGTCCAAACTGAATTTATAAATTGTCCCGTAAATATTGATATTACAAATGACAAATACAATATTTTAGATTTTAAAAAGACAGCAGACAACAATATTGATGAACTGGATTCTGCTGAAATAATTGTAGCAGGCGGTAAAGGGTTAAAAAACAAAGAAGGTTTTGCACTACTTAAAAAATTTGCTAACAAAATTGGCGGAACAATCGCAGCTTCAAGAGGTGCAGTAGAAATGGGCATTGCACCATCTAATATTCAAGTAGGACAAACTGGAAAAACCGTTGCGCCCAAAATTTATATCGCTTGCGGAATTTCAGGAGCAATCCAACACACAATAGGCATGACAGGTTCTGAACATATCATTGCCATAAATAATGATGATAGTGCTCCGATTTTTGAAATTGCCGACACTGGAATTGTCGGCGATGTGTTTGAAATTCTTAATGAATACTTAAAGTCATAATATATTACTTTTTATCTTTTATATAAGATAAAACAGCATTAATAAAAGTCAAAGGATGAACAGGACATCCAGGAATATACAAATCAATAGGGTATTTATCTAAAAATTCTCTATTAATATGCTCACTATCTTGAAAAACACCTCCAGAAATAGCGCAAGCCCCGCAAAGAATTACTAATTTTGGTGCAGGAACAGATTTATAACAATCCTCAAGCGCGTAAGCCATATTTTCAGAAATCGGGCCTGTAATAACAATTCCATCAGCGTGTCTTGGAGATGCGACAAAATCAATTCCAAATCTGCCCATATCAAAATTAACATTAGAGCATGCATTTAATTCCATTTCGCAACCGTTACACCCACCTGCTGAAACTTGACGTAATTTTAAAGATTTTCCAAACATTTGAACAATTTCTTTTTTAACTTCAACTGCTGATTTCAAATAATCTTCATAAGTAGTTTCGGGAGTAATAACAAGATTTTCTCTGCTAGTTGAGGCCAATTTATATCCATTTGACAAGTCAATCGCATTACACAATCTTTCGCAAGCCCCGCAAAAAGTACATTTTCCCATATCAATTGATAAAGGATTCAAATTCAAAGCACCTGTTGGACAAACACCTTCACAAGCAGATGTATCTATTCCGTTTTTTAACACAGGAAAGCCTCTAAATTGCTCTCTCATTTGTGCATTTTCTATATCTTTTATAAACTGTTTACCTTGATAAATTCTTGCTTTTAAAGTATCTAACATTTTATTATTCCTTATAAATCATTTCCTGAGTATGATAAATTAAAACTTTTATTACAAAGAGGGAAATCAGAAACCCCATTGTTGCGTACTGCTAAAGCTAATCCATACCAATTGTTAAAAGACGGATCCTTAATCTTATATCTTGAAATCTTGCGATTAATATCTGTCATAACAATATGAACAATTTCACCGCGCCAGCCTTCTGTAATAGAAATTACCATAGCATCAGGGGAATAGTTATTATTTACACCCTCTGCAATAATAGGTTCATCTTTATACTCTTTTAATTTATCAAAAATTTTTCTTATCATAGCCAAAGACTCTTTAACTTCTTTATATCTAAGTCTGAATCTTGCATTAACATCACCTGATGCTTTGAAAGGTTTTCTTTCAATTTCAAGTTCGTTCATCCACTTATCAGGAAAATCAAATCTTGTATCAATATCAACACCTGATGCTCTTGCTGCCATACCAACAAGCCCAATTTCTTTGGCTCTTTCCATACTTACCGTGCCGGTTTTTTCAAGTCTTGACATAACAGTTGAATTTTTAAGCATAATATTCACCATTCTGTCAACATCCTTGCCGACTTTGTCAAAGGTTTTTAATGCCTCTTGAATAGCACTTTTAGACAAATCATAATTAACACCGCCAACAGTAACTAATCCTCGTCCAAATCGACTTCCGCAAAATGATAACATAGTATTTATAACAAGGGTTCTTGTTGCACCAAATACAGCAGCCCCCATCAAATAAGCAATATCACCTGCAATAGCACCCAAATCGCCTATATGAATTGCCATTCTCTCCATTTCTAATGCAGCCTTTCTAATCAATTGAGCCTTATTAGAAATTTCAATACCCTTTAACACTTCAATAGCCTGTGAATATGCAATATTATAAGCAACTGCACTATCTCCGTTAATGGATTCGGCAAGTTGATTTGAAGGATTTTTCAACATCATATCTTCAACACCGCGATGCTGATAACCAAGCATTATTTCTAAGTGATAAACAGTTTCACCATTACACATAAACCTGAAATGCCCAGGTTCAATAACTCCGGCATGAATAGGTCCAACTGCAACCTGATGGACTTCCTCACCTTCCATTTCGAAAAACGGATACTTATCTTGATTTAACCTTACAGGCTTCAACCAAGGATGATGTAAAGGTTCTATTCCGAACTGTTCATAAAACTCTCTTTCAAAAATATGAAACGCAGGAACATCTTTGGTAATAGATTCATAAGATTTGTCATTTGGACCGAAAATTGCAGAGGACAAATACAAATCACCATTAGCATCATCTGCCAAAATAACAAATAATCTTACGCAACCAAATCCCCAATCCTTGCCGAAAAATCCAATCGGACGTTTGTCAAGTTCAATAATTTGCTTTCTTAACTCGTCAATTCCCATCCCCGGAATATCAGATAAATTTATCTTTGTATTATTTTTTACCTTTATCCATTTAGCCATAATAACTTTGTCCTTATCCTAAAATGCTCCCGCAGCCAATTGTATAATTTGATTTATGCAATCAGGAATATAAATTCCAAGTACAAAAACCAAAATTAACATAACAAATTGAGGTATATACATCCAAACAGAAACCTTGTGTTTAGTAGTTTCAATAAGTTTTGCTTTGTCTTCACTCAATTCACCAAAAGCCATCTTTATAACGACTCTACCAATACCGAATAAAATAATCGTTAACAATAGAGCAAATATTACACATAATATATAATGCTTACCAGCAATCATAGTTTTAATAATCAAAAATTCACTTATAAAAAGTAAAGACGTAGGGAAAGCACAAATTGCCAAAAATGAAATAACCCATAACCAGCCTGATTTACCATCAGCACAAATCAAGCCGCTAACAGATTTTACCCTTTTAGAATCGAACAATTCTAACACATTACCTGAAGTTAAAAAGAACGAAGCCTTAGATAATGAATGACCAATCAAATGAAGCACAACCGCATAATAAGCAGCACCACCTAAAGCAAGTCCGATTGCTAAAATTCCCATATTTTCAATAGAAGAATAAGCAAGCATTCTCTTATAATTTTTAATATGATAAATAAATACAGTAGCAACAAACAAAGAAAGAAAGCCCATAATCATAAGCATCAATCTGGCAAATTCAGTACAATCAGCGATTTCCATAATTTTGAAAACTCTTACAATTACAAGAAAAGCAGAGTTCAATAAAGCAGCAGATAATAAAGCTGATATTGGAGAAGGCGCTTCAGAATGTGCATCAGGCAACCAAAAATGAACAGGCGCAAGTCCCATTTTTGCACCAAAACCAAATAGCATAAATATAAATGCTAACTTTAAAAATGGAGTATCAAAACTTGCAGCATGCTGATATAACTGAGCAAAATTCAAAGAATTAACAGCACCTGAAGATACATTCAATAAAATTATACCGACAAAAGCCATTGCAATACCGATAGAACATATAAATACATACTTCCAAGCAGCCTCAATAGAATGTTTTGTTTTATTGAAATAAATTAAATAAGCGCTTGATAAAGTAGTAGCCTCAACCAATACCCAAGAAATTCCTAAATCCGTGCTAAGAATAGTTCCTGTCATAGAAAGCACAAAAATCAAAATCATAAAAGAATAATGACTTATACGCCTATCAGGGACATCAATATTTTTAACATAACCGCTATTATACATAGCAACCATTAAATAGACAAAAGACAAAACCAACAGAAAAATACCGTTAGTATTATCAACCGCAAAATACGGAATACCGGAAGAAGAACCCTTCCCCCAAACTAACATAATGCTAATTACAAAATGAATGATAGCATAAAGATTAACCATCCAAGTATTAAACGTTCTATTTTTAATAAGCAATACCAAAATACATGCTACTATAGGGAAAATTAAAATCGTATTAATCATTGTATTCATAATCCTTTAAATCTGATAAATTAGAAACTTCCAAATCCTTAAACTCTTTATTAATCTCGTTGACAAACAAGCCAAGTATATAAACGGCGATGAAAACATCAAGCAAAACACCTAAGTTCACAAGCATAGGCATTTCCTTAGCAACTGACAAAGAAAGCAGGAATATACCGTTTTCCATAGTAATAAATTCAATTACATTAGAAATAATTTTATGCTTAATAGTAATCAACCACAAACTAATAATAATTGTTGCTGCAGATACACCAAAATAAATTGGAGAAATCATTTTAACAGAAGAAATAAAATAATTAGAAACTAAAAAACCTGCCAACAAAACAATACTTGAAACAACCAAACAATAAAAATGCGGGATATTAGCAGCCACATCTCTATTAGAATGGGTCTGTTTTAAAACCTTGTACAAAAACCAAGGAATAACAATTGATTTAACAACAAGAGTTTCGACAGCCAAGAATATGAGGTTAAACAAATTACTATGCTCAGCCCCGCAACAACTAATCAGAAACAATAACACACCCTGAACAATAAGAATTCTAATATGTGCAACAATTCTGCTTGTTGCTGCTAAATATAACATTGTTAATCCGAATAAAATTATAAAACCAGTTGCCATATTACAAATTTAACCTCCGAACATTCTCGCCATAACAAGCGACATAACCACAAGCGATAATGAACTCATAACAAATATAAATTCAAACACATGCGACATTCTTATTCTAGCCATGCCAGATTCAACAGTACCGATTGCAACAGAAATTACACCCATAACCAAAAGATAACATAATACATGCAATAACATAGGAAGATTATGAGGAATAACAATGCAAGCAATAAAAGAAGAAATCAAAAGCATTTTAATTCCGTTAGCCCAAGAGTACAATGCTAAATCACAACCTGAATTATCAAGTACCATAACTTCATGAATCATCGTTAATTCCAAATGAGTAGCCGGATCATCAACAGGAACCCTGGAACCTTCAACTAACATCATAATAAACAAAACAACAACTGCAAAAACAGTAATCAAAATCCCGTAACTACCTGCATTTTCAACAATATGAGATAAACTTTCAAAGGTATAATTACCGGTCAACACCATAATAGAAGCAATCAATATAAAAAATGCAGGCTCAACAATAGACGTAAAACAAGCCTCACGAGAAGCCCCCATACCTTCAAAACTGCTGCCCGTATCCATTGCCGCAATCAAAGACATGAATTTGCCCAACCCTAAAGTATATGCAAAAACAATTACCCCGGCAGGAATAACAAGCAACGCCCTGCCTGTTGCCAATGGAACAAACATAGACGCAAATAATACCGTAGCAATTGCAAACAATGGTGCAATATTAAAGACAACAGAAGTTGTTTTACTAATTACAAAATCTTTTTTTATTAATTTGACAAAGTCATAAAAAGGTTGAAAAATTGAAACACCTTTTCTGCCAGCCCAAAAAGCCTTTGTCTTTTTTATAAGCCCCATCATTAAAAACGGAACAAATAAAAGTATTATTAAATTTAGCATCTTTAATATCATTTTTCTCTATCCTATAAACAAACTTGCAATAACAACTAACAATAAAAATATCAAACCATATTTCAAATAAGACTGAATATTCCCACTTTGCAAACTTTCAAACTTAGTTAAAAACCACTCATCAAATTTTAATAAAGGATTTAACACATAAGCCTCTTCAATATCTTCAATTTGTAAATGGAAGTGAGCACTTGTAGGGAACAACTTTTTCGGTTTTTCGATATCAAAAACCTTTTTAAATAAAGGTTTCAACATAGATAAAAATGGTCCCGCATAAGATGAAGCAGTGTATTGCATATGATTATTAGCCCTATCATAACCGCAGCCCCAAGTATTATGAAAGACGATTTTACCTTTCAATAAATAATGTTTTATGATAATCAAAACTGTCATAAACAGAACAAACATTATTGCAAAGAAAGCAACAACCTGCATAATATTTAGAGGAATAGCACACACCTGAACCAAATTAAGTTTTTCTGCAGGGAACATATTAAGCACAATCAACTTTAATTCATAAAATACAAATTGAGGATAAAGTCCTATAAGTAAAGTAAATATTGCCAATATTCCCATAGGTATAGACATAGACAAACCGCAATCACTTTTAACACCAGCAGCCTTGTCCGTTCTTGGCATTCCAAGAAACATTATACTAAACGCTTTGCTGAAGCACAAAATAGCCAT
Source organism: uncultured bacterium (assembly GCA_949288725.1). Lineage (GTDB taxonomy): Bacteria > Cyanobacteriota > Vampirovibrionia > Gastranaerophilales > Gastranaerophilaceae > Zag111. Next base: position 15,725 of record CASELF010000068.1, read on the forward strand.
TGTACCAACCAAAGCAAGCCCTGATATTGCTAAAAAGATAAGCAACATTGAAAGGAAATGATGAATTTCCAACCCACGGAATAAACCTAAATAAATCAAAAATTCACTTACAAATCCGTTAAACGGAGGCAATCCGCATATAGCAACAGAACCTATTAAAAATAATATACCTGTAATAGGCATAACCTTGATTAAACCGCCCAAAGTTTCAATATCCTTAGTATGAGTTTTTAAATAAACGCTTCCAGCAGACAAGAATAAAAGTTCTTTAAAAATAGAATGGTTAAGAACATGCAAAATTCCACCAGAAAAACCCAACAAAGCAACAAGCGGATTATGATAAGTTAAACCTAACATACCAATACCCAAACCAATACCGATTATTCCGATATTTTCAATACTGTGATAAGCAAGAAGTTTCTTCAAATCATGTTGAGTAATTGCATATAAAACCCCATACAAAGAAGATATAACAGCGACTAAAAGAAAACCGTAAGAAATCAACTTTGTAGGAATCCCAATAAGCATAATCATTCTTATAATTCCATAAATACCAGTTTTAATCATAACACCTGACATAATTGCACTAACATGAGAAGGTGCAGCAGGATGAGCCTCAGGCAGCCAATTGTGGAAAGGAATAAAACCCGCCTTTGTTCCAAATCCGATAAACGCCAATATAAATACAATATTTGCAAAGGATTTATTATTTTGAAGCACCAGTTTGAAAGATTCAAAATCAAAACAACCTGACTTGATAGCCATAAGCACAAATGCAACAATAATAAATAACACCGAAATATGCATAAATACTAAATATTTAATACCAGCCTTTAAAACTTCTTTTTTTGAACTTTCAAAAATAACCAAAAAGAACGAACTCAAAGACATTACTTCCCAACAAATTAAAAACATCAAAGCATTATGACAAGTAACAACAGCCAACATTGAAGCAATCAAAACAGGCAAAAACACAAGATGGGAATTAATATTTTTTGATTCAATATAAGGCTTTAAATACCCGTTTGAATAAATAACAGAAATCAAACTCATCACAGTAATTAACAATATAAAAAATGCGCTTAAATGGTCAATAGAAAAAGTAACATTACCAAATATCGCATTAAAATCGAAACTCTTTGCTAAATCAGCACCATGAAACAAAACTTCAAATGCAGGAACCGCACAAAAAGCAGAACCAATAGCAACTAAAATCGATAATACATACGTTTTAAATCTTTTACTAAAAAAACGGGCAATAATACCGCTAAATAATAATGTAATTATCCCAATAAAATAATTAGTCATTCTTTTTCACCCTAATCTATAATAAAATCTCTCAGTCTGAATTAAAAATATAACTTCCTATTTATTCATAAAAAAATAAATCTGTATATTAATTATATTTAACCCTAACAAAGCGCAATGTCAAGCATAGGAAAGATTATAATAAAGTTTTCACAAAGAAAAAGACGGAATATAAATTCCGTCTATATTTGTAAATTATTGAGTAATAATATTTTATACATCACGATGACCAACATGCAATTTATGATCAATTACAGCGGTTTTTTGATTTGAATTAAGTCTTCCGACAATAAGATGATAAGCAAACACCATTGCAGCACCAACACCTGCAATAATTTTTCCGGATTTACTTATATTACTTATAGGATGTCTGAAAATCTGTGTAAACTTAGGACCCTCTTTAGAGAAGGCTTTAGGTAATGTATTAAAGAACCAAGAACCCGCCAACAAAGTAGCAGCAGTAGCAGCACCATAACCAATACCATACAAGGTTGCCTTTGTCATTTGACCTAAGTTCGTAAAGAATTTCCAAACATTAGCAAATTTTTCTTTTAATGTTGTTTTTTGTTTAGTATTTTCTTGTTGTGCGTTTTGTTGAACTTCTTTTGCTTCATTAGAAACACTAACGTCATCTTGAGATTTTACATTTTCAGCAACAGTTTTTGTCGCTGTTTCAGCATTTTCAGCAACATCATTTTTTTCTGCAGCATCAGACTTATTAGAATCTACAGGTTGCTTTGAAAAAGAAACCGTATCACCGACAACAGCATCACGAGAAGGAACTGTAAAACCCTCCCAAACAGAACTTGCAGCACCAAAAGGTACTTCTTTTTTATTATTAGAATAAGTTATTTCAACTCCACTTGATTTAAGTTGGTAATCTTTCATTGCCTGAACATATTTTGCCAATTCTTCGTGTTTTTCAAGAATTACTACAGGAGATGTCCAACCATTAGATTCGATAACTTTTCCGTTTGACAATATATCATATTCTGTACCATCCATACAATTTGGGATTTTCACTCTTAATGTATTAGTTGCAAAGTCATAGGATTTACTCCAATTATCATCGTGTAATCTATAATTAAATAATTCAACTTTATTTTTTGCTTTTGAAACATGTTCTTGATCAATTTTCATTGCTTGCGCAAAGGAATCATCAACAGTTTGAATATTGTTATTACTAATATTTTGCACCGAATTGGCGGATTGGAAACTCACAGGACTGAAATTTACTTTCATATTTACACACTCCTTTTGAATTATTAGAAAACACTAAATAAAAATTTTTTGCTACCTATTTATAAAACTTTACATCCCAAACAATGACAATTGAGGAATGTCATCTTCATTATTACTCATTTTCTTACGAGTTGCAAGGTTATTTGAAAAATCTTTTTGCATTTTTAACATTAAATCCTCTGAGCGTTTTATAACAGAATTTGGCAAACCTGCCATTTTTGCAACTTGAATACCGTAACTTTTGCTGGCTCCGCCTTGAACAATTTTACGCAAAAATTCTATTTCACCATTTTGCTCTGCTATAGTAATTCTATAATTTTTAATTTGAGGATAAGTTTTAGTCATAACATTCAGTTCATGATAATGTGTTGCAAAAATACATCTGGCCTTGATTTTTGTAGCAATATATTCAGCAACAGACCAAGCAATTGCAACACCGTCATAAGTACTTGTACCTCTGCCAATTTCATCCAAAAGAATAAAACTTTTTTCAGTTGCAGAATTTAATATATAAGAGGTTTCAATCATTTCGACCATAAAAGTTGACTGCCCCAATGTCAAATCATCACTAGCACCAACACGAGTAAATATCTTATCTGCAACACCGATTTTAGCATAATCGGCAGGAACCCAAGAACCAATTTGAGCAAGAATTAATATCAACGCATTTTGTCGCATATAAGTTGATTTTCCTGCCATATTAGGACCAGTCAAAATCATAAATTGAGTAGTATCGGTTGAATTAGATTTCAATTCCAAATCATTAGAAACATATTCACCTAAAGGTAATATTTTTTCCAAAACCGGATGTCTGCCATTTTTAACAAATAAATCGTCAGAATCATCAATTTCAGGCTTGCAATAATTGTTTTCAACCGCAACTTCTGCCAAAGAATTTAAAACATCTGCCTTTGCAATAGCATCAGCAATTTCTCTTATTTTAGAAACATATTCTTTTGAATATTCCCTAAAATCATTAAACAACTTATATTCCAATTCAGAAGACTTAAATTTTGCTGATAAAACATCGTCTTCATGTTTTTTCAATTCATCGGTAATAAATCTTTCACCACCGGTAAGTGTTTGTTTTCTGATATAACTTTCAGGAACCAAATTCAAAAAGGAATTAGTAACTTCAATATAATAACCAAAGACTTTATTATAACCTACCTTAAGATTTTTTATACCTGTGCGCTCTTTTTCAGTTTCTTCAAAATCTTTCAACCACTGCTCGCCACCGGTTAGCAAATCTCTAAAATAATCCAATTCCCCGCTGACTCTTTCTTTAATAATCCCACCATCTTTTAATAAAACAGGAGGATTATCGACAATAGTATTATCAATCATAGAAACAAAATCCTGAATTTGTTCGCTATAATCTCGAATACTTGCAAAAATGTCATATTCCAAATCTTGCGTAACTTCAAGAATTTGCGGCAAAATACTCAATGATAATTTCAAACTTACAAAATCTTTCGGACTTGCAGACCCGTTACTCATTCGTGTAGAAAGTCTTTGAATATCATAAATTTTTTCCAAATGTTCACTTAAAGCATATCGAATATTTTCTTTTTCAACCAATTCTGATACGGAATTTTGACGGGCAAGAATATCAGAAACATTCTTTAATGGTTGACAAATCCAATTTTTGATAAGTCTTGCACCCATATTTGTTTTAGTTTTATCAACAGCCCAAAGAAGTGAACCATACTTATTTTTTTCTCTCAAAGTTTCGACAAGTTCAAGATTTTTTCTGGTTGAACTGTCTAAAATCATATATTCAGACAATTCATAAGATTCAATACGTTCAAACTTGGGCATATTACCTTTGAGAGTTTCCCAAACATAAGCAAGCAAAGCACCTGCTGCCCTGAAACCTAGTTTATACTTGGAATATCCAAAACTTTCCAAACTTTGAGTTTTAAATACAGTTTTCAAATTATTTTCAGCAAAATTCTGTTCAAAAACAGATGCCGGAATTTTTGAACAATTATATTTTTTAGTAATTTCATCAGGAAGATTAATAACTTCATCCGGAACAATTTGAAAAGGTTTTATATCCTGTTTAAGACTTGGCGCAACAATTTCAGAAGGTGAAAGTCTTGCCAACTCTGCCAAAATCAAATTCAAATTTGCTTGAGTTGTCTTAAACTCACCTGTTGAAATATCAGTATAAGAAAACCCGTAAAGATCTTGCTTTTCGTCTTTATATATAGCGCAAATATAATTGTTTGAATTTTGGTTTAAAAGATTACTTTCAGTTAAAGTACCAGCGGTTATAACTCGAGTAACGCCTCGTTTCACAAGCCCTTTGGCAAATTTTGGATCTTCAAGTTGATCACAAATTGCAACTTTATAATTTTTTTGAACAAGTTTTTCAAGATAAGATTCAGCAGCCTTCGCAGGAATACCAGCCAAAGGAACACGGCCTAATTTTGGACCTGCATCACGACCTGTCAATGTCAATTCTAACTCTTTTGACATAATCAAAGCATCTTCAAAAAAAGTTTCATAAAAATCACCCAAACGATACCAAAGTAAAATATCAGGATTTTCTTTCTTTATAGTTAAATACTGCTGCATAACAGGAGTAGTATCTTCAAGATTAACTTCCCAACTGTTTATGTGATTGATTTCAGACTTGCTCATATTATAATATTCATATAAAAATGAGAGGATTTCAACATGAGTTGTTTAAAAAACGTAACACGAGCAATCATTTTAACAGGGATAATTGTAGTTTTTGTAGCATTAGGCGGAAAAGAATTTCTTATAACGCAATTTAAGAACTTTGTTAACCCAAGCCATGATGTCGTACTTGAAAGAGCCCAAAAAGTCGGAGATTTTTCAAAAATAGATAAGGAATTTGAGATTGAAAAAGCCGCCGGAGTAATGGGTTATAACGCTGTACTTGCAGAGCACAAAGCCACAGGACAAAAAATGGTTGTAGTAGATTCAGGTAAAAAACAACTTCTAACTCAAGAAGATATAAAAGCAGATGATGCTGAAACTCGTATAAAAAATGCTATTCACAAAGTTAAATATCAATCTGATGCCTTGGAAGAATTTAGAGTAATTGAAAAGGGTACAATGACATCTTATGGTCAAACTGTTCCTTATGTAAAATTCTGTGCAAGAATTAAAAAACTTCCAATAGGTGAAATCTCAGGAATTATATCTGTAGCAAAAGATAATAACGGTAATGATAAAATATTAGTATCAGTTAATGAAAAAGAAAAATATTCACAACTGATTTCGAATGAATTTTTTAAAGTTATAAAATAACTGATACAAAATTAAATTAATAAAAAAAAAATCTTTCAGAAATACTCTGAAAGATTTTTTACTATGTGGATAAAAGATTAATATCTTTCCAAATATCTATCCAATTCCCATTGAGAAACAAATGTTCTAAATGAATCCCATTCTTTTTTCTTAGCTGTCATAAATTCTTTGAAAATATGTTCACCCAAAGCAGCTTTTGCAACAAGAGATTTATCCATACTATCAAGAGCCTCAGCCAAACTTCCAGGAAGTGAATCAATTCTTTGTTTTTTACGTTCTTTAGAAGTTAATTTATAAATATTACTTTCAACAGGTGCCGGAGGATCAATTTGATTTCTGATACCATCCAAACAAGTTTCAAGAATTGCGGCAAATGCAAGATAAGGATTGCAAGCAGGATCTGGGGAACGTAATTCAACTCTTGTTGATACTCCACGTTTTGCAGGAACTCTTAACAATGCACTTCTATTTGCCAATGACCAAGCCAAATATACAGGTGCTTCATACCCCGGAACCAATCTTTTATAACTGTTGACAACAGGGTTTGTAATTGCAGTAATACTTTTAACATGTTTAAGCATACCGCCAATTGCATATTTAGCAGTTTCTGACAACTGATATTCACTTTTTTCATCATAAAAAGCATTCTTACCATCTTTAAACAAAGATACATTACAGTGCATCCCGGAACCGTTTATACCGAAAATTGGTTTTGGCATAAATGTTGCATGCAAATTATGTTTTGCAGCAATCGCTTTTACTGCAATTCGGAATGTAGTAACATTATCAGCAGCAGTTAAAATATCTGCATACCTAAAATCAATTTCATGCTGACCATCTGCAACTTCATGGTGAGATGCTTCGATATCAAATCCCATTTCCTGTAATGTTAAAACGATATCGGATCTGACATCTTCTCCCAAATCCTCAGGTCCAACATCATAATATCCGGCGCTATCTTGCGTATTTGTTGTAACATTGCCGTCTTTATCCTTTGCGAATAAGAAAAATTCTGCTTCAGGACCGATATTCATAGAAAATCCCATTTTCTCTGCTTCTTGCATAACTCTTTTCAAGTTACATCTTGGGCAGCCCTCAAAAGGTGTTCCATCTGCATTATATATATCGCAAATCAATCTTGCTGAATTAACGCCATTAGAACCTCTCCATGGCAAAACTTGAAAACTGTTAATATCCGGATGGAAAAACATATCTGATGTTTCAATACTTCTAAAACCTTTTATAGATGAACCATCCAACATTATTTCGTTATTCAAAGCCTTATCTATATGTTCTGATGGAATCGACATATTTTTGACTTGACCATTTATATCAACGAACTGAAGTTTTATAAATTTTATATTCTGTTCCTTGATAATCTTTTTAACTGATTCTTCGGTGTAAATTTTTCCGTCTAGCCTAGCGTGTGTAAACTCTGTCATACTAACCTCTTTCTATCTATGTCTAATCAATCTATAAAGATTACTTTTTTACTATAAAAAGATTTGCCCCAAAGGTCAAGATATTTAAGTATAAAGATTATATAAAGAGAAATTAATATTTTAAGAAATCAAAGAAATTCAATAAATATTTTTCTAAAAACAAAATAATTAAAACTAAAATATACAACATACTACCTGCAACAATGCAAGTAGTACAAAAAATAACAATAAAATTAAAAAAATAAATGATATTTACAAACTTAACAAAAACTATTTAACTTCAACAATTTTGTTATTATCATCAACAATAACAATAGTTGGTTTATAATTTTGGAGTTCACTTTCTTCAAATTGGCCATAAGTAACAATAATAATTTTGTCACCTTTTTGAACTTTTCTGGCAGCTGCACCATTCAAGCAAATTTCACCGGAATCAGCCTTACCCTTAATTATATAAGTTTGAAAACGTTCCCCGTTATTTACATCAAGAATTTCAACTTTTTGCCATTCTCTCATTTTTGCATTTTTTAAAAGTGTTTCGTCTATAGTAATAGAGCCAACATAATTCAAATTTGCATCAGTAACGGTTGCTCTATGTATTTTTGATTGTAAAAATTCTAACAACATAATTATATCCTCTAAGTAAATTATATAACAAAGATAAAAAATCAAAACCCCGAAAAACAGAAACCTTATTTTTCGATGACAGTTATATAAAAATTACCTGAGAGAATTTATATCAAAAGATATTTGAAGTTTTAACTGATCAATATTTTCAAATTTAATTTCATCTCTAATTTTGCGATTAAATTCGACCTTAATATTTTTACCATAAATATTCTCATCAAAATTCAAAATATGAACTTCAAACGTAGTAATGCCGGAAGAAGAAACAGTAGGGCATATTCCATAATTAGCAATACCTCTATGCCTTGAACCGTTTTCTAAAATGACATTAACATCATAAACACCTCTTGGCGGCTGAATAATTTCTAACGGATAAAAGAGATTTGCTGTTGGAAAACCAATTTTATGACCTTTCCTTTTACCTTTTTGAACAGTACCTTCAATTGCAAATTTTCTGCCCAAAAGTGACTGAGCCAAATCAACATTACCTTCGTTAATATAATTTCTAATAGCAGTAGAACTTATTCGAACACCATAAAGCATTTTTGCAGGAGTCGCAAAATATGTATAGTTATATTTTTTTTGCCATTCCGTTAAAAGACCGACATTACCGGACTTGTTTTTACCAAAGAAATGAGAAAAACCGGTAGAAATAGCCTTTGGCGAAAAATATTTAACCAAAATATCTCTAACATATTCTTCTGCGGATAAATCTTTAATCTTGTCAAAGTCTAATTCTACAACATAATCAACCCCCAAGCCATCCATCAAGCGATATTTTTCATCCAACGTCAAAATATATTTAGGAGCCTTCATTCCTTGCAAATAACAATACGGATGATGCTTAAAAGTGACAACAGCAGCAGGACAATTATTTTCTTGTGCAAAATTAACCGCACACCCGATAACAGCCTGATGTCCAAGATGCAAACCATCAAAAAAACCAAGTGCTACTGATAAATTAGGAATTTCTCTTAAATCTCTTATTATTTCCATACAAAAATTATACCTTATTAATTGAATAAAATTCCGACAATACAAGCAGACATATAACAAGTCAAAGTACCGCAAATTAATGCTCTAACACCCAACCTTGCCAAATTCTTACGTTGGTTAGGGGCCAATTCTCCAATACCACCTAATAAAATTGCGATAGAACCAAAATTTCCGAAACTACAAAGAGCAAAACTTGCGATAAGGAAGGATTTTTGAGAAAGATGCAAAGCAGGATTAGTCAAATCCATATAAGCAACCATCTCATTCAAAACTAGTTTAGTTCCCATCAACCCACCGACAGTTGTTGCTTCATGTATTGGTACACCCATTGCAAAAGCAAACAATGCAAATATTTTACCCAAAATCATCTTCAAAGATAATTGAGTTAAATCAAACCCAATAGATGCCAAATTGAAATGAAGATATTTAACAACGAAATTGCCAAACCCGCCTAAAAACCAATCAATCATAGCAACAAGAGCGACAAGTGCCAAAATCATAGCAACAACATTGATACCAACCTTCATCCCCTCAGAAGCACCTGAAGAAATAGCATCAAAAACATTGACATGCTGTCTATTACGCTTGCTAACCGAAATTTTAAAATCTTGACTTGTTTCAGGATCACCGGTCTCAGGATAAACAATTTTTGAAATAACTAAAGCACCGGGCGCTGCCATAATAGAAGAAGCAAGCAAATACTCAGCAGGAATACCCATTTTGATATAAATAGGCATAATCGAACCGGAAATACAAGCCAATGAACCAGCCATAGAAGCCAAAAGTTCAGAGCGTGTCAAATTCGCAAGATAAGGTTTAATCATTATCTGAGCAACAATCTGACCGACAAAAGCACTTGCAACGTTAGACAAAGCCTCTGCACCGCTAACATCTAATAATTTATTCATTCCCTTACCCAAAAATGCAACAACTCTTTGCATAATTCCGTAATGATACAAAATATTCACTAATATCATCATAAATATCATTGATGATATCAATTGCAATGCAAATATAGCACCGCCATGATGAATAAACATTTCTCCAAACTTTTCGTTCATCAATCCGCCAAAAACGAATTCTCCACCCTGACTTGCAAATACAAGAAGTTTTTGGATAAATTTACCAATCAACTTGAACAATTCCTGTCCAAAATTAACCTTAAAAATAAAAACTGCAAACAAGATTTGTAATAAAAATCCCATGCCTACAGTTTTATAATTTATCAATTTTTTATTATTAGACATAAAATATGCAATAGCAAAAATTAAAACTATTCCTAGAATTCCAATAAATCTGCTCATAATGCCCCTTATTTAAACTATGATTTTATTATACAAAAAAAGAAGCCATAAAAGACTTCTTTTTTATAAAAATGTGATAAAAGTTAATGAACATTACTTTTTGGAAAATATTGACATAATCTTATCAATTAGACCAACATCCTCAGAGTCACCTGCAAGATTTTGAAGTTTATCCAATTTATGTTGAGCCTTCTTAATTTCGACATCATCATTAGATAATTCAATATATTTTTTATAAGCATCAATAGCATTTTGCTTTGATTTAATTTTTTCGTAAGCAGCAGCAAGTCTTTTCAAAGAATCCAAATCTCTTTTATCTGCAACATAAAGCATTTCAAGATAATCAGTTTGCTTATGATAATCGCCGATACTTTCACGATAATCAGCAAGTTTTCTCAACGCTTCTTTATTTTTAGGATCAATTTTCACAATTTTTTCATAATATTCAGCAGCATGGTTGATTTCATTGCTTTCAGTAAGCATATCAGCAAGTGTAAATAAAACATTCACATCTTTATCATTAAGTTTTACTGCTTGAAGAAATTCATTGACTGCAACATCTCTATTGCCTCGCAGCATATTATATCTGCCCCAATTCAAATGAGCATTATAATCATCATTTTTTTCTTCATATATTAGCGCTCGCATTTGATATGTTAATGGTGAATTAGGTTGTTTTTTATTAAATTCTTCAACATATTCAAGCGATTTGTCATAATCTTTGGCAGAATAATAATATTGAGCCATTAAAGTTAAATATCTCGGAACCTGCTTATACTCCTCAGGCAAATTAAGAAGTTTATCATTTGCTTCTGATAACTTACCTTGTTCCAACAAGCATTGAATTTTCAACAATTCATCTTTTGTATATTCAATTGCGTGCTCGCTATCTCCGCTTTTTAAATATACAGCAGCAAGCGCTTCTCGAATTCTATCATTATCCAAGCCTTTTTCTTTTGCTCTATTTAACACATATATAGCACTTGGATAGGCTTCATCTTTAAGATAAATATCCGCTAATTGCAAATAAATTTCTTCATTAACATTGTCATGTTCCAATATTAGATTGTATTCATCAATAGCCTTATCTTTTTTGCCTGTACTCAAATATAAATTAGCAAGAGTAAGCCTTGTCATAATTTGACCTGTTTCATCATCAGAACAACAAGCTAAAGCCTTTTTAAAATCATTTATAGCAAATTCTAATTTACCTTCCAAAGTATTTTTATTACCACGATAAATATAATACTTATATCTGTCCGTATCTTCATAAATTTGCATCAATTGTTCAAAAGCAAGAGTATTAGATACATCTATTTGCAAAATTTCATAATAATATTTTGCGGCTTCTTCAGGACGTTCCAAAACTAAAGATAAATGTCCTAAACGTTCCAATATAGAAACATCTTTATTATTATTTTCATATTCTTTTTTATATTCTTCTAATGCTTGTTCATATTGTTCATTAGCCTCAAACTGCTCCGCCAACTGTAAACTCATTTATTTCACTCCTTAATACCCTAAGTCTTTCGAAATTATAACACCAAACAAACAAATATACAAACCCGTTAATTATACATATTTTGTGCTTTGCTAATTCCGTTTTCAAAATAATATTCAACAGCATCAACTGATTTTTTTATAACAGGCTTTAATAATTCTAACTGCTCAGCCGTAAAATTCTGTAAAACAAAAGCCTCTGACGGAATTGGAGGTTGCGGACCTATTCCGATTTTTAACCTTGCAATATCTTTTGTTCCTAATGATTTAATCACAGATTTTATACCGTTATGCCCACCATCAGAGCCGTTTGCTCTAAACCTCATTTTGCCAACATCCAATGACAAATCATCAAAAATAATTATAATATCATTCACAGAAATTTTATAATAATTCATAACCAATTGAACGGCCTCACCTGACAAATTCATAAAGGTTGTTGGCTTAATCAGCATATATTCTTCAGTTCCGGATTTGAATTTTGTAAGAAAACATTTCAATCTTTTCTCTTCTTTAAATGATACACCTTTTTCAAGTGCAATCTTATCAACTACCATAAACCCTGCATTATGACGAGTAAAACAATATTTTTCTCCAATATTTCCTAATCCTGCTATTAATTTCATTACTAATCCTTTATTGTACAAATTACATTATATTTAATATTTTAACTTAAATAAAAATTACCAAAATGGTATATCAACCGTATGCTTAACAAAAAGATAAGTAATTATTAAATTATAGAAAAATGAGGTATCTGAAATGAAACACGAAACAAAAACATTAAAAAGTTCAGAAAAAGTCGCAAAATTCTTAGAAGAAAATCAACTACATAAAAAAGACTTTGCAGAAATGATAGGAGTAACCCTTTCTTATGTATATAATTTGATAGATGAAACCATTCCATTTTCAACAAGAGGAACAACAATCGAAAGAATTGCAACAGTAATGAACATTTCACCTGAGGAATTTGAAGAATACAAAATTCCACAAGAACCCATACTCCAAGATGATACATTGGAACTGCTAAAAAATGTAATAGAAGAAAAAGGAATAAGTATTATAAATTTTCTAAAAGCATTTCCAAGAAAAAGACGAGTGGATATGGTTGATATGCTAAGAGGCGCCTACCCGATTCCAATAGATTATAAAGAATTATCCACAATCGGGCAAGTCTTAGAACTAGATAAAAGTGATATCTATACTCTGTGGGAAGACAGAATAAAACAAGTTCTTGAAGCAAACGGGATGAACCTAAACAGTAATGCAGCACTTTTAAACACAATGTTTGAATGTGCAAGAAAATTTATTAACATCGAATAACAAAAAAAGGCTCAATAATATTGAGCCTTTAAAAATAATTATAAAAAAGAGTTGACAATAAATTTTGTTCTTGCTACTATAAGGCTACGCGGTGGTAACATCGTCACTAGGAAGTATAAATAGATATTTGCGCTTGTAGCTCAGCAGGTAGAGCACTCCCCTTTTAAGGGATAGGTCGCGCGTTCGAATCGCGCCAAGCGCAATTTTTTATGCAATAAAATGGACTCTTTATAAATAAGAAGAAGATTTTATAATAAATTTTCAATGATGTATTAGTGTTGTAATGAGACAAGTCATCCTGAACTTGTTTCAGGATCCTAAAAAATGAAGCATCTTTTCAAAACAAAACAGATTCCGAAATTAATTTGCAATGACACAATCGAAAGAATATAACCCCCACTCCAAAATGTCATGCTGAACTTGTTTCAGCATCTACTTAGAAATTCAGTGTAATATTTGAACGGAGTAGATTCCGAAATAAATTCGGAATGACATATTCTTTTATTAAAAGCAAATAAAATCTACGAACGGGTTATGCTGAACTTGTTTCAGCATCTTACTTTATTCTTTTGAATAAAAAAATCACTTATTGAAAATTCAATAAGTGATTTTTAATGTTTATAGATAAAATCAAACCTTAGTTGCAAAGAGAAAGCAATACACCTGCTGCAACGGCAGAACCGATAACACCTGATACATTCGGCCCCATTGCGTGCATCAACAGGAAGTTTTGAGGATCAGCCTCCTGACCAACTTTGTTTGATACACGTGCTGCCATCGGAACTGCGGAAACTCCTGCAGAACCGATAAGCGGGTTGATTTTTGTTTTAGAAAACAGGTTCATAAGTTTTGCCATCAAAACACCGCCTGCTGTGGCAAGTGAAAATGCCATAATTCCCAAAAAGAGAATAAACAGTGTCTGACCTGTTAAAAAC
>CASELF010000069.1 GCA_949288725.1 uncultured bacterium
AGCTGCGTTAACAGGTCACCTTGTATTAAGTACGGTTCACACGAACTCCGCAGCGGCTACAGTTACCCGTTTGATTGAAATGGGTGCAAAAGATTATCTTGTTTCATCTACATTATCAGGTGTTATTGCACAGCGTCTTATAAGAAAATTGTGTGATGATTGTAAGGAACCTTATTATCCGACAAAAGAAGAAGCAAAACTTGTAACTTTGAATCCGGAAGAAATTGAGCGTATAACAAAAACTCAAATTTACAAGGCAAAAGGTTGTAACAAGTGTAATTTCCAAGGTTATAAAGGTCGTCTTGGTATTTATGAGATTATGCAGATTACCAAAGAAATTAAGAAACTTGTGGCATTGGGTGCTCATGATTTGGAAATCGAAGAAGCTGCTGTTGCAAATGGAATGACAACATTACATAATTCTTGTATAAGACATATTTTGAACGGTGAAACAACAATAGAAGAGTTTGTCAGAGTTCTTGGTATGGCAGGAGAATAGGTGAATAATTTATGACAATATATTTATATACCGCATTAAAACAAGATGGGTCAAATGAACTTGTAAAAGGTAAAGTTGAAGCTACTGACGTGAGAAGTGCACGTCAGGCTGTCAGGGATTTGGGACTTCTTGCAACAAATATAGTAGAAGAAGATGCTGTTGTTACAACAACCAAGAAGGCTTCTGTCAAAAAGGCAGGGAAGATGCCAAAACTTGGGCTTGCTGAGCAAATAGATTTTACTTCTACAATGCAAATCCTATCAGCAGCGGGTATTCCGATTATTGAATCTTTGATGTTTATTGAAACAGATTCAGCGAAATTGAGAATTCGTCAGGTTGCTAGTGAATTAAGACGTCAAATTATGAACGGTGGAACATTTGCTGGTACTGTTGCAAAATATCCTGAACAGTTTGGTCAAGTTTATATCGGTTTGGTAAAGGCCGGTGAAGATTACGGTGAATTGGAAAAAACATTGGATCGTTTGTTAGAATTGCTTAATAAACAAGCGGCAATTCGTAGCAAAGTTACAGGTACATTGATGTATCCGGTATTCGTTATACTTCTTGCTGGATTTATCATTATTGTCATGTTAGTATTCGTTTTCCCTGTATTTAAAGATATGTTCGATTCAATGGGTATGCAATTACCTTGGATTACCCGAACGCTTATGTCGGCTGGTCTGTTTATGAAAAAGAATTGGCTTGGTATTCCTCTTGTAATTGCCGCTATTTCATTTTTCATAAGTTTCTTATTTAAGTGGAAGCCTAGTCGTTGGAAAATTGATGCTTTGGCATTAAAAATCCCTGTAATTTCTGACTTGTTGCAGTATTCACATTTTGCAAACTTTATATCAGTAATGCAAGTTGCTTATGATGCGGGTGTTCCTATTTTGGAATGTTTAACATTATCTAATTTGACACTTACAAACCATACCTTGGAAACAAGAGTTGTTGAGGCTACTGCAAAGGTTAGACAAGGTCAGCATTTGTCTGCAGCATTAAGATCAACAAGAACAATGCCTAAAATGATTTTATTTATGATTGCAACAGGTGAGCAATCCGGTCGTTTGGGGGATATGTTAGGTCAGGCTGTTAGTTATATTGATAAGCAGTTGGATGGTATTATTGATGTTATGACAAAGATGATTGAGCCGATTATGCTTGTTGTTATTGGTTCTATTGTACTTGTCTTAGCAGCAGCACTTTATTTACCACTGTTTGCATCTTATATGGGTATGTAAACCGGTGGAGTCAAGTTTTACGAAACAATCTTTGTTCAATTATGAGCGGAGATTGTTTTTTATTGGAGGATAAATGGATAATAAAAAGGTTGTTGTAATAACCGGTTCTACTTCCGGTATTGGTAAAGAACTTACTAAATTATATTCGAGTTGTAGTGATTTTAGTGTTTTTGCCGGTTATCGAAATTCTGATAAAATTTCAAATGAATTAAGTAATACAGATTATTTTTATATTGATTTGGTTAATAGAAACTCAATAGTTGAAGCAGCAGAGTATATCAAATCTAAAGTTTCTAAGATAGATATTTTGATAAACGTTGCTGGTGCTGTTGTTGCAGGTCCTATCGAGGTACTTCCGATAGATAAGTTAAATGAGCAATTTCAAATTAATACTTTTTCGCATATAGAATTTGTACAAAATTTATTGCCGGTATTAGATAATTCAAGAATAATAAATGTTAGTTCAATGGCAAGTTTTGGACATTTCCCTTTTATTAGTCCTTATTGTGCATCTAAAAGAAGTCTGGATATTTTTTTTAATGCTTTTGCCATTGAAAACCATAAGAATATTGAAGTCGTCTCTGTAAAACCAGGGGTAATTGCGACTCCAATTTGGGAAAAATCAGTTAATTCAAATGAGCAGGTTTTGAGTAATAATATTGAGTATGCAAAGGAGTTAAAATTCTTAAAGGATAATGCACTTTCAAATACAAGCAAGGGGTTGGATGTAAAAGTTGTTGCTAATAAAATTATGGAAATTTCTCTGAAAAAGCGAGTAAAAAGTTCTTATTTAATTGGTAAAGATGCAAAATTTGCACAAATACTTTCGTATTTACCACAAGATGTTATAAATACTTTAGTCAAGATTGGATTAAACGCAAGAATTTCGCATAACAAGTCGTAAAAATTAGTTAAAAAGTGCGGAATTTCTGCTCCTTTTTTCATTTGTGATATAATAATATTGTTATGGAAGATAAAGAAATAGATAGATTATACGGAATAATAGAAGACGGGCAGTATGAACAAGCAAAATCTGTGTTGAATGAGATTTTGCAAAAAGATGAAAAGGATTACGATGCTTTAAGATTGTTGGCATTATGTGAGGTTAATCTTGAAAACTTTAAGGCTGCACGTTCAATATTGGAAGAGGTTGTTAAATATAGGCCAGAAGATGCTTTATGTTGGTATTATTTGGGCTGTTGTTATGATAGTCTTTCTGAATTGATAGAAGCAAAGCATGTATATCAAAAAGTTTTGGAGTTGAGACCTGAATATATAGATGCATATAAGAGCCTTGCAATTGTTTATATCAAGTTAGAAGAATATGATAATGCGATAGAAACTGGTCAAAAGGCTTTGGAATTGGTTCAAGAAGATGATTATTCAATATATTACATTTTAGGAACGGCTTGTATGGCAGCGAAGCGTTTTGAAGAGAGTGTTACTTATCTTGAAAAGGCAATTGAAATGAATCCTGAAAATATTCAATTGTATAACAATCTTGGTACATCATATTTGACTATAGGAAATTTAGATAAGGCATTTGAAGCATACGAAAAAGCATCAAAAATTAATGATAAAGATGGTTTGACATTTTTTAATATGGCATCAATTTTACAGTTACAAAACAAGCATAGCCAAGCGTGTGAATATTTTGAAAAGGCACATAAAAACGAGCCTGAAGAAGACAGTTATATTGTGGCTTGGGCATTATCTGAGGTTAAGGCCGGAAAATTTAAAGAAGCAATTGAACATTATAAATATCTTGCTGCAACATATCCTCAAAAACCTAATTATAAATATAACCTTGCTTGTTGTTATGAGGTTCTTGGACAATATGAAGTTGCGATATCTATATTAAAGCAATTGGTGCTTATGATGCCAAAAGCCGTTCATATATTGAAAAAACTTGCTAATATTTATATATTGACCCACCAATATGCTAATGCAAAAGAGGTATATGAAAGAATTATTAAGCAAGGTACAGTTTCATATCAGACTTATTATGAATTGGCTGTGTTATGTCAAAAGGCTGATGAACCGGATAGGGCAGAGCAGATATTGAAAAAAGTTTGCGGTTTAAATCCTTCTTTTGCTATTGCTCATAAAGATTTGGGTGTAATATATTTGAACAAAAGACTTTTTGATTATGCAAAAGATGAATTTGAAAAAGCATACGAACTTGATCCGAATAATTATTCAATTGTTGTAGAGTATGCAAATTATTTGCATTCTACATCTCAATTTGAAAAAGCAGATGAAATGTATCAGAAAGCAATAGCAATTGATGACAAAAATCCGACGGCATTAGCATTTTCTGCTTTAAACAAAACTCATTTGAAGCAGTTTGAACAAGCAAAAGAGCAAATAGACAAAGTTTTGCCAATGTGTACTGAATCAGCATTTTTGCTGTTTATTGCAGGTAGAATTTATCATCTTTTAGGTGATTATGAGATGGCTAAAACTTATTTGGTCAAAGCATATGAACTTGAAAAATTACCTGATGCTCAAAATTTGTTAGGTTTATGTTACTACGAATTGGGTAATTATGAGCAGGCAAAATCTATTTTTGAAAGTATGCTCGAAAAGGTTCCAATGAATGTCAATGTCTTATTAAGTCTTGCAAAGTGTAATGAAAAACTTGGCAATAATGATGAAGCATTAAAATATGCTGAAAAAATTACGGATACTTTTGATGAATGTGAAGAAGCTCATGAAATTATAAGAAGATTATCTTAGTTAATCTTTATTTATATTTAATTTTATAAACTCTCAGAATTGTTGTATTTGCCTAATCTTTGCGGTTAGGCAATACTTTTTTGCAGGAATTTTACAATATGAATTGTAAAATTTTTCTTCGATTCGTTTGCACTCAAAAATCCTTGTTATTATTGAGTTTGCCATGATTTAGGTTTGTGTTATGTAAAAACTTTATGAAAAAGTATATACAAATGTTAGATATTTTATATACTTTATTGTACTATATATATGTGATGAATGGTTGGGAGAGTTTTATATGACCAATTATTCATTTGTAACGAGGTATAGGTTAATGTGAATCCTTTTTTGTTTCAGAAATGAAATGAGCGGACAAGGCAACTTGTCTGTTTTTTTTATTAATACTTTGTTTTGAAAATTTGTAGGATAATTTAAAGAAAACTATAATATATGATTTGAAATTTATTTACGTAGATTTTGAGCACCTTTAAGGTACACAAATTCAGGTTCAAAAGTTTCTTCACAGTTTAAGACAATAAGTACTCTAAGGCACATAGGTAGTGAATTGGGTACGTCAAGTTCGTGAAAACACATCATTGCGGTTTTTTCAAACCCCAAATGATTTCTTGCAAATTTAGCGGGAAATGTTGCATTAAGGTCGTTGGTTGTCGTAAAAATAACGTGTGATATATTTTTAATATCAATATTATTTTGATTTATCATTTCATTTAAAAGTATAGAAATAGCCTCATTAATTGAAGTTTCAGTATTTTCATCTACTGTAATTGCGCCTCTAATACCTTTTGTAATCATTTTATTTTTTTACTCCGTTATACCAATCTCTTGCAGGCATTTCGCCTTTGCCTTCAGGTTTGACTTTTAATATCCTCAAAAGTCCCTTCCCGCAGCCGATATCAATACCTTCTTTTGAATTTACTTCAATTTTTCCTATTTCAAAAGTTCCGTCAACAGGTTTTGATTCAATAACTTTAATTATTTTGGAATTGTACATAAAATATGCGCCAGGACAGCGGCATATTCCTCTAACGAGATTATGAATTTCTACATTGGATTTATTCCAGTCAATCAGGCATTCTTCTTTTGTTAATTTATTTGCCATACAAACCCCGTTTTCGCATTGCTTTTGAGGGGTTAAAGTTTTATTAACAAGTCCTTCAAGTGTTTGTTCAATAAGTTCAGGTGATTTTTCTGCAATTTCGTCCCATAGTTGTTGGCAATTCATTGTTTGGGAAATTGGAATTGGTAATTTAATACATATATCTCCGCAATCTAATCCAAGTTCTGTTATCATTGTGCAGATACCTGTTTCGGTATCTCCGTTTATAATCGCTCTTTGGATAGGATTTGCACCTCTATATTTTGGCAATAGTGATGCGTGAAGATTTATTGTTTCGTATTTTGGAATATCAAGAACTTCTTGAGATAAAATTTGACCGAATGCAAATGTTACAAAAAAATCCGGTTGTAAATTTTTTAGTGCTTCAATAATTTCAGGTTCTTTTCTAATCGATTTTGGCTGAAATATCGGAATATTTTTTTCAAGAGCAAATTTTTTGATTGGTGACATTTGTATTTTGTGACCTCTGCCTGCGGGTTTGTCAGGTTGAGTTACAACTGCCAAAATATCTATTTTGTCAGAGTTGTATAAGTATTCTAAAGATTTTAGCCCGATGTCAGGAGTCCCGAAAAATACAATTTTAATCATTCTTGTTTAATTCTTCCTCTAATTCTTTTTCATCTATTAATTTATCAACATCAAGATCCGGTAGTTTATATTTTTTTAGAACTTCTTCGGTTTCAAATCTGTTCATGCAGTGATCTATAAATAATATTCCGTCCAAGTGATCATTTTCGTGTTGAATTGCTCTTGCTAGCAATGTTCCGTCTTTTGCTTCCATTACAAATGATTTTCCGTGTTCATTCAATGCTTTTATCATAACATTTTTGTATCTTTTGACATTGGTATATGCTTCAGGAAAACTCAAGCAGCCTTCATTACTGATTATGGCACCGCTTTTTTTGATTATTTTAGGATTGATGAAAACAAGCGGATTAAGAGGTTCATTGTTAGTTGAAACGTCGATAACAAAAACTCTAACATTTTCACCAATTTGCGGGGCTGCAAGCCCAACTCCGTTTTGGGCATACATTGTATCTAACAAATCTCTTACTAAATCACTTATTTTTCTTGAAACTTTATGTACTTCTTTTGACGGTTCTCTTAATGATGGTTCGCCGTATTTCAAAACTTTTCTTATTGCCATTATTCCAGCCTTTCTGATATAAGTTTACTATAAACTTTTAGTCTTTGCAATTTTATTGTGTTTACAAAGGGGTTTTGTTTAAGTTAATATTCAGTATTTTTTAGTTCTTGGATTTCTTCTAAATTTTGATTATCTTCTACTTCTAATATTTCTTTTTGGTAGAATTCATCGGTTTTATTTAAGCGATATATTTTCGCATCAGTCAAGCGCTCAAGAACTTTTGCATAATCCATACATTTTTTTCCTTTTACGCCTTCTGTTTCCATTTGAATTGTTCCGTCAGGTAGCAATTTTATTTTCATTTTGCCCATATTTGTAAACCTTCTTTTTATATCTCAATAGTTAAAACTATTGTGTTGTCATCTAAAACTGTTTCGCTATCAAGATTTAAGTTTTCTTGTTGTAAGCGTTCTTTTATTTTGTTGTATGTTATTTCTTGCATATTTAAACCGTATTCTTCATTCAAATCATGAATTACATCTTCGCATTCGGCTTTATTTGAATTTTGGGTAATATCAAGGACATAGGCGTTTGTTTCGTTTTTGTAGTATTTCATTTCCATATTAAACAGTTTGCAGGAAATTTCATCATTATTTTCTGTTATTTCTGTTGCTCCGTGTTCATATAGAGTATTCAATAAAACACCTTTGTCTGTGTAATTTGTGTTGTAGGTATATATTACAGTAGAAGTTTCATTGACCAATCTTAAATCTCGTTTTGCAGCAATGTTCATTTTTCTAAAAAGAATTTCTGCTTCTTTTGTAATCGCGGTATTATTTTGACCGGAAAATTCAGCAACGTAATATCCGTCTTTTAATACCCATTTTAAATCAGCATAACTGTTTCTTAAGGGTGTTTGTCCGCCTTCATAATAGCCGTATCTTACTTGTTCTAAAAGGTGTTTAAGTTCTTCTTCTGTTTTTATATTAGTTTTTATTTTAAGATTAGTTAAAGTATATGAATTATATTGATCTGAATATTGTTCGAATTTTCCGATATCCATTATTGTAACTTTTTGCTCTACTTCCAGCATAAAGCGTTCATCAGGAAGTAGTTTGTAGTACCTTATATATTGTCCTTTCAGATTTGCTGTTAGTTCATTTGTATCGGTTTCGCGAATTTGTTTGGCTTTTTGTTTTTTTAATTCTGTGTATATTTCTTTAATAGAAGTGTAATTGGTTGTGTAGTTATAATAAAAAATTTCTTTATTATTGATAAGTCTTACATTTCTATGTGCAATTCTGTCTAAATCTGTAAATAAAGCCTCAGATGAAGATAAAAGAATTGTTGGGTTATCTGTTCCTGAAAGTGAAAAAGTTATGATATCGTCGATTTTTTCAATTTTGATATCAAGGTTTGTTGAATTCACAAAAAAATGTTTATTATCAAATTGAAAAGTTCCGACCTCAGTCATAAATCTTTCTAGTTCATTGTTTTCGACATTTGTCATAACTTTTATGAACTTTAGATTTTCTGTTGCGACAGATTGATTTTTATTTTTGTCATCTGTTTTTATTCTTAATTGTTCTTTTTTGGCTTCTTCCGGAGCAATAAGAAATGCCATCGGGTATGCCATTAGAGTAATTGACATTTTATTAATTATTCCTTTTTTATTATAGGTCTAATGCTCTTCCGCCTCGTGTCGTTTTTATATCATCTTCGCTATCGCTGACAGAACTTGTTGCATATTGGGTCATATCTTCTTTTTTTGTCGCTGTAACGGCTCTGATATTTGCCCATTGTCGTAGTGCAAGTATTTGTTCTTTTTGGGTTACGGATAGAGGTACAATATTTTTTATTGTGGTTTCTAGATCAGTAATTTCTAATGGTCGTTTTTGGAAAAACGCTTCATATAATGAAGATATTACAATCTGCTCGATTTCTGCCCCAACAAAGCCTTCTGTTAAATCTGCAAGTTTTTCGAATAATTCATCATTTAGTTGAATTTTACTTGCTACTTCTTCATCTTTAAGTCTTTTTTCTAAATGTAATTTAAAAATTTCTTTTCTTTCTGATTTTGTTGGAAGGTCGACAAAGAAAATTTCATCAAAACGGCCTTTTCTTAGTAATTCTGCCGGTAATCCGCTTATGTTGTTTGCTGTTGCAATTACAAAAACAGGTGCTGTTTTTTCTTGCATCCAAGTAAGGAATGTCCCAAAAATTCTGGATGAAGTTCCGCTATCGCCATTTGAATTTACTCCGCTAAGACTTTTTTCGATTTCATCCACCCAAAGAATAGATGGTGCTACTGCCTCTGCAGTTTTAATGGCTTTTCTCATGTTTTCTTCAGAACTTCCTACTATTCCTGAAAATATTTTTCCAAAATCCAGTTTTAATAACGGTAATTGCCAAGCAGCACTCATTGCTTTTGCGGTTAAACTTTTACCGCAACCCGGAACTCCTGTTATTAATACCCCTTTAGGAGCAGGGAGGCAGTATTTTTTTGCGGCTTCTGACCAGGAGTTATTTCTTTTATTAAGCCAACTTTTTAGGTTTTCTAAACCTCCAATATCTGAAACTTTTATATCTGTGTTTATAAATTCAAGTATGCCTGTCTTTTTAATTACTTGCATTTTTTCGCTTAGTATAATATCTATATCTTTTTCATCAATTCTTCCATCATTAACCATAGCAAGTGCAAATGCGTTCTCTGCTTCTTGTAATGTTAAACCTAATGCAGCTTTGCAAAGTTTTTCTTTGCCATCATCATTCAGACCTGTTGTATCAATTTGCCTATTTTGAGCAATCATTTTTTCAAGTTTTGTTTTAATTTCATCAAGCGTAGGAAGTGGCAAATCAACTATGGAAATCTCTTTTTGCATAGTTTCTGGAATTAATAATTCAGGCGCCATAAAAATCACGTTTTTCCTGTATTTGCTTGTTTTTAGTTCTGAAATATTATCTCTGATTTTTCTAACAACATTATAATCTATTTGTCTGCCTTTTACTCCGAAATATACATGAAAGTCACACATTATAAATATTGCATTTTTATTACATCTTCTGATAAAATCCAAGGCTTTATCAGGTGAAATTGTTCCTTCAATTTCTTCCCCGTTTAGAACAAAACCTTTTGTTTGTGTCCAGATGTAGACTTCTCTGGTTACTTTTATCAATTTTTCAGATACAGCCATTTTTTTTATTAAATTTATTGCTCGTTCTTCTTCCCACGTAGTTAGATAAATATAAGGAAATCTTGCTCTAAAAAGCCTTGATAATTGCATTATTATATTGTTATTCATTTTGTAACTCTCTTTCTATGCTATTTTATATTATTTTTCCCGAGTTGTAAACAGAATTTTTCTTGTATATTTTCAAAATCTCCCATTCCGTTAATTTCTAACTTTCCGTCTTGAGCAATTCGCATTTCAATTTTGTTGTGATAATTTTTTAAATCATCCCAACAGTAAAAGTCTGTTAAAAAAAGATATCTTTGATTTGATGAACCAACCCAAGGACGAGATAAATCAAACTTTTCTTTTTCAAATTTCCCATCAATCAGCAAATCAATATTTTTTAGCAAGTTATGAATTTCGGGTTTTGTTGAGGCTTCAAGTTCTTCTATCTTGTAGCCGGTAAAACAAACTACAGAAAGCCCTGATTGTTTTACTTTTTGTGTTAAAGTTGCAAGCGAACTTGCTTGTTCAAAAGGCTCTCCTCCAAGTAAAGTTATCCCTTCAATATCAGGAATGCTTTTTATTTGGACGAATAATTCATCAATATTATAATCTTTTCCTATTCCAAATTCCCAAGTCTGCTTAGCAAAACATCCGCTACAATGATGCTTGCAACCTTGAACCCATATACAAAATCTATTGCCGGGACCTTCTACCGATGTCTTTGGAATTAGTTTGTATATGTTAATTGTTTCTACCAATCAAGCAATCTTCCTTCATTTGGCGCATCATCAGGTGTATGAGGCTTGTCGCTGAGAACTGCTAAATTCTTGATTTGAGGTATAAAATGTTCTCCAACTCCTGCCAGTTCTATAAATTCATCTATTGACTTGAAGTCACCATTCAGGTTTCTATGCTCTACAAGTTTTTTTGCAATGGCAATGTTAATTCCGTTCAAAACAGTAAGTTCTCCTGCTGTTGCAGTGTTTATGTTAACTTTTTGAGCAGATTTTTGCATTATTTCGCCCATTGTTAAAAACTCTTCTAGTCCAACCATTTCTTCTTCTTTAGTAGTTGCTTGGGCTTTATTTGTTGTTTGAAGACTGCTAAATTCAACAATTTCAGGACCTTTCGTTTGTTGTTTCTGTTGTTGTTTTATTTTATTAACAGGTTCTGGTTTTTTGTATTCTGTTCTGTCAATAACTTTTTTCTTAGGTTTTGTTTCGTCTTTCTCAACCAGAATATCTACTGCCGTATATTTTCTGCAAAATTCAGTCAATGAACCTAAGGTTGAATATCTGTTGAAGTTTCTGCAAATATTATACCAAATTTTGCCTATTGAATTGTTCTTTATTATAAAATATCTTTTATTACATTCATTTTTAGCCGTATTATCAGCAACCAAAAGTTTGTCTCCAGGGTAATAATTTACTGTACAACTTTCGTTTTTAATTGCATTAATACCTGCGTGATATCTTGCAGGTACGATATATATACTTAAAGTATAGATTTTTTCTTTAAACATAAAGAATGCTGCAAGTAAAATACCACTTAGTATTATTGCAAACGTCAAAAACATATTTGCTAATTGTACTGACACAATGCAAATCATTCCATACAAAGCGAAGATTGTCGCTAGTCCAACAAAAATAAAATTCTTATTCATAACAATTCTATTCTATCATATATTTTCTATTTTGGATAGTAGTTTAAATAGATGATTTTATGGTAATATGGATTTATGCGCAAGGTGGTAGAGAAAGATTTTAAATATATAAAAGGCGATATTGAAGTTCCTTCAGATAAATCTATTTCTCATAGAAGCATTATGTTTTCATCTTTAGCAAAAGGCAAGTCGATTATAAGAAATTTTTCTGATGGTCAAGATCCAAAATCGACAATGAATGTTTTTCGAAATTTAGGTATTGAAATTGAATATATTTCAGATAAGACAGTTTGTGTAAAATCAAATGGTATTTTGAGTAAGCCAAATTCTGTTTTAGATTGTGGAAATTCAGGTACTACAATGCGTTTGTGTGCCGGAATTTTAGCAGGACAAAATTTCATATCTATTTTATCGGGAGATCAAAGTTTATCTAAAAGACCAATGAAAAGGATTATTGAACCATTATCTTTAATGGGTGCAAAAATTATTTCAACAAAAGAGACTGCACCTTTATTAATTAACGGTTGTGATTTACATTCTATTGAGTATGCTTCTAAAATTGCCTCAGCGCAAGTAAAATCATGTGTTCTTTTAGCAGGAATGCAGGCAAATGGTGTCACTGTTTTTTCTGAGCCGTATCTTTCAAGAAACCATACGGAAATTCTTTTGAAATATATGGGGGCGAATATAAAAACAGACGGTTTTTCTGTTTCTATTGAAAAATCTGAACTAACTCCGATTGATATTACAATTTGTGGTGATATTTCATCTGCTGCATATTTTATTGTTGCGGCATTAACGATACCTGGTTCAAAATTGATTTTGAGAAGCATTGGTTTAAATCCCACACGGACAGGAATTCTTGATGTTATAAAAAAAATGGGCGGAAGAATTTCTATCCTTGATAAGCGTGTTGTTTGCGGTGAAGATGTTGGAGATATAGAAGTTGAATATTCTCAGTTAAAAGGTTGTGAAATTTCAGGTGAAATAATTCCGCGTTTGATAGACGAAATTCCTATTATTGCAGTATTGGCAACTCAAGCAGAAGGTGAAACAGTTATTTCTGATGCTCAAGACTTAAGGAATAAAGAGTCTGATAGAATTAAAACTGTTGTTAGCGGATTAAAAACGCTTGGAGCAAATATTGATGAAACTCCCGAGGGTATGGTAATTTGTGGAAAAACAGAATTAAATGGCGGATGTGAATTAGAAACATATAATGATCACAGGCTTGCAATGAGTTTTTATGTTGCAGGGTTGCTGGCGCAGAAAGAAATTACGATAGACGGGTTTGAGTGGGCAGGAATTTCTTTTCCTACATTTGAAAATTTATTTGCAGAGGTTAAATCAAATTAAAATGAATAAATTGTTTGATTTTGATAAAACATATCAATTTGTAATAGGTACCGATGAGGCCGGCAGAGGTCCTGCAGCAGGTGGAGTTTTTGCTGCCGCGGTTTATTTTCCTGAGGTTACTGATACTTTAGTTAACGATCTTGAAAAATTAAATGATTCTAAAAAATTATCTGAAAAGGTTAGGGACAAACTTTTTGATATTATATTAAAATATTCAATAAATTCTATTGTGAATGTTGAAGTTAATGAGATTGAAAAATTTAATATCTTGAATTCTTCATTAAAAGCAATGAAGTTAGCCTGTGAAAATGTGGCAAATCAATCTGAATTGACTAAATTTATAACTTTAGTTGACGGAAACAAGTTGATAAAAAATTATAAATTCCCGCAGAAATATATAGTCAAGGGTGACGGGAAATCTGCCTCTATTGCAGCCGCAAGTATTCTTGCAAAAGTTTCGCGTGATAAGTATATGAAAGAATTAGCATTAGAATTTCCACAATATCGTTGGGACAAGAATGCCGGTTACTTAACGCCTGAGCATCTTGCTGCAATTGATAAATATGGCTTGACAAAATATCATAGGGCTTCTTTTTTGAGGAAACATTTTGAAAAGCAATTATCTTTATTTTAGATTTAAAACTTTTTATTAGTTGTTTAATATTGCATCTTTGTTGTTAAGTGATAGCAAAACTCCTTTAATTTTTAAAAGGGTTTTGGTAAAGTTCATTAGTTCATTTTCGCTCAAGAATTTTGCAAGTAATCTTATTAATTCATCTTTAGTGTTTGCTGTTTCTTTATAAATTCTGTCTCCCTCTTCTGTTATTTCATAGGTTTTGACTTGAATTTCATTTTTGGGTTTTTCTAATTAATTTTTTCTTTTCAAGTTTAAGCAGAATATCTTTAATTTCAGTTTCTTTTCGGTAGAGAGTTTTAGATATAAGTTTGGCATCTAAATGCGAGTAGCAAATAAGAGTATCTAAAACTACATATTCATCAAAAGAAATTCTGTGCCTGTCACTTGCTTCAAAGTAGTTTTTCATAAAACCGTAACAAAGTTTCATTGTTGCTTCCATTTGATAAGTCAGAGTACTGACATAATGCGATTTCTTGTTCATAATTCACCTCGTATTTATTTATATTAATTATTTAATCCATACGAGTTTTAATAATGAATTTTCTAAAATCAACATGTTTTAAAAAGAGATATCAAAGTTGTTAAGTAGAAGTTGTTTATATTTGTCAAGTAACTTTGTAAACAACTCAATTTCTTCCTTAGTAAGACATTCTAAAGTCTTAATTGCCAGCATTCCGAATTTATCATCTGTGTTTTGGTAGTTTCTTTCACCAAGTGGGGTAAGTTTAGAATGTTTTATTCTGTTTCCGTTTTCTAATTTGACACTTCTTTGGATGTAGCCTTTTTGCTCCATATTGTTAAGAATTTTTCCTATATGGGCTTTACCTTTAAGAAAAAATTTTGAAATTTCTGCTTGAGAAGCCTTAGGATATTTTTTTAAATAACTGAGAATAACAAATTCATCAATTTCTAAAATTTCTTTTTGTCCTTTTAAATTTTCCTTATAGTAATTTCTTCCGATAAGTTCACCTACTCTGGCAGTTTGCTCCAATTTGAAAGGTAAACTTTCCAAAAGGAAATCTTTGTCTTCTCTCTTAATCATATAACTACCTCAAGTTTTATTGTAGCAGTTATTGATTTCTTTTGCAATGCGTAAAAAAAATTACACAGAAAAGTTTCTTAATATTTGCCATAAAACCTTAAAGTTTTGGATTAAAAAACCGAGTTATGAAATGTACTTAATAAGAGAGAGTAAAACCAAATACGAAAGGACGGTTTTATGGCAACAACAGTTAATTCAATCAACGCAGGGAGCAGTGCAGCAAGTGAAGTTATCACAAAGAAATCACAACTGAGTGATAATACCAAAAAGGAGTTAGAGGCTTTGGGTATTACAGTGACAGACGATATGAGTGAATACGAAGCACAGCAACTTGTCAAAGCCAGAACAGAAAACAACCAACAAGGAACTTCCGGTCAAGAAAGAGGGAATAATACTACAGAGTATGAAGTTCTTTCAAGTGCCAAAACCTTAGCATCATCTTTAGGGATAAGTGTTTCAGATGATGCAGATGTTGAAGATGTATTGGATGACATTGGTGCAGAAATTGAAGCTTTGCTTGAAAGCGCAGAAGGAAACCCTTCAATATTAGCAACAGTTTCAGGATATTTAAACGAATTGAACGGCTTGGATGAGGAATATGATAATATCATCGCCTTGAGAGAAAATTATGATAATGCGATGGATATGATAGCAACAAATAAAAAGTTGGCATTGGGATTATAAAAAATACATTAGTATATTAAAAAAGAAAGGCAAGTTCTTTATAAAGAACTTGCCTTTCTTTTTTAATTTTTTTTCTCATTTGTACAGAGTATTTACTATTGACACATATTTTATAATCAATTATTATGGTAGAAAATGCTACCACTAGAAATATTATGGGAGAGAGGTATGAAAATCAAATTTACAAGAAAGCAAATGGCTGCTGTTGTATTATTAATAATTATAGTGCCAATTATATACAATAAAGTATCAACATATATTGCCGGAGTAATAACACAACAAATGATGAGATTACCAAAAGAAGTTGTTGTAGCTAATCCGACACAGATGGATAGTTTTATATCCGCAGAGTCAACCGGAAGAGTAGAGGCAAAGTATTCTGTAGATGTAATTGCAAGGGTTTCCGGTTGGTTGCAGAAGAAGTACTTTAACGAAGGTGATTTTGTACATAAAGGACAGGTATTATTCCAAATAGATCCAAAGGAATATCAACTTGAGGTAAACAATTCAAAGGCTGCGGTTAATCAATATAGTGCATTGTTAAAAAATGCTCAACAGGAATTAGACAGAGCCAATTCATTGATAAAAGAAGATTTGATAAGTCATTCAGATGTAGATTCAAGTTTAGCGACAAGAAATTCAAATCAGGCATTACTGGATGCTGCAAGACAGAAATACGAACTTGCTCGTGTAAATTTAGGTTATACAACAATAAAATCACCAATTGACGGAAGAATAGGTAAGGTAAAAATTACAGAAGGAAACTATGTAAATACAACATCAGGGCCATTAGTAAATATTTCAAGTACAGATCCTGTATATGTAACCTTCAGTTTAAGAAGCAGTGATTTTGTAAAATTATTGAAAGCGAGTGACAAATTTAAGGATGTAGAAGTTCGAGTATTTTTCAATAGTGAAAAGGCATATCCATATATAGGAAAAGTAAATTTTGTTGATAACCAAATAGATCAGAATTCAGGTTCTGTACAAATGAGGGCAGTATTTGAAAATCCAAAAGGTTGGTTAGTTCCTGGAGATTACTTAAAAGTTTCACTAACAGCGCCAAAAGAAGTTTCATTTATGACCGTTCCGCAATCTTGCACAAAAGGTGATGCAATGAGCGGTTATTATGTGTGGACGGTTAAGGATAACAAATCAGTCAGAAAAGATATTAAAGTATCAGATACAATTGATACAAATTGGATAGTAACAGACGGCTTAAATTTAAAAGATACTATTGTAGTTGCCGGAATTCAGAATATAACGACAGATGGACAAAAATTAAAGATTATTTCACAAGAGGAATATGCAAAAAAAGGTAAAAAATAATGAAAAAGATTTTTGATAAGAATAAATTATATTTCTTTATAAGAAAGCCAAGATTTGCACTGGTAATATCATTATGTATTGTGATAATGGGTTTAATCTCATTAGCGAGTTTGAAACAGGAGAGTTATCCTGATGTTACTCCTCCGCAGGTAAATGTTTCTGCAAGTTATACCGGCGCATCAGCAGAAGTAATAGAATCTTCAATTGCAACAGTATTAGAAAATAAATTAAATGGTGTTGAAAATATGTCCTATATGACATCAACATCATCAGATGGCAGTTATTCATTAACCTTATATTTTAAGGTAGGTTCTGATAAAAACATAAACTTGATGAATGTAAACAACAGAATTCAACAGGTTCAATCACAATTACCTGAAGATGTACAAAGAACAGGTGTAACTGCGGTAAGTAAATCATCAGGTTCAGGAGCTTTGATGTTTGCACTGATACCTGAATCAGGAAATTGGTCAAGGTTAGATTTATCAAATTATGCATCAATATATATTAAAGATGAATTAAAACGTGTAGAAGGTGTATCAGATGTAGATGTATATGGCGCAGGCGATTATTCAATGAGAATTTGGCTTGATCCACAAAAAATGGCAGGCTTAAATATATCATCAAGTGATGTTCGCTCAGCTATTACCAACCAAAATACACAGGTTACGGCAGGTGCTTTGGGTGCATTGCCTACAGATGATGAGCAGGCACTTCAATTAACTTTAAAGACAAAGGGCAGATTATCGGATATAAAAGAATTTGAAAATATAATTATTCGTTCTAATATGGATGGTTCAAATGTCAGAATAAAAGATATCGGACGAGTTGAATTAGGGGCTCAAGACTATTCAAGACTGGGCTTGATTGATGGAAAACCATCTACAATTATTGCTGTTTCACAGTTGCCTGATGCAAACATAATAAATATGTCAAAAGCAGTTCATGCAAAGGTTGATGAATTAAATTCCAGATTCACGAACGGTTTGAAAATTATGACAATCAAAGATGATGCTGATTATATTCATGAATCAATGAAGGAAGTTGAATTCACAATATTACTTACAGCATTGATTGTTGTTTTGATAATCTTCCTATTTTTGGGTGATGGAAGAGCGACATTAGTACCTTGCGTGACCATACCGGTATCATTATTGGGAACTTTTGTTGCACTAAAGGCTCTTGGAATGTCCATAAACTTACTATCACTTTTTGCATTGGTTTTAGCAGTTGGTGTAGTAGTTGATGATGCTATTGTTGTTATTGAAAACGTAAAAAGACACTTGGACGAAGGAAAATCAGCAATAATAGCAACACAATTAACAATGGAGGAAGTAGGCTCATCATTGGTTGCAATGGCAATGGTATTGATGGCAGTATTTGTACCGATTGTATTTATGGGTGGAATGACAGGTGTAATGTATAAACAATTTGCTGTTTGCGTTGCTGTTTCAATAGCAATTTCAGCAATTTGTGCATTAACATTATCTCCTGCTATGTGTTCACATATCTTGGGACAAGAAAATGATGATAAACCTGATGATAAAAAACATCCATTATTTAATCATTTACGACATATACAAGAAAGAATGAGCGGTAAAACAGAATATATAGTAAAAAGATTTAATGAAGGCTTTAGTAAAGTCGAAGATTTTTATATAGAATTTGTTGAAAAATATGTATATAACAAAAAACTTACAATAATGACATATATATTAATTATTGTATTGACAATAGGAGGTTTCAAGTTTATTTCAACAGGTTTCATTCCGGATGAAGACCAGGGAGTATTGTTAGCCAGTTTAACTCTTCCGGATGGAGCATCATTATCAAGAACTGAAGAAGTCGCAAGAGCCTTTGTTGATCAAATAAAGGATATAGATGGTGTTGATTCCTCAAGATTAACGGTTTTTGGCGGAGGAAAAAGTGCAGTAAACTCAGCAACAGTAATTATAATGTTGGATGATTATGCAGATAGAAAAATAGGACCAATTGAATGGGTAAAACGT
The DNA here is from genome assembly GCA_949288725.1 of uncultured bacterium. Classification (GTDB taxonomy): domain Bacteria; phylum Cyanobacteriota; class Vampirovibrionia; order Gastranaerophilales; family Gastranaerophilaceae; genus Zag111. The sequence continues at coordinate 18,583 of CASELF010000069.1, forward strand.
AAGATAAAAGGTCGTCCGACAGATTTAAGACATACTGCAATATTAAGTAAGATTAGACAAATAGCTTCAAATACAAAAGAAGCATCTATAATTACATTTTCACCACCGGCAATTCAAGGTATGAGTATGATGGGTGGTTTTGAATTTCAATTATTATCACAGGGTGAATATACAGCACAAGAAATGGAAACTTGGGCAAATAAATTAATAACCGCGGCAAATCAAAACCCGTCATTATCAAACGTAAACACTACATTCCAAGCGAATGTACCTCAATATATAGTAGACATTGATTATGAAAAAGCAATGGCACAAGATATCGATTTGCAGGAATTATATACGACATTATCATCAATGCTTGGAACATATTATGTAAACGATTTTAATAAATATGGTCGTGTATTTAGAGTTCAAATACAAGCAGAGAGCCGTTTTAGAGATAAGGCTACTGATTTAGAGGGTATATATGTAAAGAATAAAAATGGAGTTCAAGTGCCGATATTGTCAGTAGTGACATTAAGACAAACAGTAGGTACGGCATCAATAACAAGATTTAACCAATATGAATCAGTACAAATACAAGGACAAGAAGCAGTCGGAAAGAGTTCCGGAGAGGCAATGGCAGCAATGGAGGAAGTATCTAAAAGCATATTACCTTCAGATATGACATTTGACTGGTCAGGAACATCAGCACAAGAAAGAGAGGCTTCAGGTCAAACAGCAATGATTGTATCATTTGCGCTTGTGTTTGTATATTTGTTCTTAGTTGCGTTGTACGAAAGTTATACAATTCCGGTTGCAGTATTGTTAGTTTCTCCAATTGCTGCATTAGGAGCGTTAATATTCCAAATGATGATTAACCAATCATTTGATATATATTCACAAGTTGGTATGATAACATTGATAGGTTTGGCGGCAAAACAATCTATTTTGATTGTAGAGTTTGCAAAAGAAGAGCATGAGAAAAATGGCTTATCAGTTAGAGAAGCGGCAGTAAAAGCAGCGAAGTTAAGATTTAGAGCAATTATGATGACAGAATTGGCATTTATCATTGGTGTATTGCCGATGTTATTTGCATCAGGTGCTGGAGCAAATTCAAGAATATCAGTAGGTTCAACAGTATTTGGCGGTATGGTTGCAGCTTGTACTTTGGGTGCAGTAATGACTCCTGCATTTTATGTTCTTGTTCAGGAATTTGTAGATAAATTCCCGAAAAAAGAGATAACTGATAAAGATTTGGAGATAGATGAGTAATGAAAAAGATTTTTAATACAATACTAATATTATCAATAATTTCATTGGGTGCAAATTATGCGCAGGCTAAAAAATCAAAGCCTGTTGAAGAAGAACTTGTTGCAAAGAAAGATCAAGAAATTCAAATTATTGAACCTGAAAAAGAAGTTAAGGTTAATAGAAAAAAAGAAATAAAAAAATTAAATGAACATGTAAGATCAAAGTTAAAATCTTCCAAAGAAGCGGAAGGTATGTATGAAACAAAATTTCCGGTGATAAACAGTAAGATTGAATATGCTGATGTAAATGGAGAAGTTACGCTTGCAGATTGTATAAAATTGGCAATATCTCATCATCCAGCTATTATGTCTTCAATCAGTAATGCAGAGATTTATAAATCAAGAATAGGTCAGGCTTGGTCAAATTACTTTCCGACATTGAATGCTGGTGTTAGTTATTCAAGAAACGATATGCTAATGACAATGGGCGGAGCATATTCTCGAATGATGTCGCAAAAGTACAATATGTTTTATGTTCCGACATTGTCTGCAAATATGCTATTGTTTGACTTCGGAAAAACAAAAGCAGCAGCAGATTCTGCAAAAAGGACTTATGAATCTTCAAGATATGATGCGGAAACAAGCATTGAAACAGTTATATATAATGTAAAAGTTGCATATTATAATATGGTATTTGCCAAAATCCAAAAATCAGTATATGAAGAAACAGTTAAGGATTACGAATTACAACTCAAACAGGCAAGGGCATATTATGAAATAGGTAAAAAAGCAAAAATAGATGTTACCTATGCTGAATATAACTTAGGTAAAGCGAATTTGAACCTTATTAAGGCAAAAAATACATTAGAATTGGCAGCGGTTGAACTTGCAAATGCTGTTGGTATTCCTGAAATGACAGAGGTAATTTTAAAAGATAGTTTAAATACAAAAGCATATGACGTGAACTTTACAGATTTAATCCAAATAGCAGAAGCCTCAAGACCATCATTATTGGCATCAAAAAAGATGATGGATGCAGCGGAATTAAATGTTAGAAGTTCAAAAAGAGCGTTCACACCTGATATTGGTGCATTTGGACAATATCAACATGGCGGACGTCAAATGGATGCAGATAATGGTTATCAATTTGGTGTAGAATTGGCTTATTCAAATTTGAACCTAATGTTGTTGAAAAAGCAAGTTGACGAAGCCACTGCAACATATCGAAAATATGCTGCAGACTATGAAAAGGCAAGACAGGATGTATATTTGGAAGTTAAAAGTGCATATATAAATCTTTTGAATTCTCACGATAGTATAAATGTTTCAAAACTTGCGCTACAACAGGCAAAGGAACAACAATATCAAGCATTTAGAAGATACCAAGTTGGATTAGGTGATGCAATAGAATTTAAAGATTCCGAAAATACATACCTAAATGCTCAATTAGATTATTATTCAACACTTTTGCAATACAATATCAATGCAGCAGAGTTAGAACGAGTAATTGGTGCACCTATTCGTGAATCTGATAAAGATTTGTAAGATTAAAGTAAACATATTTAATTGTGAAATTTATAAATGTACAAATTACCCCTTTTGATATTTGTATTTGCTTGTAATATTATAAATTTATAAGAAGGATTAGGAATATGAATAGAACAAGTAAAGAAATTATCAAACAAGCCGAAAAAGAATTAGCATCACAATTTGAAATTATTGATGAAATTAGAGATTACAACCAAGAAAAAGTTTTACAAGCATTTATAGATAATAAAGTTGCCCCGGAACATTTTTATACAGTTTCAGGATACGGGCATGATGATTTAGGCAGAGAAGTATTAGATAGAGTTTTTGCGCAAGTATTTAAAGCCGAAAAAGCGATTGCAAGAGTTCATTTCGTTTCAGGAACTCATACACTTGCTTGCGCATTATTTGGAAATTTAAAATATGGCGACAAACTTTTATCCGTAGCCGGGACTCCTTATGATACAATGCAAGAAGTAATTGGTGTTATGGGTGATGAAGAAACAAGACGTTCTTCCTTAATCGGGAATGGCGTTTTGTATGATGAAGTTCCATTAATTAATGATACTGATATTGATTTTGAAAAGTTAGAACAAATGGTAGATGATAAGACAACCATGGTTTTAATTCAACGTTCAAAAGGATATTCAACAAGAAAATCATTGACCATAGAAACAATAGAACAAATTTGTAAAGTTGTAAAATCAAAAAATCCCAATTGTATTTGCTTTGTAGACAATTGTTATGGCGAATTTGTAGATACAAAAGAGCCATTAGAAGTTGGCGCAGATTTGATGGCAGGATCTTTGATAAAAAACGCAGGTGGAGGAATTGTAGAAGCCGGCGGATATATTGCAGGTAAGGAACTTTTGGTAGAACGCTCAGCCGTAAGCCTAACGGCACCGGGGATAGGCAGTGAAGGTGGAGCGATGTTTAATCAACATAGATTAATGTTTCAAGGTTTATTTATGGCACCTTCTGTTGTTGCAGATGCAGTTAAAGGAGCGGTATTAGCCTCAAAGATTTTCGATGAAATCGGATATGATTCTTCTCCAAAATATAATGAAAAAAGAACGGATATTATTCAAAATATAACTTTTGGGGCACCGGAACCGTTGGAAGAATTTTGCAGAACAATTCAATCTTTGTCACCTGTAAACGGATATGTTACTCCAATACCTGAATATATTCCGGGTTATGAGGATAAAGTAATTATGGCAGGCGGAACTTTTATTGAAGGTTCTACTATTGAACTTTCAGCCGACGGTCCTATGAGAGAACCTTATGTTGCCTATATGCAAGGTGGATTGAATTATTCACATGTAAAAATTGCTTTAAGAAGATTTTTGGATAAAATTTCTTGTAATAAATCTTGATTTTTTCTTGTATAGACGCAAATTTTTGACTGCAAAATACTTTATTAATTTGTAGTATTAAATTTGAGTGTGGCAGATGTTTAGAATACCAAATTTTATAGGACAGATTCATTCTTTGAGGAATACGATTAATAGTAGTCCTCAGGTTGTGGTGGATGTAGCCCCGTCTGTTTTGGACCAAATATCAGCACAAGATGTTTTGGAACAATATATGGATAACCTTTCAAATCAAAATAAGGTTAATGTTGTACAAAAAGACATTCCAAAATCTTCGTAGAAAAATCCATTTGTGTATTGATTTGTAAAGGGGGAAGTTTATTTGTTGTCAATTAATTTTTTGTGTGTTACAATGTCAAGGCGCACAGTGCGCACATGAAAAATTTAGTGTATAGAAGTTATAAAAGAAGAGAGGTAAATTATGGCATTACCAAATGTAGCGTATTTTTCAATGGAAATAGCTATGGATCAATCTTTAAGCACTTATTCAGGTGGCTTAGGTTTTCTTGCCGGTTCACATATGCTATCTGCAGGTTATCTGCAAATGCCTATGGTTGGTGTTACTATGTTATGGTCTTACGGTTATTATGACCAAAGAATTGACCAGTCAGGAAATGTTGAAGTTGCATATATTAGAAAATATTATGACTTTTTAACTGATACAAACGTACAAACTGAAGTTGATATTTTCGGTGAAAAAGTTAAGGTAAAAGCATATTTAGTTCAACCAGATTTATTTGGAACTTGTCCTGTATATCTATTAACTACAGATATTGAAGGAAACAGTGATTGGGCTAAGAGCATTTCATACAAATTGTATGATGGTAATGAAAAAATAAGAATTGCACAAGAAACAGTTTTAGGTGTTGCAGGTGTAAGAATTCTACAAAAAGTTGGTTACAATTTTGATGTAATCCACATGAACGAAGGTCACGCATTACCAGCAGCATTTGAATTATTAAGACAATTCAATGGCGATTTGAACGAAGTAAAAAGACGTACTGTATTCACAACTCACACTCCTGTTGCTGCAGGTAACGAAGTTCACTGGGTTGATACATTGTTAGAAGGCGGATTCTTTGCCGGAGCATCTCGTGAAACAGCAGTTAAATTAGGTGGAGAAAACTTCTCATTAACAGTAGCTGCATTGAGAATGTCAAGAATTGCAAACGCTGTATCTCAATTACACGGTCTTGTAGCTAATAAAATGTGGGAATGGGTTGACGGAAGATGTCCAATTCGCGCAATTACAAACGCTGTAAACTTACAATATTGGCAAGATCCACGAGTAAAAGCTGCTCAAAATGATCCACAAAAATTGTTAGAAGTTAAGCGTGAAATGAAGTCAGAATTATTCAAGTATGTAGCAAATGTTGCAGGTAAGCGATTTGATCCGGATGTATTAACAATTACATGGGCAAGAAGATTTGCAGATTACAAACGTGCTTGGTTAATCTTGATGGATAAAGATAGAATTGGAAAATTGCTAGATGAAAATAAAGTTCAAATT
>CASELF010000070.1 GCA_949288725.1 uncultured bacterium
TTACAAGCGAAGATGTCGGACTTGCAGCCCCTTATGCTTTAGAAATTGCAGTTTGTAGGTTGAGGCTTCTACTCCAACACAAAGTGTCCCAAAATAATCAAAGCATCTGTAACAAGTAATCAAACCATGTGTTCTTTTACACGAAAACCAACCAATAGCCCTCTTAACGGTTCTTAACTTTAAGGCAAATTATTTTATTTTTACACTTTGTATCTACATCAACGTTAAAAGGAGTACATTATGCCCAAAATAGCAAAAGTAAAACCATCAATAGAAACAATTCTTGCCGAAAGAGCAGCACAAAAAGAACGCACAAGCAACACAATGAATGTGCTGGAAACAATGTTTTCAGAAAGAAATAAACAATTACTACGCAAAGCCAGAAATTTAATCGATCTAGCTTGGAGAGATATAAAATCAGGCAAACTGCATATGGAACAACCAGAGTTTGTTGTAAAAAAACCGGCAGAAAAGATTACACTTAAACCAGTATATTCAGGTTATAAAAGCGATATGCTATTAAAAATTAAAAAAGATAAAATGGTAGAACAAATATTCATTCCAAAAGAAACAGCTAACGAAATTAGATACGAAAAACTTAGAAAAACCGAGCACGGCAGCGCAACAATAAAAAGTTACAATAGTAAACTTGGTCAAAACAATGACATGAATCTGTACGTGAATGATCTACTAAACAACTACCTTCCTGAATTTATTAAAGAAGGCAAATAAATATAACAAAGAAATATTACATATAAGACACTGCATCTCTGACACCAATTACACCTTTGGGATGCAGTGTTAATTTTACTAGTGCCTAAATCTTTGTATAAAATTCATAATTGCCCGAAAAACTCTAAAACCAAAATCCTTCTGACAAATTTCCAATGCAAACCTTTGCATAGCATAATTAGTATCCGTAGATTTAAGCATTCTGCTTTGTTTTATTGCTTGAACATTTTCTACATAATTCTCTGCACAATCTTCAAAAGAAGATATACTTTCAAAATATTTAATATCATCAACATCCAAATGACACTCAGATTTATGCAGCAGTAACCCCGGATACTTATATTTCAAGAATTCCACTTCCTCCTCATCAAGCTTTGGACGTTTCAAAGGAAGAGCCAAAATTTTATCATCACTACCTACTTTTTCAGGCAATACAATATTCGTTTTGTATTTTCTAATTGCACCTGCCCCTGAATCCGCAAACCCGGCCCAAGCGTCAAGGATTAAACTTTCATTATTTAATTTCAGAAGATTCTTAAGTTTTGGAGCTTTTTCAGGATCAATAAATTTGTATCCTGATGGTAACTTAAAATTCAATGCAGTAACAACATGATCCAAATCTACAATATTCTTTGTCTTCGGATTATAAGAATACAAATACAAAACACTTGCATTATTATAACCATTCATTTTTAACGCTAAATAAGTAGCATTTGCGAACTCTTCACAATTACCCGCTTTTAAGAGTTTCATTCCATCTAACATTTTAAATATCTGCTGTGGAAAACTCTCTTGGCAATAGTAAAAACGAAACATATTAATAATGTCACCCAAAGCCTCTTTGTATCGCAGCAACCTAATATCAGAATTACATGATTCGAACTGATTTAAACGAGTATTAGAAAATACAAGAAATTCCTTGTTAACTTTCCTGCAAACATCATCTGCAATTCTTACGTTTCTGTTCCTTGAAGTAAATGTCGGGGTATATGAGGATTTATTATAATAATTATTTATCATGCTTTTCTATAATAATGTAAAGACATTCTATATAAAAACCTAAAAAAATTTTTTTACTTAATTTAAAATTTTCTAACAAAAAACAATTATTTCTGCAAAACTTTGTGAGATAATACAAAATATCTACGTAAGAGGAGCATAAAATGAAAAACAAAGCTTTATTACTGATATTTCTGTGTCTAGTTTTAGCAAGTAAATGTTATGCAAATATCCATACCCCATTTACTTTCAAAAAAAGTACTGATGATAAAATAGAACCTCCGACAAGAGAAGCATATGAAGGCTTCAGTTGGGAATTATTCAAAGGGGCTGGGCTAACGCTATGGGTTCAAGAGAATAAAAACATAAAATTTACATCCGATAAAAACACCATCTACATTAAAAACGGTAAATCTAAACATCCTGTCATAGAAATTTTTGATACGAAAAATGGGGATATTAATGATTTAAAAGCAATACTTAAGCCAAAACAAGACTTCACAACTTCAGACCAGTCTTGGGACAACATAGAAAATTGTACATTTAAAGCTCAAAAGGGGGCAAACACTTATACACGTTATATTTTAGTTCCCCAAGGCAAACACTATGAAAACATGATGAAACAGGGTCAACAGGAACCTGTTCCATACACTTGTGGAGGATATGGCGTTGGGAACAGCGGTTTTAGATACTTTGAAATTCAAAGTCAAAATCCGAACAAAATAATTTTTGTTGAAATTGGTCAAGAAGCCCCTTTATTTGACGAAAATATTCATATAAAATAAAACAAAGTAAATAAATATATAAGAGGAACACTAATGACAAATATTAATTTCAAAATAGACAAAGAAAAGTGTATACACTGTGGAAAATGTATTGAAGACTGTGTTTCCGGAATAATAAGAATGGACTCTGAAAACACACCTGAAATAAACGCAGAAGACGAAAAAAGATGCATAAAATGTCAACACTGTATGGCAATATGCCCAGTTGGAGCAATATCAATACTTGATAAAAACCCTGATAATTCCAATTTATGCAACAATTTCCCTGACAGTGAACAAGTATTAAACCTTATACAATCACGAAAGAGTTTCAGAAACTACAAACATGAAAATGCTTCGCAAGAAACAATACAGAAATTAAAAGACATGCTAAAATACGCGCCAACAGGCTGTAACAATCACAATTTACATATAGCAATCATTGATAATGTAGAAGTTATGGATAAATTTAGAAATATAACCAACAACAAAATAAAAAAGATATTTCTATCAACAAAAATGAATGTTATTATGAATAAGTTTTCAAAATATAAAGATGCATTTTTAAACGGAGAAGACGTAATATTCAGGAATGCACCTCACATGGTGGTTATATCATCCCCTATAACAGCTCCTTGTGCAAATGAAGATCCAATCATTGCTCTAAGTTATTTTGAACTTTACGCTCAAAGTTTAGGCTTAGGCACTTTATGGTGTGGTTTTGCACAAATATGCTTAAAACTATTTCCTGAGTTATGTGAATTTTTAGAAATTCCAAACGGCTACAAACCTGTATATGTTATGTTATTTGGACCAACCGATACTAAATATACAAGAACTACCCAACCTGAAGAATACAAAATCACAACCGTCAAAGGAGATAACATTTCAGATAATATGCCAATAACACGTAAACTTGCGAGATATTTCTGGAATACTATCAGATAAAGAGTCTACATTTTGAAATTTTCAAAACATTTGACAATAATCAAGTAAAGATTTAAAATTAACTTACTAAAATAAGGAAAGCATGGGTGTAATTCCCACACTGGACCGCAGCCGTGTCCTCTTTGCAAGTAAAAAGCTTGTAAATGACCTCAAGTTTGAGATAGTCGGAATGCTTATTTTGGTTGATGTTACCACGGAAATCTGGGAGAAAATTTTATGAAAAATTCTATTATTGAGAGCAACGAGAAGGTTGTTAGTTTGAATGCTGTAAAAATGCCTTTTATTTCCTACAATGACGGAAACAAAAGCTCTTCAAGCATCGCATTAGTTGAAAGTTACCTAAAACAGCTTGATTGGAAAGTTAACGAAAACTCCAATATGTCGTACTCAATTCAGGGACTCAATAACTACCTTGCTTCTGAAATCAGCAAGGAATACTGGCTAAACAAAATTTATCCAACTGAAATCAAAAATGCACATTTGAACGGTGACATACACATCCACGATTTGAATATCATTTCTGTGTATTGTGTAGGTTGGGATTTAAAAGACCTTCTAATGGAAGGTTTTAGAGGTGTCGTTGGAAAAATTGAAAGTTCTCCAGCAAAACACTTCAGAACAGCCTTGGGACAAATCGTAAACTTTATGTACACAATGCAAGGAGAAGCCGCAGGAGCACAAGCATTTTCTAATTTTGACACTCTTCTTGCCCCGTTTATCAGATATGATAATCTCAACTATGAACAAGTAAAACAAGCTTTGCAAGAATTTATCTTCAACATGAATGTTCCGACCCGAGTAGGATTTCAAACTCCTTTTACTAACATAACTATGGACTTAACAGTTCCATCATATTATGCAGATCAATCTGTAATTATTGGAGGAGAATTAAAAGAGGAAACATACAAAGATTTCCAAGCAGAAATGGATATTTTAAACAAGGCATTTTTTGATGTAATGATGCAAGGAGATGCCTCCGGAAGAGTATTTACGTTCCCTATCCCGACATATAACATTACAAAAGATTTTGATTGGGATAACAGAAATTTAGACGGACTATGGGAAATGACTGCAAAATACGGTATTCCATATTTTTCAAACTTTATCAACTCTGATATGTCACCTGAAGATGCCCGCTCTATGTGTTGCAGATTAAGGATAGACAATAGAGAGCTTGAATACAGGGGAGGAGGATTATTTGGTTCAAATCCTCTAACAGGTTCAATTGGCGTTGTAACTATAAATCTTCCAAAAATTGCACAAACTGCTAAAAGTAAATTTGAATTTTTTGAAATTCTTGCTTCTAAAATGGAACTGGCAAAAGAAAGTTTAGAAATAAAAAGAACATTATTAGAAGACTACACTGAAAAAAATCTATACCCATACACGAAGTTTTATCTAAGAGATATAAAAAGTCGTTATGGAGTTTATTGGAAAAACCATTTTTCAACAATTGGGCTTATTGGAATGAATGAAGCTTGTATTAACTTTCTAAACGATGATATAGGAAGTTTTAGAGGAAAAAATTTTGCAATTGAAGTTATGGATTTTATGAGAAATAAAATTACAGAATTTCAAAAAGAAACAGGGCATAATTACAATCTTGAAGCAACTCCCGGCGAAGGGACTTCTTACAGATTAGCAAAACTAGACCACAGTAAATACTCGTATTATACAAACTCAACGCAATTACCTGTAAATTATACAGATGATATTTTTGAAGTTTTAGATCACCAAGATGATTTGCAGACTAAATACACAGGCGGCACAGTTGTCCACATCTTTGCCGGCGAAAGAGTAAAAAGTATTGAAACAATAAAAAATCTTGTAAAAAAAGTTTGTAATAATTATCGCCTGCCATATTTCACATTTTCTCCAACTTTCAGTACCTGTCCAAACCACGGGTACATTGCAGGTGAACATTTTGAATGTCCCGAATGCGGAGAAAAGTGTGAAGTTTACTCCAGAATTGTCGGATATATAAGACCTGTAAGCCAATGGAACAAAGGCAAGCAAAAAGAATTTCAGGACAGACAAACTTTTGAAATTTGCTCGTAAAAATTTTCACTTAAAAAGATATCAGTATTTATATACTGGTATCTTTTTAAAGAAAGGAAAACAGATGATTATCGGAGGCTTACAAAAAACTTCATTTCTAGATTATCCTGACAAAATTAGTACAATCATTTTTACTTCAGGCTGTAATTTTCGCTGCGGTTATTGCCACAATCCGGAGTTAATCAATTCCAAAACCTCAAAATATTCAACAGAAGAAATAATACAATTTCTAAAAACAAGAACAGGCAAAATAGACGGTGTCGTTATCACAGGCGGAGAACCTTGTATTCATAAGGATTTAATTAATTTTATTATTAAGATTAAAGAATTAGGTTTCCTCGTAAAATTAGACAGTAACGGAAGCTATCCGGACGTAATAGAAAAGTGTATTCCATATATAGATTATATTGCAATGGATATAAAAGCTCCACTATACAAATATCAGACAGTTATTAACAGTCCAGTAAACATAGATAATATTCAAAAAAGTATCACTTTGATTATGAAATCAAATCTGGATTATGAATTCAGGACAACCGTTTTAAAATCGATGTTGAATATTGAAGATTTCAAAGCCATCGGAAATTTAATTTCTGGCGCAAAAAAATATTATCTTCAGAAATTTGTTCCATCAAAAACACTCGACAAAACACTCCTGAAGGAGTCGTCTTATACGGACGAGGAATTTAAAGAAATAATTGCAATCCTACAAAAACAAATTCAAATCGTAGAAATCAGATAGCAATTAAAATTTCTTTAAAGTAATTTTTTCAGGTTCAGGAACACCGATGTATTCCAGTAATTCAGCCGTAAATTCTTTTAGCGATTTTCCCTGTCCGCAGGTACAATGAGAATCACTACCGCAACTAAACGCAGATTCGTTCAAGCGTCTATCAATTGAGCTAAAAGACCTCCAAGACAAAAAACCGGTACGAATTTTTGCCTTTGCAATAACTTCAGGAACCTCATTGTCACGCTTTAAAAAATAATCAAATCTTTCTGGGTATTTTGAAGATTTGCTCATCTTTGTTTGAAACTTACCAAAATACTCGGCTAAATTCGTTAAATATCCTCTTTTCCCGGGACATATTTTTGCATATTCAAGTTTATCTAATATTTGCTGCGGAGTAGCCTTGAATGTAGGTGCATTATACGAACTTTTATAATTGGTAAATTGATTGCTAATAATCATTTTCATCCCCTAATTTTTAATTGCTAAAACTTATATTATAGGATTATAATCTTACATAAACCCAAAAAGAAATCAAGGCCTAGCAAAGAACTTCTATGTCAGACAAACTTTCTACTGAATATTTTGAAGTTTTCAAAAGCTCATTTTTCTCAATCTGTCCTGTCGCAACTAAAACTGTATTCTCAACTCCGGCATTTTTCGCAGCCTTATAATCCATTGGAGCATCCCCAACCATTATTGTACTACAAGGATCAGCTCCAATAAGCTTCATTGCCATCTTAACAGGAATTCCACTTTCTTTTGTTTCCTTTGTTGATTCCCTGCCTATTACAACATCAAATAAACTTTCCCAATTAAAATGTTTTAGAGTTAATAATGTTGACTCCTTTGAATCTGAAGTTACAATACCTATTTTTATATTATTTTTTCTTAACTCCTTAATAAAATTAATAGCAGAATCAATAGGCTTGGTGTATTTAACCATTTCTTTGTAAAAAATAGTGTTTACATAATCAAATATATTTTCAAGCTCTTGCTCTGTAACATCTACACCAAAGCCCATCAAATCCTTACAAAAGATATTGATAATTATAGATCTGGAATATAAAGCTGTAATGCCATCACTCAACATTTTCCCACGACTTGTGTCATACCCCAGCTTCAAACATAATTCAGGGAAAAGTTTTTCATCCACATTATAACGTTTAATAATCTCTTGCACTCTTAATTCAGACATTTTGCCCCAAAAGTAGTGCAAATCAATAAACGTCCCGTCTTTATCAAACAAAACGGTTTCAATATTATCTAAATTCCAATCTTTTGTCTTTAATGAAATCATCATTACCTCGCTACCATAACATCAACAAGAGATTTTGCGATTTTCACAGCTTCATTCATTTTTTCTGAATTTGTATACAAATCATCAGCCAACAAATATTCTTTTACAATTTTTCTTGCATAAGAACCAACAGCCAAACAATGAGGGTGAACATCACACAAAGATGCAAGTTCTATTGATTTTGTATTGGTTCCGCCTGACATCATAATGTAAGCCGGCATTTGAGCATTTTGGAATAATTGTGCTGTTGCAACTGCTTGAAGTGTTGTACCAAATTCATCGTTACTACCGCTCATAGCAATACCATCAGCTTGAATTATTGTCGTAAATGGTTTCCTTATACTCAACATTTTATTAACACGTTCTTTCAACTTTCTATCTCCGAGTTCAGACCTGTCAATGGATATACATAGCATACCGTCAAAATAATCATTTATTTGAAGCCATTTATCCATAACATCCTTTTCATCAGTAGAAATAGCATGAAATTCAATACAATCGATACCTTTTTCTATAAGCTTTGGTAAAACTTCCTTATAATCTTGAAGCTGACTAATCATATCAATAGCTTGCTTTGGACACTTGTTTGCACATTGTGTACAACCTATGCAACGCTCTTTTTTAACTTTATATTTGTCAAGTTCTATAATCGCATCATGTGGACAAATAGCTTTGCATTTACCACACTTAACACATTTTTCCTGATTAATAACAGCTTTAGTAATATGCGGATCACCATCAATCCCCACACTTACACACAAATATCTGTCTTCTTTTATCCCAGCTCTTTCTAAACCTCTTTTTGCAGCATCCACAATTTCCGGCTTTGCACACAAATCAAAAAAATTACAACCAGCTAAAGAATAGATAGTTACAAGTTTTTCAACCTCTTGAGCGTCTTCATTTCCAGCACCACAAACCAACTTAAAACATCTCTTATCTTCTAATAAATCTTTTAACATAATTATGTAACCTCATTCATACTTATTTTCAACTAACATTTTATTACAAAAAAATCTCTACCAAAATAATAACATTATGTAAAAAACATTTAATAACCTTCAAGATATTGCAGGTTGAATAAAAAATGGACAACTATATTCCAGACAACAAATAAACATCGTATAAATATCCACTAATAAATAACGGCTGCCGATTACCTAATTGTCGTTTTTATTATTTTTACGCCTTTGATTATCGTATTTCATTTCATTGTATAAAAGGAATATTAGCAGAAGATAATTTAACTTTCTCCAAAGTGAATTACTATCAGTAAAGAACTCTAAATCATCTCGCATATCGAGCATATCAAGATATTCTTGGTACTTCTCTGTGTTTTTATTATTTAAAGGAACTTTTTGCTTTCCTTTTAAAATATACAACTCACCATCAAAATCTCGACCAAGAACATGCGCTTTGTCACCATCTTTAATGAGAACTTTAAACTCATCTTTATCTTCTTTTGAAAAAATAGCTTTATATTTTAGAGCTTTTTTAGAACCTTCAGACTGGAATTCGCCATAAATAGTATCTTTATTGGTAGAATCCAAGTGCATTTTGATATCGAGAGTCTCATCATCAAGTGCAACTTTTGCATTATAATAATCTTTACCTAATTTTGTTATTTTAGGTCTGTCAACATCCATTAACATATTCAAATGATAAAAACTTGAGCTTACGCCCTTTTCTTTTCGCATCTTTTGAACAGAATTTACAAATTCTATTTTATCAAGCTCCTCTTGACTTGGTTCACCTGATGGTAATAATCTTTGCACAGTCGGATCATTTTTGAAAGCAAAAAAGACCACGAAAAAAAGCATGGTTTTCCGAGCCCAATTTGGTAATGGTTTTTGAGCATCTTCTTCATTTCTATTTTTATCATCCCCATTGTCAGGATATAAATTAGTTGTTGTACCTTTAAAAGGTAAACGATTTTGATAAATTTTAATCGGATTAAATGTAACTTTCATAATCATTGTAAAACTCTGAAAAAAAAAATTTTGCTACTTATATAGCATTGGCTTAAAAAATAATTTTAAACTATCGTCAAGAAACGACCAGCTCTGGATTTTTGTACTAAAAATTTATTTTTTAGAGTTCTTAATATAAGTATAATCAATAAATTGATATTTAAGAATATTTTATAACTTATAAATAAAGTAAATATCAAACATCGTATATTTGAAATATTATAAATTTTTAAAGAAAATAGCAAAATAAAAACTTTACAGTTTTTATATTTTCATACACCACAAAATAGGAGATATTAATAAATGAGAATAGATAATAATTACACACAAAGGCAACCAAATTTCGGCAGGCTAAAATCCATAAAATACTGTAACAGCAACTACCTTGACCTTTATCCTCAAGAAACTGCAGAACTTTTACGGGCTGTTAAAGAATCAAAAGCCTTTAATGAATTTTTCGAAAAATATGATGTAGATATGCTGCTTGATATGGGAGAATATAGTATTAGTAAAAAGAAGTATG
>CASELF010000071.1 GCA_949288725.1 uncultured bacterium
ATTTTCCTTTATTCATGTGCCATTCTACGATAGTCTGGCAAAGATAAATTCAAATCGGCGCGCTCGTCCCATCCTTGTAATTACCTATACTTCAATATTTTCAAAGAACTTTTGCGATTTTTTACCGGACACTAATGTTCAAATATACAAAAATATCATTGATCTTGCGCCTTATTGGG
The DNA here is from genome assembly GCA_949288725.1 of uncultured bacterium. Classification (GTDB taxonomy): domain Bacteria; phylum Cyanobacteriota; class Vampirovibrionia; order Gastranaerophilales; family Gastranaerophilaceae; genus Zag111. Next base: position 180 of record CASELF010000071.1, read on the forward strand.
GCTTAAAACAAAAAAATGCTCGACTCTGTCATATTTTGATGGAGTCAAGCATGTGCATATATCAGAACGATATTACATGGGGAGTTGCTTTTTCTTTATCTCTTCCAAAACAGCGAAAATCTTACGATACAGGTAATCGACAAGTTCGCCATTGACCATTTGGGGTATTTCCCAATACTTTCCATCCAAATCCGTCCATCCATACGACCACCAATCGCTGGGAGCATGGCTCCCAGGGCCGCTGAAGCTATCTATTTTTTGCTTCATTTTGGGGCCGGCAATATGGGTAGTAATCCCAATGGATGCATTTTTACCCAATGTATTGCCCCAATCCAGGCGAATGTATTGCGTCCACTCAGGACGCTTCATGTTGATTCCTCTGCTCTTAAGTTCAATATCCATTTCTTTAAACTTCTCTTTCAAGGGAGTAAGAACATATGAATTGAAGATCTGTTCCCGCCATTTCGTTTCCAAACTAAGGATGCTGCAGATTGAAGTGATATTCTTCGGGTCGGACATGAGTTTGAGCAACTCTTCCTGGCTATTCTTATCCATGCTGTTCATTGTTAGTTGGTTAATCAGGTTTTGATATTGAATTAAGGTCTCCCGGACGAGGGGATGGCGTGCAGAACATCCGATGCAGCGTTGCAGCCAATCGGAAATTTCATGATTATAGGCTGCCGCGTAGTAGTCCTCATTCACGACCAACTTTTCGCGGGAATACGCTGAAGCATCATCTCCATTTAAAGTCAGATAAAGCAATCGGAACCCATCCGAACAGTTCGTTGTACCGTAGTTGTAATACCGCACCAGTTGTTTCTCCTGGTCGCCGGCATAGATTTTATTTTCGATGATAATCGCCTTGCCATTGGATTCAACCACAATGTCGATTCTGCCTCCTTCCGTACAAACCTCATTTTTACCTCCAATACTCAACTCTTTGTGAACTTTGGCTGATTTCGTGTCGAAATTCCAAGATCTCAAACAATCAACTGTATCGACGAAAGATCGGAGAAATTGATCTCCGAGGCCGTGACTGCCATTGGGATCCAACAACTCTGCAATAAATGCAGAGTGAGTTCGTGTCTCGTCGGAAGTCACGCCTAAAACATTGAATATGTTAAAGTTTTCTCCGCGCCTGTCCGCCTCTTCCTTTTCAACCTCTGCTTTTTTCCGGATAAGCCTGACCTCATCCAGCAATCGTCGTAAATTTTCCATATTGCGCTAATTTTTGAATTACATATGGCTTCTCATCCGCTTGATTGTTTTTATTTATCATATATGTTTCAACTCTTTCCATAGATTTATAGGCAAAGATAAACACAAGGTAATGCTTAATTATAGCACAAGTTAAAGTTTTACCGAAAAAAATTTCCAATAAAATATCCTCACTTGTTGTGTCACGATTTGGCTCTTACTCATCTGATCTTTGGAGACAAAAGTAAATCTTCATGGAACAAGATACTCTTTTTCGTCCACGTCGGTAGTGTTTCAAAAAGTGTGTCTGTGCAGGCGCCTTCAGATTCTTCAGATATGCAAATATAGCGATTCTTGGTTTAGAACAACACGCCGCGGCGTGTTGTTCTTCTTTTTGTGTTATAGTCTTCACTCTGGGAATAATT
>CASELF010000072.1 GCA_949288725.1 uncultured bacterium
GAAATCGGTGCGTTCCACACCTATTATATTTTCATATATCCATATCATATTTTCTGCTGCATGTATATCCCTATCATATACAACTCCGCAGTTCGGACATATATATTCTCTATCCTTTTCTTTTATTTCTTTATGGATATATCCACAATCTCTACATAATTTTGTGGTTGGTACAAACCTATTCAATACAACCGTATCTTCTTTATTAATAAGAATACTTTTAGCTCTTCCTAATATACTATGTTGTATTTTCTTGCCGTGTCTTTTCTTCCACGCTTGTATCTGCTCATCTTGCATTATTACTTGATAATCAGATAACATTGAGCATATCTTATATGCCATATCTTTTTTCTTATTCACATCATGCTCATAAGCTTTACGAAGTTGTTTCCTTAATTTCCATCTGTTGTTTGAACCCTTCTTTGAACGAGCTATTCTTTTTTGAATATTCTTCAAGCGTTCACTTTCTTCAACAATGGCATTTATCTTTCTTCCATCACTTAATGTGAATGATGTTTGGCAGCCAAAATCTATACCTATTCTTTTTTTATCTGTTTTATCGCTTATTACTTTATTAGTATAAACAGTAATTGCTATATAATATCCACTTGGTTTTAATAATAGTTTAGCATTAGCTAATTCATAATTTTTGCCAAACCTACCTAATTGTTTTAATCCATTAACTTTTAATGGCTTTTTAATTCCTTGTATTTTTATTTTATTTTTACCTATTATTTTATAACTTACATTTGCCTGTTTAAGGTTAATGGATGTATATTCTGAAATGAATTTAAGAGCACCAACTTTATTGCCTTTATTTTTTAATTTATTTAACGAACGTATTGAGGTGAATATATTGGTTAACACTTCTTGTTTCATTTGAGATGATAGATAAACCAGTTTAGAAGTTATTTCATTCTTATCCTTATCAAAATGTTTTATTTCATTTAAATCAGTATATTTAAGTTTAAATGCATCAATATCATTATTTTTAGATAAATTAAGGATATGGTTATACATCCATTTAGCTTCCACAAACATCATTTTAAGATGTTCTTTTTGCGAATCGTTTAATTTATTAGATTGGATTTTAACAGAAAACACTTTGCAGCATTGGTTAACACGCCTTGCTTTAGTTTCAAGGTATGTCTGTTTAATCTGCATATTTTTTTCTGTATTACTCATATTATATTTTTTATAGTAAGAATTGATATTTTGTTTTACTATAAATATAATAACATTTATAAAATTAACAATATTTTATTCAAAAAACTTGTATAATTAGATAAAAAAATATATTTTTGTAATATGAAAAAGAATAGAGATATATACGATAGTTTGAACCATTCTAAATATCATATAAGGTATCATTTTATATTTTCAACAAAATATAGGAGGAAATGCTTGGAAGGTATAGAGAATGAAGTTAAAGATGTTTTTATGGATATATCTAAGAGATGTAATTTTAGGATTATGCATATAGGAATAGATAAAGACCATATGCATATATTGATTAAGTCATGCCCTAGTATATCACCGTTAATGATAGTTAAAAGATTAAAACAACTATCAACAAAGATGATATGGGATAGATTTGAGGAACATTTAAGAAAATATTATTGGAAGAAGAGAAAGATATGGACTAATGGATATTTTTGTAGTACAATAGGAGAGGTATCAGAAAATAAAATAATAGAATACATAGAGAACCAAGGTTGATTCATAAGCGAAGCTAAAGACTTCGCATCTTTCTCAACCTGTTATAGTAAAATGTAAAGTCTACTATAAAGATATTGGTAGAATCGTACATGATGGAGAAAAAATTAGATGCTTTAAGATAACTATTTTAGAATAGTTTAACATGTTATATCTCCTTTATTTGGTTTATAATTTGTATCTTTGTAAACAAAGGTGACATTTTATAAACCATTTTTTTTTATGGAAGATTTTGAATATATTAATAAAACACTTGGAAGAGTTTTTAAATCAAACGAAGAAATTAATTGGAACGCATTATCTGCGTTTCAACCATTGACAGAAGAGTTTATTGAAAAATTTCAAGACAAAGTAAACTGGCGAGATATTTCAAAATATCAAAAACTTTCTGAACCTTTTATTGAAAAGTTTCAAGATAAAGTAGATTGGTATTATATATCAGTATATCAAAAACTGTCTGAAAGTTTCATTGAAAAATTTCAAAACAAGGTTGATTGGAACAACATTTCTCAATTTCAGAGTTTGTCTGAAGAGTTCATGGAAAAACATTTCAATAAGCTTAATTCAAAGCTTATTTCAGAATATCAAGTTTTACCCGAAAGCTTCATTGAACGGTATAAAAATAAAATTGATTGGAATAATATTTCAAAGTATCAAGCTTTGTCAAAGGATTTCATTGAAACTTTCCAAGATAAGGTTGATTGGACTTATATTTCAGCATATCAAAAACTGTCGGAAGAATTTATTGAAAAGTTCCAAAATAAGGTGGATTGGCAGAGAATCTCTGAATATCAGAAGCTGTCTGAATCTTTTATTGAAGAACATATTAATGTAATTTACTTAGAGGGCATCACAAAATATCAAAAGCTTTCAGAAAACTTTATCCAAAAGCATAAAGACATATTAAGCCCTACTTTATTAATAAAGTACCAAAACGCCCCACAAGATATTATTGATGAAATTAACTTTGTTATTAATATTAATGACCTGTGGCAATATAAAGATGAAAACTTTAAAAAGCATAAAGTTATTAAAACTAAACTTTATGAGTGTTATGATGATTATTTTATAGCTTATAAGGCTATAAGACCTGATCGTTATAGTATATATAACTTTCAATATCAATATCTTCCTGGAGAGACTTATGAATCAAGTTGTGATTGCTCAAACAGCGAAAACAGCTTCGGCTTAAACGTTGGAACATATGAGTATGCTAAACGTTATCTTGGAAATAATCAAGGTATTATTGTAAAATGTAAAGTCTACTATAAAGATATTGGTAGAATCGTACATGATGGAGAAAAAATTAGATGTTTTAAGATAACAATTTTAGATTAATTTATAAAATAACTTTTATGGGAAATAAGAATAATATTGTTGATTGGAACTATGCTTCAAAAAATGAAAAATTAACGGAAGACTTTATTGAAAAACATAAAGATGAAGTTAACTGGAACCATATTTCTATGTGTCAAATATTATCTGAAAGCTTTATTGAAAAGTTTAAAGATAAAGTTAATTGGAAAAGTATTTCAAAGCATCAACTGTTATCAGAACCTTTTATTGAAAAATATCAAGATAAGCTTGATTGGGACAGCATATCCAAATATCAAAAACTTTCGGAAGAATTTATTAAAAAACATCAGGATGATGTGAATTGGGATTATATTTCCATTCATCAAAAGCTTTCTGAAGATTTCATTGAGGAATTTAAAGATAAATTAATCTTTGAATTAATATTTAAGTTTCAAAACTTATCAGACAAGTTTATTGAAGAAAACTATTATAGAGTAACGCCTAACATGGTTTATTCATATCATAAACTTTTAGATGAGTTTATTAAGAGGCATAATTTGATAGTTAACAAGAATAGTTTATGGCAATATAAAGATACTAAATTTAAGAAACAGGTACTTATAAATACGGGAAAATATGAATGTTATGACGATTATTTTATAGCCTATAAAGCAATAAGAGCTGATAGATATAGTCTATATAACTTCCAATATCAATATCTTCCTGGAGAGACTTATGAATCAAGTTGTGATTGCACAAGTGATGAAAATAGCTTCGGCTTAAACGTTGGGACATATGATTTTGCTAAAAGATATTTGGATAATAAGAAAGGACTTATTGTTAAATGCAAGATAAACTATGAGGATATTGGTAGAATAGTATATGACGAGGATAAAGTTAGATGCTTTAAGATAACCGTTTTGGAATAAGCTATTTATCAAATAAAAATAGAATGGTTGGAAGAGATCGAAAGTATCTTGTCTTATCTTAAAAGAAACCTAACATTATTTAAAGAAGAAACATTAAACAAGTGGTTAAACGAATAAGGAGAATAATTAATTATTCTCCTTATTTTTTTCTTGAGATAAAACTTCGTTTGCCACTCTCAATATTCC
>CASELF010000073.1 GCA_949288725.1 uncultured bacterium
CATTTAGTAATTAACTGATTATCATTAATATAACCATTATCTTTTAAAAAGATTCGGTTATTTACTATTCTATAAGAAATTCCTGTTCCATTGAATACCTGATCCAATACGTTTTCTATCCGTTCATTTTTCACATTCACCGATACATCCGAAATTTCTTTATTCAGAATAGAAACATCATAGGAAAATTCATATCCTGTTTGTTGGCTAATACTTTGTATAATAGTACCAACTGTTGTTTTACTATGGACTAGTTCCAAATTAACAAATTGAGACAACGCTCTAGGCGAAACTGCCATAGCCGGCATTCCGGCCGCTAATAATAAGGCTAAACTTGTAAAAATAGGTTTCTTTTTCATGATAAAACCATTTGATTTAAGTAATTAAATTAATGACTCAAGTTTTTTACACCATACTTGAAAAGTGTTTAATGATAAACTATTGTTTATCCTAATCATCTCAAAATTTAAATATCATTTACCCATAAGCATTAAATTTAGATTAAACAATTTACCATCATCTATTCTTTAGCATCATCACTTTTATTTCTTTATCTTTGATCTCATATTTAATCGGAGCAACATAAGCAAAATGTTCACAAACCTCCTCTACTGTTTCTCCTTGACTAAAGACAAAACGATATTGGGTTTGATCTGATAAGACAAGAGAGTCACAGTGAACTGTCATCCCGTACACTTCCCCAATGTATTGACAGATCTCCCGAAGAGTTTTATCTTCCAATTTGAATTGTTCGTATCGCCAAAGACCTTGTAAATTCAAATCAACCGTCTCCAACTCTACAATGTTCTGATCTGCATTCCAAGTAACTTTATCTCCGGGAGACATATCAGCCAACGTTTCTTCTGCTTCGTTTTGCATAATGACATGACCTGAGATCAATGTGGCTTCAACTTCACGAATCTTTGTATCATGTTTTAAATTAAAGGTCGTTCCCAAAACCTTGATATAAGAATCACCTGCCTTAACCATAAATGGAGATAAAGAATCTCTCTTTACAATAAAATAAGCTTCACCCTCTAAAATAGCCCTACGTTCCGCTTTCGAAAAAGTTGTAGGTATTTGCAATCGGGTTCCACCTCTCAGCCAAACCTCTGTACTATCGCTTAGCAGAATTCTTTTACTAACCTGGGTTTTGTCAACAACATATGTCAAATATTCTTCTGTCGGTCCATTCCACAAAAGATAGGCTAATGTACCTGAAATCAGAAGCAGAAACGATGCTGCATATTGCCAAGTACGACGGAATAAAGGAATCGTTTTCTTGGCTTTCATCTTCTCTTCAATTGCCAATAACGCCTTTTCCACTTGATCGGGAGAACTGAAACGATCAAAATTTTCTTTGATCCGTAACATTTGCACAGCCTTCCAGATACGTTTGTTTTGGCCTGAACTCTTTGCCCAAACCTGAATAACCGATAATTCTTCTGCCGAAATCTGACCGGTCAAATATTTAGCTAATATGCTATAATCAAAATCCATTTTATCTTTCTTCTATAAGCTAAACGTACGACAAGCAAAAACTACGGAGCTAAAATCAAACTTTTTTTGAAAAAATTTTCTGTATTTCGAATTTTCATTGAAAGACAAGCTGATAATGACATGTGGCGAAAAGAATTTCTAAATGAAGATTTTCATAAAAAGGTTTGCACGAAACTCTAAATCAAAAGTAACGAGAATCA
>CASELF010000074.1 GCA_949288725.1 uncultured bacterium
CCTACAAGTTTCTGAGTTAATTGAGCAAATTTAGTTGCTCCCTTAGCGTTAAATTCAAGTGATACTACGAACTCTCCGCTTGGATCCGAGCCGATGGAAGCAGATTTTAAATCTTCACCGGTGATTTGCGGCTGTTCCCAAATGATTTGTCCTGTTGTTTTATCTCTTACTATTTCACCTTTTTCATCCAATTTTGGTGCTCTGAAATCCAGTTGCGCTGTTTTCCCTAAAATTTCTTCTGCTTTTTTAGTGTCTGTTTCTCCGGGAATTTCTACAAGTAAACGCTTATCGCCAACTTGTGCTACGCTGATTTCTTCAACACCCATATTGTTTACACGGTGCTCTATCGCATATTTTAAATTGCTCATTACAGATGGTGTAATCTCTGTTACAGTATCTGTTGTTTTTGCCTCAAGTAATATTCTTGAGCCTCCGACCAAGTCAAGGCCGAGTTTTGTAGGTTTTTTGTATATTACAAAAATACTTGCAATAACAAGGCATACAATAACCCAAAACCAAATAATCTTGTTTTTCAATTTTTTACCCTCTTATATCTAATACTACTAATCATTTTCAAACTTAATCAGACTACTTGTTTAATTCTGCTTTTACGCTGTCTAAAACTGCAAATAAATCTTCCTTTTCTGCTTCAGTCAATAAGGCTAAAGGTTTTCTGACATAATCCTCGATAATTCCTTCATGCGCTAACGCTGCTTTTGCCGGAATAGGATTTGGTGCCATAAATAATTTCTTGAAAATAGGATATAAAGTTTGATGCATATTTTTTGCTGCAATAAACTGTCCTGTTTTGAAATTTCTTATCATTGACTTTATTTCTGTCCCAAACAGATGTGATGCCACCGAAATGACACCGTGCGCTCCAAGTGAAAGCATTGGTAATGTCAAACTGTCATCGCCTGAATATATTGCAAAATCGTTAGGACATAGCAATTTTAGTTCAGTAAGTTTGTCCATATCGCCTAAACTTTGTTTTAAAGCAACAATGTTTTTATATTTGTTTGCCAAGAAAGCAACTGTTTCCGGCAACATGTTTATTCCTGTTCTTGAAGGAATGTTATATAATATTATAGGCAAATCTGTGGATTCTGCAATGGCTGAAAAGTGTTCAATCAAACCCTTTTGGTTAGGTTTGTTATAGTAAGGCACTACAGATAAAATGGCATCAACTTCTTCTTTTTGAGCAAATTTTGAATATTCAACCGCTGATGCTGTTGAATTTGAGCCAGCCCCAAGAATGATTTTGGCTCTGTTTTTTGCTGCTCTTTTTACTGTATTAACCAATTCAATCTCTTCTTCATTTGTTAATGTTGGAGATTCTCCGGTGGTACCTGCAACTAATATCGCTTCGCTGCCTGAATTTACAAGGTGCTCTGCAAGTGCTTCAACTTTGTCATAATCAATTGCTCCGCTCTTTTCCATCGGCGTAACCATTGCTGTGATAACTTCTCCGCAATCATATCTCAGTGCCATATATTAAACCTCTTCTTTCTCTCGTCTGTAATATAATTATATTACAAACTTAATAATATTGTTAAAATATTAAGATATTTAATTAATACGCTTAAAATTTTTATATTTTAATTTAGATTCTTTTGTGATAAAATTTCTGTTATGAAGGGGATAAAATTACCGAAAAAGAATAGACTGTATTTTGTTGCAATATTAGCAATTGTAGGTGTTTTAGCGTGGGCATTTATTACTGCCAGTATGATTACAAGAGATTTTAACAGGCAACAAAGAAATGCTCAAGGCGAAAGCCAAGAAGCAGTTGTTAGCGGTATTATTTTGACTGAAACGAAAGATGCTAAAAAATATTGGGAAATCTATGGTGATACCGGTGAATGGAACAGTACCAAAAGTATTGCCCAACTCGACGGTGTTATCGGTAATTTTTACAAAGATAATGAAGTTTCTATGAGTTTTAAATCTTCTAAAGGAACATATAATTCTGAAGTGGGTGATATAACTCTTTATAAAGATACAATTGTTGCACTGAAAGACGGTATTACCTTGAAGGCTGATAAACTTCATTGGATAAATTCTCAATCCCCGATTATTGCAGAAGGTAATGTTGAAATTCAAAAAGATGACAAATTTATTTCAAATGCTGATAAAATAGAAATTAGTCCCGATTATGATAGTTTTAAAATTACGGGCAATACTGTATCAAAAGTTTATGAGGGCAAATAATGAAAAAGATTTTTACGTGTGTATTAGCGATTTTGATGTTAACAGGAATAGGAGTTTATGCTTCTGATCTTGTTATTGAATCTAAAAATCAGACGTTTAATGAAAGCGATAATAAAATAAAATTTAACGGAAATGTAAAAGTTTCTATTGATGATTTAAAAGTTGTTGGTGAAAGTGCTGATGTTAATGTTACAAATGACCAAAAACTTGATACTGCAACTTTTTATGACAAGCCTTATGCTTATGAAATAAAGAAAAATAAAAAAAGAGAAGTTAAGGCAAATATTTTGAAGGTTTCACTTTTGTCCAAAATTATTAGGGCAGAGGGTGATACACAATCTATAGTTTTTGAGGGGAAAACACCTGTTGTTGTTATAAACGCTAATGTTCAGGAATATGATACAAAAACCGGTATAATGACTGCAACCGGTGCTGTTACTATGCGTTATAAAGAGATTGAAACTTTTTCTAATAATGCAGAGATTACAACTGATAAAAACGGAGATTTGAAGAAACTTGTTTTA
>CASELF010000075.1 GCA_949288725.1 uncultured bacterium
GTTGTTGTATCTTTGCCTTTTGATTTTTCGACAAGGGTTGCTACTGTTGCAATAGGATTTGCGCAAGGTTTTATTCCTTTGAACTCCTGCAGGTTGCCAAGCCCCATTTTTTCAAGGTTTGGAACATTTAAACCGTTGTTGTATTCGCAAACATGTTTTAATGTGTTACATTCCGGAACATCATTAAAATCCTTGCAATCAGGCATTGCACCTATTCCCATAGAATCAATAACCATTATAATTGCTCTTACCATAGAAAAACCCCCTTTTTTATCATTTTATCACAAAGATAAATAGAACTGTTTATGGTAATTTGTAAAAATTTTTATAATGGGAAATTTACTCACCAATTTTTATTGAAGCATTTTCAATAAGTCGGCATTATTATTCATAAGATCTCTAACCCAACCGGCAAAGCATTCATCAGCAATTTTTTCTTTTTCGGAAATCAATTGCTCATCACTGTATTTAGAAACGCAAGCCCAACTTGAATTTTCTAAAACTTGTCTGTCAATTCGGCTATTTAAAGCAGTAGTATAATTTTGAGCAGTGTCAGCCGGTATTCCTTGCTTAATTAAACTGTCTTTTATAGAACTAATCATTCCGCTTTGCAGATTGTCATAGAAATTCTTTTTATATTCTGCACTTCTTTCAGCGGCAAAAACTGCAGAAGATAAAGTAATCCCTAGTAGTAACACTGCTAAATATTTTTTCATTATTATAAACTCCTTTACTTTAAATGCCAGCGGCAAAGACTCTGCTTATTGTTATCAATAACAGATTAACACAAAAAAGTATTCCCAATATTATCAATAAATTTCTCATAATCTTCCCGTATAATAAATATTATATGTAATCTTAAAATATGTCAAATCCTCTTTTTAACGTATTTATTTGATAAAATTCACCCCGAAAAGAAAAACCCCGCCAGTGACAGCGAGGTTTTCCATTTTTGTAATATGTCTTAATGAATTACACAGCAACCTTAGCTTTAGGACCTGCGTTAACGATTTCAGAAGGCATATTAGGATATTTAGCAGCAAAGTTATCAGCAAACATTTGAGCAAGTTTGTTTGCATTAGCATCATAAGCTGCTTTATCAGCCCACATACCTCTTGCATCCAACATTTCAGAAGGAACGTTAGGGCAAGAAGTAGGATAATCAACGTTGAATATATCGTGGTGTTTGAATTCAACAGAATCGAATGAACCGTTCAATGCAGCAGTAACCATTGCACGAGTGTAAGCCAATTTCATTCTCTTAGCACCCATAGAAGCAGAGCCGCCAGCCCATCCTGTATTTACTAAGTAAACCTTAGTTCCGTATTTATCAAGTTTGTCACCTAACATTTTAGCATATACAGAAGCATCCATTGGCATGAATGGTTCGCCGAATAATGTTGAGAATGTAGGAACAGGTTCTGTAATACCACGTTCAGTACCAGCCAATTTAGAAGTAAATCCTGTTACAAAGTGGTACATAGCAGCGTTTTTATCCAATCTTGAAATTGGAGGTAATACGCCAAATGCATCTGCTGTCAAGAATATAACAACTTTTGGAATTCCGCCTTTTGAAGGAATTTGAGCATTGTTAATATAGTTGATAGGATAACCAACACGAGTATTTTCAGTTAAAGAACCGTCATTGAAATCTAATTCTCTAGTTTCAGGATCCATAACAACGTTTTCAACTAATGAACCGAATTTGATAGCATTGTAGATATCAGGTTCATTTTCAGCAGAAAGGTTAATACATTTTGCATAACATCCGCCTTCGAAGTTGAATACACCGTCAGGAGACCAACCGTGTTCGTCATCACCGATTAACTTACGAGCAGGGTCTGCTGATAATGTAGTTTTTCCTGTTCCTGAAAGACCGAAGAATACTGCAGTTTCTCCAGTTGCAGGGTCCATATTTGCTGAACAGTGCATTGGAAGAACATTTTTCTTAGTCATAACGTAGTTCATAGTAGCGAATACAGATTTTTTGATTTCGCCTGAGTATTGTGAACCACAAATGATGATTTCGTGTGCTTCATAGTCAATTGCGATACAAGCTTCAGAATTTACTCCGTCAACTTCAGGATCACATTTGAATCCAGGAGCACAAAGAATTGTATAATCAGGTTCACCGTAGTTAGCTAATTCTTCAGCGGTTGGTCTGATTAATAATTGGTGAATGAACAAGTTTTGGCTTGCCATTTCGTTGATTACTCTGAATTTTTGAGTATAAGTTTTGTCTGCACCTGCAAAACCATCAAAAATGAAGATCTCTCTGTTTTGTAGGTAAGCTGCGATTTTACCCTTGATAGAGTTAAATGCTTCTTTGCTTATCGGACGGTTTACTTTGCCCCAAGCAATGTCATTGTGAATAGTTTCTGTATCAACAATGAATTTATCTTTAGGAGAACGACCGGTGTATTTTCCTGTAGTTACAAATAAAGCTCCAGTGTTGCATAATGAACCTTCACCTAAACGTAATGCTGCTTCTGTTAATTGAGCAGGGGTTAAATTGCGGTAAACTGCTTTTGGTCCGATAATACCAAATTTTTCAATACCATAAGTTTCCATGTATATTTCCTCCTTCTTTGGATACCTATACACACTCAATTTATTACAAACACTTTTAAATTGCAACAAAATATACCCTTATATATGTATTTTGTAATTTCATATTATTTATTATTTCTATATTTTGTTTGTTTATCGAGTGAATATTTTGATCTATTTTATAAAATAAATTCTATATTTGTTTAGTCAAATTAATTTTATAGTTTTTTATTGTCAAATTTTATCCTGATAAATTGATATGAGTTTCAAAAATTACCGAATTCTGTAAAAATCTTGCAAAGTGCTTTAAGCGGTGATTTTATTGCCCAATTGGGCATGCCAAGTGTGATAATTTTAAAAATCTTTTACAATACTTAACAAATTTTTAAACCATGTAAAACCATGTTATCACATGGTTTTAAGCGGTCAAAAAATCTGCAAACCATGTTATGACATGATATTAGAGGGATTGACTTGCTAAGACCTTGATATTTCAAGGCTTAAAGACGTACGTTACAAATCTTAATAAGTACATGTTCCGCTCTTGAAAATTTTTCCTTATTTTCTATAATGAAATTATGAAGTCGAAAGTCATTGATACAACGACTTTAGGGGAGATTTGCAATATATATGTCAAGATATATATTGTATAGTTAATATTGTAAGAGTGGAGATTATATAAATTGTTTAGAAGTAGGGATATGGGAAGAGCAGTTGCTGTAAGAAGATGGACTACGACTGCATTGGAATGTTATAAACGCGGATGTAATTGTGAAGGATGTTTTTACAAAGATTTTTTCACAGCATCATCTCAAAAATGCCAAATGAAGGCTTCAGTTCTTGAATTGGTAAGAGTTATCGGCACACCTGATGTTGAATTGCCTCAATTTTTAGCAGATGAATAGACAAAAAACCCTTTAAAAATTATTCAAAGTATGTTATACTGACAAAGCAGTATTGAATTGGAGGTTTTTAAATGTACATTCACGTAAACGGCAGAAACATCGAAATTACAGATGCAATCAAGGCTTATGTAAAGGAAAAAATCGGCAAAGTTGCAACACATTATGATCAAATTCAAGGCATTGATGTTGTGTTATCTGTAATCAAGAATCCTTCAGCAGAGGGTAAGCATATTGCAGAAGTTATCTGTAAGACAAATACCGGAAGTATTCGTTGTGAGGAGGCTGCTGAATCTATGTATGCCAGTATTGATATTTTAGCAGACAAACTTGCAAGACAGATTACAAAACAAAAAGATAAGAATATTTTTTCAGACAAGGCATCTATTCGTACAGATGTTCAAAAGGAAGAAAAAGAAGAAGTTGAAGTAATTAAGGCTATTGAAGATTAATTATTTTATTGTAAATCGATTATAAAACCGCTGTAGTTATACAGCGGTCTTTTTGTTTTGTATATGAAAAATCCTCTATTTATTTAACAATTTTCCTTCCTATAAGAAGGGTTAAACCTGCAACTATTGTAGTTGTTATTGCGGATATAACGCCTGAAATTCCGGCGGTTATAGCAGTTTTTTTATTGATATTTTTTTTATATTCATCAAGAGTCATCTCTCCGTCCCAGAGTTTGCCATCGGGAGTCATTCCGCCAATTTTAATTTTTCCGTTTTGGGCATGAGTTTTGGCTCTTTCCATGGCTAACTTATTGCTTTTAGCCTGCATAAAATATGAAGTTGCTGCGCCTCCAACAAGTCCTATTCCGGACATAATCCCCATGCATTTTCCGATACCTGCCATTACTAATACCTCCTTTTTTACATACTTGTATTAAAGCAGAATTTGAAATAATTTTGCTATTTTGTTACAAAAAATTAATGCTTTTGTATTTACCGTAAAGGATACTTGCATTTTCTATTTTAAAGATTATTATAGAATAGTTAACATTATATTAATTTGTTTGAAATTTATTGTTCTTGGGGTAAAATTAGTACATGGCAACTGAGGAAAAATTATATTCAGATATTCCTCCTACGAAATTGAGGAATAAAGAGGAAAAATTTAAACCTGCTAAGACAAATCGTTTTTGGTTAACTATTGCAAGTTTATTTTTTTATAACATGCTTCAAAACAGGTTTTATGCATTTAGATATACTGGTGTCGAAAATTACACAGAACGTGACAGCAAGTATCCTACGATATTGTTTGCTCCGCATTGTAATTGGTGGGATGGTATTGTTTTGTATAACATTACACACCGTATATGCCATAAAGAAATTCGTTTAATGGTTGAGGAATTAAACAGGTTTCCGTTATTAAGACGTGGTGGTGCGTATTCTGTTAATAAAAAATCCGCGCAATCTGCGATGAAGGCTTTGCAGTATTCTGTTGAGGTTTTAAGTGATTTGAGAAATGTTCTTTGTATTTTTCCTCAAGGTATAATAAGGCCTCCTCATTTCAGACCAGTTAAGTTTCAAACGGGCTTATCATACATTGCACGAAATGCGGTAAAAAGATATGGAAAAATTAATTTAATTCCTGTAGCTATAGATTATTGTTTCTTTAGAGATAACAGACCTGAGGTTGTTGTCGATTTTGGAAAACGTATTGAATTAACTGATCCAAATATTGATAGAAAACATTATACGACTTTCCTTGAAGCAAAGTTGACAGAAACCTGTGATGAGCAATTTAAGAATATTTCAACAGGCAAAGTAGATGATTATAAGATATTGTTCAAACAGCATTTGAAATGGTACAGAAGAATTGAACAACGTTTAAAAAGCATTGATTTGCCTGATGTTTCAAGTGTTTAATGTTATTATTTTGTGAAAATTTTTGTTGCTCTTGGTAGTATTCCAAAGCAATAAGAAATTGTTATCCCATAGTTTGTAATCGGAACATTTGCATTATTGGCAATTAGGATTCTGGAGAGGACTTCTTTTCTGTTTGTCATGCAGGCTCCGCAGTGGATAATTAATTTGTATTTGCTAATATCAGGGAAATCGTGACCTGAGATATTGTCAATAATTAAATTTTTTCCGGTTTTTTGTCTAAGTAAATTAGGAATTTTAACTCTTCCGATATCATCTTCAATTGGGTGGTGGGTGCAACTTTCCAGAATAAGCACTCTGTCATTATCCTGTAATTTATCAATAGCTTTAACACCTTCTAAAAAGGCATTCAAATCACCTTTCAATCTCGCAAATAAAATAGAAAAAGATGTTAGCATGATATTTTCCGGTACAATTTGAGAAACTTGTTTGAATGCTTGTGAATCTGTTACAACAAGTGCGGGAGGCGTTTTGAGATTGTTAATTGCATCATGTAATTCACTTTCTTTAACTGAAACGCTAATGCAATTGTTATCTAAAAGTTCTCTTATTGTTTGAACTTGCGGAAGAATTATTCTTCCTTTTGGTGCTTCTTTATCAATCGGAATAACTAAAATTACCGTACTTTTTTCAGGAATTAAATCTTTTATAATGCTTGGGGAATTAACAAAATCATCCGGTAGTAATTTTACTAAAAGTTTTTTCAAATTAAAGATCAAATTTTCATCTTTTAAAGCAGAAGTGATAAGAAAATTCTTTGTATAACTTTCGATTTCTGCCAATTTTGTATTATCAATTGTTTGAATATCATTCTTATTAATTATAATGCAGTAAGGTATGTTCAATTTTTGGAAATCAGTGATAAGATTTTTTTCATAATCTCCAATTCCGTTGTAATCGCATATCAAAATAGCAACATCTGTTCTGTTCAGTATATTAAGTGTTTTTTCAATACGTTTTTCGCCAAGAATAGATGAATCATCAATCCCTGCTGTATCTAAAAAGTTTACAGGACCAATTGGCAAAAGTTCCATTGATTTTTCTACAACATCAGTCGTTGTGCCTGCAATCTCAGAAACAATAGATACATCTTGTCCTGTAATTCTGTTGAGAAAAGACGATTTCCCCGCATTCATTTTTCCAAAAATTCCGATATGTAAACGCATTGATTTCAAACTTTTCATAATACCTCTTCTTATAATGTTCTTTAATTAAAAAAGACCGACCAAATGGTCGGTCTTAAAAAGTTTCTCAGATTAACCTCTGATACCTAATTTTTTAATCAATTCTCTGTATTCATCAAGATTTTGAGTTTTGATGTAAGCAAGTAATCTTTTTCTCTTACCTACCATCATTAAAAGACCTCTTTTTGTAGCGAAATCTTTTTTGTTAGATTTCAAGTGTTCTGTTAATTCAGCAATTTTTTGAGTCATCATAGCAACTTGTACTGCTGAAGAACCTGTGTCTTTTTCGTTCTTTCCGAATTCTTTAACAATTTCTTGTTTGTTTTTTAAGTTAATTGACATATTAGTTTTTCCTTTTCTTGTTGAGTGATTATTGGCGTAAGCACTCTACAGAATTGATGATAATATGTTCAAAGAAAAAAATCAATACTTGAAACCTTATTGCTAAAAATTTTTAATAAATATAAATAAATTTAATGTGGATATTTTAAAACTTTTGTTATATAATCATATTGTGGATTAAATTCTACGCAGTAAAATAAGGAGAATAAAAAATGACAGTTAAAGTTAATGACAGTTGTATTGCTTGCGGTGCATGCGAATCAGTTTGTGATGCAGTATTTTCAATTGAAGACAAAGCAGTAGTTAATGAATCTGCTGTTGCTGATAATATTGAAGCTGTTAAAGAAGCTGCTGATGCTTGCCCTGTTGGAGCAATCGAAGTAGAATAGTCAGTTAATTTTGATATTAAAAATAGGGCTTACATTAGTAAGTCCTATTTTTTTGTGAATTTTATAATTTTTTTAAAAAGAGCAAAGTACAACTAAATCGTTTTGATTTACTCTGGCATCATTTACAGCGGCATTAGGGCTCATTTCTTCCATGCCTCTGTTGCTTAATGTACCTGCAATTCTGCATTTTAGATTAGTTGAATTTGAATTTGTATTTGTATTTTGCTGGTTGTTATTGTTAACCCTGGTGCTTAATTCATCTAATCTTTGATTAATATTTCTTATTTCTGTTTCCAAATCGCTAGAGGCACGATTATATCTGTTATATTCTTCCACCTGTTCATATTCATTTTGTTCGGAAGTTTTGTCATTTGTAACATCTTTTGTGTTTGTGTAAATTGCTGCAATTGCAAAAATAAAAGTACAGATAATTATTATCGTAAATACTTTAAATTTGTTTATATTTTCCATAAAACTCTCCCATATTTTGCGATGTTTACATTTTAGCATAAATTCAATTATTGTGGATAATGTTAAGTATTTTAAAGACTTTTAAATGTGGTTGGTAATCTTGCAAGCATAAACAAAATTGCATAAACATTGATATTAGAATATAATTTTATTATGAAAAAGTTTGATTTATTTAATCAATTTTTTGATCCAATGATAGTAATTAGGGATTACGAGGAAGTTGTTTTTAAAAACAGCGCATTTTGTCGTGTTTTTAAACCTTTTTACGGGATAAGGCAGTTTGCGCATCAGGTAACATTTGATATGTGCCCTGTGGATAGTGAAAATGTCGATTTGTATTCTCCTATATTTCAATCTATTGTATCTAAAGAGCCATTTTCTGCCAGAGTTTCGTATTTGTCTGACGATGGTGGAATTTCATATTATGATTTGACCACTCTGAAAAGAGGTCAATATACCATAATCCGTATGGTAGATGTAAGTTCTGATGTTTTGTTGGAAAGTAACAAACGTGAAAATGATGCTGTTAAAATAAAATTAAATAAGTTGGAAGAAGAAAATGATGAACTTCAGAAAATTCGTCAAAAAGCGCAATCTCAAGCAATAAAGATTGCCTTAATAAATAAAGTATCCAATATAATAAGAGAATCTGTCGATATATCAGTTATTTTAAATTCTGCACTAAAAGAATTAGCGATAATGTTCGGATGTTTCAGGGTATATTACGCATCAACAGAAGGTAACGGATTCAAGATAGAAGAAGTTTACGGTGAAAATACCCTAAAATCTCCCAATGTAACCTTTGATAACTATGCTATGAATAAATTAAAATCCGGCAAAATTTCAGTCAGTTATTCGCTTTTAGAATGTGTAGAAGCAGAATCATTTAAACAATCTGTTTTACGAGTTATAGTTCCTGTTTTTTATACTCAAAAAATGATAGGTGTTTTGGTTTTGCTGAGTTACCAAAAACGAGAATTGAATGAAGAAATAGAAATTCTTGACGCTGTTTCTTCACAATTGGGCAGTGCAATCATAAGAGCTGAATTGTATCAAAAGAACGTTAAAAACGTAAAGAATTTAAAAAAAGCGCTGAACGAGTTAAAAGAAACTCAATTACAATTGATAAATGCCGAAAAAATGGCATCATTAGGTCAGTTGGTAGCAGGTGTTGCACACGAAATTAATACTCCAGTTGCTTCAATAAAATCAAACAATTCTCTTATGTTAAAACTATTACCGCAGATAGAAGATGAAAACATAAGACAAACCCTTATGGATATAAATTCAATAGATAAAGAAGCAATTCAGCGAATAAGTAATATCGTCATTTCCCTAAAAAAATTTGTCAGATTGGATGAAGCAGAATTGCAAGAGGCAGATATAAATAAAGAAATTGATTTGACATTGGATTTGATAAGGCACGAAACAAAAAATAAAATAGAAATTGAAAAAATATATGGCAAAATTCCGCCAGTGAAATGTTATCCGAATATGCTAAATCAGGTGTTTACTAATATATTGGTAAATGCTTGTCAGGCAATAGAAAAAGAAGGGAAGATAACGATAACAACCGAATACCTTGATGGCAGTTTGATAGTAAAAATAAAAGATAACGGGTGCGGAATTCCAAGAGAAGATTTGGAGAAAATTTTCACCGCCGGATATACGACAAAGGGAGTAGGTGTAGGTACCGGATTGGGTCTTGCAATAAGCCAAAAGATAATAGATAAGCACGGCGGTACAATCAAGGTATATAGCGAAGTTGGGAAGGGTACGGAATTTGTTATTACTATCAAATGTGAGTAGTCAAATTTTAAGAAATGTAAAGTAAAATTTCCTAATATATTTGAATTCTGACCATTTTATAAAAAATAAGTAAAAGATTTTTTATAATTAGTAACATTATTAGCTTAAAAATAATAAAAAATATGCTATAATAATAGTACAAAAGAAATAAGTGTCAGATTTACCCTTAATCATCTGACTAGAGATACAAAAACAACCAAATCATGAATTGTAAACAAAAGTTAATAAAAAGAAACGAAAATGGCAATAATTTCCCGGAGAAAATCTTTATATAAGAGTAGGTGTGAATTATTGTAGTAATGTCGGAGGAAAGTAATGACGATTAGTGTAAGTAGTAAGAAAAAACAGGTGAAGAAAACATTTGATGAATTACTAAATGACCTAAAAACAAGCAATTCTGAAAAAGTCAGATACAATGCTGCTCGTATTTTAGGGGAGATGGGTGATTCCAAAGCGGTAGAACCGTTGATTGATGTTTTAAAACACGATAAAAACGGATCTGTAAGATTGTATGCCGCAAGAGCGCTTGGTGAATTAGGTGATTCATCAGCAACAGTTCACCTAATTGAATCTTTACGTGAAGATCGTAACGTTGATGTTCGAGTTCGTGCTGCACGTGCGTTAGGCCGTTTAGGCGGTGAAATCGTTGTTGAACCATTGGTTGAAGCATTAAATGATGAAAATCCTCAAGTATGTATTACAGCAACAGATGCTTTAATCGAAATTGGTGATGTAGCAACAGATGCTTTAATTGCATCATTAGATCACGAAAAAGTTAATGTAAGATGTGATGCAACAAGAGCATTAGGCGAAATCGGAAATAAAAAAGCGGTTGATAAGATTATCAACATGCTATATGATGAATGGGTTAACGTAAGAATTTATGCAGTAACTTCATTGGGTAAATTAAATGATACAAAGGCTGTTCCTGCATTGATTGACGTTATGAAAAACACATCAGAAAACGAATTAGTTAGAGCCGGTGCAGCAGCTGCATTAGGAGTTCTTAGAGATCCAAGAGCATTGATGCCTTTAAGAGAACTAATTATGGAAGCTGAAGAACTTGGCGAATTAGAAGACACTGCATTAAAATCTTTCAAAAAGATTATGGCAGCAAATTGGCAGTCTATTCCTGGGGCAACTCCTCAGAAAAAACCTGCAGGAACATTTTAATAGATAACTAATGGTTGTTTATTATAATATATTAGACGGTTTCAAGATTTTGGAGCCGTCTAAATTTTTGTAGATTTATTTAGCGAATATTTGGTATAATAGAAATATGGATGAAAGAAATATTGAGCAAAAATATGAAGATTTTATATCAACAGTAAGTCACGAATTGAGGACACCATTAACATCTATTCGTGGATTTTCGCAGACGATGTTATCTTCTTGGGACAAATTAGATGATGAGAGCAAGAAACATTTTTTAAAGATTATAGAGGAGCAGTCAAACAGATTAATAAATCTTGTTGAGAACATGTTATCTGTAACGAGAATAAAATCAGCCAATCAAAAATTTGTCAAACAGGAGATAAACATAAAAAGTCCTATAGAGCAGGTTATTTCATTAGTAAAGAGTCAGTATCCAAAGCAGGAATTTGATTTCAATTATAGAAACGATTTACCGGCGATATTTGTGGATAAAGACAGTTTTCAGCAGATAATGACAAATTTAATTGAAAACAGTGCAAAATATTCTTATGGTGAATATAAAACGGTTATAAAAACAGGAATAATGAATAATAATGTTTATATCAAGATAACTAATATAGGATTAAAGATTGATGAGAATGATTACGAGCAGATATTTACGAAATTTGCAAGAATAGATAATCCATTAACAAGAAGAGTTCAGGGCAGTGGATTAGGATTATATATAACAAAGAATCTTGTAGAAAAGATGGGCGGATGTATTTCTGTAGAATCCACACCAAAGATTGACAATCCTGAACTCAGTGAAATTACGTTTACGGTATCTTTTCCGATAGTAATGATAGAAGAACAAGCGAGGATGAAATGCAATCAGTAACATTAATAATTGATACGAGGTTGGAACTTTCTACGAAATATAAAAGACTTTTGGAATCTCCTGTAAATAAGGTAATAATTTCAAAGGATTTAATAACTGCGCTAAAATTAATTCAGGATAAGGAACCGGATTTGATAATAATTTCAGACAGTTTTGATGATGACTTATCAGATTTTTGCAAGCAGGTAAGAGCGTTGACGTACAATATGCGCCCTATAATTGTTGCGATGTCAAAATCTGCTGATTTCAGTGACAGGATAGCGGTTTTAGAAAGCGGAGCGGATGATTTTTTATCAGAGCCTGTTAATTCTGAAGAATTTAAAGTTCGTATGACAGCACATTTGCGCAGGGAATATGAATCTAATTTGAATGCTAAACAATATTTACCTAACAAAAATTACAGTTTAAGAGCGTTGAAGCGTAAATTATCGGAAGATAAACCGTGGGCTGTTTTATATATAAGTATTGAGAATTTCGAGAGTTATAAACAAGCATATACACAACTTGCTTCTGACAAATTATTACAAACGTATGTTGCGATAATTCAGGCTTCATTAAATGAAAATGATTATATCGGCGAAATTTCAGAGAATATATTTCTTGTAATAACAGATCCGATAAAGGCAGAAAGATTAGCAAGATTTTTAATTTTCGCATTTGATTCTGTTGCGAACAAGTTTTATGCCGAACATGATTTGGATAGAGGTTATATGATATTGCAGGGGGATGAATATGCAGGAAAACGTGCAAATTTTGTTCATTCTACGATAGGTGTTTTGACAAATGAATTTGCAAAATATAAAGATACAGCACAAGTTCTGAATGCACTTGTTCAGGTTCATAATCTTGCGGATAATCCAAATCGTTCAAATTATTTGATAGAGCGTCCAAAAATTTCAGGAGAAGATTCTGTATTCAAACCGGATTACAACAATAGAATTATTATTTTTGAAACCGATGAGGCATTGAGTATTTTATTAAATACAATCTTAAAGTTGCAGGGATATCAAACAGAGATTATTAATAATTATGATGTGCCTGAAGATATTGAGGCGCCGGCACTATTTATTATTGATGCCGGTGATATTGAAAAACGAAACGGATTGAATTTGTGTTATCGATTAAAACAAGAAGATAAATTTAAGAGTTCAAAAGTTATTATGACCTCCATAATTCATGATAAAGAATTAGTATTAAATACAGGAGCGGATTTATATTTGCCAAAACCTTATGAGATGCCTCAACTTATAAAATGGGTAAATGAATTTGTTGAAGAATTTAACACATACATAAATAAATTATAGATAATAGTTAAAGTTGACATAATAATATGCTTAAAATAATATCTAAATAAGAGGAAATGGAGTGAAGATCTCCAACTGTAGCCGCAGCCGTAAAAGTCGGAATGCTCAAAAATAACTATATTCACGTGCAATATGGATATAGCAGATATTTTTGTAGTGTCCTCTAAAGATAGAGGATTTTTTTATGTCAATAAAATCAGCACCTGTACGAACACAAGTTGCCAAACCAGGAACCTGTCCACATGGTTTGCCGTTAGGAGCATGTCCTATTTGTAGTGGAATGGCAGGCGGCAATTCTACAAGTAAAAGGGATATTCCGCGAAATGTAGGTGAGATGTCATATAATCAATGTGCTGCAATAGGTGCAATGTTAAGAGCGCAAAAACAAGCGCGAGAAAGTGCTAAAGCGGCTCAAGAAAGTCATATTCAAGCACTTGTTGATTTTCAAAAAAATATAAACTCAACTCACCAAAGATTGATGGATTTATCCGCATTTATAAATAATAAAATGCCTAAAATTATCGCACTTCCAACAAATTTTATACTTATAAATTTTGTTGTCAAACCTCTTCAATTTCTGCAAAATCTTCCGACAAATTTTGTCAATTTTACTCAAAATATAAAGCAAAAATTTACGGATATATCTGATAAATTAGCTGCCATATATGGAGAGATGGATACGGCGATAAAGGAAAACTTTTCAAAATTTGTTTCAAATTTGAAAAAGAAGTTCAAGTTTTCATTTTTCGTATTTAGCACTTCTGAAACAGAAGATGAAGAACAAAAAGTTGAAGAAGCAAAACGCTTATTTGAACTTAAAACATATATTCACAAATTATATAAAAATATAACGCACAAAACAAAAAAGGATGATGAAAAAGATGTACATAAATCCGTTGAATGATTCGGAAAATATAAGGCAACAAAGAAATTTAACAAATTCTCAAAGGAAGAATTTAATCAACACAAAAGAAGGTGTTGTTGTAAATAATAATGTTGGCATAAATAATTTGTCAAGTTCAAGAAATGCGTATTTAATTTCAAATAATACGCAGATGCCTGAAAATTTGTATTCTGATAACAGAATTATAGATAAAAAATTGTTGCCTTTAAGTGCTATTGCACTTGGTGTAATGTCAGTAATTACAATGGCTACGGCATTGATAAGCAGAAGCGCAAAAGCAGCAAAAGATTTGCCAAAAGAAAAGTGGCTTCCTACACTGACAAGAAATGTTAATTTGAGCAAAGAAACATATCAAATAATTTATCAAATGGTGCAAAGTCCTAATAAAAAAACTTTTATTGCAGCAGGTGGAGTTTTGGCACTTTCTGCAATGGCATTTATGGGAAAAACATTTTTTGACGGTTATAAAGATATTTGGGTAAAGCGTAAAGAGGCTGATATTCAAAAAAATCTTCAAGAAAATTTGATTGATGTAGAAACTCAATCTTTTTCGGGAAAAATTCAAATTATAAGAAGTATGCTTTCTAAGTATGCCAATGATTTTGAAAAATATTTGATTTCAGATGATGACCCAATATTGCCAAATTTTGGCAAGTCAAAATATTTGATGTCTTTTACTTCCTCTGATAAAAATACAAACCAAAATAAAAAGTCATCTAATTGGGGAAGTGTTTTACTGGGTTTTGGAACGGCTTTATCTATTGTAGGGCTTGGCTATTTGTCATTGCGAAATTTAACAAAAGGTAAAATCCATTTGCAGCAGAATTTGCAAAAAATTAAAGATACAATTTCATCAACAGTTAAAGCCTCAGGAGAGTATCCTAAAGATACTGATAAAGATACACTGGAATATTTGTTCCTGTCGCTTGATGGTTCTGATAGAGCAGAAGAATTTATAACAAATCAAATTAATAAATTAAAGTGGAATAAATCGGAAGATAAAACAGAATTTTTAAATAAAATTTTATCAAAAATGAAAGCCTCAACAACGCATGTAAATCCAAATATTGGCGGTGACGGAACTCCTCGACCTGCATTTAATTCTTTTGTTGATGATTATAGGGCATTTTTTTATAACTGGTTAATAGATACGGATAATCCTCAATTTAAGCAATTATTTTTAGGAATAACAGGGGTAAGTGCAATAAGTTATGGAGGGAAACTTGCAGGTGATGCAATAAAAGAAGTTCAGGTTAAAAAGATTAATGCAGAAACCGAATTAGAACTTCAAAAACGTCTTGTTTCAACTGAATTACGTAATTTTAAATCCAAAAAAGATTCTGCAATTTTACCACTTGTTGAGGAATTTTATAAACAAGCAGATAGCGGAAAACGTACTAAAGAAGAATTAAAATCCATGGCCGAAAATATATTATTCGAAGTTAAAAACGGACCGCCTTATGTGTATTCATAAATTTATGGAGTTTTAAAATGATACAACAAATCCAGATAACAAATTATCCAAATACATATCAATATCAAAAGCCAGGTCAGCCATATATTTGCGCATCTTGCCAATTACCTTCTAATGGAAAAAATTATTGTACATTTGATAATAATGAAGTTGATTATTTTGTAAAACAAAGAGAAAACGCGCTTCCATATCTTTCGGATATTTTAATTCATTCTAATAACGAAGCCCAAGTTACAGAAGCACTTTATGTAATGAACAGACTTCACGATTCAGGAGTTAAAGGAATTGAGAAATTATATCCGATATTTGCAAGGTTTAATAATACGGAATCTCCAAATATCCAAACCTTTTTAGCCGGAATTTATCGAAAAATACAAGTTCCTGATGCGTTTGGACCTTTGGTTAATATGCTGATTAAAAATTCCCTAAAACCCAATAATCCAAACCAAACTTTTGATCCTAATGAAGAAATTGGCGGTGCAATATTAAGTTACCTGTCGGATAGATTTAGGCAATAAAGTACTGAATACAAGGGAGAGGCAATGAATTTTCATTGCCTCTCCCCAAATAAAAATTTGTCCAAAATTATTTTAAGAATTTATCTAATCTTTCGCAAGCTTTAATTGTATTTTCTCTGCTACCGAAAGAAGTTAATCTGAAATAACCTTCTCCGTTTTTGCCAAAACCTGAGCCTGGGGTTCCGACAATTTGAACATTTTCCAATAAATAATCGAAAAATTCCCAAGATGACATGTTGTTAGGGCATTTCAACCAAATATATGGTGAATGTTTGCCGCCGATATGCCAAATGTTATGTTTTTTAAGGGTATCTGAAATTATTTTGGCATTTTCTTTATAGTAATTTAAGTTTTCTTGAATTTCTTTTTGTCCGTCAGGTGTAAATACAGCTTCTGCTCCTCTTTGAATAATATATGGAACACCATTGAATTTTGTTGTTTGGCGTCTTAGCCACATTTTATTGAGTAATCCGTTTGCAATATTTTTAGGAACGATTGTATAACCGCATCTTGTTCCTGTAAATCCTGCCATTTTTGATAATGAACAAAATTCTATTGCGCAATTTTTTGCACCTTCAATTTCATAAATGCTATGAGGTAATTCTTTATCTGTTATAAAGCATTCATAAGCAGAATCAAATAGAATTACTGCATTATTTTTAATCGCATAATCAACCCATTTTTTTAGTTGTTCTTTATTATATACAGCACCTGTCGGGTTATTAGGAGAACAAATATATATAATATCTGCTTTGATATTTTCATCAGGAAGTGGTAAAAATTCGTTTTGAGCATTTGCATCAATATAAACAATTTTTCTTCCTGCCATAGTGTTTGTGTCAACATAAACAGGATAAACAGGGTCTGGAACAAGTACGGTATTTTCTGTAGAAAATAAATCAAGAATATTTCCTAAATCAGATTTAGCACCGTCAGAAATAAATATTTCATCAATATCAAGTGAAACATTATGAGTTTTATAATAGGCTTGAACTTTTTCTCTTAAAAAATCATAACCTTGTTCAGGCCCGTAACCTCTAAAAGTTTCTTTAACACCCATTTCTTCAGAGGCATTTTTTAGTGCTTTTACAACGATTTTGCAAAGAGGAAGAGTAACATCTCCAATACCTAATTTGATAATTTCTTTATCAGGATTTGCTTTTGAAAATTCATTTACTTTTTTTGCAATAGTAGAAAATAAATAACTGTCTGAAATGTTTTGGTAATTAGTATTAATATTCATAAATCAAACACTCCCTGTTTAACTAACCTTACGGGGTGAATTATAACATAAAAATATTCAGTTAAAAATGGGGCATATATTATAATTGGGATATTTGAAGTTTGTCAAATTGCTTTACTTAAGTTAACATTTTGTCAAAAAATATTTTTTTTTTGAGTTTATTCTGCTATAGTCATGTGAAAGACTATAAATGTAGTACGATAATTTTGAGAAGGACAGTATGGTAGAACGAATACTTCATAAGACAAAAGAAGAAACTACAATAAGACCTAAAAAGATGTATGTTTCTGTTCCTTATAACAGGGTTGACGAAGTTGAAAAAAGATTAAAGGTTATTTTTGAAGAAGAATTAAACTCCCCGGGTTCAATATTAGTAAGTTATAAACCAAGTATTATTTCGAAATTAGCAAAATATTTATCCGGAAATATTACAAGACCGGCCTCAATCGGTATAGCAGGCGAAACAGCAAGCGGAAAATCGACAATTACTCTCGATATTATTGATACAATAAAGTCTTTTGCAACAGAATTTGAAATTGAAAACGCAATAACAAGAGTTAACACAGATGATTATTATTATGATCGCTCCGAAATGGTAAAAGCAGCAGGAAGTTTTTCAGAATTTGCGAAAAGTTATGATTTAGATATTCCTCAAGCATTGGAATTAGAGTTAATGAGTTATCATATAAAGGAATTATTATCAGGCAAGTCTGTATATCTTCCGAAGTATGATATGTCCGGAACTGCTAAAAGATATGATAATCACACACTGGCAAATCCATCTAAAATAGTTATTTCAGAAGGATTGTTTACATTAACCGAAAAAATAAAAGATGCTTTTGATTTCAAAATATATGTAGATGTTAGAAACGAAGTTCAAAAGGAAAGATTTTTTATAAGGGCAGCCGAAAGAGATTTAGGCGAATCTGCTAAAGGTATTTATGAAAACGCATCACAAAAGGCGGAAATATATGTTAGACCTTGTAAACAACAAGCAGATATTGTTCTTTCCGGAGAAGCCGTAAGAGCAAGATATAAAGCATTTTTAAATAAATTAATAGGGATAGTACAACAAGAAAATTTTAAAAATAAAATGATTGTATAAGCAAAGATTAATAATGTAAAGTTTTGCAAATTTCTTGAATGTTCATGGATACATATTATAATGTCAAGTGGAGATGTATTCGTAGAGATAGAACAATAACAAGGGAATATGCAGAAGAAATTTAGACGATTATTAACTATTGCAGCTTGTGCTACGTTATTAAGTAGTACAGGACATATAGTTATGGCAGCCGAAGATGACGCTACCACACCTACGTCTCCATCTATCTACGGTACAATAATAGACGTTACCTCAACAATGTATGCTAATGGTGTAGATGGCTCTACGGGTATTATCTATGATATACATGACTCCGAACCATATTGGCATAGTGGTGGAACAAACACCTTATATGTCCATGATGGTGGGGATTTAACTGTTCACGATTATACATCTTCTTCTCTTACAAATGGATTATTAATAGCAACCAGCGGTAGTGTAACAGCAGATAAAGATGGAACACTTACTATAGGTAAAAATAGTTTTATCAGACGCGATGTAAATCTTTCGGTAGTTCAAGATGCAACCCTTGCGATTACGGGCGGGGAAGTATTAATTGATACCGGTGATAGTATAAATGGTGAGATAACAGTAACCAATGGGTTATTGGAATTAGATTCCTTTAATAGATCACCTTCTACGACATCTTCAATAAACCAAACAGGTGGAACAATTACTATTACCGGTACAGGCATGGATTTTGCCAGTGATAGAGATAGTATTACCGGTGGTACTGTAAATGTTGGTCAGAATGCAACAGGTGGTTCTCTTGGAGTTAGTCATGGTTATGTTTCTTCAGGAGCAACTGTTAATATCTTTGAAAACAGTTCAATGGAGGTTAAAGGCGGTAATGTTACATTAGATGCCGGCGATACATATAGAGGTGATGTAACTTTATCCAGTGGAGAATTAAAACTTGATTCTGCCTCTAAGACATTTAATGCAACATATACTCAATCCGGTGGTGATGCAATTGTTACAGGTTCTGGTTTTGACTTAAATAATTCAACTGATAATATTTCCGGAGGCGATTTATATATCGGAGATGGAACGACAACAGGTGATTTGTCTGTAACTGAAGGTACAATTGCAACAGGTGCCAATGTAAACGTTGGTGCCGGCAGTTCTTTGAATTTGAAAGGCGGTAATGTAAGTCTTGATAACAAAGATATCATTAACGGTAAGATTGATGTTGCAAACGGTACATTAAATCTTAATGATGCAGAAAAAGCCACCACTGCAACATTTGTACAAAACGGTGGTACTACAAATGTTACAGGAAATAGTTTTGTTTTAAATAATTCTGAAGATGCTATCAATAATGGTAATTTGAATATTGGTGGTGATAACGGTTCAGGAACATTAACATTAAAAGGCGGTTCTGTTGCTTCTGAAGTTGATGTTAATATTTCAGGCGGGTCTAATGTTGATATAAAAAATGGCTCAATGTCACTTGATTCAAATGACACTTGGGCAGGAGATGTTAATGTTCAGGGCGGAACTTTAAATATTAAAAACACCAATAAAACCGGGGCATTAACTCAGACTGACGGAACAATCAATGTTTCCGGGAATGCTTTTGACTTAAATTCAACAGAAGATAAACTTGATGGCGGAACATTAAGTATTGGTGATGGTTCAGTATCATCAACATTGACGGTTTCCAATGGTACAATTACCAGAAATGAAGATGTTTATATTAACAACTATTCTAATATGAATATTTCTGGCGGTAATGTAACTATTGATTCTACAGATAGTTGGAATGGAAATATAAATCTTACGGAAGGAGATTTAAGTCTTGAAGAGGCGAATAAATCTGCAAGCGGAATTTTCCATCAAACAGGTGGAGATACTGTTGTTACCGGTAGAACTTTTGACTTAAATAATGACCTTGATTATATTGAAGGCGGAAGTTTAACTGTTGGAAATGGTACATCATCTTCCAAATTAACAATGTCAGAAGGTTCTATTGCCAGTGGTGCTACTGTTGATTTAACAAAGAATGCAACAATAGAAGTTAGTGGTGGAGATTTAGTATTAGATACAGCAGATACTTGGAATGGTAATTTAACAGTTTCTGATGGTACGGCAAAATTAAACAGTATCAGTAAAAATGAAGATGGTATATATACTCAAACAGGCGGTTCTGTAACAGTATCAGGTCAAGGACTGGATTTGAATAATTCAGAGGATTTAGTCAATGGTGGTTTACTTCAAATTGGTAACGGAACAGAAACAAGTTTGACATTATCTCAAGGTACTATTGATACCGGTGCTCAGGTAAATATTAATAAAAAAGCTGAGGTTAATGTAGATGGTGGTAATTTATATCTAAACTCAGGTGATACTTGGTATGGAGATGTAAATGTAACTCAAGGCGGTTATGTAAGTATTGCCGATATAAATAAAAATGCACTGGGTACATTAAATCAAACAGGTGGTAATATTGATATTACTTCTACTAAATTTGAATTAAATAATACAGGAGATAAAATTTCAGGTGGTACTTTAACTGTAGGTTCAGGTTCAAAGTCAACTACGTTAGAAGTTTCAGAAGGTACTATTGACGAAGATGCTACCGTAAAATTGAATTCAAGTTCATTTATTACTGTTATGGGTAATGGTGATGTAACTTTGGATTCAGGAGATACGTGGAATGGTGGTGTTGAGGTTAACGGCGGTACTTTAACTTTAAATGATATCAATAGTAAAAATGGTGTATTATCACAATTAAAAGGTACAACCAATATAAATGGTACAGGATTAAATCTCGATAATGAAGATGACCAAATAATTGGTGGTACTTTAAATATCGGGGATGGTACTACTTTATCAAACTTGACAGTTTCAAAGGGTACAATAACAGAAGATGCAAGTGTTAATGTTAATCAAAATTCTACATTAACCGTAAATAGTAGTGGTACGGTTGAATTAGGAAAGACAAGTTCAATCAATGGTAATATTGATGTTCAAGGCGGAACATTCAGTGTAGATTCTGTATCAAAAGATGCTGGCGGAAAGTTTACTCAATCAGGTGGTACAACAACAATTAAAGGTTTTGGCTTTGATTTGAATAATTCCGGAGATAGTATCTCAGGCGGAACATTCAATGTTGGTGATGGTACAGAGGCTAGTGAAGTTAATATTTCAAAGGGTGTAATTCAATCATCAGCAGTTACAAATATTAATTCAAACGGTAAGTTGAACATTTCAGGCGGTACCGTAAGTCTTGGCAGTGATGATAAATACAATGGTGAAATTGATTTATCAAGCGGAGAATTAAATTTACAATCAGTTACCAAAGGTGAAAATGGTGTATTAAATCAAACAGGTGGTGTAACGACAATTACAGGAACATCATTTGGACTTGACAATGTATATGATAGTGTAACTGGTGGTACTTTAAATATCGGTAACGGTACAATTGCAACAGTAGTAAGTGTTGGTGGTGGTACTATTACGTCAGATGCAACTACAAATATCAATTCAAATGCGACATTGGGACTATCCGGAGTCGGAAATGTTTCATTAGACAAAGCAGATAATCTTGATGGTAATATTAACATGTCAGGCGGTACATTATCTCTTGATAATGTAGATAAAAATGCTCAAGGTGTATTTATTCAAACAGGCGGTTCAACAACAGTAACTGGAACAGGGTTTGACTTAAATAATTACCAAGATAGTATTTCAAAAGGCTCATTAACAATAGGTGATGGAATAAAAGAGTCAGATTTTTCAATATCAGAAGGTACCGTAGAAGGTGATGTTCGTGTTGATTTGAATGCAAATTCTCAATTGAATCTGTCAGGAGGTACATTAACTCTTGATAGTAAAGATTCTTGGGATGGCGATATCAATATGACAAGTGGAGAGTTAACACTTGATAATGTTGATGAGAAAAATGGAACATTCACACAAAAGAAAGGTACCACAAATATTGTTGGTAAAGGTTTTGATTTAAACAATGCAAAAGATAATATCAGTGGAGGAACTGTAAATATTGGTGACGGAAAAGTATCATCTGATTTAACAGTTTCTCAAGGTACGATTGGTGCAGGTGCAATCGTAAACTTGAATGAGTTATCTAAGTTGAAAGTAAACGGCGGTAATGTAACCTTTAATGAAGAAGGTTCAATAAATGGTGATATTTCAGTTTCAAACGGAACATTGACCTTAAATTCAATTGGTAAAAATGCTAATTCAAAATTAGAGCAAACAGGAGGTTCAATTACCGTAACCGGTGATGATTTCGATTTGAATAATGAAGATGATAACATCAGCCATGGCTATTTCATCGTAGGAACAGATGCCAACAAAGCGGATATGTCCATTTCAAAAGGTACAATTGGAAAAGATGCAACTACAATTATATCAAATGGCAGTACTGTAAATGTAAATGGTGGTAATTTATCATTAGACGGTGATACTGATACGCTTGCTGGTAACTTGAATATATCAAGCGGAAAATTAGAATTGGATTCAATATCTAAAGAAGAAGGAAGTACCTTCACACAAACAGGTGGCGATACTTCAATTACCGGCAATGGATTTTCATTAAATAATGCAAATGATATAATTTCAGGCGGAACAGTTCATGTTGGCGGTACTGTAGCTGGAAGTTCTCTAGGAATTGATGGCGGTACAATTTCTTCATCTGCTGTGGTTACTGTGGATAAGGGTAGTTCTGTTATTATGAGTAACGGTACAATAACAGATGGTGCTACTATGAATTTCAAAGACACAAGTAACTTTGAAATGGCAGAAGGAATAATAACCGATGGTGCTACTGTAAACTTGGATAATAATTCTCACTTTACAATGGATAAAGGTACGATTACTAATGATGCTGTAGTTAATGCATCAAATTCAAGTACAATAGACATTGGTCAAGGCATTATATCAGATGGTGCACAGATAAATTTAGATAATGAAGCCGTAATGAACATAGAAAACGGAGCAATAAAAGGTGGCGCAGAAGTAAATCTTAGCGATACCAGCGTTTTGAATATGGAAAACGGCAATATAACAAAGAACGCAACTGTTACATTAGAAGACAGAGCCGAATTTAATATGGATAATGGAATGATAGCTGAGGGTGCAAACCTAAATCTAAATTCACAAAGTTCATTCAATTTAAAAGGCGGTGAAGTTGCAGAAGATGCAAACATTGTATTAGATCAGCATGCAACAATAAACCAAACAGGTGGTAAATTAGCATTAAATTCATCAGATACATACAAAGGAACAATCAATTTATCATCAGGAAATCTAGTTCTTAATGGA
Source organism: uncultured bacterium (assembly GCA_949288725.1). GTDB lineage: Bacteria > Cyanobacteriota > Vampirovibrionia > Gastranaerophilales > Gastranaerophilaceae > Zag111. Next base: position 23,406 of record CASELF010000075.1, read on the forward strand.
GTAAATAAAGATCCTTTAGGTGTATTAAAGCAAACAGGTGGCGATACAAAAGTTACAGGTATTGGTTTTGACTTGAATAATGCCAAAGATATGATTTTAGGTGGTTCATTAACTGTTGGAGATGTAAATGATGTATCATCAATGACAATTTCTAATGGTACGGTATCAAAAGATGTTGATACAACGATAGTTCAAGAAAGTACCTTAAACTTGGCAGGTGGAAAATTAACGTTAGACAGTGAAGATACTATTGACGGTAATTTGAATGTAACATCAGGTAAATTAAATCTTGATTCAGCAGAAAAAAGTGAATTTGGAACGTTTACCCAAACAGGTGGCGAAACATTTATCACAGGAAATGGTTTTGATTTAAATAATGAAAACGATAATATATCAGGTGGAAAAGTAATTGTTGGCGGAACTACACCTGGTAGTGATTTAACATTATCAGAAGGTTCAATTTCATCAACAGCAAATGTAAGGGTAGATAATGATAGTACATTAAATCTATCAGGTGGTTCAATAACATCAGGTGCTACAGTAAACATTGAAGATTCAAGTGGATTGACTTTATCTGATGGAGAGATAACCGATAAAGCGGTTATAAACTTTGAAGATACTTCTAATATGACAATGACAGGCGGAGAAGTATCAAATAGTGCAGTGCTGAATTTTGAAGATACATCATCATTTGAAATGTCAAACGGTACAATAAAAGATGATGCACAGGTAAATATTACAGAAAATTCATCAATGACGATGAATAAAGGTAAACTAACATCTGGCGCAGCATTGAATGTATCAAATGAAGGTATCTTTAATATGAATGGCGGTATAGTTTCAGATGACGCTAAGGTTAATTTGGAACATGAAGCAGTCATGAATATGTCAGATGGTGTTGTCAAATCAGGTGCTAGCATAAATGTTGCAGATACCAGTGTATTGAATATGACAAATGGTAACATCACTGGAACCGCAACAGTGAACTTGAGTGATCGAGGAACCTTCAACATGGATGAAGGAACCTTTAATGATGGTGCAACTCTTAATATTGATGATCAGGGTAAGTTTAACATAAACGGCGGATCATTTGCTTCAGATGCAAATATGATTATAAGCGAGCATGGTGTAGTAAACCAAGCAGGTGGCTCAGTTGGATTAGATAAATCTGATACCTTCAATGGAATATATAATATGACAGGTGGCGATTTAACTTTAGACGAAGTCACCAAGGCAGAATCTGCAGAATTTACTCAAACCGGCGGTAATACACTAGTTACCGGAACAACATTTGACTTGAATAATACTGCGGATAAGATTTCCGGAGGTTCATTAACTGTAGGAACGGCAGATGAAGCATCAACATTGACAATATCAAAGGGTTCTGTCGGCGCAGAAACAGATACAACTTTAGTGAAAGACAGTACAATCAATGTAACGGGCGGAAAACTTTCATTAAATAGCAAAGACAAGATTGATGGTAATATCAATTTGTCAAAAGGCACTGTTAACTTAGATTCAGTAACAAAAGGTCAATTTGGAACATATATACAAACAGATGGTACTACAAATATCACAGGTACAGGATTTACCTTTAATAATGAAAATGACATGATCTCAGGTGGTACTGTTGTTGTAGGTGGAGAAGTTGCAAACAGTGAATTTAATCTGGCAGATGGTACAATATCTTCAAGTGCTGCAGTCAAAGTGAATAATGGAAGTTCAATCAATATGTCTGGCGGTCAAATCACAAATGGTGCGACTGTTGCATTAAATGATACTTCTAAATTCAATATGACAGATGGTGAAATTTCAAATGAAGCATCATTAGAATTCAATGATACAACTCAGATGAATATGTATGACGGCACTATTACTGATAAAGCTAATTTGGATTTTAACGATGAATCTCAAATGAATATGTCAGATGGAGATATCACAAACGGATCAACTCTTAACTTTAATGATAACAGCAAATTCACAATGACAAGTGGCGAAATATCAGAAGGTGCGCAAATTAATCTAAGAGATGATGCTCAAATGGATATGACAGACGGAGAAGTAAATTCAAGTTCTGTAATAACATTAAAAGATCAAAGCAGTTTCCAAATGAACAGTAGTTCAATTACTGATAATGCAGTTGTTAATATGAACAATGAATCAACCATGAATGTATCAGATGGAAAGATAGCCATGGGTGCAACAGTAAATATGGATGATTACAGTACATTAACTATTGATGGTGGCGCAATAACAGATGAAGCAAAAGTTAATGTTAATGATAGATCAAATGTCGTGTTAACAGATGGAACGATAAGTGATGCAGCTGTAGTGAACTTGAATGATGCAGGTTCATTAACAGTAGAAGATAATGGAATTGTTGATGAAACCGCTGTAATAAATATAGGAAATCGCGCAACAGTAAACCAAAACGGTGGACAAATTACCTTGAATAGTGATGATACTTATAATGGTACATTGAATATTGCAAGCGGTGATTTGACAATAAAAGATATATCAAAAACTGAATCTGCTGTATTTAAACAAACCGGCGGAAATACAACGATTTTGGATACAAAATTTGCATTAAACAATGATAAAGATAGAATTTCCGGTGGAAACTTGACAATAGGAACAGTTGCCGATCCTGCGATATTAACAATTAACAGAGGTCAAGTAGACAAAGAAGTATCAGTAGATGTATCAAAAGGCAGCGGAATTGAAGTTAGCGGCGGTTCATTAGTTTTAGATGGTGAAACTGATGATTTGATGGGTTCATTGACAATATCAAACGGTACATTAGAACTTGATTCAATGTCAAATAAACATCCTGAAGGTGTATTTACACAAACAGGTGGTGAAACACATGTTAAAGGTCAAGGATTTACAATGAATAACGAAAATGATGTTATTTCAGGCGGTGTTGTAAATATTGGCGGAGATACACCTGATAGCGAACTTGCAATGACAGCAGGTACAATAAAAGGTGATGCTGTTGTAAATATTGATAATGGCAGTAACTTAGATGTTGGTGGAACTGCAGTAGTAACAGATGGTGCTAAAATAACAGCAACAGATACAAGTTCAGTTAGTGTATCAGGAGGTACAGTAACCGGTGGTGCTGAAATCTATTTGAAAGATACAAGTGATTTGAATGTTTCAGATGGTGAAGTGACATACGATGCATATATCAGTTTGGGTGATGATGCTACATTAAATCAATCAGGCGGTAAAGTTGCATTAAGTGGTAATGAAGATGTTGTTGACGGCAGCATAAGTATTTCCGGCGGTGATTTAACTCTTAAAGATGTCGAAAAATCTACTGATGAAAAAGTTACATATAATCAAACAGGTGGTAATGTAAATCTTGAAAATTCAAAACTTGCATTAAATTCTACAGCAAGTCAAATTTCCGGTGGCGCATTAAATCTTACCAACAGTACGTTAGATGTAAATAATTCAGCAGAAAATACATCAGATTTGAGTATGACAACAAGTGAACTTACACTTCGTAACGGTAATAAATACACTGTAACAGGCGGTGATATTGATAAAGAGTCAAAATTAACAGTAGAAAAGAATGCAACATTGGCAGTTGATGGAGAGGATGCTGTAGTTAGAATAGACGGAAATAACGATGTAATTACAGGTAACATTGAAGTTGCTGATGGTAAATTATATATTTCTGATGATTTGACAAAAGTTACTAATTCCGAAGGTAATTATGTTCAAACAGGTGGTGATGTTGAAGTAAGCGATTCAACATTAGTATTGGAAACTGCAGGAAGCAAGATTGCATCAGGTAGTATGTCATTAAAAGATAATTCAACATTAACAATATCTGGTGCAAGTACCGGTGTTACAGGTGGTGCATTGTCTTTGGATGATACATCTAAATTGAATTACTTATCAATGGCAGGAATGGCTCAGACTACTGATAAAATTCGTTTGAATACATCAGGTTTTATGAACATGATAAACGGTGTAAGTACTAAAAATACAATAGACAGTTTAGTCGTAAATAACGGTTCAGATGGCGATGGTCAGGCAGATTTTGCAATAGATATTAATGCAAGAGCAGATGGTAATGCTGCATCAGATTCATTTAAGGCAAATACAATTTCTGTTTCAAACAAAGATGAGGCTGGTGTAATTAACATTTCTGACTTCCAGTTGAATGGTGATGTTTATGGTTCAGCTGCTCCGATAAGTAAACATATTAGATTAGGTAAAGTATTTGATTCAGATAAGATAAGTGATGAAATTACATTTACAAGTACAGATAAAGAAATCTTTACACCGATTGGTAATTATAAATTGAACGCATCATCAGCAAATGATGGAAGTTACTCATTAGATTTGACAAGTTTCAACCCTCAAGTATTCAGAGGTCAGGTAACAACTGCGGCTTCATTCTTAAATCAATTATCAGTAAACGATTCGTTGTTTAATAAAGCACAAATCAGAAGATATAGTCCAAGTTATGGCGATATGTTCAGAAACAGAACTGCTTTAATTGAAGGTACAGCAAGTTACGATAGGACAATGAGAGAAAGTGAAGTTTGGGTAGAAGCAATAGGAAACTTCGAAACATTCAAGTTCAATAACAGCCTTGATAAAGTTCGTAACAATTCTTGGGGTATGATAGTAGGCTCAGACTTTGGTGTTAAACGTCTAAGACGTGGTTGGTCTTGGGTACCTACAGGATATATCGCATATACAGGCGGACACCAAACATTTAATGGTGTAAGTGCTTATCAAAACGGCGTACAACTCGGCTTTATGTCAAGTTGGATGAGAGGTAAGTTTATAGAATCTGCATTGATTAATGCCGGCATTTACAATAATGATATGGATGTTGCAGGAAATTCTGAAAATGCCTTCGGATATTTTGCAGGTTTAGCAAGTAAGACAGCATACGATATTCCAATCACACATGACTTCAAGATTCAACCTGCAATCACCTTGTCATATAATATGTTTGGAAAACAAAACTTCCACAGTGATTATGGTAATATGCACATGATGACAGGCTTCTTGAATGGTGTAAACATTGCACCTAACTTGAACTTCATATTCCAAAAAGAAACTTGGAGTGCATATGCACAGATTTCATACGCTTGGAACTTCTTTGGCGGTCTGGATGGACGAGCAGGAAATGTTGATTTGAATAATGTTAGATTGTCAGAAGGTTATATACAATACGCACTTGGTGTAACAAAATCCTTCTCTGACAGATTAGATATGTATGCTCAGGCAACATTCAGAAACTTCGGCAGAACAGGTGTTGTTTGCCAAGGTGGTTTGAACTGGAGATTATAATCGCTTAAATTTCTGCATAAAAAACAGTAAACCCTTTTTAATATGAGTTTACTGTTTAATTTTATTATTATAACTTTACTTGTGATTAAACAAGTGCAAGTTTTTTCATTTCAACAACTGCTTGAGCTGCTGCAAGTTTTGCTTGAGGAACTCTAAATGGTGAGCAAGAAACATAATTCAAGCCAATTCTGTGACAGAATTTAACAGAATCAGGATCTCCACCGTGTTCACCGCAAACCCCGCCGACAAGATTTGGATTAACAGCCTTACCTTTTTCCATAGACATTTCCAACAATTGTCCTACACCTTTTGTATCAAGTGTTTCAAATGGGTTTGAAGGAAGAATCTTTTGTTCAACATATCTATTCAAGAATTTACCTTCAGCATCATCTCTTGAATAGCCAAATGTCATTTGTGTAAGGTCATTTGTTCCGAATGAGAAGAATTCAGCATATTCAGCAATTTCATCAGCAGTTAACGCTGCACGAGGAATTTCAATCATAGTACCGAATTTGTAATCAACTTCAACATTCTTTTCTCTCATAACGTCTTTTGCAACTCTTTCTAAGATTTCTTTTGCAATCTTAAGTTCGTTGACATGACCGATTAGAGGAATCATAACCCAAGGTTTAACATTTAATCCTTCTTTTTTCAAATCACAGCAAGCTTCGAAAATTGCTCTAACTTGCATTTCATTAATTTCAGGATAAGTTAGACCTAAACGGCAACCTCTCAAGCCCATCATTGGGTTTGCTTCAGATAGACTTTCTACAATGTGTAGAAGATTTTCTTTCTTAGAAGCATCTTTTCCTTGAGCTTTTAGTGCAGCAACTTCTGCAATCAAGGCTTCTTTATCAGGTAAAAATTCATGTAAAGGCGGATCTAACAATCTTATTGTCATATGATGATCACTGCCTAATGCCTTGAACATTGCATAGAAGTCTGAATATTGCATAGGAAGAAGTTTATCTAAAGCTTCTTTTCTTGCTTCAGGAGTTCCTGCGATAATCATTTTTTGAACCCAAGGAAGTCTGTCAGGATCCATAAACATATGTTCTGTTCTGCACAATCCTACACCTTCAGCACCGAATTTAAGCGCATTTTCGATATCTTTTGGAGTATCAGCATTGGCTTCAACTTCTAATGTTCTGATTTCGTCAACCCAACTGAAGAATTTGTTCCAATTTTCATCAATTTTTGCTTCAACCAATTTAACAGCACCTTCCATAACGATACCTTTTCCACCATCAAGTGAGATAACGTCATCTTTGTGGTATACAGTGCCGTCACAACCTGTTAGTGTTTCATTAGCAAGATCGATTTTCATATCTTCACAACCGGAAACACAAGGTTTACCCATACCTTTAGCAACAACTGCAGCGTGAGATGTTGCACCGCCTCTAAGTGTCAATACACCTTGAGAAACTGCCATACCGTGAATATCATCAGGGCAAGTTTCAACACGAACCAAGATAACTTTTTCTCCTGCTTCGCCTCTTGTTGCTGCTTCTTCTGTATCAAATACGATTTTACCTACAGCAGCACCAGGAGATGCGTTTACACCTTGTGCAATCTTATGTGCTTCTGCCATTGCTTTTGCATCAAAGCAAGGTAATAAAATTTGGTTTACTGTGTATGGATCTACTAGTTGAATTGCTCTTTCTTTAGTAATAATACCTTCTTCACACATATCAACCGCTATTTTTACAGCAGCAGCAGCGGTTCTTTTTCCGTTACGTGTTTGTAGAATATATAATTTTCCGCGTTCAATAGTAAATTCCATATCTTGAACATCTTTGTAGCCTAATTCTAATTTCTTTGCAATATCAACATATTGTTTATATAATTCAGGCATTTCAGTTTCCAATTCTGCAATTGGTTTTGGTGTTCTGATACCTGCAACAACGTCTTCACCTTGTGCATTTGTTAAATATTCACCATAGAATTTGTTTTCACCGGTTGCAGGGTTACGAGTGAATGATACTCCTGTTGCACAGTCATCACCCATATTTCCAAATACCATTGATTGAACGTTTACTGCTGTTCCGAAATTGTGATCAATTTTGTTCATATTTCTGTATGCAACAGCTCTTGGTATGTTCCAAGAACGGAATACCGCTTCAATTGCTTCTTGTAATTGAACGTATGGATCTTGCGGGAATTCTTTCCCTGTAACTTCTTTAATTAATTTTTTATATACAGGAATAAGTGATTTTAAACCTTCTGCTGAAATTTCAGTATCTTGTTTAACACCTTCACGTTCTTTAACTTTTTCTAATTCTGCTTCAAAGTATTTTTGTCTGTCCATTTCCCAAGCAACAGAACCGAACATTGTCAAAAATCTTCTGTATGAATCGTAACAGAAACGAGGATTTTTAGTTAATTTAATCATTGCTTCAACTGTTTGATCATTTAAACCAAGGTTCAAAATTGTTTCCATCATACCTGGCATTGATACTCTTGCACCTGATCTAACTGATACTAGAAGCGGATTTTCAGAATCGCCAAATTTTTGACCTTTTTGTTCTTCAACATCTTTCAATGCTGCTTTTACTTCATCCATTAAGCCTTCAGGCATTTTGTTTCCATTATTAATATAGTCCATGCAGGTTTCTGTTGTAATAGTTAAACCCGGAGGAACAGGCAAACCAAGGTTTGTCATTTCTGCCAAGTTTGCACCTTTACCACCAAGAAGGTTACGCATGGTTGCATTACCTTCTCTAAAAAGCCACACTCGTTTTTCTGTCATAATCTTTTCTCCTTTTAAATAAAAAAATATCTCTCAGATAGTTTGTATAAAAAAATTTTAACATAAACATGCCTATCTCAAAGTATTTGGGATAGATGTCTTTATACATGTTTACATATATTATTACAATTACATAAAATAGTGTTCAGGTTGTTCAAGAATACCGTTAAGGCTTTGTTTAAATGTTGAATCTAAATATTCTTCGCCTTGATTTAGCATAAATTTGTCAACGTCTTCCAGGCCTGTTAAACCTATTTTTCTTGCTGCATAATTTATATGATATAGTTTTGCGTGAATTTGTTGTTCATTTAAGTTGGAGAAATCTTGACCGCATTTTTCTATCAATCTTGTTTTTCCGTAGGTTTCCATTTTTTCTGTCAGGTATTCCAGTTTCCCTAATATTGTCTGTAATTCAGAATCTTCAGCATGCCCTTCAGACTTGTTTACTAATTGTTGAAGTCTTATTCTCTCTGTTATAAGATCCATTTGTTTAGTATCAAGTGTTGATGGGAAACCTTCAAAAAGTGATTTTGTTTTTGCCTGATCAATTTTATTAAAATCTGTTGTTTCTAAAATTTGAGTTAAATAATGGTTATTTACTATATTAGAGGCATTTTGAGATAGTGTTTGAGGTTGCAGATTTTCTTGGGTTAATTGGTTAAATATTTTAAGCTCTCTTGCTTTTTTGAACCCCGGTATAAAATCATCTCCAAGGTTATAGAGTTTTGCAATTTTGGAATAAGCATACTCCATAATAGTTTCAGAGGAACTTTGCAGATTTTTTCTGGTATTTATAATCTGTCTTGCCATCAATCTTGTTACATGGTTTATATGCTCATCTGTAATTTTGTTTTGAGCATCAAACAATTTTTCATCTGCACGGACTCTAATTTTACCAAGCATTTCTTCCATTTCAACAATAGCCTCATTGTGTTTCCCGTTTTTAAAACGCGGCATAAGTGAAAGATCCAGAAGTTTTAGAGTTAAACCTTTTCTTATATTTGTCAACTCCTGATATGCAGGATGATTTATTTGATATACATAATTTTTAAATCTGTCAATTTCATTGCCTCCGGCTTGATTTTCTTTTGCACGGATACCATTTATTGTTGAAAAAGCCTCATCAACTGTATTTAAAACTTCAAAACCATTTTTCGAATCTTGAATTTTTGCAGTGTAACCGATATATTCAAAAGCATGTTCCTTTTTTGAATTATTTATATAAGGAATAACTTTTTTGTATTCTTTATCAAGATTTTTTGAGACCACTTCCTTGAAATCTATTAAGGTTTCTGTCATATCGGCAATTCTTTTATGATATAACTCTTCAAGTTTTTCACCGATTTTAGGGCTTTTAACCCCCAAATACATAAGCACTGCACCGCCACCCATAACGCATACAGGCAGAATAGATTTTACCCAATTGTTTTGACTTTTCTCTACTTGTTTTTCATCAACTTCATTTGTTTTTCTTTTGGAAGTGAATGTCGTAAAATTATACTTCCCTCTAGTTTGCAAACTTGTTTGCACATTTAACACTTCATCCAACATACTGACCATTAGTTCCCCATTTTTAGATACACATTACATGAATATTAATAAACGAAAAATAAAAATTTTGCTAGCCCTGCAGGGAAAATTAATTTCCCTACAGTTTAAACATCAGGTAAAGTTCCTTTAACATCTGCAATTTCGTCACAGCCTAAACTGAAAACATCATGCAATGCCTTAACTGCTTTATCTGCATCTTCTTTATTTATCAAGCAACTTATTTTAATTTCACTTGTAGAAATCATTTTGATATTAATGCCGGAATCAGCAAGAGTTTTGAACATTGTAGATGCAATACCAGGTCTGTCAATCATACCGGCGCCTATTATTGAAACTTTTGAAATATTTTCATCAATCTTAACATCAGCAGCTTTTAACCTTACTTTTACATCTTTCAAAACTTCAATGGCTTTTGGCAAGTCTTCTTTGCTTATTGTGAAGGCAATATCATTTGTTTGAGATTCCTTACGTGCGTATGATTGGATAATCATATCTACAGAAACATTTTCTTTAGCAAGGCAAGAGAATAAAGTTGCAGCCTCACCCGGAGTATCCGGAACCTCACATACTACAATTCTGACTTGTGAAGAATCTGCGGCAACTCCTGTAACCGGTTTATTTATTTCCATTTCATCGACTCCTACTATTAAAGTTCCCATGTTATCTAAATTAAAACTACTTCTTACTCGAAGCGGTACTGAATATTGTTTTGCTGTTTCAACACTTCTAGGGTGAAGAACATTTGCTCCGGCATGTGCCAATTCAAGCATTTCCTCATAAGAAACAATATCAAGTCTTGATGCATTTGGTACAACTCTTGGATCAGTCGTATAAACACCTTCAACATCAGTATATATATCGCATCTTTCTGCATTCAATGCTGCAGCAAGCGCAACGGCAGAAGTATCAGAACCTCCACGGCCTAAGGTTGTAATTTCGCCGTCTTCTGTTACCCCCTGAAAACCTGCAACTACAATTATATTGCCTGCTTCTAAATTCTTTTTTAGTTTTTCTGTTTTAATATCTATAATTCTTGCTTTGGAATGAATGTTTTCTGTCAAAATTCCGATTTGAGAAGCATTAAAACTTACTGCGCTATATCCTTGCGCTTGTATTGCCATTGTTAATAATGCAATTGATACACATTCTCCGGTTGACAAAAGCATATCCATTTCCCTGCTTGAAGGGTTTGGGTTTATGTCATGTGCCATTTTTACCAAATGGTCTGTTGTATGTCCCATTGCGGATACTACAACTATTACATCATTTCCGTTGTTTTTTTCTCTAATTACTGTTTTTGCTACGTTTTTTATTTTGTCTGTGTCGGCAACTGAGGTTCCGCCAAATTTTTGAACTATTATCTTTTTCAATTTATTTTTCCTTTTGCAAATTTTCTAAAATGCTTTTTAGTTCATTATACTCATCAGGATATTTAAAATCCTCAGATGGTTTTATTCTGTCTGCAATTGAAATTGCTTCTTTTACATTATATTCACAAATGTTATCTTTGACAAGTTTATATGAACAATAAAACATCATATTTAATATTTCCGGACTATCGTTGTCTAATTTTTCTGCTTTGCGAAGTTTTCTTTGGGCATCTGCATAGTCTGAAATTTCCATAAGCCATTTTGAATATTCCATTAAACCTTTCAGATATTGCGGGTTGTGAAGGGTAAATTTGTCGAAATATTCTCTGGCTTTTACCTTATCTTTTAATTTGCTATAGGTTTTGGCAAGATTAAGGTAGTTATATGTTTGTTTTTCATCGGTGCGCAAAACTTTTTTAAACATTTCTGCTGCATCTTCATATTGACCGTTTGAATAACGCTCTACTCCCAGTGCTTCTTGAATGTATATATTTTCTCCATATTTTTCTTTAAGCCCGTCAAGTATTGCAAAATTTTGTTTATATGCCTGTGTTAATGCCAAACCTGCTTTTGCTTCTGTAAAATCAGGCTCCATTTGAAGTGCCAGTTCAAATTGTTCTTGCGCTTTATCATCATCAAAAAATCTTAAATATGCTTTTCCCCATTCATAATGCAGGGTGGAATTTTCTAAACCGTTACTTAGCGCAATGCGGAAAGTCCTTTCCGTTTTTTCCAAGTCTTTTGTTATAGAATAAATTTCGCCTAATATAAAATAAGATGGCAGCATTTGCGGGTTTATATTTATTGATTTTGTTGCATATAGTTCTGCTTCCTTATAATTTGCTTTAAGTAGTTTTAAATTCGCATATTCATAAGTACTGCTTTCATTTGGCGCAACTTTTGTCAGAAATGCCAATTTCATTTCTGCAGAATCATAATCGCATAATCTTACTTCCATAACTGCAGAAAGTAAGATGGCAGTGTAATTGTATTTGTTTATTTTGACTGCGGTTAAAAATTTATCTCTGGCAAGTTTATATTTTTTCAGTTTCATCAAAGCCATGCCCCAGCCGGTATAAACATCTGTATTCATAGGGCAGACTTTGTTTGCTTTTTCAAAAGATACAATAGATTCTTCTGTCATTTTTGCGTTTAATTGACTCATCCCAAGGCGCAGCCAAACTTCTTTGTCTTGCGGATTAATTTTTGCTGATTTGTTGTAATAATCCACTGCTTGAAGAAATTTGCCTTGTTTTTCATTTATTTTTCCAAGGTATCTGTAAACTAACGGATCTTGTTGTGAGATATCCAGTGCTCTTTTCAAGATATTTTCAGCATCTGAAAGATTCCCTTGCTCCAATGCTTTTTTTGCTCTGTTAACATAAGCAACTGTTGGCAGAGATTGAATTACGGAATCTTTTTGATATGAATTTACCGATAAGTTTAAATCTTTAATTTTTTTTGTTATTTTTTCTATCCAATCAAACAATCCGCAACCTCTCTAAATGCTCCGTCTCCTGCTATTGCTTCTGTTATTTGAATATCTTTAATTTCTTTAATGATTTTAGGGGAATGCGGTACTGTTATTTTGTATTTTGCATATTCCAAGCATTCCTTATCGTTAATATCATCCCCGATATAAACATATTCCTCTTGAGACAGATTATACTTTTCAATTATAGATTTTAGCACATTAATTTTTATTCTTATATCCTGATGAATTTCTTTAATGTTGAACTTTTTTGAAAGAATTTCTATTGCCGAATTTTTTTCACCGGAAACTATTGCAACTTCTATATTATTTTTTCTTAAACGGGAAAGCCCCATAATATCTTTGAAATTCAACTTCCTGCTCATTGTAAAGTCTTCATTTATATAAACACAATTATCTGTCATAATACCGTCAAAGTCGGTAATAACCATTTTAATTGAGTTTGGAAGTTTTATCTTTGACATATTATAATAAAATCCTAACTATCTTAACAAAAATCTTACTATTTGCTATAATTATAACATAAAGAGAGAAAAATAAATGTTTTCATATTTTTACATAGTTAATATATGCGTAATTCTTGTGTTTATCTGTTTGTTTTTTATAACACGCAGAACGAATAAAAGATGGTCCAAAATCAACGATTACTTGGGGAAAGTAACTACAACGGTTGATTCCATCAGGTATGGTAATTTGTCAACAAAGATTGAAAAAATTGAACACCCTACGTATCAAAATGTAACAGATAGTATAAACCGTATGGTCGAAACTCTTAATGACAGAGAAAAAATGATTATTGAATACCAGTCTGAACTGATGCGTCAGAACAAACTTCTGGAATCTGTAATCAATTCATTATCAGATGGAATTTTAATTATTAACGAGAAATTTGAAATTTTGCGAGCAACCCCCAAAATTTTGAACTGGTTTGGAATAAAAGGGAAAGATATTTTAGGCAAAAATGTTTTTGAATTTATTCAACCTGTAAGAGAAGAAAGTTTTGAAGTTTCGGAATTAAAAAATACCGAAATCTTTATCAAGCATACTCCTACAAATAATTTTATAATTAATTCCGAACCGTTAACTTCACTTGAGAAAAAAAGATATGTCTTGATAATTAAAGATATTACGACGGAAAAAGAAATTGAAACATTAAAAGAGGATTTTGTTGCAACCTTGACTCATGATTTAAAAGTTCCGATTGTAGCAGCGGCAAATATTATTGATTTGTTTTTGGCAGAAAAATTCGGTGAAATTTCTGAAAAACAAAAGTTTGCCTTAAACAGTATGAAAACTTCTAATCAAAGTTTATTGGAGTTGGTGCAAATTTTGCTTGAAACCTATAAACTAAGAGAGCAGGGTATAAAATTAGTTAAAAGCGATATAGAAATAGACCCTTATATTGAAGAAATTATTGAAGAAATGAAACCAATTGCAAAAGATAACAAAATTGATGTGAATTATTTTCCTTGTCAGGACGTAAAAGTTATTAATGCTGATGCTGTCCAGTTGAGAAGGGTTATTAAAAATCTTATCTCCAATGCAATTGACCATAGCAATACAAAAAAATCTATTGAAGTTAAAACAGGTACCTATAATGGTGGAATAACTATTTCTGTTATAGATTACGGGCAAGGAATTTCTAAAGATGAAATAAAAATGATATTTAATAAATATTATTCAGCAGCCAAAAAACTCCGCAAAGTAGGAACAGGACTTGGCTTGTATTTGTCCCAGCAAATAGCAGTTGCACATGGCGGTGAAATTATTGTAACCAGTGAAGAAAATGTCAGAACAGAATTTTGCGTAAAAATTCCTAACTAAATTCATTAAATCAGATATATTTGGTTAAATTTTTGCCGTTGAAAAATTTTTGTGTTCTTGCTAAAATTGTGCCAAGATACAGTGAAAGAAGGGATTGAAGATGAGTAAACGAGTTTTATTATGTATAATGGACGGTTGGGGAATATCAACCGGTTCAGCAAAGTATGATGCAACAAAACTTGCCAATCCGGTAAATGTTCCGAGATTAGAAAAAGAAGGCAAATTTATACAAATCAAAGCAGATGGTGAAAGTGTAGGATTACCGGCAGGACAAATGGGAAATTCCGAAGTAGGTCACTTGAACCTTGGTGCAGGTAGAATTGTTTATCAAGATTTGTCAAAAATTAACAATGCTATTAAAGATGGCAGTTTCTTTAAGAATGAAAGATTTTTAAATGCAATAGAACATGCTAAAAAACATGATTCTTCATTACATATATACGGGCTTGTATCAACAGGCGGAGTTCATTCATCATTAGATCATTTGTTAGCCTTAATTAAAATGGCAGCAGATCATGGATTGAAAAAGGTATATGTCCATGCCTTTTTGGATGGACGTGATACGCCACCTGCAAGTGCTTGCGAGTATTTGCAAGTTGTAGAAGATGAATTGAAAAAATATAATCTTCCACCGATTGCAACAGTTATCGGACGTTATTACATAATGGACAGAGATAACCGTTGGGACAGAGTTGAAAAAGGATACAACGCTTTGTTGCTTGGTGAAGGTGAACATGCAAATTCTGCAATAGAAGGTGTAAAAAATTCATACGCAAAAGGTGAAACTGATGAATTTGTATTGCCCACAGTAATAGGAGGAGAAGAATCAAGAATTCACGATAATGATTCAATAATTTTCTTCAACTATCGTCCTGACAGAGCAAGAGAAATTACTAAGGCAATCAACTTCAAAGATTTTGACGGCTTTAAAAGAAAAAAAGTTCTTAAAAATATCTTATATACAACAATGACAAGTTATGAAGCGACATTCACATTCCCAGTTGCATTCCCTAAGGAAAAACTTGTAAACATTTTAGGCGATGTATTAGAGGCAAACGGAATAAATCAATTCAGAACAGCAGAGACAGAGAAATATGCGCATGTAACATTCTTCTTTAATGGCGGAATTGATGAACCGCAACCTCACGAAACAAGAATATTAGTAGCATCACCAAAAGTTGCGACATATGATATGCAGCCAGAAATGAGTGCTTATGAAGTTTGTGACAATGTATTAAAAGCAATAGACGATACAAAATATCAATTTATATTAGTAAACTTTGCAAACCCTGATATGGTAGGACATACAGGCGTAATAGAAGCAGCAACAAAGGCTTGCAAAGTAGTTGATGAATGTGTCGGAAAAATTGCTGATGCTTGCAAAGCAAAGGGAATAACAATGTTACTAACAGCAGACCACGGTAATTCAGAGGTTATGGTTGATGAAGAAACCGGCAAACCTCAAACTGCACACACAACAAACGAAGTTCCATTTGTATTATATAATGCAGATCCTGGCATGGAATTAAGACAAACAGGTGCACTGTGTGATGTAGCGCCGACCGTATTGCAGTTACTTGGAATTAAACAACCGGCAGAAATGACCGGACAATCATTAATAAAATAAATTCAAAAACGGGTTAGGCTTTGTATTTAGCCTAACCTTTTTTTCAAAAAAGACAGGTAGTTTTGTTTAGTAGAGAAAGATATGAGTAATAAGATAGAAGATTTGAATATTGACTTTTCGTTTAAGAAGAACAACGTAGATGAATTATTTTTCAATTTAAGTGAGAATCCGGAGCATTTCAAGAACAAGGATTTCAGATACACACTGAGTATGATTTATCAAATTATAGAAGATGAATTTGCGGGAGTATTTTTAAGTCCGAACGCTCCGACAAGGAATACAAATTTCTATCTGATAAATAAACCGACCAATTCACCGAGAGTGAATCCACTATCTTTCTTTGTGACACCAACAAACAACTTTCAATATTATTTAAAATCAAAGGGTTCTTTGTTCCGTTTCAAATCCAGTGTATTCAAAGACCAAGTCGGATACTTTATGGCTTGGGATTTAGTGATGGATTATTTTGGCGGATTTGGAAATATTTTGGATTTAGCGGATTTAACTCCGACATTCATATATTTGAACAAATTAACGTACTTTGTAATGAAGTTAATCGAAAAATTATATTTTATACCGACAGTAAAACGTTACGGGCAGATGTTCAGAATTGTATATGAACCGATAATAAACAACCCGAAAATGGCACGTATAATAAACCAATTTGAAGAATGTATGCCGCCTGATTTGTTTATTGACGGTGAAGTTCCGAAAAATTTTGTATATGAATTTATCTACACCTACCTAAATTATTTAATATACAAATTTTTAGGTATAAAAATGTACAGATTTAATGAGGTTAAATCAGGTCAATACTTGTTGAAAGATTTAGAGCAAAAGGCAGTGTTAAAAGGCAAGGATTTAGCCGAAAGTTTTGCACAATGGTTTGATGAATTATATTTGGGCAAATATGATGTAATACCTTTCTTCAAAATAGAAAACGAAAATGATGACCTGTTCAGATTGAAGGTTTATATCAAAAACAGAAAAACTGATGAAAGTGTATTGATTGACAAACTATATACTGATGAAGAAGTTTTTGGCGCAAAGGCTTCAGATATTTCAAGAATTGTAGAAAAGCAATTAAATTATGCACTTCGTTATATGCCTGAATTAGAAACGCTTTTTGAGGATGAAGACAAACTATATCTTGATTTGAACTTGAATGAAGTATATAAAATAATCACTCAAACGGCATACTATCTTCAAAAGGCGCAGATAGAAGTTATCTTGCCAGATGAACTTCAAAACATAGTAGTTCCGAGAGCCTCAATCAATGCCAAAGTTAGAGAATCTCGTTCAGGCGACTTGTCAGATTTGATGAATAATATAACAAATGCTTCAAAAATTTCACTTGATGACATTTTGGAATTTTCATACGAAATCTCAATTGGCAATGAAAAAATTTCGTTGGAGGAATACCAAAAACTTCTTGATGAAAACAATGGACTAATCAAATACAAAAATAAATACGTACTGATAGATAAAGAAGAAGGCAAAAAGATATTTGAACAAATTGCAAAATCAAATTTTAAATCAATGTCCAGAATGGAACTTATTCACGCATCACTTTCAGGACAATTTGAACAATACGATTTTGATTATGATGCAGCATTTGCAAGGGTATTATCTGACTTTACAAAACCTGTCGAAATGTCAATACCAAAAACTCTGAATGGCGAACTAAGACCATATCAAGAAGTTGGTTTGCGCTGGTTATGGACAAATGTAGTCAAAGGTTTTGGTGCCTGTATGGCAGATGATATGGGGTTAGGTAAAACAATTCAGGTAATCAGTTTGATATTAAAAATGAAAGAAGAAAACAAACTGAAGCACCCTGTTTTAGTAATCTGTCCGACTACTCTAATGGGTAACTGGATGAAAGAACTTCAAATGTTTGCCCCAAGTCTTGATGCAACAATATATCACGGAGCAGATAGAAAACTTGATACCAACCACGACATAATCTTAACAACATACGCAATTATGA
The DNA here is from genome assembly GCA_949288725.1 of uncultured bacterium. Lineage (GTDB taxonomy): Bacteria > Cyanobacteriota > Vampirovibrionia > Gastranaerophilales > Gastranaerophilaceae > Zag111. Next base: position 41,331 of record CASELF010000075.1, read on the forward strand.
GAATAGATGTTGAAGAACTTAAAAAGCAATCGTGGAGCGTAATAATTGTTGATGAAGCACAAAATATCAAAAACCCTGATACAGCACAAACTCTTGCAATCAAAATGCTTAAATCAGATGTAAAAATTGCAATGACAGGTACTCCTGTAGAAAACCGTTTAACAGAATTGTGGAGTATTTTTGATTTTATCAATAAAGGTTATCTTGGCTCACTTAGAGAATTCCAAAAAAGTTATGCAATTCCGATAGAAAGATTTAAAGAACATTCAAGAGCAAGCAAATTGAGAATGTCTATATCACCATTTGTCCTAAGACGTTTGAAAACAGACAAAAACGTAATTTCAGACCTACCGGAAAAAATGGTACTCAACGAATACTGCTACTTATCAAAAGTTCAAGCTGTATTGTATGAAAAAACTCTTAATGAAATGATGACCAAGATTAGCGGATTTACAGGTGTAAACAGACGCGGAAATATCTTCAAACTTATTACCGCCCTAAAACAAATCTGTAACCACCCATACCAATTCCTGAAATCAGGCGAAATGGGCAGAGAACTTTCAGGCAAAATGGAAAAATGTATTGACCTTGTTCAAAGCATAATCGATAACGGCGAAAAGACCTTGATATTTACCCAATACAAAGAAATGGGTGATATCCTATGCAAAGTAATAGCCCAAGAATGTAATACAGAACCTCTGTTCTTCCACGGAAGCCTAACGGTTTCTCAAAGAGAAGATATAATTGATAAGTTCCAAAATGAAGACGAAAACAAAGTCATGATTCTTTCACTCAAAGCAGGTGGTACAGGTCTGAACCTGACAAGAGCAACAAATGTAATCCACTACGACCTATGGTGGAATCCTGCTGTTGAAGATCAGGCAACAGACAGAACATACCGTATCGGTCAGGATAAGAATGTAATGGTTCACAGAATGATTACTCTCGGTACCTTCGAAGAAAAAATTGACGAAATGCTTAAATCTAAAAAAGAACTTGCCGACTTGGCTGTTTACGAAGGCGAAAAGATTATTACAGAACTATCAGACGAAGAAATTTACGAAATCTTTACTCTGTCTGCTTAATTTGATACCAAATTTCACGCAAAAAAAAAGCTTCAAGATGAAGCTTCCTTGGAATCTGTTACAATTCCTCGTGTAAAAGATTAGTAGGTAGAAAGTAGAAGGTAGTCTTTTATATAAATTGGATTTATATATCGTCTGTATATATATAAAATATATTTCTAATATAATATTGCTTAAATTCTTCCATTTTGTTACATAACTTCATATTTCTTTCAAAATTGCTCAGGAAGAAGGAAGGGGTAGATGTATCGAATAGAAGTTAATATGCATAGATAAGTATATAAAAGCTGAAATAATTATTTTGATTGAATTTTGCTATAGTGAACAAAGTTTATGATGTCAGAAAAAAGATTGTCATAGTTGCCGTTGAAGGTGATTGCTCTATCATCAACATAAGCGAATGCGGGGATTTTTTGGTTGGTAACTTGTTTTATATAGTTTTGAAGATTGTATTTTTCGAGCCATTTAGTGACAAGGTGAGGTTTTCTGGTGGTTAGTATGGTTATGTTGTAGATTTGAGAAAGTTTTTGCAAAAACTCATCACAACCTTCTTTCATTTCAAAAAGATAATCTTCGCCTTGCCAGTGAGTGTAGGTATTTAGCACCCCATCAAAATCAACACAGATGTCTTTTTTCATAAAATTATGCTCCTTCATTACATAATTAACTAATATATTTTTAGGCATATATGACTTATTTGTTGAACGATAAGTCATATAATAAGAATTATAAGTCATTATAATATTTTGTCAAATAGAATAAACTTTGAATATGAACAAAAAGCAGATATTAAGTCTTTTAGCATCTAGTTTGCGTGCTGAAAGAGCAAGAAAGAATTATACCCAAGAAAAACTATCTGAATTATCAAGTATTTCAATGGAATATCTTTCACGCATTGAAAATGAAAAGGTTTGTCCGACAATTTTAGTAGTGGCAAATATTGCGATGGCATTGGATATCCCGATAGACAAATTATTACCTTTGGACGAATTGAAAAAATAGATTGCTTGAATTATACTCAAAAGAAAAAGAGGATTATTATGAGAATTGCAATATATCCCGGAAGTTTCGATCCAATAACAATGGGGCATTTAGACATTTTGCGCAATGCTTCTGAAATTTTTGACAGGGTAATAATAGCAGTAGCGCACAACGCGAGTAAAAAAGGCTTTTTAACAACTGAACAAAGGGTTGAACTTATTAAAAAGAGTGTCAAAGACCTTGCAAATGTAGAAGTTGACTCATTTAGCGGATTAACAATAGAATATGCTAAAAAGCATAATGCACAGATTTTGATACGAGGATTGAGAGCGGTATCAGATTTTGAATACGAAATGCAGTTATCTCAAGCCAATAGTGCATTATGTTCTGATATAAAGACTGTATTTTTGACGACAAAACCTGAATATAACTTTATATCATCAAGCACGATAAAAGAAATCTGGTCTAATGGTGGTGATATATCCAAATTTGTGCCTGCTGCGGTGAACGATTTTTTGATGCAGAAACTTGATTAAATGTTACGATTTGTAAACAAGCAGGATATACATGTTAATTTATGTAATTCCAATGGAAAATATTATTTGACAATTATATTTAATCATGGCATATTTTAAATAGTAAAATGCGAAAGGGATAAAGGGATATTGACATGCCACAAAACGGAGTTTACGATTTATTAAAGATGTTGGAAATCGCCTTAGATGAGGGTTATTCCGTATTAAAATATACCATAGTAAACAAAAGAGAAATTGAAGAACTAATTGATAGAATATATGCAACCTTACCGCCTGAAGTTCAAGAGGCAAGGGTATTATTAAGGGATAAAGAGCGCTTGATAAATGAAGCAAGACAAAAAGCAACAAGAATAGTACAAGATGCTCAAAACGAAGCAGACAGAAAATTATCCGAATCAGACCAGATAAAAGCAATTGAACGTGAAGGCATACGTATTAAAAATGAAGTTGTAGATGATTGCGAAAAGATGAAACATTTAGCAATTCAAGATGGTGAGAACATCAGATTAAAGGCAACAGAAGAAGCGATAAAGATACGTGAAGGTGCTGAATTATATGCTGAACAAGTTTTAACAAGTTTGGAAGGCAATTTGACACAATTGCAACAAGTTGTTAAGAATGGTCAGTTATATATGGAACAATTGAGAAACGATGCAGCAAGCAAATATAATACAACAGCGACAACAACACATCGTTAATATAAATAAGAAGAATTAGCACATAAAGCGGTGCGTAGGGTTCTGCGCACTGCTTTTGTATCTGAACGGATTAAAGAAGGTAGAGCAAAAGTATGACAGGTGAAATTCAGACGAACTTATTTGAACTTCCCGAGCGCAAATTAAAATTAAAAAAGAGAGAAACGACATCTGAAGTGAATGAAACCTCAGAAGTTGTGAAGGATAAATATGCGGTTTGTCTGGTAAACATAAGGGGTTTAGGGGTAAAGACATTTAGTTATATAATTCCGCCCGAGATGAGTGACAAGATTAAAATAGGTCAGGTATTACTTGTTCCTTTTGGACGTCAGGGGTTAATAAATGCGTTTTGCGTGGGTTTTTCTAATTATCTTCCGCCGGAGATAAGGGCAAAGCGAATTTCTAAAATTCTTGATTTCACACCTTTATTTTCAGTTGAGTATTTAAAATTATTGGAATGGGTAGCGAATTATTATTGTGTAGACTTAGTGACGGTATTAAACACTGCAATCCCTTTAAAACTTATAGAAAAGTCATTAAAAATCGAGCAGGCTGTAGAATTTGTCAAGTATGACGGCGCGACAAAACGTCAACTTGAGGTCTTAAAGTTGTTGGAAGAGTTGGGGAAAATGCCGTTAATCGAATTTGAGAAACGAGCAAAAACGACACGAGCAACCATAAAAAAATTAGCAGATGCAGGGTGTATAAAGATAACGGATGAACAAGTTTACAGAAATCCGCTTGATATTTTAAATATAGATAAAAGGGAAGCACTTTTTGAACTTTCGCCAACACAGCAAAAAGTATATGAGGGAATATCCCAACGCATAAAAGATGAAAAATCACCGCAAATATTGCTTCATGGGGTGACTGCAAGCGGAAAAACGGAAGTATATTTCAAACTTATAGATGACACTATAAAAGCAGGGAAAAATGTTCTGTTTTTGGCGCCTGAAATTGCACTGGCATCACAATTAACCAAACGTTTAGCAAAAAAATTCGGAACAAAAGACGTTGCGATATGGCACAGTAGTATTTCAGAGGGTGAACGTTATGATGTTTGGCAAAAATTGTACAAAAATGAGATAAAAATTCTTGCAGGTGCAAGGTCTGCGGTTTTTGCACCGATACAAAATATCGGTTTAATAATTATAGATGAAGAACACGAAGGCGCATATAAACAAACTTCTCCGGCACCTCGATATGATGCAAGACTTGTTGCAAGAAAACTTTCTGAATTTAATTCTTGCCCGTTAATTTTAGGCTCTGCAACTCCTGATATTTCAAGTTATTACAGGGCGGTTAATACTAATAATCTTTTTGAAATGCTTCAAAGATACAACAATGCAAAAGTTGCACCTGTTTCTGTTATAAATATGCAGGAATATGGGCGTGCGGCATATAAAGGTTTGATTTCCAAACCGCTTCAAACCGCAATACAAGAAACACTGGATAAAAAACAACAGGTAATTTTGTTAATAAACCGCCGTGGATATTCAACATTTACACAATGTCAAGGCTGCGGTTATGTTATTGAATGTCCGAATTGCGCGGTTCCAATGATCTGGCATGCTAAAGATAATATGCTAAAATGCCACTATTGCAACCATGTGGAGTATTTTCCCGATGTTTGTCCAAAATGCGGTTTTGAAGGCTTGAAAAATTCAGGTACTGGTACTCAAAAAATTGAACAATATATTAAAGATTTGTACCCTGAATATAATGTTGAGCGTATAGATAGCGATGTTTTGGTTAGAAAAGGCGAACATATAAGACTTTTGGACAGATTTCAAAGGGGCGAAATCGATATCTTAATCGGTACACAAATGATTGCAAAAGGTTTGGATAACCCAAATGTTACTCTTGTTGGTGTGATTTCTGCTGATGCAAGTTTTAATTTGCCTGATTTTAGAGCATCTGAAAGAGGGTTTCAACTATTGACCCAAGTCGCAGGTCGAGCAGGCAGAGGTGAATTTAAAGGAAGGGTTCTTTTCCAAACTTATAACCCTGATTATTACGCTTTGGAAAGCGCAAAATCACAAAATTATTTTGAATTTTATCAAAAAGAAATTCAATCCCGTGAAGATTTTGATTATCCTCCGTTTAGCCAAATTATCAGACTAATTTTGACCTGTCCGAATAATTTTCGAGCAGAAAAAGCCGCTCAAGAAATTGTTCTGCGATTGTGCACTATGGTCGAAAAGTTCGGATTTGGCGAAAGACTCGATGTTTTGGGTCCTACCCCTTGCGTTATCGAAAAACTTAACGGAAGTTATCGCTTCCAAATTTTGATAAAAAATAAACTCGGTGAAAAAGGTCATCAATTCGTTTCCGGATTTTTGGGCAAGGTTACTATCCCTAAAGATATAAAATTGACTATTGATGTCGATCCTTTAGGTATTTTGTAGATAGAATAGCGCAAAAATTCAATCCAGTGCATTGAATTTTTGCGCAAAGTTACTAAAATCTTTTTTCGTTTTTTCAATGTAATCTTTGAGTATTGCACCAAGATTTCCCATTTCTTTCGAGGGATTGTTGCAGATTTCCTGTTCAAGACAGTCGCAAAATATTGAAAAACTATCTTGGATAATTTCAAGTCTTGAAAGGTGAGAAGTCATGTTTTTTCGAAATTCTTCTTGGCTGATTTTCTTGTCTTGCATATCATTTCTCTTTTTTAAGTACATTGTAATTACATTGTAAAGTATACAAGTAATTCCTTATTTTGTAAAGTAGATGTAATTACTAAATAATGGAAATGTAAATATGAAAAAGAATTTAATCAGAAGTGGAAATGGTTGGGCGATATTTATGCCGAAAACAATGTTAGAACTTCTAGAGATAAATCCAGAAGAAGATAAAGTTGAAATGGAAATAGAAGGAAAAGTTCTGAAAATTACTAAGATTAAAAATAAAGAAAGTGATGGAGATTAGTTACTGAACTTTCTTCTATTTACCCCCCCTCTCTCGAGGTTTAGGAGATATTGTTTTTTCTCAAGTCCGCCTGAGTAGCCTGTTAGGGTTTTGTTTTTGCCGATTACTCTGTGGCATGGAATTAGTATCAGGATTTTATTTTTGTTGTTGGCATTGCCTACGGCTCTTGTTGCGTTGGGGTTGGAGATTAGGTTTGCTATATCGCTGTAGGTGGCAGTTTTGCCGTATTCGATTTTTAATAGTGCGTTGTAAACTGATTTTTGAAATTCTGTACCTTCTATGCAAAGCGGCAGGTCGAAGGTTTTTCGTTTTTGGGCAAAATATTCATCTAATTGTTTGATTGCGGAATTTATTAGGGGTGTTTTTTCTGTTTCGCAATTTAGATTATCGGCAAAGGATATGTTTGATATTTTGCCGTTTTTTTCTGCTATGTATAGTGTTCCTATTGGTGAATTGTAATAATATTTTTTCATAGTTTGTTTATATTTTTAATCTATTATATAATTAACTTGATGAAAAAGATATTATGTTTTGGAGATTCAAATACATACGGATTTGTTCCGCAAAAGTGTAGTCGGTATTCTAAAAACGAGCGCTGGAGTGGAATTTTAGCGGATTTGCTCGGGGATGAGTATGAGATTTTGGAAGAGGGAATGAACAATCGCACAGGGTTTTATAAAAATCCCGAAAGTGTTAAACATTGTGCTTTGGAGTATCTTCCTATATATTTGCAAAATCATAGAGATATTGATATTTGTATTCTTGCGGTTGGAACAAATGATGCACAATTTTTTTATGATTATGATGAAAAAGTTGTTCGTGAAGGTTTGTTGGGCTTGATAAATTCAATTAGGGAAGCAAATTCTAAAACGAAGATTATTATTGTTCCGCCTGTCAAAATTAAGGCAAATATTTTGGACGGGATATTTTCAATGTATTTTAATTTGGAATCTGTTGAAAAAATTGAGAAAAGTTTTGGAATTTATAAGGAAGTTGCAAAAGCAAACGGGTGTTATTATTTAGATTTTAATGAAGCAGTAAAACCGTCAGAACTTGACGGTTTGCATTACTCCAAAGACTCTCACAAGATTATTGCGTGCAAAGTTGCTGCATTTATTAAGTTGAACAATTTATAAATTATTGGTTAAATCCTAAACCTTGAAAAGTTGAACTTTTGGGAATGAAGTTTGTATTGTTAATTTGTTCTTGGTTTTGAGGTGTTTGAGATTTTGCTTGGTGGTGGTATCTGTAACTTGTCCAAATTCTTGAAATCGCGCTTAGGGTAAAGCCCATTGCAACAAGACTGAATAAGAACGGAACACCTGTTATTACTGATTTTTGTTTAATAAGTTTGCTTAATTCTTCATTTACGTTTGTGTTATTTTTTAGTGCAAGTTTTTCTGCGATGTTTGGAAGATCTTTGCGAGATGGAACATTTGCGATAGAGCCGTCTGTATTTTTCTTGATTAAATCAGGGAATTGTCCGGTTTTTGCAAGGTATTTTTTAAATCCTGCATCAAGAATTGACGAACCGAATATGGTATATAGAACCACAAGCGGAACTCTTGTCCAAACTTCTAAAAAGTCGAGTTTGCCTCTATCTTTTGCAGCACTTGAGTAACCGAACAAACCAGTTATACAAGTTGCGGCAAGGAGTCCTTTGCTTAGTGCAAATTTTCCGTTGTTGTTTGTGAAATCAAATTTCAGATAATCTTTCAAAAATTCATCAACTTTTTTAGATTTAACTTTTAATGCTTTTGAAATATTGGCACCCGGTTCAAGTAGGATTTCAGAAAATTTTACTGCGGCTTTTGATTTATTTCCAAATGCAGCAAGTGCAAGACCGCTTAAAATGCTTGTTGCTGATACTATTCCAACTTTTGCTAAAACATTTTTAGAATGGGTTTCGACTCTTTTTTGTTGTTCGGGGTCAACTGTTTTTTCTTTGTTCAAATTGGCAACGTTATTAAAATCGCTTATTTTAAATACTTTTAGAGTGAATAAGTTTTTCGCAAATCCTAATCCGTATTCAAGTGCGGGAACTGTGATGCAACCTAATAAAATTCCTGCTTTTGTGGTGATTGCTCTATTTTTTAGTGCTTTATCAAGATTGGAATTTTTAATTTCATCAACACTGTTTGCAAGATTTTTTACAACTGTGTCTTTGATTTTTTTAGGTTGAACAGCTTTGAATAATTTGTTTCTGAAAAGATGTTCTCCAAAAAATGGCGCTGCAAAATAAAATATTCCTGATTCTATAAATTCAAGAAATGTAAATTCTGAAAAATCTACAAAACTTCTTGATAATACGGCCTTTGGAAACCAATTTGTTAATGTTCCTTGTATAAATCTTGTGTGTGAAAGATTTTCTTGTGATTTTAAGAATTTATCTAAATATTTTGTACTTTTGCTAAATTCATTATTTACTGCGCCAAATGAGGTTTTATTCTGTTGTCTTTGTTTGTTAAAATATTCGTTATTTATATTTGTGTTTACTAAACTTGGTATCATGTTTTCCCTTTTCTACAAAAATTAAAATCATACTAAAAAAGACCACCTGATCAGGTGGTCTTTAGAACTTTTTGCTAATTTATCTATTGCATTCGCCCATAACAATGACCACCTAAATCTAGGCTTTGCATCATCATCATTTGCATCATCATTGCTACTGCGTTTTGCATTAAAAAATTTTTTCCTTTTTTATTAACTACAAAATTATGCTACTATAATAGCAAAATCTTGTCAACATAAAAAATATTTTGACACTAAAGTTATGAACTCATCAAAACTTCAACCATTTTAAATCCTTTTGAAGTCAATCTGTAACCTGTATCAACGATACTGTAATTGCCATCAACAGAATTTACAAAACCAAAAGGGAATTTTGAATAAATAGATTCAATCAAACCTTCATCACCCAAGATTAAGATATGTCCCATAAACTTACGTTCCATCTCTTTTCCTTTAACATTAAGAAGTGACATAAGCGTGTGTGAATTTATTAAGTAATCATCATACTTAACCATTGTTATCAAAATTTCTTTTACGAATGCTGAATCTAATCTCATATAAAAAAATACTTCTCTCTTTCTTTTAAATATAACACCTCCGGATATTTTATGCAAGTGTACAGATATTAAATGTATGGAGATAATCAGAAATATATTAAATTTTGTAAAACTTTTGCGACTAAAGTAGCAAAATAATCCATTTAGACGAGTTAAAATGTTGTCACACATCTTATAATATAAAAGATGTAATAAACACGGAGATTGGGGTTCTTTGCCCCAACAGTGAAGGGTTAGAACTATGGTCGATAACAGATCCGCAGGGTTCTTCGGTATTGGTGGTGCTTTTAATTTCAAAAGCGGAGATATATCAGGAACAGCAGCAAAGTTAACAGATGAAAAGATGGGTCAAGGCGGCGAGTACTTCTCACAACGAGGAAACGAGGAAGAAGCACCGGCACCAACTAATCCTTATGTCGATCAAAGTGCGGTTTTAAAAGCCACATTAAATTCTCTTGCAATGATGAATGTTGCAAATGTTCTAAGTTCACAAAGACGCAAACCTGTTTTGGAAGAAGAAGATAAAATAACCGAAGATTTGAAAGAAATCTTGCGTGTTAAACGTCTGCAAAATAAAAATAAACATCATCATGATGAAGCCGAAGATGAAGAAACCAGTGATAAGGAAAGTTAGTTTCTTTTGGTTATTTAATTTACCCTTTTGTAATTGTTTAAATAATTTTGCGCAATAAAAAAGGCACTACAAAATAGCGCCTGTAAAAAAGACTGATTATGATGGATGATTCGATTTTATTTTCCCCTTATAATTTTTTAAATTATCTTAATCTTTATTTTCCCCTGTGATTTTTATCCCCTGAAGTTTTTAGATTTTCCCATTTTCTTTTTCTTTAAATATCCCTTACATATATATAAACAATTTTGCAAAATGAAAATTGCCATATATAAAACATATATATTACAAAACTTAACAATTTATTTTCTAGGAAGTTCGTTATTTCTTACAGCATCTAAAAGAGCCTTGTAAAGCATTGGATGAACCTTGCCATCTTGTACATCTTGAGCAATTATAGAAAGTGCTTTGTCTGATGAGAAGGCATTTTTATAACATCTTTTTTCAGTTAATGCAGAGTATTTATCTGCAAGATTAATTATTTGTAAACTTACGTTTTGTACAAAATTTGTACCGTTTGGTGCTTTTTCATAATTCCCATGGTGTTGGCGAACAAGTTCACGAACATTTTCATTCACATTTGTATTTTTCAAAAGTTGATATCCAAGTTCTGTGTGCAAGTCCATAATTTTGTGTTCCGCATCAGTAAGTTTTCCATTCTTATTCAAAATTTCAGCAGGTATAAGAACTTTGCCAAAATCATGCAGGAATGCTCCGTCTTTTAAGTCTGCAATATTGATATCTTTAGTTAAAACTTTTGGCAGATGTTTATATATTGCGACTGCAACATTTTGAGTATCTTTGCAGTGGTTGTCTTTCATTTCCTGCAATTCTTTGATGTTTAACCTGATAGGAATCTTATTTTGAGCAAGTATATTTGTCACTTCAGGGTTTTGCGCAATAAGTTTACGGATTTCCGTTTCATTAAAAATTCGCTCAACAGAATTGTTTTGAAAAGTATCTTGAACAGGTCCCTGTTTAAAACTTACTTTTGAATATGGATTGTTATGAATAGTAACAGGTGTTCTGCTAACTATATTCTTTGTATTGTTAATTCCGTAATCAAACCACACGAACTTCACCCAACAAATTTTCTACACACTACATATATATAAAAAAAATTTAAACATAAAATTTGCCTGAAATTAAGAAAATATAAAAAAATCTTAATATATAAAAATTTGTGTTATATTAATGATGTTATGAAAGATATAGAAAATGTTGTTATTTGTGGGATTGGAGCCATAGGCTCAATATATGCCGATAAAATTCATAGATATAATAGTGAAAGTTTAAGAATTTTAGTCGATAAAGAAAGATTAGAAAGATATACAAAGAACCCAAAAATCTTCAACGGCTCCCCGTTGGATTTAAAATATGTATTGCCTGAAGAAAAAGACTTTAAGGCAGACTTAGTTATTATAGCAACCAAATATGATGGATTACAGGCTGCAATTCATAATATTAAAAATTTTGTCAAAGAAGATACAATAATTCTTTCTTTATTAAATGGTGTTACCAGCGAAGAAATTATTGCAAAAACATACGGATGGCGCCATGTACCGATTGCATATTATATCGGTCACAGTGCAATGAGAGATGGTAATAATATTACTCATGATGGTATCAGTTTAGTAATATTTGGTGTGAAAGATGAATCTTTGACTGATGTAAATGATATAGAGATTTTGAGAAGATATTTTGAGAAAGTCGGTATAGGTTACAAAACTCCTGATGATATGCTGCGTTCATATTGGCTTAAATACATGCTGAATGTTAGTTCAAATCAGCCATCAGCAATACTTGGCATGACATTTGGTCAAATGCAGAAAAATTCTAAATTTATTGAATTTATGAAAAATATTATTGACGAAGTTGCACAAATTGCAAAAGCCGAGGGTGTTCAAAATACAGAAACAATGTATGATGAAGCAATGAAAGCGTTTTATAAAATGACACCTGAGGGAAAAACTTCTATGCTACAAGATGTTGAGGCGCATAGAAAAACAGAAGTTGCGATTTTTGCTGATACTATGATTGAATTTGGCAAAAAGCATAATATTCCGACTCCATATAATACGGTATTGAAAGGCTTGATTGAAATTATTCACGAAAATTATAAAATGTAATTTTCATGATAATATTTTGATATGAAAGACTTTGATTTTTACATAGTTCCAACACCTATTGGAAACCTTCAAGATATTACTTTACGAACGATTGAAGTGTTAAAATCGGTTGATTTGATAGCCTGTGAAGATAGCAGGGTTACACAAAAACTGTTAAATCATTACGATATAAAAACGAAGTGTATTTCATATCACAAATATAATGAAAAAGAACGTATAAAAGAGTTTTTGTCAATTTTAAGTTCAGGTAAAAAAATGGCACTTGTTTCAGATGCCGGAACCCCTTTAATATGTGATCCGGGGTCTGTGATTGTTGATGAATTGCGCAACAATGGATATTCATTGACTTCACTTCCGGGGGCAAATGCGTTAGTGACTTTTTTATCTCAAATATCCAGAGAAGATGAAAGTTTTTCTTTTGTGGGATTTTTGCCTAAAACTCAGCAGAAAATAGAAGAAATTGCACTTGAATATAGATATCATGATTTTGTATTTTATGAATCTCCAAATAGGATTATAAAAACTCTTGAATATATAAAAAATGTCAGACCTGATGTGAAGGTTGCTTATGGCAGAGAATTGACAAAAGTTTTTGAAGAAGTTGTTGTTGATAAGATTGATGAAGTTATTTTACATTTGAAAAACAATATATCTAAAGGTGAATTTGTTTGTCTTGTGTTCAGAGATAAAAAGGTCCAAGAAACGTCAGGATTTGAAGATAAGATAAAAGTCTTGCAGGACAAGGGTTTTAGTGCTAAGGATATTTCTGTTATTTTGTCAGAATTATATGGGATAAATAAAAATAAGATTTATAAAGCAAGTGTAAATAAATAGTTGCAAAAAAATTGTACTTTTTATAAGTTTATGATAAAATTTTAGTGGGCGTAGGGAGCTTTTATTGAAGTAAGGGAAAAGTTTTTGAATTTAAGAACAATAACAAAGAAATTAGTGTTAGCGCTAATGCTGACAAGTATAATTCAAGTATCAGGGTATGCTGTAGATGATGTCTGGGGAGGAATGGGTCTAACAGAAGATGCAGTTCAACAAGACAGCAACTACGCAAACACTGTTTTTGATAAATATACAGACTATTCTAAGAATCCAGCCCCAACAGTTAACAATGGAAAATACCCTACGGATTTGACCGGTACAAAAGAAACAGTATCTGCATCAGATACAGAAAAGCGTACCATTAAAAATATTGAATTCTATGGTCTAAACTCAGTTTCTCAAGATGAATTGCTCGAAAAAATGCAGATGAAGCAGGGCGAAACTTATTCTCGTGATATGCTGCAATCTGATTTAAAGGCAATTTATGAAACAGGTTTCTTTACTGAAAATATGAAAGCAATTCCTTCCAAAAATGATGACGGTTCTGTGACAGTGAAAATAGTTGTAGAAGAAAACTTGCCAGTCAAAGACTTTACTGTGGAAGGAAATACTGTTGTTCCTATCGAAGATATTTTGGCGCTTCTTTCAGATATGAAGGGAAAACCTCAAAATATCACCAAATTAAACGCTGCAATCGCTCAAATTCAAGAATTGTATAACTCAAAAGGTTATATTCTTGCCAGAGTATCTTCAGTTAATGATGATCCTGACGGAACAATCAATATTACAATAAAAGAAGGTATTATTGACAAAATCATGATTGAAGGTAACGAAAAGACCAAAGACTACATTATTGCCCGTAATGTATTAACAGAACCCGGCATGATATATAATGAAAATCTTATCAAAGAAGACTTGGTAAGGTTGTATGCAACACAAGCCTTTAAAGATGTAACAAGAGAAATTGAACCAAGCGAAGATGTTCCGGATGCTTACGATATTACAATAAAAATTCAAGAGCAAAGGACTGCAAGTATATCTGTTGGTGGTGGTATTGATACAGTTACAGGTTTATTCGGGTCAATGGGTATAACAGAAAACAACTTCCGTGGCAGATGTGAAAGATTATCTTTAACTGGTTTAGTAGGTACAGGTGTTATACTTAACGATTCATCCGTAAAAGATCACATGAACATTCAAGCTGAATTAAGTTATTTTAAACCTTACTTCATAAATTCAGATACGTCCTTAAACAGCAGATTGTTCTTTAGAGATTTCGGATCATATCAAGTACCGTTGGCGGTAGAAAGAAGATATGGTGCTGAGGCAACCGTATCGCATAGATTGAAAAAGAATAGACACGCATCAGCATCATTTAGTTTGGGCTTAGAAAATATTGATGTACGAGAAGGTGATGCTAATGGTATTGCAAATATGTACAACAAGTATAATATACCTATCTCACGTCGTGCCGAACAGTTAGAAGGCGGATTATTCTTGTCATTAAGCCCTGCAATAATCTATGATACCAGAGATTCAGCAACTGTAACACGACATGGTACAATGGCAAGTTTACGTTTTGATGAAAACTTTGGTATGGATGGTTTTGATAAGACAAACGGAAAACTTACAGGTATGATTAAACAATACATTCCGATTGGTAAAAAATCATCATTATCATTCACAGCAAAAGGTGGCGGAACAATTCACGGAGATATTCCTGAGGTTATGGCATATCGTTTAGGTGGTCCATATACAATCAGAGGTTTCAAAATGAGTGGTGTTGGTACAGGTAATGCTTTCATCATGGGATCTGCCGAATTTGCAACACCAATTCCATTTATGGATAGGACAAGAATTGCATTCTTGAATAATATCAGATTCACAGTTTGGGCTGATGCAGGTAAAGTATTTGACGGTACAATATCAAACAAGTTGTATGACAGACCAATGGAAGCGTTATCTGTCGGTGTTGGTTTGAAAGTGTTTGTACCGGGCATGGGACCATTGTCAATCGATTATGGTATTCCGCTTACCAATCCGGGTGATAACGGCTCAAGAAACGGATACTTTACATTTGGTGTAGGTGATTTGTTATACTAAAATAAAATAGAGGAGGATTTATGAAACGTATAAAACTTATGGCATTATTATTGACTGCCGGCTTAACCTTTGGTACTGCTTTACAGGCTAATGCAGAAGTTGGATATATTAATTACCAAAAAGTTTTGGAAAATTATCCTGCTGCACAACAAGCAATAAAAGAAATTGATGCAAAAACACTTGAAATTCAACAATTTATGGTTGATAAAGAAAGACAATATAAATCTTTAGATACACCATTAAAGAAACAAAATTTTGAAAATCAAACAGCAAATGAGTTGAAAGCAAAACAAGAGGCAATGTATAAATTGCAAAATGACAAGCAAACTCAAATCTTAACCCAAGTACAAAACGCAGCAAAAAGTATAATGGTAACACAGAAACTTGATGCTGTATTATCTGATGAAGTTGTATTTGTTGGCGGTGTTGACATTACAGAACTTGTAATTCAAAAATTGAAGGGAATGTAATTTAGTATAAAAAGAAGGTGTCTTTATGAAATATTCAGAAAATGGCGTTCAATATCATATAGGATTAAAGGAAGGTGACGTTGGAGAATATGTAATTTTACCTGGAGATCCTAAGAGATGTAAAAAAATTGCTGAATATTTTGAAGATGCAAGATTGATAGCAGATAACAGAGAATTTGTAACCTATACCGGATATTTGGGCGGTGAAAAAGTCAGCGTTACATCTACCGGTATAGGGGGGCCATCTGCATCTATTGCATTGGAAGAATTGGTTAATGTTGGTGCAAAAACTTTTATAAGAGTCGGCACATGCGGTGGAATGCAATTGGATGTTAAAGGCGGGGATTTGGTTATTGCAACAGGTGCAATTCGTATGGAAGGAACAAGCAGAGAGTATGCTCCTATAGAATTTCCTGCAGTGGCTAATTTGGATGTTGTTAATGCAATTGTTCAAGCGGCTAAGAATCTTGGCTATCAATATCATACCGGTATTGTTCAGTGTAAAGATTCTTTCTACGGTCAACATTCTCCTGAAACGAAACCTGTTAGTTATGAGCTTATGAACAAATGGGAAGCGTGGAAAAAACTTGGGTGTTTGGCCTCCGAAATGGAATCTGCCGCATTATTTGTAGTTGCAAGTTATTTGAAGGTGAAAGTAGGTTCAGTATTTTTGACAGTAGGCAACCAGGAAAGAGAAAAACTTAATATGGAAAATCCTATTGTGCACGATACCGAAAAAGCAATAAAAACTGCTATTGAGGCTATTAAAATATTAAAAGGATAATTTATGTTCAGAAAAAACAGAATGGAATATGTAATAAAATCATGCTCAGCAAGTGATGCTCAGGATTTGCAAAATTTACTCAACGAAATGTCAATGAATGGTTGGGATTTATATAGTATGCATGATGTAGAAGATGAAGATGGCGGATCTCAACTTAATTGTATATTTATGAGAGAGATAAAAACTGATAGTTCTACTGAATCTGACATAATTAATATTTCTGATTTTAAAAGCCAAATGGAAAAAATGCTTTCTCCAAAGATGAACGAATATGAAAAGTGTGTCGATTTACAGGAAAAGATTAGAATACGTAAGGAAAGTATCAATAAAATTAAAGCAGAAATAGAAGGTGAAGCACCGGCATCTGTTTCTAGGAAAAAATTAAACGATAAAATTTCTGCAGGATTAAAAGAATTAGAGGATTTAAAAGTCCAACTTAATAAGGCAACTTCTCCTGATTTAATGTATTCCAAATTGCATGAAGAAAAGTTGACAATTTATTTAAGTGAAGAACTTTTAGGACTTGTGGATTCAGATAGAAATACTGATTACGAAGATGATTTGATTGCCGAAACGGTCAAATCAAGATTACATATAACGGAAAAATACGGATACGTTATTCCGAAAGTTGTTTTTAAAGATGATGAAAACTTAAATCCTTGTGAATTTAGTATTAGAATACGTGGAATGGAAGTTTTCACTGGTGGAGTTGTGCCAAATTCTTTGATGTTTTATGCTGATGATATTCATACTGAACATAAGATTAAAAACTCTGTTAATGCAGTTGATGAAATTACTGATAGAAAAGTTATATGGATAGAAAAGGATAAGGCGAAGGATTTTTGGCAAAAAGGTTTATCTGTTTCCGAATATATCGCAAGAGCATTGGAATATGTTGCGGTAAAGCATGTGGATGATTTACTTGATTATGAAGATATAGATAAATATCTTGAAGTTGTAGAGAAGGAAAATGAATTTTTAATAGATAATATTATTCCTGATTTGTTGACTTATTCAGATATCAAGTATTTATTGACAAGTTTAATAAAGGAACGAGTTTCAATCAGAAATATTACGTATATATTTGAAAAGATTAATGACTTTGCCGAAGAAGGCAGCAAGGCTGATATATTGAATAAAATTCGTCTATCATTGTCAAGACAAATATGCAAACCTTATGTAAATGATGATGGGGAATCAATAAGTGCATTTGAATTATCAGAAAAAACATATTCTGAGATAGTATTAGGTTGTGATGAAAGTGAAGATTGCCTTATCAAAATTGATGGTGCTTTAGCA
Organism: uncultured bacterium; assembly: GCA_949288725.1. Classification (GTDB taxonomy): domain Bacteria; phylum Cyanobacteriota; class Vampirovibrionia; order Gastranaerophilales; family Gastranaerophilaceae; genus Zag111. The sequence continues at coordinate 58,874 of CASELF010000075.1, forward strand.
GAAAAACTTGCTAATAAAATTATCAAAAAAATGAAAAGGTTAAAAATTCACAATTTAATTTTAATTGTTCCAATGGACTACAGACAAATATTTTTCACATTGCTATCTTTGTATATAAAAGATGTAACAGTTTTGGCAAATGAAGAATTAGGCTGTATGTATCGTGTTGAAAGTCTTGGAGAAATATAGTTTTTCGTAAGATAAAATTATATCAAGATTTGTGTTGCCAAAATAATTTTGTGACTATCAGGGGAACTTTGATTTTGACAGTAGACATAGTTTAGTATAACTCTAAGTGCCTGTCCTTTAATAAACCAGTTGATACCTGCGGTATATTCACGTCTTAAATCGTTAGCGACATCCCTATTTGGGTCAAATTGATCGATACGTCCAATAAGTTGCCAATGTGGATTGAATTTCCAGCCTACTGTGGCTGCATAACCGCAGGCTTTATTTGCGCTAACACCATTTGAGCCGTTGTATCCATCTGCTATTGCGGCTTCAAAATTTGACCAAAGTTTTTTATGGTGGTACCCGAGATAAACAGTTCCAACCCCATAATCAATCTGGTTATGGCCACCGTTAAATCCGCCACCTATTGTTATTTTGCCGTATTTCTTAGATTTAGTATCTCCAAGTGGTTTAAAGTTAACCCAACTGTTAAATTCAACACCCGGCATTCCGCTTGTAATATACCTTCCTGAACTTCCTAAAGAAAAGTTATAATCTAAATATTGGTAATTCCCGACAACTTTTACGGATAAGGTTTTTACGTTTCCAAAATTTCTGGCAATTTGTGAGCGAGCAACAAATGGCAAAATTTGGGAAGATTTTCCACCTTCCATACCGATTTGTGCTCTTGAATATCCCGCAACAATTTGATGATTAGGAATACTTGTGTTTACTATATAAGCATTTGATATAAATTGGTCAAAATAATTTCCTGAAGTTTGTACAGGGTTTATGGAAAATTTGAACATATAATCAGGATTTTTAAATGAACCTATTACACCGATTTGTGTTGATAGATTTTCATATTCTGTAGAATATACATTCCCATTAAAAATTCCGCCTATTGAACCTCGATAGACACCATACATTTGAACCTTATGAATAGGATTGCCTTCTTTGAATTTGTGAGTTAATTCATTTTTAAATAAGTATGAAGGAACATCTGTTCTTACAATCTTGCTGTGAAGAACTTTTCCTATCATAGTGTCTTCGTCGATAACATTATCGTTATCTTTGTCAAACATTTTGAAAAATTCAAATTCAACTTCGGTGTTATCCATAAAGTCATTGTCAAAGTTTTGAGAATCATTTTGTTTGGGGATGGAATGTTTATTGAAAATATCAGATTTTGTTTCATTATGAAACAGATTATTATTTTGAGTTTGCAGAGTAATTTCATTTGCTTGTGGGGTGCTTAGCAAATCTTTATCGTACCCGTCCAGAACTTCTGCTTGTGCAGTGTTTAGTGTAATTCCGGTTAGTATAAAAAGTAATGTCAATTTAATAAAGTACTTCATCCAAACAAATTGTATCATAAATTGTGAAGATTGCATGACCTTTTTATAGTATATTTTAAGTTGTTTAAATTTCTACACCTTGCATCATATTGATTAATTGATTAATTGTACCTTCCATAGTAACGCTTTCATCAGTTCTTTGTTGTAGAAAAGCGTTAATTTTAGGCATCATTTCAATTGCGGTATCAAGTTTTGGGTTAGAACCGGGCTGGTACATACCAACGTCAATCAAGTCTTTGTTTTCCCTGTAAAGTGACATAATTGCTCTTAATTTACCTGCGGCTTTTTTATGTTCAGGAGAGGCAATAGCACTCATTAAACGGGAAATACTTCCTAAAACATCAATAGCGGGATAGTGGTTTGATTCAGCAACTTTTCTGGATAAGAAAATGTGTCCGTCAACAATACCACGTACGATATCAACGATAGGGTCAGAAATATCATCACCTTCCATAAGTACGGTGTATAAGGCTGTAATAGAACCTCTTGGGCTGTTTCCTGCACGTTCTAAAACTTTTTGTAACCAAGAAAATATTGATGGCGGATAACCCTTCATTGTTGGCGGTTCTCCAAGTGATAAGCCTACTTCACGTCCTGCCATTGCACAACGAGTAACCGTATCTGTCATAAGGAAAACTTTTTTACCTTGATCTCTGAAATATTCACATACTGCCGTTGCAGTAAGTAGTGCTTTTTGTCTAATCAATGGAGGTTGATCACCTGTTGAACAGACCAAAACTGATTTTGACATACCGTATTCGCCAAGTGAATCTTCTACGAATTCTTTAACTTCACGACCACGTTCTCCGATTAGTGCAACTACGTTTACATCAGCATCAGAGTTTCTGGCAATCATACCCAAAAGTGTACTTTTACCGACACCTGACCCCGCAAATAACCCCAAACGCTGTCCGCAACCCATTGTCATACAGCCATCTATTGCTCTAACACCTGTTGAAAATTGTTCTGTAATAATTGGTCTTTCAAATGGTCCCGGTGGAGGTCCTTCAATTTCTTTCCACAATGCGTTTGATGTATCTAATGGTTTTCCGTCAATAGGATTTCCTAAGGGGTCTATTAATCGCCCTAATAAAAAATCACCCACAGGAATTGTTATCGGACGTCTTGTTGTTGTTACTAAACTCCCTTGTCCGATGCCATTTCCGTCAAGTAATAATGATAGTTGTGCTACTTCACCTTTAAATGCTTGAACTTCTGCCGGTTTCAGTTCTCCTGCATAGTTTTCAATGTAACATAAATCACCTATCTTTAATCCCGGTAATTTTACTTCTACAGTTAGACCTAATAGTTTTGATACAGTTCCTTTAAAGGTGTATAGTTCTGTGTTGGCAAGTTTTTCTTTAACATTTTGTTTTATTATTTCAAGACTATCTTTATTAAAATCATCCATACAATTATTATAACAAAATTTTTGACCTTATCAATTTTATTAAGCAATCACCATTGTAGCAAGTGAGAATTTAATAATCAAAACACTTTTGCACTATTGGAAATATTTTGGTAAGATTATTAAGGGGATGGAGAAATATGAATTCTAAAGATTTGCCAAAATGTCCTGTAGAAACAACTCTGAAAATGCTTGGTTGTAGATGGAAAGTTCTTATAATAAAAGAACTTCTGTCAGGTACAAAACGTTTTTGCGAACTTAAAAAAGCAGTTGGTGGAATTACACAAAAAGTTCTGACAACAAAATTAAGGGATATGGAATCTTTAGGTCTGGTAGAAAGAAAAGTTTATGACCAAATTCCGCCCAAGGTTGAATATTCACTAACAGATATAGGATATAGCCTGCGAGAGGTTATTGATGCGATGTCTGTTTGGGGTAAAGATTATAAAAAATATGTTAAATTGGTGGAAAAAATGAAAACGAACCAATAATTATCAGTTCGTTTTTCATTTTATAAAATCCAAGATATAAGTCGAATTATTCTGTAAAATCACTTTCTGCGACAACTGTTGGAATTTGTTCTCCATAACTGTTTACAGTTCCGTTAGTTTCCTCAACTATATATCTAATGCCTTTTTTGCCTTCGATTGCTTGTTCTGCACAATCCATAGCATCATCCCATTCTTTAAATTCACCTATAAGATTTTTAGATAATTCTGATTTGTCAGTTGATGTGTAAACTTGAAACATATTATATCTCCTTTTTGTCTGTATTATAACATGGAAATTTATAAATATCGAAAAGCAGTTGAATAATCTTCAACTGCTTTAAAACTTTTTATATAAATTCTACAAAATTATGCTCTTGCACATTTGTATAATATTGATTTGAAAAATGGTAATTTTTCATCCAATTTAACATCTGAAATTATTGGGAAGTTTACAATAACTTCGCTGGGATTTTCAACTATGTATTCTGCTACTTCTTCATCTGTAACATTAGGTTCATAATCTCCACAGAAATAAAAATCATCATCATCATTTTCTTCTGTGATGTAATTTTCTTCTACAATTTTGCTATCTTCATCTTCAACAATTTCAAAGTCACCATTATCAACGTGTTTTTCTGTTTTTGCACAAGCATTCAATAATATACGTTTGATGTCTTCTCTTGTCAAATCTTCCTGCTTGTCTTCAGGTCTGGTACAAAATAATCTTTTAAATTCTTCTGAATTGCGTTTTTTCTTACTTATAATCATAAAATCCTCACCCACACGATAAGTATATTATTTTTTATCAAATTTTACATACTCTATTTGGTTGAGATTTTATAAATAAATTAAGAAACATTAAAAAAGTATATATATTTAATATAACAAAAGTCAATTTTAAGATGAACAATTTGTTTAAAAATACATAGGGGATATAGATTAGTTAGAAAGAACAGGAGGATTAATTATCATGTCAACTAATGGAGTAAATGCACCGGTATTACACAAGGTTAAAGTTTACACAGGTGGGGTAAAAGCACCGTTAAAACCACAAACAAAAGTAATTGAAACACTTGATTTTAGTAAAGTAAAATATGCACCACAAGTAGCAGAGGAAGTAGTTGAAGAAACAACTAAAAAACCTGGTTTCTTTGCAAAAATTGGCAGCAAATTGAAGGCAGTAGGCACAAAATTAACAAAGACTAAAGCTGGAAAATATGGGCTAATTGCCGCAGGAGTAGGCGCATTACTTGTAGGAGCGGGTCTGTTATTGAGTAAATGTTCCGGCAATGATAAAGAAACAAAACCTGCAGGGACAGATCTGGAAAAACCGGGTGCAACCCAACCAACACCAGTTGTAATTGATCCGACAAATCCTGGTGAAGATGATCCTGATGATTATAATCCAGGTGCAAGTGATCCTGGCAAGCCTAATTTAATTCCTGCATTACCTGGCGAAGATGTTGAAGGGGCTTGGGAAAGTGCAGATGGCTATGAAATGTTATGTCATGACGCTAGTGGTTTAACTAAAGATATCAAAGGTAAATTGAAAATTATTACTGAAACAGAGATGAATCCTGATGAATTTTCAATAACAGACAACACATCAGGTGAGGCACACGAATACAAGTTCAAAAAGATTGGGGTAAATGAAAACGGTCAACCAATATATAAATGTGTATCTATGAACGATTATGAAATTGTATCTAAAAACCAATACACAGTTGAATGGGAAGACGAAAAGACTCCAAAATTGATACAACACAAAGGTCATGATAATTATGGAATCGGCCTGCAAAAAGGAAAGAAAATAGAACCGAAACAGGATGCAGACAAACCTGTAGAAGCAAAACAAAAAGAGGAAAAGGACTATAATGAAATATGGATAAACAGACAACCTGGTCCGGGTCGTAAACCTCAAACTTTAAATGAATTGAAAGCAGAAGTTGCTAGTAAATGTCAAAAAGTGCAACCTTTGACAGATGAACAGAAAAAGAAATTAAATGAATGCAAAAATGAAGAACAGGTTATAAAATATTTAGAATCAATCGGAATTAAATTATCATTTGCATACTAATAAAAACTAAAATAAAGAAGCCCCGAAGATATTATATCTTCGGGGCTTCTTTTAATAAAAAATATTTTAAAATTTAGGAATTTTTACCAAAAAGATTTTCATAATTTTCTTCACCGAAAATACGAATTTGAACTTTTTTAATTAATTCATCATATTTTTCGATAGGTAAACCTGCTTTTTGAGCAAGTGCACGCATTGCAGAAAATTGTTTAATTTCAGTTTCGGCAATATTAGTGTTATTCAAGTCATATCCTTCTTTTTGTGCTCTTGCTACAAATTCATCATGTGCATTTTCTAATAATTCAATTTGCTTTTGTATATAGTGCACATAAGGTTTATTTTCTAATTGTGCTTGTTCTACTTTTTTTTGTAGTCGATTAAAGTAATCTTGATTTCCGCTGTTCATTTTTATTGCCATAATTATACCTCTTTTAGTTTACAATATTTTCTATGTTTTTGCAAATCTTGTGTTCATAAGATTAGATGTCTAATTCTTTTACTGACAATGTTGAGAAATTTTCTATAAATTGATCATAAGTTATAGTCATGCAATATAAGCTGTTATATGGATTTATAACGGTTACGGTTTTATTTTCGGGATCAATTTTTTCAATACTATATGCGTGGTTTGGTGTTATTCCGTATTCAGGCAAATAACCGCCATCTCTTGAACCTGAACCGCCGGAAATTAGGACGTCATTTCTGTTTGCATATTTATCTAATAATGCTTGCATTTCTTGTGGTGTTGTCATTTTGTAGTGTTTAGGTTTTTCTTCTACGTGTGAATAACTGTTCATTACGTAGTCTATGCCGTCGTTTGTTCCTAAAATTTCATTAAATACGTCGCTAGCGATGCCTCCATAGATAAAATTCATAGCTTTGTCAGCATCTACTTTTGATGCGTCTTGGATGTTATTTGCATTGGCATATTTTGCTTTTGCGTATGCCTGTTCTATCATAAGGTTACCTAGTGAGGTATCTGCATGTAATTCTTGCAAGTTGACCATTCCATTTTCAAATCTTACAGGATTATTTGGGTATCCCGGGAATGTTATTACTATATCATTGCCATCTTGTTTTAAAAGTTTTAGCAGATTAACTTTTGCATAATCATTTTTTATAAAGGTCATTAAACCTCCTGATAGGAAGTAACAATCACCTGTTTTGTCTCCTTGTCTGATACATAATGTTTGATATGTTGGGAATAATTTTTCGTACATTTCTGTAGAAATGCCAAGTTCAACCATTTGTCCTCTGTCATTTATGTATGCTTTATTTCCGATTGCCACAACTTGTCCTTGTTTTGTTTGTGATAAAAGTGCTTCTTGTTTTGTGTCAGATGTGAATTTTGGAAGTTGAGTGTATTTTGATTGTGCAATTCTTGAATTAACTTCTGCATTTTTAACAAATGGTAGAGCAATTATGGTTTCTTCACCTGATTTGATTTTATCTATGATTGTGTCTAAGTGGTGAATTTTGGCTGGGGTATTTGCATAACTCATTGCTCCTGTAAGTTGATGTTGATCAATTCCTTCAATCGTTACAAGTTTGTCAAATACCTCTTTATTATCTTTTGTAATGTATTCGGATAATTCATCAAAATCATGGAAAAATGCATTGTCTTCATATTTTGGAATGTATTTGTGTACCTTTTGGTGTATGTCTTCAATATTATTTGCGTAAAAATCTAAATCTTCAATATTACTGCTGTTTTTTAGTAAATATTTTATTCTGTCATTACTAAGGTTTTGAAATTGTTCAGTAATTGTCTTTATCCTTGCCGGGTCATTTCCTGTTTGGGTTTTGATGTTTGATTCTAACTCTATTAATTGTTTTTGATGTATGAATGGTCTTATTCTACGTGTTTTATCATGCATATTTAAAAATAAATTGTTAATGTCCTAATTGTTCGTACATTAGTAGCATATGTTGAATTTTTTTGAGTTCTGCTTGAGAAAACTTCGAATTGCCGGATATATCTGTAATATTGCTTATTGCAGACATTTTATCTGAAACGTTTTTAGATGTTAGTAGATTTTTTTCAGATTTACTTATTATTGATTTAGTTGTTTGTGTAGTTTTTGGTATTGGTGTTTCATTTTGAACTTTGTTTGTTACTTCATCTTGTGCTTTGGTTGATGTAATAGTAGATTTTTCGGATTTTCCAAAGATAGATTTTGTGAACTTTTTAATTCTTGAGAATAGTCCATGAGAAGTTTCTGCAGTTGAACTTGTTGCATTTGCTGCAGAAGATGCTTGAATTTCATTGCTAGTTGCTTGGGCATTTTTAACTGTGCTATTTTTAACTGGTGAGCCACTTTGGATAATGTCATCGACAAAATCTTTACATATAGGTGCAAGGTCTGCATCTTGTTTTATGATATCTTTTAATGCCCATAAGGTTTCTGATGATATAAATCTCCCATTTGCATTTTTAATAGCGTCTAAGTGATTGATATAGTGTCTTACCAAATCAAGTGTTGGTTGGTTCCCATTTTTAATTTCATCTTTTAGATAAGTTATAATTTTTACTGCATCATCTAAATTCTCTTTTGTATAGTGGTTAAATTCAGGATTTTCATATATTTGCCAGTATGGATTTATGCCTTCTTTGATTGTTGCATCATCCATAATCATTTGTTTAATTCTTTCAGTATCTCTATAGTCTAAATCATCCAGTGATGCAATCATATTTTCAACATCATCTTCTGATATTGCTTCTCCGCTTGCGTGTTTTGCTTTCAAAGTTTCAATAATGTTGTCAGCTTGAAGAATTGATTCTTTACTTGTGAAATGATATTTTGCATTCATTGTCTTAATATGAGCTTCGGTTGCGATAATATCACTGTGGAAACGTTGTTTAATCATATTGAACGCAATATCCATATCTGCATCATTAGTAATTCTGGCTTGTGATATTTCACGGTATATTTCTTGTGAGTTGAAATTATTATAATCCATTTCTAAGTTATAACGTTCCATTAGATTAATTAATTTTGCAGGTGTGGTATTATCACGGAAATTTTCTTCATTAATTACTTCCGGATATTTATCTTTATAGTTTTCTATAATTTCTTTATTTTGTTGAATTTCTTGTTGTGCTCTGATTTCAGCTTCTTCTTTTGCTTTAAGTGCTGCTTCTTGTTGAACTTTTAACTCCGCTTCTTGTTGAGCTTTTAATTCAGCTTCTTTTTGGGCTTTAATTTTATTTTCTGTTTCTAGTTCAACTTTTCTTGCTTCTGTTTGTAAATCATATTTTGTTTTAAATTTATCAAGATCTTTTGCCAGACGTGGGTTATTGGCGTTTATGTTTTCACTTCTTTTGAGTGGATCAAGAAGTTTATCCCAGCCATCTATGTTTTTCATAAGGTTTCTTACATCTTTTGCTAAAATTCCCGCATCAATACCTGATTTTGTTGCGACATCGTTTATTACTTGATTAAACATTTCACTTGAAGGGATTTCATGATTTTTAATTCTAAATGCAAGTGATTCAAATACATCTTCAACTTGTTCAGGTGTTTTTGATTTGATTAATTTTGCATATTTTCTTATTTTTTCTAAGTCATTAATTTTTAATGTTTTTGAAGATTCTATTGCTTTGTCAAGTGCTCTATTACCAGAAGTATTTGAGGAAGCCCCTTTTATTGGTGCACTTACATTTGTAGGTGTTGGAGAAAAGGTTGTTTTTGCAGGTGTGCCATTTAGTTTTGCAAATGAACAATCATCTAGGTATTTTGTTAATTCATAAAGAGGAACTTCAGTTACTACAGAGGTATGCCATGGGTTTGTTATATATACCATACCGGTTTGTTCGTCATATCCTTTGATTGCGTATGCATGTCTTGAATATATATCATATTTGTCAGAAAGTAATTGTTCAACTTGGGAATCTTCAGATCTTGTTGCACAATATAATAATACTTGATCATCATTTGCATATTGCTTGATTAAATCTTTCATTGTTTGTCTATTTGCAAGATCTGTTCCGTAATGGTCAATCGTAATTCTCGTTCCAAAAATTTCATTTAAGGCTTCTTCTTGCCATCCACCTTTGATACGTTTCATTAATTTATCAATATCTGTGAATTGGCTTATATCTGTAATTGGGCTATTTACATCATAAGCTCTTGCACCTTCTTTAAATCTATGAACAGCAAATGCCTGTTCAAGGATTAAAATTCCTTCCGCAGTATCTTCTGCATTTGATCTTCCTTTTGCGATTTGAGCCGGTGATGCAAGTTGTTTACTGGTTGGAGTTTTTAATGCCTTACCATTAGGGAATTTAATTGCATTGTTTACTCCAGGGAATTTTATAAGGATATCATCGCCTTGTTGTTCAAATAATTTGTATAATGCAACTCTACCGCCTGCTATATCCATTAGATTATCTAATGTACTTACAAGCCAGCAGTCACCAAGTCCGCCTTGTTCAAATGATACTCTTGATAATGGTGGGAATAATTCTTCAAATTTTTGCCTTGATAATTTTATTTCAACTGCTTTACCGTTATCATTTACATATAATTTGCCGTTTAATTCACATACATCTCCATTTTCAACATATTTTGATATGTTTGATAGTTCAGATGGGTTTTGTAATGTTGTGATTAATGACTCCCCATTGGCAATTTTTCTAATATCTTTTAGTGTTCTATTTGAAAGGAATGTATTTTCATCAATGTTTTTTAAGATACTTTCATCAATTTTGCCTTGTTTGATTAAGTCTAAAAGTCCGCTATTTACAATTTTGTTATAACGTTTTGCATTTGCACTTCTTAACCTTAGTAAGCCATAAGCATTACTTGATGAAATCCCGTATTCATTTACTAAATTTTTAACATCTTCTGTTGTGTATGTAATCCCTTTTGCTGGATTTTGTCTTGCTATAATATCAGCATCAATATTTTTTGATTTTAGATTCTCTATAATGGCATATCCATCAAGTGGTTTGCCGTTAACTTCCATATCTAGAAGTTTTTGTAAGTTATCTAAGTCTTGTTGAGTTTTTATATTATCTATGATATCTTGGAATGCTGATGCTTCAAAACGATTATCCTCGCTTGTCTTTAGGATTAGTTCAAAAGCGTTTTCTTGTAGTGAAGAATTGGTTTTTATTTTTTGTAGTTCTGCAGCATCATATGGAATGTTTCCTGTTTTATTGATATAACGCCTTAGCGGTGTATTTTGTAGGTAAAATTCCTTTTTAGTACTTAGAGCAAATTCCAGTTTTTCTATATCGCCACTTGTTGCATATTTAATTATTAAGTTTTTATCCAGATCATTAAATGTTAGTTTTTTGGCTGGCATTAAATTATTTGCTATTCTGCTTAATTTTACTTTATCATTATTCGCAAGGAGATTAAGAATTTCTTTTGACAATTCCATATCTTCTTTTGATAGGTTTGTAATATTAGCACTTTGATTTCGGTATATTTTCTCTATTTCTTCTAAATTCTTTTTGAGTTTGTCTGTATCATAAGTCTTTTGTGCTTTTTCAAGTAATTTTTCAAGAGTTGTTAAGTCTTGTTCTGTTGTAATTGTTTTAACTCGTTCTGCTACGTGAGAATATGTTACAATTTCATTGTCTACAAGAACTTTTAGTTTATCAAACGCTTGTTTTTGTGTTTCTGTTTGAATGTTGTGTAGTATTGAGATTATGTTATTTGCAATATTAGTATTTGCTGTTAATTGTCCTTTTGTATGGTCAAGATTTATAATCTCATCAACAAAAGCCCCAAAATCGTTAAGTTTGGAATAATGTTTTGAGTCTAAAATATCTTCTAAGTCTGCCAATTCAAATTCGCAATTTGCCTTGTTTTCTATACTTATTAATTTATCTATAACCTTTATATCATCAGTAGATTTGATTTTACCTAGAAGTGAAATTAATCCATAATCAGGATATTTTTTTTGAACTAGAATTTTTAATGTTTCTGTTGGTATATTGGTCAAATTGTCACAATTATTATTAAGTATGTGTTTTAATATTTCGGCTGTAAATAAGTCTTGCCCATTAGGTGCTTTTAATGTGCTAAGATGATTGATTTTATTATTTAACTCTTTAATTTGCTCCAGGGTATAATCCATAATTTGTGGATTGTTTTTTATAAATTTATTTATTTCTGTTGGTGTATATAATAAGTTACCATTAGCATCTTTTAGTTGTCCCAAAATATTAACTTTATCTTGTAATGATTTTAATTGTTCTTTTGTTATGTTTTGGAAACCAGGATTGTTTTTTACTAAATCATTAATTTCTTCAGGTGAGAATATGTTTTTCCCATCTGCACCTTTTAATTGTCCAAGGGCATCAATTTTGGCTTTGGTTGAAACTTGTTTGATATCACCAATAGCAGAGAAGGTATGACCTGCTGCGTTACCTATTACTGACATAATAAGACCTTGCATAAAGGTATCCGTATTAAATTCTCCATCTTGGCAAGCTACTTGTATTGCTGATTGTATAATATCGCTGCTAACTTCACCTACAGTTGCTTCTATTCTTGAGAGGCAAATAGCGGCTTCTTTAATCGTTTCAGGTTTTGCATTTGGCAGATATTTTGTTAATAAGGCATTATTTTTATCCATCATTTTTTGAGAAATTTTAGCGGCTTTAGCATTTGTTAGTTGTGATAATTTAGCCATTGTTTGTTCAACTTTTGCTAATTTTTCCGGTGGAAGATTTTGGACTAATTTAGCAATCCATTTGTTAGATTCTTTAGCGGCTTGCAAAAATCCTTGACCGCCTGTTGCTGCCATATCAGCCATTTGACCAACTTTGAAACCTATTGCAGTTAATGCTCCGTCCCATAGTGCTTGTTCTGCATCACTTGTCCATTCACTATTAGTATAGCCGTCAGCATCAGTTGATTTTTCAAGAGCATTCATTCCGAAAGAAACACCTGCTGTTGCTGCAAAAACGGCTAAACTGCCACCGCCTGTGAATGGTGCTGCTATTGCTGCTCCGATTAGCAAACCGAAGTTTACAGCCATTTTGCTGTAGTTGATTGTTTTCATGTAGTTTTCAATCATTTCATCAGTTGCTTGTTGGCCGAAGGCTTCTCTATATTCTTGTTTGAAGGCTTCCATTTTATTTTCATAAGCGTCATTTAAAAGATCTTCTATATCTGAATCAGAAGCATTTGCTGGGATTGAAGTTCCTAATAATGATGATGAAATGTCTGATAAACCTTGTTTTAATTGTTTTGCAATTTGGTTAAGTTTATCTGCACTGACAGGTTTGCCTGCTGAATCTACGATTACTCCATTGGCTAGTTTATATCCAAAAGCATCCAATGACATTGCTTTGCCTGACATTTGTGAAATTTTTTCCATTGTATCGTATATTGCAACAGACAATTCTTTATTATTTTTTGAATTTAACCCTTTATTTAGTTCATTCCAACATATAGCGATATTATCTTTTGCATAATCCATTGCAACAATGGTTTGTGCTTTTTTAGCAACTTTTTCTACTTTTTCAACACTAAATTCTGTTACTTCTTTTGGATTGTTTTTGTTTTTTATTGCTGAAATTGAGCCTCCATTTGCTGTTATAAATTCGGATGCTCTTTCTTTAAATACTGCTTCAAAAGTTACAGGGATTGTTTTGCCGTTTTCAACTTTTGCAAGTTTACCGTTTGCTGCAAGTTTTAATAGTTTTAGGGTCTCTTCATCGTGTTTTATTCTTGCTTCAATATCATCTCTTGTTGTTCCAATGTTATATACTGAGCAGAATGCGTTTAACGCACCTGATACTACTCCTTGGCTGTCCAATGCTTCTTGATAGTCTTTTTTCATTTGATTTAATTGTTCTTCAAATGTTTGGACTGTCATTTTATAGGCATCTTGTTGTGCTTGGGTTAATTTTATAGGAGTTTTATTTTCTACGTATAAATTATTTGAAACTTCAGTATTTTCATTGTATTCATCTGAAATGTGTTCTGCAATATATCCCAATGGGTTAAAGCCACCTAAGCCCATAGATACTTTATCCCAGAATGCTGCTTTTTCTTTATTTGCTGCTTTCTCTTTGTTAAATTGTTCAGTTATGGCTTTTAAACTTGTACCTTTTGCTTTTAGTGCTTTATCTACTGCAAGTGCAATATTGCCTGTTGTCATTGCTTTAAAGCCCATTGCTCTTGTGTCAAAATCGGAATTTTGTAATAGTCTTAGTGCTACAGTTGCGGCTTTATTCGGACTAACTAAATTTCTGCTCGCAAGTTCGGCAAAGATAAGGTCATTTTGAGTTTGTGAAAATCCTTTCTTTTTCATAAAAGATTCTAAATTTCCGTAGCCTTTATTTTTACCTGTAGTTTGAAGTAATTTATTCAATTGTGCTAAAACTTTTGGATCTTTAATTTGTTTTACGGCATCTTGAATTGAGGCAAAATCGCCTTCTAAAATTTGTAGTGCGGCTTGTTCTGCTCTCAATTTTGCTGCTTCTTCAGGGGTGTATGCACCTTGTGCTATCATCATTTCGTTAAATTTGCGAATTTCTTTGTGATCTTTTGATACACCTAAGAAGGTATCGCATTCGTCATATAAAATCGCTTGGAGGTAACTTTGTCCTTCGATTTGTGGTTTAATGCCTTTTTTCTGGCAATATGCTTTCAATTCTTTTTCTATGGCTATTCTATCTTCTGGTGTATCAATTGCTTTTTTATTGCTTGTTTTAGATACTCAATATCTGTTCCTGCGTATTCTACGGCTTCTTGTACCAAATCTTTTACTGCTTTTGCTTTTTGTTTGCCTTGAATTGCATTATTTTCTGCCAGAATTCCGTCTAAATATTTTATTTCACTTGCCCACAAATCGCCTGATAAATAATCTTTTAAATCTTTAAATCTTGCACCAAAACTGCTGTGATTTTTTATAATGTTGTTTACTTTGTCATAAACTTTTTTTGCATTTGCTTTATCGACAGTTTTATTACCTGTACTTTTCGGGGTTTTGATTAAGCTTATGCCTTCTTTTGTTTCTTCGACATCTGTTCCTAATCCGTCACAACCATCTATAATTAATCTTGCTGCAAGACGTGCTTGAGCATTTATTGCGGCTTCGCCTGTAAGGGTCCCGTTTGAAATCCATTTTTGAACAATTTTTTCCATATCGTCAAATGATTTGTCATAGAATTTTGAACCACTCATTTCTTTTGACATAAATTTTTCGATTACGGAATAATATTGATCTGCTTTATATCCTTGAGAGGATAGTAATCTTTCAACTTCTTTTAATTCTTCAGGATTGTCTATTTTATTAAGTGCTCTTTTGATTGCATCTTCGTCATTGAATCCTTTTGTTGCTTTTATTAATTCAGCGGTTATTTGTTTTGCTGATTCTTTTTGAAGTTTTGTATTTTCTGCCGCTTTTTGTTTTTTTGCTACTTCTTGTTTTCTTTGGGCTTCTTTTTCTGCTATTCTTTCATGTACATCTGCAGCAACCGGTGCTTTTATTCGTTTGCCTATCAATTCTCCGTCTTTTACGTTAGGATTGGCTTCTTTAAGTTGTTTGATACGTTTTTCTAATTCTCTTTTGGTTGGGTTTGGTACTCCCTCATTCCTAAATAAACCTCTTGCTAAATCTTCGTATGTCTTGTGTATTTTTTCTGTAAAGATTATAGTTTTTCTTTCTGAGGCTTCTTTATTTACTCGCTCAATTTCGTCGGCTACCTTTTTGTATGCAGATTTTGCTTCTTCTGCTGTTTGTCTGCCGTGTAGTCGTTTATCATCAGCGTCCAATTCTCCGGGTACAACAACTTCATCGCCTGCCCAGCCTCTTATTTTCCCATTATTTGCTTGGAGGACTTTTGATTTTGTTGTACCAAATCTTTTTGCTAAAAGGTCAACGCTTTCTCCGTTTTGTAATATTACTTTTGTGTTGCCTTTTCCGTCATATTCTACTGTGTATTCTCTTCCATTAACAACTTTTTTCTGGGTTATTTTATAGTTTTCTTTATTGTATTCTGTTTCGGTTCTTCCGTTTGGTGTTGTTATAACTTCTTTAGTACCGTTTTCAGTGTAGGTCCTTTCTATTGTTGTTGAACCTTCTGTTATTACTTCTTTTGTTACGGTTTCGTTATCACCATTTTTTACTATTGTTTGAACTGTCTTTTTATTTGGATTAAGTGCATCTGTTGTGGTCGCTGTTATTGTCCCATCTTCGTTTGTTTCATAGTCGGTTACTTTTTGTTTTTCGCTATCACCTTCATTTATTACTTGGGATTTTTTCTGCGGTCTGCCCGTCTTGTTCATACTCTGTTATGGTTTCATCTTTGTTTGAGTTTTTAGTTATTTTTCTTTCAAGTTTGTTATCCGGGGTATATTCTTCTGTAATTTGATTGCCATTTTCATCTGTTGAAATGTGTGAATATGATTTGTCATCATTGATTAAATCGCAGGTGCCGTCTTTGTAGCTCACTTGAACAATTTTCTTTCCGTCTTGTTCAATAACTTTTACTTCATTAACTTCTTTTGTGTCATTTATCATTTCGGCAAGAAATTTTAAGACTTCTTTTTGGTCTACGTCTTCAAGTCCTTTTTTTTCATTCCTGCATTTAGAGTGTTTAATTCTATTCCTGACGTTTTACCGAACTTATCAACGTCAAATGACATTTCCAATCCTTTACTTTCTATAAAATTGCTATACATGTGTTTTTACGGAGTTGGGGCTTTGAATCTTTAATTTTGATATATACTTTTTGTTACATTCCGTAATGTTTTTGAGCAGAATGAATAATGTAAAAATTTATCTTATGCAATAATTAATTTTTCCTTAACTTTTGGTGGAAAATTTGAAATTCGTTATATAAATAAAGATGTTAGGTAATACAGTTCTTAAGAAGTTGAAGGAATTGTCAAGTATAGATTCAAAACTTATATAGAATAAAGAAAAGGAGAGGAATCATGATTAAACCATTAGGTGACAGAATTGTAATTAAGATTATCGAAGAAACAGAACAAACATCAGGCGGTATTTTTATTCCGGATAGCGCAAAAGAAAAACCACAAAGAGGTGAAGTTGTTGCTGTTGGACTTGGCAAATTGAATGACAAGGGCGAAAGAGAGCCTATGGATGTTAAAGTTGGTGATGTTATCCTTTATGCAAAATATTCAGGCACCGATGTAAAATTTGATGGTGTTGAATACAAAATCCTTTCAATAAAAGATGCTTTGGCAATTATTGAATAAGGATAAAATATAATTCTTTGCGAGTTGTGAAAATATACAAATAAAATTCGCAAAATAAAACAGATTTATAAAAAGGAGAAATAAAATGGCAAAACGTATTGTATTTGATGAAGAAGCAAGAAAAGCCCTTCTAAAAGGTATTGATGCAGTTGCTGATGCGGTAAAAGTTACATTAGGACCAAAAGGAAGAAACGTAATTTTATCAAAGAAATTCGGCGCACCTCAAATTGTTAATGATGGTGTAACAATTGCAAAAGAAATTGAATTAAAAGATGCATTGGAAAATTCAGGTGCACAATTATTAAAAGAAGTTTCATCTAAGACAAATGATGTAGCAGGTGATGGAACAACAACAGCATCTGTATTGGCACAAGCAATAGTTCGTGAAGGTTTGAAGAACTTGACAGCAGGTGCAAACCCAATGTCTATGAAAAGAGGTATTGACAAGGCTGTAGATTTAGCGGTATCAAAGATTAAGGAAATGTCAAGACCTGTAAATACAAAAGAAGAAATCGCTCAAGTTGCAGCAATTTCAGCAGGTAATAACAAAGAAATCGGTAATCTAATTGCAGAAGCAATGGAAAAAGTTGGACACGATGGTGTTATTACAGTTGAGGAATCAAAATCTTTCGGTACAAACTTAAAGGTTGTAGAAGGTATGCAATTTGATAAAGGATACATTTCACCATACTTTGTAACCGATGCAGAAAGAATGGAAGCAGTATTGGAAGATGCTTATGTATTCTGTTGCAACAAGAAAATCAACTTAATTTCAGATTTAGTTCCATTACTGGAACAAGTAGCACGTGATGGCAAATCATTATTGTTGATAGCAGAAGATGTTGAAGGTGAAGCACTTGCAACATTAGTTGTTAACACAATGAGAAAAGTTTTAAGAGCAGTAGCAGTTAAAGCACCTGGTTTTGGTGATAGAAGAAAAGCAATGCTTGAAGATATCGCAATCTTAACAGGCGGCGAAATGTTTACAGAAGAACTTGGTATCAAGTTAGAGAATGTAACAACTCAAATGTTAGGTAAAGCAAAGAGAGTAACCGTAACAAAAGATGAAACTACAATTGTTGTAGGTGATGAAACAAAAGATGCCGTTGCAGAAAGAGTAAGATTAATCAGAAACCAAATTGAAAGTTCTGATTCAGAATATGATAAAGAAAAACTACAAGAAAGAGTTGCAAAACTTTCAGGCGGAGTTGCTCTAATCGAAGTAGGTGCAGCATCAGAAGTTGAATTGAAAGAAAGAAAATTAAGAATTGAAGATGCTCTAAACGCAACTCGTGCAGCAAATGAAGAAGGTATAGTTCCAGGTGGTGGCGTTGCATTGTTAAGAGTACAACAAGAATTGAATGCAAAACTTGAAACACTTGAATTTGATTCTGATGATGAAAAAGTTGGATACAAAATCTTAACAGCAGCCCTAGATGTACCTCTAAGAGCAATTTCACGCAACGCAGGCGCAAAAGCAGATGTCGTTGTAGATTGCGTATTAGAAAAAGAAGGCGCATACGGTTATGATGCATTAAACAGCAAATATGTTGATATGTTCCAAGCAGGTATTGTAGACCCTGCAAAGGTTACACGTTCAGCATTGGTTAACGCAGCATCTGTTGGTTCAATGTTGTTAACAACCGAAGCAGCAGTTGTAGATATTCCGGAAGAAAAACCAGCACCTGATATGTCAGCAATGGCAGGTATGGGTGGTATGGGCGGTATGATGTAATCATATCAAACATTCATTCGTGATATAGATATAAAAAAGGGGCGGAAACTGAAAGTTTCCGCCCCTTTTGTTTATAAATCTTCTGTTATTTCTTTTATTTGGTTATATTTTTTAAATTTTTCTAATTGATTTATTTCATATCGTTGTTCAATAAAATTTAGCAAATTTCTTATATCAATCAGCAATTCTTTATTATTTCGATTTCTCTTATAATAATTCCAACTCCCGCTGCAAAATTTTTCAATAACTTTTAATTGTATAGTTTCTGATTGTTGTTGGAATATATCACTTTCATAAAACATTTTTAAAGCAGTGAGATCGTTTTTTACCCCGTTTGAATTTGTAGTGACGGAATTTTTACGGTTTTTTCTATACACATATAATGATTTATCTATAAAGCAATATTTAGGATTTTTAAATAAACAACTTAACGAAAATATTGTATCTTCTGCTGTTTTTATACCAAGTGGAAATTCAAGATTATTTTTTACTAAAAAGTCTTTTTTGTAAATTTTATTGACACTATAAGTTTGAAATTTCCACAAATCTATTTCTGATGGATTTTGAACTGCTCTTTTTATATTTTTATTTACAATGCAGGGGATTTGTATGAAATTGTATAATTCACTTATTCCGAAAACTCCAATATCTGCTTGGGTTTTAGTGATTTTGTAATATGATAATTCACAAGTTTTTTTATTGTAATAGTCATCTGAATCCAAAAACATTATGTATTTGCCTGTGGATTTGGAAATCCCTAAATTTCTGGCACTGGATACTCCAGAATTTTCTTGTGTGATAATTTTTATCCTTGAATCTTTGTTTGCAAAATTATTTAAAATAGATTCAGAATTGTCTGTGGAACCGTCATTTATGCAAATAATTTCAATATCTTGAAAAGTTTGATTAACAAGGCTATTCAAACATTTTTTCAAGTATTTTTCAACGTTATAAACAGGCACTATTACTGAAATTTCAGGCATCTTTCCCTCTAAATATTTCAGAATATATATTGCAATACAATCAGTATAATGTCAACATACAAAAACGAACACCTGACATGATGTTCGTTTTATTAACAAAAGAAACCAAAACCTCCCATTCCAGGTGGTCGCATACCACCCATACCGCCAAACATGCCACCCATACCCATACCCATACCTCCCATGCCCATACCGCCATACATGCCGCCCATGCCCATTCCTGGCATACCTTGTCCTGAGGTAAGGCTATAACCGCCAAATAACCCGCCAAAGAAACTGTTAATTCCCATAAGAACTTTGCCAAATCCGCTTATATGGCAATGATGTTGTGCTGGGGCAACAAAAAACACAGAATCAGCCATCATAGGCGTTCTTGCTGCTTTAAGTGAAGCGTTCATGTGATATCGGTTCCATATATTTGTACGTCCGTAGTGTACTGAACCTGACATTCCATAGTAGTTCGTTGAGTTGACCATAGTTAGTCCTTTTCATCCATCTAATATATATAAACCATATATTTTGTAAATATTGCCATGAAAAGTATGGATTGTTAAGGATTCGTTACATATTAGCGGTTTTCTTTTTAAGAATTTCAACTTCAGCTTTTAATTTGCTGATTTCACATGAAATAGGGTCAGGAATTCTATTGTGCATAAGAACACCATTTTTATCTGTTACCATACGATGTACGACTCTTCCGGGAACGCCGACAACGGTTGAATTTTCGGGAACATCGTCAATAACGACAGAACCTGCGCCAACTCTAACATAATCACCTATATTAATGTTTCCTAAAACTTTGGCTCCAGCTCCAAGAATTACGCTATTACCTATAGTGGGGTGTCTTTTGCCTGATTCTTTACCGGTACCGCCAAGAGTGACTTGCTGATATATTAGAACATCATCTCCGATGATTGTAGTTTCTCCAATAACAATACCTTCACCGTGGTCAATAAAACATCTTCTTCCAATAATTGCTCCAGGGTGAATTTCAATACCTGTTATTATTCTTGTTATATATGAAATAACCCTTGGTATAAGCGGGATATGCCACTTGTAAAGTCTATGAGCAAGCCGATGAGCGATAAGTGCGTGTAACCCGGGGTAGCATAAAATTACTTCCAAAAGATTTTTTGCAGCAGGGTCATTTTCATAAATAACTTTAATATCTTCTTTAACTTTGGTAATTCCTCTTTTTATAACGTTAAACATATTTGCTCTTTCCGGTTTTATTGTTAAATAACTGATACAATATCTGCAACGATTATAGCAGAAAAAGGCAGAAATTATAGAGTCGGCTGCCGGATTTTTCCGGCAGCCGACATGACTATTCAGATAAAGCATTTGTAAGTTCGTTAATTTTAGTTCTCAAGTTTTTGGCTTCATTGTTGTAGTAATCAAGCCAAGTTTGGTTTAGTTGCTCATCTTTTATAGAATTTTCGCAAATCGCTCGAATTCTTTTTTTATCAAGTTCATCCATTTGTGATTTTAATTGAGATATTTCATTATTTATTTGGAGTTGTTTTGTTTGTTTTTCGTAATTGGGATTTTGAACGATTTTTCCATTTTGATAGATGAATTTGTTAGGTTCATCAATGTAGTTTTGGAAAGTTATATCGTCAACTTCAATATTTTTGATTTCAGTATCCAAACGGCTAATTTCGCCACCGCCATTAATTTTCCCGTTTTCAATAAATAAATATTTTGTCATGTTTACCTAACCTTTCTGTAAGCATATATTTCAAAGTTATAACTTGATGCACCTACGCTGCTTGCGCTGCTATTTATATTAATTTTTCTGCCGGTACCGACTATTACAGTGCAGGCATTATTGCCGTAGGCTACGCTACTGTGTCTTGAAATAGTTTTTATAACAGGCTTTTTATTAGTCATTTTGTCTGTGCTGACATAAAGATATGCAAGAGCGCCTGAAGTTGCAGCAGTTTCGGCGGTTATTGCTATCATAACTTCATATAGTTCGCTGTCTTTGGGTAATATATTGGATAAACTATATGACTGAGTTACACCTGTTGAAATACTTGTATTAACTGCACAAGCAGTGTATTTTTCTGTCCAATTTCCATCTAAATCTTTTGCATACGCCATTCCGTTAAACATAGCTTCGCCTTCCTCGCTAAGATTTGACAAGTCAATGTTTAATTTTGAATCAATAGATGCGCTGCATTCCTGTATTGTAGTATTTGCAGTATCGATACGGCTGTTTGTTGTCTGAATTTTATCAAGAATATCAATGAAGTTTGCATTAACTTCATCAGCCTTGGCTTTTGTTCCGGGAACAAAAGAATATGGTACTCCGTATGTCATAATTTCCTTTCTGACATATTTGAAGGCCAAAAACCTGGAACAGTAAACAAATTAACAATATTATTATACCACGTGGATTAAAAAGCCGTCAACAACAAAAAAGAGTAACGTTTGTTACCCTTTTTTGTTGATATATTTTATATTGAAACTTATTATGCTGCTGGTTTTTTGCTAAATAACTTAGCAATAGGATCATAAGTATTTTTAGCAAGCCATTCACCAGCAACGGCGACATAGTTAACTGCTTTTTTGAACCAACCAGCATTAGCCTTTTCAGCATCAGTTAGAACAGTCAAAACTTTAGCTTTATTACCGGCAACTAGTGCTGCAGCAACTGCAACTAAAACACCAACTGTTGCTAAAAGTTTTTTACCAAAAGAACTTTTCTTTTTAGGTTTTGCTGCCGGATCATTTTGAGCCGGTTTATTATCAGCGGGTTTTGCAAAAGCACCAGGGCGATCAAAAAAACCTGTATTTTCAGGTTTATTTGCTGCTGCGGCTGTTGATGTATCTGCCGGTCCGCAAAATCTGACACTGGATATTGAATTTACCATCATAGGAAAAACCTCCTTAACACTTCTACCACATAGGATATAAAACACCTGATATTCTATTTTTGTCTTATTATAGAAATTTTTCAATATATTGTTACAAAACTTTACATTAAAAGTGGAATATTTTTGAATGAATTGTAATCTATATAATTGGAGAGGGAGGAAATATTAAAAATGGCAGAATTAGAAACTATGGTTCTTGATATAGATAAGAATGATTATATAGAAGCAGACTTTATGTCCAGACGTTTTGTTAATGCAGAAACGAGAAATCGTGCGTATATAAATGTTTTGGGGGCAGAATTATTTATAAGATATCTTGCTGATAACGGGTATAATACTGAAGATATTGTTTCTATGCATTCAATTTCAAAAGTTCTAGAAGATGTTGATATTGCTGATATATTATTGCCAAATGTGCATTTAGACGTTCGTGCTATTTTTAATGAAGATAAAATTTTTATTCCTAAATCCCATTTTGAACTTGATATTACTCCTGATATTTATATAGTTTTAAAATTTTCTAAAAATCTTAAAGAGGCTACATTTTTGGGTTATTTCAAGCCTTCACAGGTTAATAAAAAGTATGCAAATGATGAATATTATTTTATTCCAAAAGAGCATCTTTCAACTCCTGACACATTTTTCAAAACTTTATCCAAGTATAAAACTATAAAAGAACAAAAATTAGATGCCAAAGATTTTCTAAAGGGTCGTGCTTTATCCGTTGCGCTTTCTGATCATAATTTGAATAATGCAGAGCGTAAAGAGTTATACAGATTAATGCTTACTGATTCTATGCTTAGAGATAGTGTTTCCGAATTTGATAATTTTGAAGTCTTATCAAGTCAAGTATCATCAGTTTTATTGGAAAGAATTGAACTTAAAGAAAAAGAATCCAAGGCAGTCCCTGGAATTGCGGCATTAACTACGGAAGAAATTTTGAAAGAAGGTATTGAGGCTGCAATAACAGAAAAAACTGCAGAGGCAACAGAAGTGTTTGATGCAGTTACTGAAAGCGCAGAAACTGTAACAGATGTAGTTGAAGCAACAGCAAATGTTGCAGATGTCTTTGAGGCTGCTCCTGAAGATGAACCATCTGTTAATGTAGAAAATGTTAATGCATCAAAAACCGCTCCAACTCTTGAAATTCTAAATCCGGATGAAGAACAAGAACCTCAAATGCAATCTTCTGAAGAAGAAGAAAAAGATAGTTCTGACTCTCAAGATGACAAAGAAGAACAAGAACAACCAGAAGAAGAAAAAGATGAAACTCCAAACGCTGAACCTGCAAACGAGGAAGTTTCTCAAGAACAAACAGAAGCCCCTCAAGACGAAGATATAACAGAAGAGGAATTATCACTAGGTGATATAGATGATGAAATAACATTAGATGAAGATTTAGCGGTTTCAGATTTAGATACATTAGACACAGAAGAAGTTGCAGAAACAGCAGAAACAATCACAGAAGAAGAAAAAGACGAAACAACAACCGCAGAACCTGCAAACGAGGAAGTTTCTCAAGAACAAACAGAAGCACCGCAAGACGAAGATATAACAGAAGAAGAATTATCACTGGGTGATATAGATGATGAAATAACATTAGATGAAGATTTAGCGGTTTCCGATTTAGATACATTAGACACAGAAGAAGTTGCAGAAACAGCAGAAACAATCACAGAAGAAGAAAAAGACGAAACAACAACCGCAGAACTTGCAAACGAGGAAGTTTCTCAAGAACAAACAGAAGCCCCTCAAGACGAAGATATAACAGAAGAAGAATTGTCGCTAGGTGATATAGATGATGAAATAACATTAGATGAAGATTTAGCGGTTTCAGATTTAGATACATTAGACACAGAAGAAGTGGCAGATGTTTCTGCTCCTGTTGAACAAAAACAAGATAACGCAGAAAATCACAATCAACCGCAACCGCAAGTAGAAACTAATAAGACAATTCCAATGCAAGAAATGTCGGTTGATACTCTTTTAGACAACGCAATTGCTGCAATAGATCAAAACAAAACAGAACCTATGACACCTGAGGTTTCAGATAGAGTTTCAGATACAGCAATCAAGATGACATCAGTTGCAGGTGGTACTGTAGAAGGTTTGCAAGCAGGTGTCAATAAAGAAGATCCATTGGGTGGTATAAACAAAAATCATACTAATGATTACAATTCTGATGTTGTAATGTCTGCAACAGATGATCACATGTCATTTATTGGCGGTCTTTCAGATGCCAAAAGACAAGCAAACATGATGGCAGAGGCTCAAGGTTTAACAGACAAACCAAAAGATATGTCAGAACTTCACACAGTTGAGCGTGAAAAAGAAGAAACAATTGTTCATGAAGTAGTAGATATGGATAGTATCCAACATGTAGAGCGTGAAAAGTTTGTAGAAGATGAATCTGCAATAGTTGAGATGGATTCAATAAAAGATGTTGATTCTCCGACAAAACCTGCAGCAAATATTGAAGAATTAGCGCTTCAACAAGTTGAAACAGAAACAATTGAATTACCTGACTTAAATTCATATACGATAAATGAAGATGGAACATCCCCATTAGATAATATGAATTGGGGACCTGAGGAAGAAGTAAATTCAGATGAGTTATTGGATTTGGATGTTGCAGAAAGTTTGATTGGGGGTGCTGTAAATATCGGCCAAACTGATTATACTGATGATTTAGTTGATGGTACGGCATTCCAAACACAAGATGTTATATTTGATGCACCTGCGCCTGCATCTGATGAGATAACAATCAGCGAAGAGAATTCACCAACAGAAGATATCGTTCTTCCGACAGAAGATGTACTTGATGAATTAGTAGGAGAAGATGCTGCGCCTGAAAAAGAAGATAGCGTGAATGAAGAAAAACATCCTGAAACTTCAGAACAAGACAATTCTCCGATAGAAATATCTGAGGGCTCTGATGAAGATATTATGAATGAAGAAGTGATAGATGAGTTAGCAGAAGAACCTTCTGCTCCGAAAGATACAGAAACCTCAGAAGCAGAACAAGATTGGACAGGTGATATAGGCTATGATACATTATCAGATGTTGAACCTGATACTCAACCTGAGGAAGATACTTTAGATTCAATAGTTGAACATTCTCCAACAACTACTGTCTATAACGCAAAATCTAATTCAACAGTTATAAGTGATAAAACATTTAAACCTGGAGAAATAAATATAGATATAAATGGGCAGTCAAATCCGCAACCAGTACAGGATGACGATACAATAAGCAGTTTATATGATCGCAATTCTGATGTTGCAACAAATACTATATTAAGTAATCCTGGCAGATTAACACAACAAAAACAAAAACAATCAGGCGGTTTAACAGCAGGATTAGGTATTGCAGGTGCATTGGTAGTATTTGTGTTACTGTTTGCTTTTGGATTTGGAATTTCTAAATTCATAAAAGGTCCAACAGAAGAAGCGCTTCAACCTATTAGTGAAGATGGCGGAGATATTAATAATAATGTTGCCCAACAATCTGCGCAACCAGAAGGGCAAGTTGTCGAAATGGATAACAATACAAACGCATTAGCTTCAACAGCCGGGACTAAGGCTCCAACATCTCCATCATCATTTGTAGAGGTTAAAAAGTTATCCTGGGAAGTACCTGGAGCAGTTTCAGCAGATCCTAATTTCCAACAGTATTTCCAATCAGCAGGTAAAAGTCTAAAATCAGCCCTGATGACAGATTTGTTATCAGTATCAGATAAGGCTTATGCAAGTGAAATGCGAGTAAGTATAACATACAATCAAGATGGAACCTTTAGAGATGCACGAATAGTAACCGCAAGTGGGTCAAATCAGATTGATAATATTGTGTTAAGAACTGTTAATCAAACACTTAATGTCTTGAAAGCCCCTCGTAGTGTGGGATCTTACGAAAATACAACGGCAGTACTTAAAATTTATTTATAACTATGCTATACTTTTGTAAGATAGAGGGAGCATTATTGTGGAATTAGCACAAGAGAAGATTGACTTAATTGACAGAATAATTAAAGGTGATCGCAAATATTCAAATAATGAAGATTTGTATGAAGACTTCTTTAATGAAACCTGTAAACGTTCCATGACCATAATTAATGCAATAGACTCCGAAGCAACGCTTGAAGCATATATGCGTAGAGTGGTTACAACATCTATAATAAATGTGCTAAAAGATACAGGCAGGCTCCGCAGAACAAGCAGCGGATATAGAGCAAATAAAGAAGTCGCAATAGAAACTCCTGATGTTGATTATTCTAATGTTACAATAAGTTATTCAAGTATAAAGATTCCAGACAGCCCTGAAGATATTGCTATGCAAAGGGAAGTTCTTGAATTTGTTGCAGATTCCGTAATAAGAATAGATAAAGAAAATCCTGGAAAAGACTATTTACATATTTATACTTTGCGCTATGATAAAGGCATGACACAAAAAGAAATTTCTGATGAACTGGGGATATCACAATCTGAAGTGTCCAAAAGACTATATAAGTTAATGGAAAAAGTCAGAAATGTTATTCAATAGATAATACTGATTTATGAAATGTCCTGTATGCAAAAGAAATATTCCGAATGAGGCATTAAAATGTCCTTATTGTAAGACACGCACAGGTTTATTATGTACACATTGTAAAACTGTAAACCCTGTGGGTGCACTTGTATGTCAAAAATGCGGTGCTGAATTATTAAAAATTTGTCCGCATTGCAACAGTGTGAATTTTCCTATTGCAACAAAGTGCAGAAAATGCGGTTCTCCATTGGGTAATGTCAGCCATAAATATAAAAATAAACCAACTTCAAAACAAGTTACAAAAGATAAAAGAGAGCATTTGCTGAAGTTAAAATTTATACCTGAATTATGTACGCATACACAGGCACATAAAATATTAACTGAGGGTTTGCACTCAAAAGATAAAAAGATTTTTTCAATAACAGGTGAAAAAGGTTTGGGTAAAACAACACTGTTAAGACAAGTTATGCAGACCTTACAAAAGGATAATTTTGAATGGTGTGTCGGCAGATGTACTTCAATAACACAACTTTCACCCGGTGGTGTTATTCAGGATATGTTGCTTAATTTGTTCAAACTTCCGGGATATTATATAAGTACGGAAGAGTTGAAAAAAGATGCAATGCAATTTTTTACTAATGAATTCAGGTTTCTTAATGCTACAGAAATTTCTAATTTCTTAAATTTTTTATACAATTCAAATGATGGTAATTACGAAGATATTATATTAAATAAGAAGAAAACCTATGATATCTTAAACAAGATTTTTGATGCATTTTGTAATACGGGAAGATTTGTTTTTGTAGTTGATAATTTTGATTTTATAGATGGTTTTTCTATTGAATTTCTTACGAATTTTATAAAGCGTCCAAATAATTGGAAAAATTTGCGTTTAATAGTTGTTTATAATGAGCATAAGCCTGTTAGCGGATTTTTCGGAATTGAAAACAAGGATATTAAATCATATACAGATATTCATTTAGCGCCTGTTACGGTTAGCGAGTTAGAGCATTGGATGAAATTTACCGGAGAATCCGGAACTTATGTTTCTAAAAGAGAGCAGGAGATTATATTTGAAAGATGTGACGGAAATCCTGCATTTGTGGAGCAGGCAATAAGTTATTGTTTTGATTGTCAAATTACGGATAAAGCATTTATTATGCCAAGAAATTTTCACGATTTGATTGTTGAACGCTTAAATACTTTAAAGAAATCCAATTATGAAGCATATCGACTTATCATTGGCAGTGCCATATTAGGATATAAATTGAATGTTGCATTGTTGAGAGAAATTTTTGGTTATAATGCTAAAGAATTTAATGATATTATTCTATATTTGACCAAAACAAATTATATAAGACGCTATAGTGAAATATATTATGAATTTAATAATATTTTGCTATGGGAAACAATATTGAAAAATATAAAGCATGATAAGGAATTTGAAGAATTAAACGTAAAAATCGGTAGGGCAGTAAGCGCATTTAAACTTAATACAAATCCTGTAATGGCAGTGATTTCTCAAAATTTAAAAGAAAACAGAATGGCATTTGATATATGGACAAAGATAACCAGATTATCAGCATATATTGGAGATATAAATTTATATGTTATATCGCAGCGTCAATGCTTAGCGTTATTGAATGAATTTAATGAAAATGAAACTGTTAATATAAGATATAATATAAGTGAACGTTTAGGAAAATTACTTACTGAGTATGATCCGGAAGAGGCTATTGAATTTTTGCCTGATGCTATTGCAAATGCTAAAACAAATAATGATGAAGCAAAAGAAATTGAGTTGTTGGGATATTTAGCGTCTTGTTGCTGCAAGATTGGAAATTATTACGGGGCGGTAGAATGTGCAGATAATGTATTGAAGAAAATGGCTCCATCCCAAGAACTTGAAGGAGCAATGGTAAAGGCAACAAAAATTTATCCGCTTTTGTACATCGGTAATTGTGGTGAAGTTATCAATTTGATTGATAATGATATATTGCCAATCCTTTCATCAAATATTTCAAAGCCTAGATTGAATAAATCAATTCCGCCGGGATTTTTGTATGATACTTGGCTTAGAGTATATGCATCATTAGCGATTGCGCTTGCAATGCAAGGAAACGACAGGGCTTTTGAAGTTTTAACTTATGTATTTGATGTTATCGATAAAAATAGAATTTCGGATGTTAATTTAACTTGTCGTTTAAAATTGGCACTTGCTTATGCAAATACTATGAAGGGTAATTTTATAACCTCAAAAGAAGTTTTGTCAGATGTTGCAAATAGGTTAGGTGTAGCGTATAACAATACAGATGATTTAGATGAAGCAAAAGCCCAATTTACCAATTGTTTTGATTTGATAGAGACGATGAATAGTTTTCTGTTAAAGGAATATGACGGATTGCAAGAAAATCTTGTTGAATATGTAATGTTTGCAAATAATACCGGAGATGAATTTAGCAAGAATATATTCAAGGCAATGTTGGGTAAATTATTCTGTGATTCAAAGCAGGCAAAGCATGCAATAGAAATATATAATGAACAAATAACATATTTTGCCAATAAAAAATATGCAATCGGTGCTTTGTTGTGTTGGTATTTAATAGCAGAAGCAACAATAATTGCAGAAACTCCGAAAAAAGCAGTAGATATAGCAATGCAGGCACTTGAAATTGCTCAAAATCCAAGAATAAATAATTACTTCTTTATAGTTTTATTGCGTATGGTGATTGCCAAAGCAGAAATTCAACTTTCGGATTATGAAACAGCAAAAATAAATTTAGAATCAGCATTAATTCTTGCAAAAAAATATAATATGAATGATATGTTGTCAAAAATTTATTATATATATGCAAACTATTATTTTGAATTAGGTTCAGTTCAGTCCCAAAAACAGTTGGAATATTTGCGAGGAGCGTCTACAATGTATGATAAGGCTCTGAATATTATTGTGAAGACAACTAAAAATACTGTCTTGAAAGATAAAATTGCGGTCAAAAAAGAAAATTTAATGGATTATTGTAATAAAAACAGTTTACCATTGTAATTTTTAGACAGTAAGTTCAAATGATAATGATAATAAATAGCCCTTAAAAAGTATTCATTTTTGTAAAGAAAAAAAATATAATCTTTACATAAAATCATGTTTATTTTAAAAATATGATATAAAAAAAGGACGCGAAATTGCAGAATAATTTTGAAAGTTTTGATAACTCGGAAACCGCTACAAAGAAAGATATTGTTATTCAAGAGAGAGTTGAATTAATATCTTCTCATATGTATAAACAATTTCTGGATTATCAGCATGCTACCGTTAATACTAATGATATATTTATCAGAATGGTGGAATGCTTAGAACTTATTTCGAACAATTTGAAGCAATCATTTTCATCACGCGGTATAACAACACAAAATATATATGTTGATATAGATTCATTAAAAACTGTAGCAATAATAAATATTCTATGGCGCAAAATGAGTTTTACAACCAGATGTAATTTTGAACCTCAAACGTTATATAGAGATGATGGCAGACATATTTTCGCGAACCGTATAATTGCATTGAATGGAAATTATTACGACATAATAAAGGATGCAAAAGATAAAACAGAAGAAATAGAACGTCTTCTGGAAAATGAAATAGCATCATTGTATGTTCCTGCAGACCAGACTCAAAGATGTATATTTAAGTTGAAAAGTACAGGTCAAGAATTTATGGTTCATCAGGTAGATGCCCCAAGAGATGTGGTGTTGAAGGTTGTTGAAACCGTATGCGGCTGGCCGCTTCACCACAAGGACGGATCTGTTAGAAAATTCTTTAATTAATTTAATTTTTAATCTTAATTAAAGTTTAAAATTTGACTTTATTAAAAAAAATACTAAATAATAGATGTAGAGGTATTTAGGTTATATATGAAATTAGTAGATAAATTAAAAGAATACGAAAATCAGTATTTATTTATAAGGTGGGCAACCGGCGGTGAATACGGAAAATTGATGTATGTCGGGGATGACTTTGTTGAATTTAATATCATAGATGTAGATACAATGAGTTATCGCGAAACTGTATTAATATATTCACCCTTGATACTGGAGGTAACTATTGGGGGCTCTGATATCGCTAGAATTGTAGCAGAAGTATCTTCTCAAATGTCTGTTGGTGACAATTAATAAGCAAAAAAAAAAGTCACAATTCTTTGCGACTTGAACAATAATCTTGGGAGGAGATTTTGGGATAGTTTATACCTGCATGATATTATAATCATGCAAATTTGGTTACATGTTTATTTTAATATTTTACAAAAGTTTACAAACTTGCATTTTCAGGTTATAATATTAATATGGAAAAAGACTTAAATATACTAATTATAAATGGACCCAATATAAATATGCTTGGAGTTCGAGAGCCAGAGCAATACGGTTCAAAATCATATAAAGATTTAGAAAAAGAACTTCATGAATATTCTTTTGAATTGGGAGTAAATATAGAGGTATTCCAGAGCAATTTTGAGGGTGAAATTGTTGAAAAAATTCAATATGCACTCGGAAATTTTGATGGAATTGTGTTAAATGCAGGAGCATATACTCATACGAGTATTGCAATACGTGATGCTTTAACCTCGGTAAAAATCCCGACTGTAGAAATTCATATTTCAAATATTTATAAGCGGGAATCTTTCAGGCATAATTCAATGTTTGCAGATGTTTGTGTCGGGCAGATTACAGGATTTAAGGTTGATAGTTATAAACTTGGCATGCAAGGGTTGGTAAATTTCTTAACCAGTGCAAATGATTAGATTTTAAATAGAACTACGAAGGGGCAAATGTTTTTAAAACATTTGCCCCTTCGTCTTTTATTAGTATATCTGGTTTGTTTTTATATTTTATTTAGTAACTATTGACATAATATAATTGTCAGTAAAGTATTTATTAGCGGTTTCAATTATATCAGCGTCAGTTACACTATTTATAAGGTTTTCATATCTATCGCTAAATTCATATCCTCTTGTAGTTGTTTCATACCAACCTGTAACAGAGGCTTTATCTAAGTTTGTTTCAAGACCTATAATATAATTTCCTAAGAGTTTTTCTTTAGCATCTTTCAGTTCTCTATCGCTAACGTATTCGGTTTTTAGTCTGTGAATTTCTTCAAACAATCCGGCTTTTGCTTTGTCTAAGGTTGCAGGGTTTGTTCCTATATACATCATAAAACTGCCTCTCAAGACATTTGGTGAATAGCCTGAACCTAGTTGATATGCAAGTCCTTCTTGTTCGCGCAAGTCTTTGAATAATCTGGAACTCATACCTGTTCCAAGAATTGAATCAATAACTTGTAATGTAGCAAAGTCTTTTTCATTCAAAACTCCGTTAACTTGCCATCCAAGTAGTATCCACGCTGTTTCTGTGGTTGGCATGTTTTGGACGGTTACTCTTTTGGAGGTTATTTGTGGAATTTTTGAATTGTATGCTTTGTAATCGAATGATTGGGTATCTTTTTTAGGTGTGAATATATTATTCAATTCTTGAACTGTTTTATTCAAATCGATATTGCCATTTATAGAAATTACCATATTTTTTGGATTAAATATTGTATTATAGTATTCTACAATATCTTTTCTTTGAATATTTGGGATATTTTTTTCAAGAACTTTTGATGATATTGAATATGGTGTATCTTTGTAAATCAAGTTGCGATATTCTTCTATGGCTTGACTTAGAGGAATATCTTTTTCACTTTTTATTGCATTTAATTTGTCTGATTTAACTTTACCTATTTCAAAATCTTCAAAGGTTGCATTGTTAACTATTTCATCTAACAACTCAAGTGTTTTGTTGTATTCGTCTTTTGTTGTTAGAACTGTTATTGAGAAAGCATCTGCACTTACTGAAGGTACAATCTTTATTCCGTTGTCTTCAAGAATTTGTGATAATTCTTGTGAGGTATAATTCTTTGTACCTTTCACCATTGTTAGTGCTGTTAA
The DNA here is from genome assembly GCA_949288725.1 of uncultured bacterium. Classification (GTDB taxonomy): domain Bacteria; phylum Cyanobacteriota; class Vampirovibrionia; order Gastranaerophilales; family Gastranaerophilaceae; genus Zag111. Next base: position 91,677 of record CASELF010000075.1, read on the forward strand.
ACTGCTTGTGCCTGGAATTTTGTCTAATAATTGCCCGCCTTTTGCAGTTATGCTTATTGCGATAATGTCATTTGACGTATTTGGAGTGTATAATAAAGTTGCGCCGTTTGAAAGATTATATTTCTGTGTATTTTCATTTTGGCTTACCAACTGTGCTGTTCCGCTTATTTGCGTTTTATTTGCAACAGGAACATTTTTCATTGATTCTGGCATGACTATTGAAACGGCACTTTTATTTATACCTAAATATTTTTCTGCTGCTTTTTTTACATCAGAAGCACTTACTGCTTTTATATTATCCAGATATTTGTCATAGAATTTCATATCATCAGTTAACGCTACTGTGTAACCGATTTCTGTTGCCATATTTGTTATTGATTCTCTTGAGTAGTATGTATTTCTTTCTATAATATTTTTAGCAAGGTTTAGTTGCTCTTCTGTAATTCCTTTTTCTTGAATTTTTTTGATTTCTGCAAATATAGCATCTTGAATGGCTTTACATTTTTCCGGCTCAAATTCAGCAGAGATGTAAAACATTCCGTCATCTCTCATTGTTGAATTTCCTGCATCAATAGAAAATGCTAAACGGCGTTTTTCTTTTAATTCTTGATTTAATATAGAAGAGCGTCCATCACCAAGAATTGTTGCAAGAACATCAAGAGCGTAAGATTCTTTGTCATTTATTGATACACCTCTGAAGCCGATTGCCATATAGCCGGTTTCTGTTGGAATATATTCAACTTTTTTCTCTTGAGTTTTTAGTTGCGGTTCTTTTCCGTAATCTTTTTTTTCTGTTTTATTGTATTCTGTGTTGAAATTTTGTTTAATTTTATCAAGAGCATGCTCGCTATCCACATCTCCGATTACCACAGTTACCATATTTGATGGTGAGTAGTGTGAATTGTAGAAATTAAAAATCTGATCGCGTGTTATTGTTTCTATAACTTCACTTTTCCCAATAACTCTGCGTTTGTATGGGTGGTTTTTATAAAGCATTGAAACAAGATTTTCGTATAAGATTTTACTTGGAGAAGTCAAATCTTTGTTAATCTCTTCAAGTACAACTTTTCTTTCTTTTTCCATCTCATTTCTTGGAATAAGCGGATTAAGCATCATATCAGCATGTAAATCCATTGCCATATCAAAATCTTTTGAAGGGATTGTAATGTAGTAATGCGTAAAATCTTTGCTTGTTGCAGCATTAGTAATTGCGCCTTTTGTTTCTAATATTTTATCAAAATCACCCGGTTCATGATTTTTTGTACCTTTGAAGAACAAGTGTTCCAAAAAATGTGCAACTCCGTTATTTTCATCATTTTCATCAATTGAGCCTGTTTTTATCCAAGTGTCAATGATTACGATAGGATTGTTTCGAACTTCCTGAATAACAACTGTTTGCCCATTATCAAGTTTGTACATTTGAGCATCAGCTGCCCACACAAAACTCGGGCATAATGCAATTGCTGCAATTATAATAAATTTTTTCATATCAGATACCTCTTTTTTGATTTTAAAATCAATACTTATAAAATAAATAACCTTATCGGCTTATATATTATTAACCTTCCGGAATTTCTTGCAATATATTTGTGGAATTAAATTTTCTTGGAGATTTTAGCATAATATATTCTTTTAAAACTTCAAACGTAACCATACAAACTTTTTCATTGGCTTTTTGTTCATATTCCCCAAAATCATTAAAGTCATTTATAGCCATTTGTTTGAAAAAATTCCTTAACTTGTAAGGCATTTGCTTTTTATTATGATGTATATGTCCTGCACAATGAGCGCAAACTACTCCGCCTAAATTCGGCACAAAATACATTGTCTCATTTTCAATATTGTTGTGACAGCACAGACATTTGTCAAATTCTATTGAAAATCCTGATTCAATCATCATTTTTAGTTGAAACTTGATAACAGCAATAAGAATTTCTACTTTAGAATTTGCCCTAGATATTGTATCTAAGGTGCTATATAGCAAATTATAAACTTTTTCAGAACATGGATCTTCCTCAATGCCAAAATTATTAACAACTTCAGTCACATACATTGAATAACATATTTTATCCATGTCCTGCCTTGTTTTGTAAAACGAATTAACAACCTCAGCTTGGCAGATGGTATTAAGATTTCTTCCTTTGTGAAGCATTAGGGTATTTGCTACAAGCAAATCCATTCGGGCGCCCAATTTACTTTTTGTTTTTTTAACCCCCTTGGCTACCCCTCTTATCAGTCCCTTTTCTTTTGAATACATAACAACGATTTTGTCAGATTCGCTAAGATTGTAAGACTTTAAATTGATTGCGTCTGTAACAAAACTATTTTGCATTGTTTTATCTGTTTATTATTGTATTAAGAAGATGATGTTGACTTGTTAGAACCGGTACCGTAGTAAATACCTCTCATCATCTGTTCTAATTCATTTCTGTTATCAGAATAAGCAAGAGCAGTTTCTTGAGAAATGATACCGTCAGTGTACAACTTGAATATAGACATATTCATAGTAGTCATGTTGTTGAAAGAACCTTTTTTAACAAGTTCATAAACTTGATCCAATTCATCCTTGTTAATAAAGTCTTTAACAGTTGGAGTAACAACAAGAATTTCAGCAGCAGGAACACGAGCACTGCCATCAGCAGTAGGAATAAGTTTTTGCGCGATAGTACCACGTAATGTTGCTGCAATCTGACTTCTAACAAAATGTCTTTCTTCCGGTTTAAATAAGTTAATGATACGAGCAACAGTTTGAACAGAGTCATTTGTGTGGATTGTAGATACAACAAGGTGACCTGTTTCAGCGGCTTTCAGGGCGGCTTCAACTGTTTCTCTGTCACGAATTTCACCGATAAATATAACGTCAGGGTCTTGTCTTAATGCGTATTTAATACCATCAGCAAATGATGGAGTATCAATTAACAACTGACGTTGAGAAACGATAGATTTTTTATTTGAGAAAATAAATTCGACCGGATCTTCAATGGTAATAATATGCTTTGCAGTAGTTGCATTGATATAGTCAATCAAAGAAGCAATAGTTGTAGATTTACCTGAACCGGTAGGACCTGTAACAAGAATAAGTCCGTTGTTGAAAGATGCAAATTCTTCTAATGAAGGTGGCAACCCTAAATCAGTGAAAGATTTGATATAATAAGGAATTGCACGAATAACCATAGAAGTTTTACCTAATTGACGGCTCATATTCACACGAAATCTTGAGCAACCAGGAATTTCATAAGAAAAGTCAATATCGAAAAATCTGGTAATTCTATCTTTTAAGTGTGCAGGAGAAACGGTTTTAATAACGAATTCCATATCTTCAGGCGTAAGTGGCGGTAGATTAATTCTCATAATCTGCCCGGAAACCCTGATTGCAGGACGTTCACCTTCACAAATATGCGCATCGGATGCACCAACAGACACTGCTTGTCTTAAAAAATCTTCTATATAGAAATCGTTACTCATAATCTCCTCTTCCTTCATTATGATAATAGCATATTTTTTAGTTTTGCACAAATTTTTTAATATGTTATCATTTATTTGTTGGAATTATGTTAAACATTAACCAAATTAGGGATTCACTTCAGAACAAAAATTTTATTTTACTTTTTGTTGCCGGAATTTTTATGAGTGGGATTTTATCTTATCTTCAGGGGTGTTCGGTCATTTGTTGTGTAATTTTTACGTTGTTTTTAATTGCACTTTTGTATTTTCGTATATTTTCAATTCGTAAAATTTTGATATTTGCACTAACTTTTTATTTTGGATTTTTCTTAACATTTTGTAAAATTAAAAACAATGATTACCTTATGCCGTTGGCGCCTGTTGAGGGAAATTTTTCCGGCAGAATTGTGAGTATTCCTGATTCTCCTGTGAATGGCAAGATAAAATTCTTTTTTGAAGTTGATACTCTTAATGATAAGAAAATTGATGGTGCGAAAACTCTTGTTACTGTGAATGATATCAACAATGATTCTGACATTTTTAATGTAGGTAACAAACTTAAAATTCATGGCAAATTAAGAATGCCTTTTACTGCAACAAATCCTTCTCAGTTTGACTATAGCAAATATTTAAGGAATTTCAATGTCTTTACGGTTTTATATACGGATTATGATAATACTAAATTTATCAGTGAAAAGTTACCTTTAAAATGGAAATTCTTTCAAGGGTTGAATAATACCAGAATTAGAATTTTAAATATCCATTCTAAATATTTGAAAAGCCCTAATTTAGAAATTTTAGGCGGAATAGTCTTTGGGGATGATGCGGTTGCGCCGCCTGATGAAATAAGGACTTCTTTTATTAATTCTGGACTTCTTCATATTCTTGCCGCATCGGGAATGAATGTCGCTTTTATCTTTTCATTTTCTTTTATAATTTTGAAATTTTGTCGTATTCCATATAGACCAAGAGTAATTATTGGTATGCTTTTGGTTATACTTTATACATTTATGACAGGATTGGGTGCTTCTGTTGTTAGGGCGTCTTTGATGCTTTTATTTGTATTGTGCGGAAAACTTATCGATAGAGATGCGCATAATGTTGCGTTACTTTCGTTTGTTGCAATGCTTATGCTTATTTATAATCCGGCGTATATTAGTGATGTAAGTTTTCAATTATCGTTTTTTGTGACTTTAGGTCTTTTAACTACGGCGGGTGTTGTTGTTCAAAAAATGTCTAAAATCCCTGATTGGATTAAAGTTCCGATATTAATTCCTGTTGTTGCGCAATTTTGGGTGGCACCTATTCAGATGTTTTATTTTAATACTTTTACGCTTTATTCTGTGTTTGCAAATATTATTGCTTCTCCGCTTTTGAGTGTGATAAGTTTTTGCGGATTTGTTACTTCTGTTTTGCTTGTTGTTCCTAAAATTTTTGTTCCAATTTGTGCATGGGTTGATTATGTACTGAATTATCTTTTGGCTATTCTTGTCGATGTTTCAAATTTCTTTGGCGGACTTAAATATAGTTTGCTTCAAACTACTCATCCTGCAGTTTGGCATTTGGTTTTGTATTATTTGCTATTGCTTTTAACTACTCTGCTATTGAAATATGACAAGTTTAAATATGCGTTGCTTACCGGAGTAATTCTTTTGATTGTTCCATTTATTTCGGTAATTCAAATTCCATCTGGCAATCTTGAAATTATAGCCTTTGATGTTCAAAATGCCGATTCCTTTCTTATCAAAACTCCAAAAAATAAATATTTCATAATTGATACAGGCAAGGCATCTTATGGCAGTAAAAATTCTCAAGCAAAAATTATCATGCTTAAATATCTCAAAGATAGAGGAATTAAAAATATTGAAGGTCTAATTGTTACACACTTTGATAATGACCACTCAGGCGGTACTGTTGATATTCTCTCCGGCACTAAAACAAAAATGCTTTACCTGAATTCCATAAATAAAGAAACTCAAACTTCCAGAAATATCTTTAAATATGTCGAGGATAAACATCAAAAATTTTCTTTAGCAAAAAATAATAACGAAATATATAAAGAGCCATCTCTATCTATAAAAACTTATCGTGCCAATATTAAAGGTAAAGATGAAAGTAATGGCAATTCAATAATGACTTTGTTGACCTATAAAGATTTTGATATGTTGTTTATGGGGGATGCAGGTGTAGAGTCATTTAACCAAGTTAAAACTTATATGCCAGCAAATGTTGAGGTTCTGAAAGTCGGTCATCATGGCGGGCGTAATGTCGTTGATGAAAATATGCTAAATAAGATTTCTCCAAAAATTTCTGTCATCTCAACAGGTATAAACTATTTTGGCCACCCAAGTAAAGGTACATTGGATATTTTGCGAAATACGGAAATTCTAAGAACTGATTTGTTGAAATCAATAAAAATTTCTACTGATGGAAATTTTTATCAAATTTATACCTATAATCCTGTAAGAAAAAAATATGAATTTAGAGAAAAATTTAACTCAAAAAAATAAATAAAAAATTGTGATTACTTGACAAAATTAATGTATTTTTTACACTATTTAACCATTGCTAAAACCCTTGTGCCGCAACTGTTTTAACAGTGCTCTAAAATACAAATTTAAAAATAGGGGTTGAAATTTTAAATTTTTGTAATACAATGAACTCATAAAAGTATTCAAAAAGAACGAAATCTTAGAAAAAAAATAAGAGACAAAGTAGTTCTTGGAGAATTTTCAATTTACAACTAGAGGATTACATTTTGAAAAAATTATTACTATTCACTATTACACTAGTGCTAATGTTGTTCGCGCCTGTACAGGCAGCAAACGTAAGTACGGTGAAAGCAACGATAGTAAAGCGATCTATCGAAATGGGCGTTGATCCAGCAATTATGTTAAGTATTGCAAAAGCCGAATCTGGCTACAGACATGAAACAAGAAGTCCTAGAGGGGCAGTCGGAGTATTCCAATTGATGCCATCTACGGCTCGAAGAATGGGTTTAAATCCATATTCTCTTGATGACAATATCAAGGGTGGTGTAATGTACTACAAGTCAATGTACAAAATGTTTGGTTCTGTTGAACTAGCATTAGCAGCATATAATGCGGGTCCTGGAAATGTTAAAAAGTACAAGTCAGTGCCACCATTCAAAGAAACAAAAAGATATGTTGCAAAAATTATGACTGAGTACAGACAAATGAAGGCTAATCCTGATCCTGTTATTGCATCAGTTAAGAATGCAAAAGTTGCTAAGGTTAATCCGCCGGCAGCAACTCAACATAGCAAGGTTTCAGTTGCTAAGACTCAAATTGCAAGCACAAATCCAACAAGTGCAGTTAAGGCTTCTGTTTCGGTTAAAAATGTTCCTTTGCCAATGCATAAAATTGAACAAGCTAGAAACTTGAATGCCGGTATTATGAAGGAAATGCCAATGGAAGCAGAAGTAAAAATGCAATCTGTAGCAATGTAGTCTTAAAAATTTAATTGAATCAAAGGGGCAAAATTTGAAAAATTTTGCCCCTTTGATTTTTTTAGTTTAAACATAAACAAGTTTATTTCTATGCGAAGATTTTTTAATATGCGTAAGTTTTAAAATACTGTTAATATTTGTAAAATTATTCAGTGGAATTAGTTAAATAGTATTATGTTTTCTACCCGTTTGTGGTATATATAAATTATGCATAAATGAATTATATTTATGTATAGTTCAGTAGATTGGAGGAAAAAATGTCAGTAGGTCAATTCGTTTTTATGTTACACAGCCACCTTCCATATTATAGAAAAGCAGGGATGTGGCCGTTCGGAGAAGAGAATCTTTACGAATGTATGGCAGAAACATACGTGCCGCTTATTAATGCTATTTCTGAATTGTATGACGAAGGAATTAAAGCAAAGTTAACAGTCGGAATTACTCCAATTTTGGCTGAACAATTAAATGATGAACATTTGAAACTTGGCTTTGTTAAGTATTTGGATACAAGAATTGCAAGTGTTTCCAAAGATTTGGACAGATATCCTGATCCAAAAGTTCCGCATTCTCAACATTTAAAATATTTAGCAAAATATTATTTTGATTGGTTCAATAATATAAGAGATTCATTTGTTAATAAATACGGAATGGATTTGATTGGTGCTTTCAAAAAGTATCAAGATTTAGGTTGTATTGAAATTACAACATCAGGTGCTACGCACGGTTTTTCTCCATTACTTGCTACAGACAACAACTTAAATGCTCAATTTAAAGTTGGTTCTGATACTACTAAAAGACTTTTTGGCAAAAAGGCAAAGGGATGTTGGCTTCCTGAATGCGCTTATAGACAAGGTTATGAATATGTAGGCAAAGATGGTAAAAAACATTGGCGCCCTGCAATAGAAGTTACACTTCAAAACAATGATATAGAATATTTCTTCACAGAATCTCATGTTATTGAAGGCGGAAATTCTATAGGAACTCGTCGTGTTGTAGGTATTTATGGAAATATTGAGTATATTCCGTTACCTGATCGTGAACCAACAGGTTATGATACATATTCAGCATATTGGCTTCCTGATGCACAAGTTGCGGTTATGGGAAGAAACGATAGAGCAGGGTATCAAGTTTGGTCTGCTGCTGACGGATATCCTGGTGATGGATGTTTCAGAGAGTTCCATAAAAAAGATGACAAATCCGGTATGCATTACTGGAGAATTACATCACCAAAAACTGACTTAGGTGACAAGATGCTTTATGATCCGGTTCTTGCATTGAACAAAATTAATGAAAATTCTGATCACTATACAACATTGATTTATCATTTGCTGAATGATTATAAAAATTCTCACAATGGTAAAGAAGGCTTGGTAATGGTGTCATTTGATACTGAATTGTTCGGTCACTGGTGGTTTGAAGGTGTTGAATTTATTAAACAAGTAATAAAGAAATTCCATCAATATCTTCCACAAGTTGAAAGAATGACAGCAGGTGAATACTTGCATGCTCATCCTCCTGTTGAAGCAATTCAAATTCCTGAATCTTCTTGGGGGCAAGGCGGACATTTCTATGTATGGAACAACCATTTAACTGAATGGATGTGGCCTATAATTCACTCTTGTGAAAAGAGAATTACAAAAATTGTTGACAAATATCAAACAATACCGGAAGATAAGTTGTTGCATAGAGCGTTAAACCAGTTGGCAAGAGAAAATCTGTTATTACAAAGTTCAGATTGGCCGTTCTTGATTACAACATGGCAGGCTAAAGATTATGCAACAGACAGATTTAGAGAACACGTTGACAGATTTAGTCTTATTGCAGACATGATTGAAAGCGGTCATATTGATGATGCAAAATTGAAAGAAATAGAAAGTATTGATAATTGTTTTGCGGATATTGATTACCGTGTGTATATGTCAATTGAAGAAGGTGTAATTCCTCAGCAATCAAAGAAATTAGCACCTTTGTATGCAGATTAAAAAGAAAATTAGTTTTTACAATTCATTTTATAAGCCTTGATGAAAATCAAGGCTTTTCATTTTTGGTAGAAAAAAATAAAAATTATGAAATTTATAAAAAAGTTCTTGCAAAATTTTTTTCAGCGAATATACTAATAACATAACTAAAGCGAATGGGAGCGTAGCTCAGTTTGGTTAGAGCGCATGCCTGTCACGCATGAGGTCGCGAGTTCGAGCCTCGTCGTTCCCGCCATTTAAATTAAGAGCCTTTTTAGAGGCTCTTTTTTGTTGCTCTGATTGAGTTTCAGTGAGTTCGAACCCTGCTTTTCCAGAAGCTTTTGCATTATTCATCTCAATAATGTCATAGAAAACGGGATATAGCGTTATATCTATATCTTTGCCTGTTGCAATAAA
>CASELF010000076.1 GCA_949288725.1 uncultured bacterium
AGAAAAATAAGATTAATAACAACCACCTCTCAAGATTTGGTTAATTCTATTTTAAAACTACATTCTGAAGCAAACAATTTGGTCTATTTAGGTCTTTTTAATGATAGTGCTTTATATCAAATTCTTAACTCAAAAGGATATAGCAAAAACTTTAGAACATATAGATATTATGAGATTTCAGGCGATAATCCGATCCTTGATGAGTTTGAAAAATATAAAGGAGAAAATATCTTATATAATAATGTATCATTGAAAGATGCCATTAATTTTGCTAAAGGCGGAGAATTAAGTGAAAATAAAGAAGAACTATCGGAAGATGTTGATATAGAAGATAATATAATTTCAATATCAGCAGAGGACGAATTATCTTTATATTCTCCTTTTGAAAAAGAATAATTTTTAACAATTTTTTGCTGCAAAAGTTTTTGATGTTTCAAAAATAAGTTGTATCTTTGCATCGTTAATTAATAAAACAAATAAACAATATGTCAGTCAAAAGGAAAGATATAAAGAAGCTTATCGGAAAGCTGAATAATATGGAAAATGTTTCAAAAGAAGTTATTCAGTTTCTAAAGGATAACTATTTTAAAATGTTTGATGATGTTCCAATGGAAGTTAAACCACGTACATCTAATAACACAGTTAGAAAATTTGTTTCCTTGAACAAAGGAAAACCTTATTCGTTTGCTTTTAATAAGCTTTCAGAATCTGATTGGTCAAACATAGTTTCTTTGCTAAAAGAAAAAAATAAGTTTAAAGCAGTTGCTGAATTAAAAAGAATTTTTAATCAAGATCTTTCTTTGAGAGATGCTAAATCATTTATTGATAATTTTTATTTGATAATTTCAAACGATTGATATATTTATATTTTAGAATTGTCCTATGGTGTAACGGAAGCACATGAGATTTTGGTTCTTATAGTTCGGGTTCAAATCCTGATAGGACAACAAAAAAAATAGAAAAAAGTTGACAAAAAATTTGCAAATATAAAAAATAAGTTGTATCTTTGCATTGTCAATTTGAAACAAGAGTTCTTTGATATAGTAGAAAAATATACAGTTAGCCTTCTTAACTGTGAGGATAAGACAGTGATGTTATAAAGCGGCTTTATGGTTATCCGTTTAAAAGGGCTGCGAAGGAATTTTTTAATTTCTTTCCAAAGAAAGGCATTTATTGTACCATATATATTGGGATTTTCGGGCAGACTTGAAGATATATATGATAAGGTTTAAAAGACCTTATTGAGTGGTGACACAATAGGAAATAAATGGTTAATGGTGCAATACGTTCCGAGTAGAGTGCTGTTAATAATTGTAGATGACGTTTGAAACTTTATGTATGTATACCAAACATACACTACAGGTGGTGCTGAGTCAGAAATGAGAAGTTTTATCAGTGAAAACTGATGCCATTTATAATAGTAAAAGTTCATTTCGGCTGAATTTTTATATGGTGGTGTTTAAGTGGGACGTACCCAAAAGGTACGTATGCTTTCGGTTGCGCCGCATCATCAAGATAAAACGGGAAATGTTATAGATCATTAAACGACTGCTCTTAACCAAAGACAAAAAAGGAGCGAATGTTAAATAAAGCAAAAGTGCGCAACACTTGGCGGTTAAAATAGTCTTATACTTCTGAAATATGAAGTTTGTATGAGTACCGCAAGGAAAATATAAAGAAAGTAATAGTAACTATTAGCCTAAGAGAGGTCGCTCTCTGAATCCGAAAGAAGATAGTAGTGAAATGAAATCTATGATACCGCTAAGTAAGTTTTTAAGCAGTTTTCTCAAAATTGCTGACTATGCTACCTACTAAATAGGAATGTTTAGTGTGAATAGTTAATGCCAACATTAAGTAACGGTAGTGGAAATGGTCAAGTTCTCAGCCATTTATAATAATATTGGGTGATGGAGCAGAGGTAGCTCGCAAGCCTCATAAGCTTGAGGTCGTTGGTTCGAATCCAACTCACCCAACAATAAAATAGTTCTTTCATATTTTGGCTTGATGGTGGAATTGGTAGACACGAGGGACTTAAAATCCCTTGATCAGAAATGGTCGTGCAGGTTCGATTCCTGTTCAAGCTACAAAAAAAAAAATGATCAAAAATAAATAAATTATTTATTTTTTGAAAGAATTGATATATTTATTTAATGAATAAAAAAATAACTAAAAATTCGTATAAATGGAAAATTATTCAAACATATTAAACTGTACATCTACATCTATTAGTGAATACCCAAGTTTTTCAACCGAAGAACCTAGGTGGACAGTTAATTTTGTGGCCAATAATAAGTCCTTTGATGCGCATTTTTATATTAACAATAAAGATAAAAAAGTTCAATACAGATTGAATGATATAATTGTCAGTAAGATAGAATAAACACACTTTCAGGCTCAATATATTATCCAAGCTGTAGAGAACTAAAAAAAAGTTTAATACAGCTTTTTTTATTGCTTATGGATAAGAGTTTTGAAGTAAATTTAATTGTGGCAATGTCCAAAAATAGATGTATAGGTAAAGATAATAACCTCATATATCACATAAAAGAGGATTTAAAAAGATTTAAAGAATTAACTACCAATAATGTTATCATAATGGGGTCAAATACCTTTAAATCACTCCCAAAAGGAGCATTGCCCAACAGAATAAATATAGTTGTAACAAATGATGAGGCGTTACAAAAATCAAATAAAGCTGATAACCTGATATTTGTAAATTCAGTGGAAGACGCTTTAAAACTATATAAATCTTGGTTCTATCATGACAAAGGAATAAAAGAATGCAAGAAAGTTTTTATCATAGGAGGCGGATTGATTTATAGATATGCACTTGATAATAACCTTGTAGACAAAATATATTTGACTGTTGTCAATGAAGATGCCGATGGCGATACGTTTTTTCCGAAGTTAGATGATAGTTGGAAACTTATTAGCGAAGAAAAAATGGACATTGATAATAAAGAAGTGGTCTTTGACGTATTGGAAAAAATAACTGATCCTGTAGCTCAGCGGTAGAGCATCTGACTTTTAATCAGAGGGCCTTGGGTTCAAATCCCAACAGGATCACATGTTACATTCGTCAGTAGCTCAGTAGGTTAGAGCAGCAGACTGTTAATCTGCGGGTCGTAGGTTCGAATCCTACCTGACGAGCAATAATCGGGATATGGATCAGTTGGTTAAATCGCGTGCTTTGGGAGCATGAAATCGTAGGTTCGAGTCCTGCTATCCCGACAAATAGATAGAGAACCATATTGTCATGGCAGAGTTTTCACCGTAAGTCCATAGCAATTAATTTTAGCAACATGGAGAGTTGGTGTAGGTGGTGATTGCACGAGGGTTAATAACTGTTAAATAAAAATTTAATAAAAATTAATATTTTCTATTTGTTTTTATCCTAAAATTGTTGTATATTTACTCAACAAGTTACATTTATATATGAAACATATTGATAAAATAATGAATTATTTGGATAATAATAGTAGAGTAATAACGGTTGGCAAACATACATATACACTTGAAAAATTCAGAAAGGTATAAAAAAACAATAAAAAATAGATGAATGATGATAATTGATAGTAAATATACTAAAAAATTCGTTAGTGACTCATTAACCCATACAAAATATAATGAGTTACATGAGTTTGCTGTATGTTTACGTGATTTCAAAAATCAATTATCTAAAGAAATATCCAAAAATATTTTTTATTATCTTGATATTAAACCTTTGGAATTTGTTACAATGATGTATAGCAAGCATAAAGGTTTAATAAATAGTTCTTTTAGTAAACAGTTATATGAACAAGTATTAATTTGTTATCAAAATAAATTTAAGGCAATTCAAAGAAACTTATCCTTTGAAAAAATAATATTCTTGGGCTTTGAGTTTTATAAACGGGAAACAAAAAAACATAAAAAGGGCGATTTTAAAAAAGTTGTTTTAAAAAGGGAAAAATCAAAACTTTCAATATGTTTATCCTATCTTGCAAGATATGGCGATGAAAATATCGTTGAATATATTCATTCTCAAATCAACAATGTTGATGAGACTAAGAAAAAGTTTTATAACAATATATTAGCTTGCATTGATAAGTTCGGTTTTGATAGGTTATATAATCTTGCATTGTCAAAAAGAAACAGGATAATAAAACATTATTCTAAATATCCTGTTGAGTTTAAGTCACTTTCATTCAGCGGAAGAAGTAGAAAAGTCGATATTATATCTTATAACGGAAATTATAATTCAGTTATTAATAGTTTTATTTCATTAAGTGGATTAAATAGAAAATCATTTGATATTCCGATTAAATTCAATAAGCATTATCATGGGAATATAAATGATTATCATAAAAAATCAAATACTTATAACTATACAATTACATTTAATGAAAAGGATAAACAAGTTAATGTACATATTTGCAAATACGGAAAAAGATATATTCCAACCGTTGATGAAAATTCAGCTTCAATTGGAATTGACGTAAATGTAAAGCATAATTTATTTTCTTTATCTGATGGATCAACTTATGATTATAATCGTAAACTTGTAAATGACTTTTGCAAATTATCGACATACCTTGATAAAGTAAAGGAAAAGCAAGAAAAAGGTAAGAAGGATATTAAATATAAGGTTGGTAAACGTTATCAGTTGAAGTTGGATAAGCTAAGGGAAAAGATGGTTAAATCCAATCAGGAGTTAATATCCAATATATGCAAAGCATTGCGAAGCAATGGGATAACCCATATTGTGATGGAAAACCTTGATAATGGTTTTGGAAAATCTCATGTTAAAGATAAAACAAATGAAGATATTAATTTTAATAGAGTTGTTAAATTTCTTAAAATAAGCAATTTAAAAGATGAAATTGAACATATTGGAAGGAAATATAACATTGCAGTTTCAACTGTTCAATCCTATTACACATCGAAGATGTGTTCCGTTTGTGGATGTATTGAAGATGAGAATAGGACAAGTCAAGAAGAGTTTAGCTGTATAGAATGTGGGCATTCAGAGAATGCCGACATAAATGCAGCGATAAACATACGAAATAGAGTAGTCGAAGCCGTGCTTCGAGAAAAGCTCTTAAAACAATTGGATAATGGTACATATGAGCCGAAGAACTTGAAAAAAGAGAAGGTAAAAGAAATACTATTATCGTACCGTACAAAACATTTGTATAAACATAGATGTTAGAGAATCTAATTTTTATTAGATTTTATTGTACGGTGTTTCCAGAGTGGTTAAATGGGGCAGGCTGTAACCCAAACGGCTTCGGCCTTCGGAGGTTCGAATCCTCCACATCCTACAAAAAAATAATTTTTTAACAAAAAAACTTGTAAATATAAAAAATATTTCTTATATTTGCATTAGAATAGAAAAGTAGCAATGGATAAAGAAATGCTGAAAAAATTGATTGAAGAAAAGATGATATATTTTTTCTTAGGATC
>CASELF010000077.1 GCA_949288725.1 uncultured bacterium
AGTTATACCTGTCGGGCATTACCAGATTAAAGGGGTTAAAGATGAAAGCGGAAATGTTTTTATAGAACTCTATCAGGCTCATTTTGTAATGGCAAAATTTCCGGCTGTGGAAACAAATGATGATTTCGGCTCGGAAACAATAACATTTGCAAAATGGCTTCCGGAAGGCGATGACAAAATAAAAATAATCTATGGTTCTATGGATCTAAATGCTTATGCCGTAGTTGATATAAAAAAACAGTAAGTAATGTATTAGAATATCCTCTTTTTGAACTAGATTAAATAGTTAATAATATGGTACAATAAGGCTATGGAATGTCCAAAATGCGGAGCGGAAATTGATAAAAACACATTAGTTTGCCCGAATTGCAAAAAGGTGCTAAAGATAGTTTGTCCCGTTTGCAAAACCATTAATACAAAAAATATATGCAAAAAATGTGGCGAAATTCTGGTAACAAAATGTGCAAAATGCGGAAAAATTAATCTGCTAAAAAATTCGCACTGTGTAAAATGCGGGTTTTCTAATGAAATTAGTGCGGTAATGGGAGAATCCAATACCGATACTTTTGCTGTTGTGCGTATTGATTTTCCTAACAGCAATGTCGTAAAGGCTAAATTAGGCTCTAACCAATTATTTAGAAAATTTATGGCTAATATTGATGCCATGATAAATTCGTATGTCCAAACACTTAATGTAAGACGACAAATTATAAAGGGTGACACTTATGTCATAAGATTTTCAAAGGATTATACCTTTAGTTCTTCTGCTAACACCGCAATCCAAGCAACAATTGAATTAGCTAATATGCTAACCAGAGTAAACCTAAAACTTTTGAAAAAGAAAGGTGTTGCTTTAAAATGTAATTTTTCTATATTAAAAAGAAGCAATGACCAAAATCCTTATGATCTTGATATCGGGTTTCATGCAAACATGGTATCTAATAGCGAACAACTTGATATGAAAGCAATGGAAGCCTTTCAAGTTATTACAGATGAATCTTTTTGGGATATTTACGGCGGACATTATAAAATGGAAACGCTTAATACCGCATTTTTAAGCGGACAAATGAAAAGATTTTTTGAAATTGATATAAGAGAATTTGTAAACGTTGGCGAACTATTAAAAAATGAAGCTCAAAAAGAACAAGATATGGAAGAACCTGAAATTCCTATGTTTGTTCAATCCGCATTAGTTGACCAAGAAAAAATAACAATGGATGTTCTAGCAGAAGAAAATGCTATTGCTAATGATGATATTTATGACTTAGACACTATTAACTTTGAAGAAATTAATTGTGCGTTTATGAAAGTCGAGGGAATGAATGTTTTTGATGCAATAATAAAGACTTTACAAGAAGTTCCCAAAGGTGTTTTAGCGGTTAAAGCATCTCCTTTATATCAGCCTTATACTTTGAAATTACTTTCTGCAGTTGATGAATTAGGGACTTATGAAAATATTATCCCAATTACTTGTCACGATGATATGAAATATTCTCCTTATTCATTCTTCAGAGATTTGATTTCTTCCATCTTTGAATATACAATTTCTCAAAAATTATTTGATTCTAATGATTTTTCAATGTTTGCAAATGTTGATCAATTCGGCTTGGTTGAAGACCTTGTAAGACTAAATCAACGACCTATGCAAAATATGGAAGAAACCCGAGAAAGATATTGTAATGTTTTTGTATCTCTGCTCCAAGCAATTCCTAATACTTTACTTTATATAGAAAATTTTGAAAAAATTGATGAAAGTTCACTTTTTGTATTGGAAAAATTATTTGATTATATTGACGAATTAAACATCAGTTACCTAATTTCTTATGATAAAAATTACTCTCTGCACAAAAAGTTTCATTATTTACTTTCTCGTGGATATTATACAGAAATTACCCTTACTCCAACACCATTCCAAACTATTGTCAATGCCGATTATGATTTTTACAAAAACATTTTAACAGATTTCTATTTCCAAAGAATTGCAAAATATGCTTGCGGAAGTACGTTGTTTCTGGACTTTGCGATACAATACCTTTTAGAATCAGGGGTTTATGAATATACAGAAAATTCTATTGAAATGGTTAACCCTAAAACTATCATTATTCCTTCCGGGTTAGATAAACTTATTAAGCGTCGTTTAAATTTGCTGAAAGATAACGAAGAAGAGATGAAGTTTTTAACAATGACAGTGCTTTTAGGTACTCGTATTGATGAAAAAACTATTGAATCCTTAGGGTTTAGAAATTGGAAAGGAATAGCAGAAGACCTTGCTCAGATGGGTTATTTGTATTCTTACAATAATTGCATATATTTCCCAAATTATAATATTCTTAGAAAAGCATTGTTAGAAGTGGTTAAACAAGAAGATTTAATCGAAATTGCCCAAGAATTATTTGCAAAAGTATTTGATGATACAATGCCGGCACCTGTAAAAACTTTCTTCTATGATATTATTGGGGATCACGAAAAAGTAATCTTTGAGTGGGAAAACCTTACAAATATAAATTTAGCAATGGGAGATTTTTCATCTTACCTAAATTGCTCAAATGAGATTATGAAATGTCTAGAAAAATACACAGACACTTGGACACAAGAAGATTTAGAAAAGTATAAAATCTCATTATATGAAAATGTCGCTGACAATATGTTTGAATATAAACCATCCGATTTGGTCGACATTGTTACAAAATCTTTGGACTACTTAAAACAAAGCGGAAACATCGAAAAATATGTATCTCTTTGCTCTAAAATGATACAAGGTGCAATGCTTGAAGGTGATTATCTTTATGCGATGGATTTAACTCACAGTGTTTTATCCTCTCTGGACAATTCTTCAATCGATCCTGCTTCGCCTGATTTTAATTTGAATTTCCTTGTTATGTCAATTATATATGTAAAAATCTTATTCCATATAGGTGCATACGGGGATTGTCTTGATATTGGGTATAATGTTTTAAATGTTTTAGATACTGAAAAACTTAATCACATAAATTACACGTTTATCACAAAAGAAGAATTAGAATTCTTAATATCGGAATGCGTTGGATATATTGCATTAGTAGATGTTATAACTCTAAATGAAGATGTAGAAGAATTTTTGAATATTACAAATAAACTTCTGAAATTTATACCGAAAAAATATGCAATATTCACTCAATTACAAAAACTGATAAGAGGCGACAAACCTAGCATAAATCCTGAAATGATGGGAGAAGAAGATTTATTTTCTTCTTTGACATATCATATAATACACGCATTTGTTTCATTCAAAGACAAACCGGAAGAATTTGCCAAAATTATGTATAAAGCAAAACTTATTGCAAGATCTGCAATGCTTTATTCTGTAGAACTTTTCACAGACTTAATGATAGGTTATGCTTATGTACAATTGAATGCGTTTGAAAAAGCTTACTCAATTTTAATAAAAATAGTCAAAACCGCAAAAGAAAAAGGACTAACCTCAATATTACACATTGCCTGGTATATTATGAGTATTCTTTACATTAAAGAAGGAAAGTATGAACTTGCATACGGGGTATTGAACAATTCAATTATACAAATGGAAAAATCAGGTGTTATAAGTGAATACTTAACAATGCTGGATAAGGTTAATATGTATAAAGTTATGATGTGCTTAAATTCAAAAGACCAAGCACAAATTTGTATGAATCAGGCATCTGCAATTGTTCAAAAATATGGACTTAAGTTTAATTTGAATATTGACATTAAAAAAATTATGTTGGAAAATTCAAGTAGAAGAGAGACAGAAAATACGACTATTGAAAATCCGACATCAAGTGTAGCAGAATCAAACAATTCAACTCAAAACAACAAAGTTCCAAAACCTAAGTTTGAATCAGACGGAGAAGTTGTGGATCCGTCACAATTCTTCTCATAAATTACACTTATAAGGGATGTTCAGAAAGAGAGGGAAAATGAAAATATTATTTGCATCTGCTGAGGTTGCACCGTTTTCAAAAGCAGGAGGGTTGGCTGATGTTGTCGGCAGTCTGCCAAAAGAATTGGAAAAACACGCTGAAATTGCAATTTTTACACCTCTTCACGGCTGTATCGATAAAGAAAAATACGGGATTAAAGAACTTGAAAACTCTGAAATGTGGATAACTTTTGGTTCTCAACCACATAAATTCAACCTTTATATGACAAAACTACCCGGAACAAATATTAATGTATTTTTTGTTAAAAACGACTGGTATTTTACCTGTTTTAAAGAAGTTTATCCAAAATATTTAGACCCACGTTATGAACACGAAAGATATATTACTTTTTCACTTGCAACTATGGAATATGCAAAAGCACTTAACTTTAGAGCCGATGTAATTCATGCAAACGATTGGCATACTGCAATGATTCCATTATATCTTCATTCTAATTATAAATTCGACGAGTTTTGGTCACATACTAAATGTGTATTTGAAATCCATAACCTTGCATATCAAGGTATTTGGTTCCAAGATGTTCTTGATTTTGCAAATATGAGAAAAGATATTGTTTATAATGAATGGGGTTGCGAACATTATGGAATGGTTAATTGGATGAAAGGTGCAATTCAATATGCAGACAGGGTTGTCACTGTTTCTCCTACTTATGCAAGAGAAATTCTTGGCTCTGAATATGGCGAAAATATGGATTATACACTAAGAGGTGTTCAATATAAATTAAAAGGAATTTTAAACGGAATAGATTATGATGTATTTAACCCGAAGAAAGATAAATCATTAAAAGCAAATTATGATGTTAATTCACTGGATAAAAAAGAAATAAATAAAAAAGCAATTTGTGAATATTTCGGATTAAAATACAACCCTCAAAGACCGCTTGTCGCTTTTGTTTCACGTCTTGTTGAACAAAAAGGTGTTGATTTAATTCGTGATATGCAAGATGAATTACAAAAATTGGATGCTGATTTTGTATTTATGGGAAGCGGTAACAAAGATTATGAAAATTTATTTATCTGGCTTTCAAACAACACTGCAAATATCAGAACTTATGTGGGTTATGATTCAAAATTAGCAAACCTTTTATATGCAGGAAGTGATTTCTTCTTGATGCCATCAAAATTTGAACCTTGCGGTCTAAGTCAACTTATTGCGATGAGATATGCGTCTTTGCCTATTGTCAGAGCAACCGGCGGGCTTGAAGATACCATTACAGGTTATCCGCTTGATAACTCAAATGGTTTCAAATTCTGGAATTATAACGGATGGGATATGCTCAATGCAATAAAATGCGCATTATATGTTTACACTGATAAATATGTGTTCAATGCAATGAGAAAATCCGCAATTGAATCTGACTTTTCTTGGAAGAAAAGTGCTATTCAATATATGAATATGTATAAAGAAATTACTCAAAAAAATTAATACATTACAAAAAGAAGGGGCTGGCATTCTGCCAGCCCCTTCTTTAATTGAAAAAATTTTTCAAATTACTCAACATCAATTTTTGATGTATCTTGATTTTTGCAATATATATAAGCAACCAAACCGCCCACACTAGGGATTAATGCCCCAGGTAATGTCGCTAGCATTTGATCTCGTTTAATTTTCTTGATGAATTCCTTATCTTTTTCAGGATCCAAGTCGAATTTTCTTGCTACTGTCTTATCTGAACGTAGCCCATAATATATTGTACTTACAAATTCACCTAAAATTGACCACCCTGCGGCTTTTGCTCTTGCCTTTGACAATATTTGCTGCTTATCTGCTTTTGTCAATTCATAAGTACCTTTTTTGTGCTTAATTTCTACACTGTCACCAATTTCTTCATCTACAATTTTAGGGCTGGCAACTTCTTCTGTCTTTTCTACCTTAGAACAAAAATTTACTCCGGCGGAATGACTAACCCCTGAAATACCTGAAACACTTAACATAATCTATTGTATGTCCTTCCTATTACCTTACATCAATTATTAAAACGAGTTTTATAATTAATTTGCTAATTTGAAAAATTTTTCTTTACATTTCTTTGAAAAATATTGCTACTTGCGAAAAATTTATTTGTATTATATGATTGAAGTACGATAAAAAGTGAGGTTTGTTAAATATGGATCAAATAATTAAAGTTGCGTGGGATTTAAACGAAAATTCAGATAACAGATATAAATTAGTTTACGAAATCGCTGAACTTGCAAAAAAAATTGTTGACGAAAATCAAGCAAGAAAAGCACGCGAAGATTTTGGATTTGAAGATGTTCACGAAACTTCTTATTCCAGAGAAAATCCTATTGAACACGCTTTGATGGTTAAAGCATCTGAAGCAGATGATAACAGATTAGTAGGTTAGTAAAGTTTGAAATACAGTAGTAATCTTTTGAGAACTACTGTATTTTTATGTATATTAGGTTTTTAAAAATTTGGTTAGGTGGGTTATGAAGGATACATTAGATTATTTAGATATGTTTACGGATGGTTTTACTCCGGAAGTAGGTATTGTGTTGGGTTCAGGCTTGGGAGAACTTGCCGATGAATATTCAATATATTCTATCCCTTATGAAAAAATTCCCGGGTTCAGCAAATCTACAGTTCCAGGACATAAAGGAAATCTTGTATTTGCCGAAATAAATAACAAAAAAGTTGTTATGATGCAAGGCAGAAACCATTTTTATGAAGGTCACTCAATGCAAGAAGTTACTTATCCTATTAAAGTTATGAAAAAACTTGGGGTAAAAAATCTTATCCTGACCAATGCCGCAGGCGCTGTAAATAAAAGTTTCAGACCGGGTGATTTTATGATAATTACAGACCACATCAATTTTATGGGAGTTAACCCTCTAATTGGAGATAACGACAATACTCTTGGAGAAAGATTTCCTGATATGTCTGAAATTTATAACAAAAATCTTATTAAACGTGCAGATGCTGCTTCTCGCATTCTTGGTATTAATCTAAAACATGGAGTATATATAGCCGTTTCCGGACCTAGTTATGAAACACCGGCTGAAGTTAAAATGTTTAGATACATGGGAGCAGATGCTGTTGGAATGTCAACTGTTCCGGAAGCAACTGTGGCAAGATATTGCGGAATAAATGTTCTTGGTATAAGTTGTATCTCAAATTTTGCAAGCGGAATTTCTTCTAACCGACTTTCTCATGATGACGTTATTAGAATAACAAATAAAGTTAAACCGCAATTTAAAGAACTTATTCTATTAATAATTAAATCACTTTAACAAATTACCACATACATCCGAAAAATGGAAAGTAAAACGGCGTCATATAAGGCATACATCCAAAAAACATTGATGGAGAGCATCCCATAAGTGCTGTTGTTCCTATGAAATTGGAATATGGATTGCCATATCCCGCAAATGAGTTTATAAGATTACCCATCGGGTTTCCGTGCATTTGCATATGCGCAGCAACTGCGTTTCTGCCAATACCATTTGTTATATTTCCCGCAAAATTCAACGCTGCCTGACCTGCAGGAACCCCGTTATTTCGTTGGTCTATCAATGAAACAATTGAGGCAAGTCCGCAATTTATATTGCTCCAGGTAAACATTGTCTTGGCATAACTGGAATTTGCGCCACAGTGAGGTGAGGGACCGCAAGGTCCTCCAAACATTGGCATACAATATACTGGTCCCCAGATCATAGTTGTACCTCGTTTTTACTCTTATATATATAAAGTTTAAATACTCTATAATATTGCCCTTTTTTAAAACTTTGTAAACTAATATTAACAGAGCACTAATATAAGTAATTTTGCTAATATTTTTTTATACATTATGGTGATTATTTAATCCAATCAAGTTGGTACAATTCTTATATAAAGATTTAGGGAGTAATTGATATGTTTATTAGTAACGGATGCAATGATTGCAATAAATATGCGAGATTGGAAATGAAAAATATAGATCAAGAACTTTTGCCTTGGTTGGAAGATATAATTGATGAAAATAACGGTAAATTAGAACGTAAAGAGTGGAAAAGTAAGTATAACAGTTATGTTGTATATGATTATGAACCTTTCTGCACAACCGGATTTGAAATAAATCTTGTAATCTCGGCAAAAGACAGTGCTTATTTGAACTTTATTAAATATTTGTATGACGAAAAAGTCAGCACTATTGAATATTTGAATAATTGTTATACTATATGATAGCATTCTTAAATAGGAGGGCAGCGCAAAATTTTTGCGCTGCCCTCCTATTTATTATTTATATTAAATTTTTCAAATTATGCTTCTTCTGGTTTTTGGAAACAGTCTTTGCAATAGACCTCTTTACCCGGAACCGGTTTGAATGGCACTTGCGTCTGTGCTCCGCATTTTGAACATACAGCATCATACATTCTTCTTCTTTTTCTGTTGTTTTTTCTGCGTGCTCTTCTGCATTCAGGGCATCTTTTCGGTTTGTTTACAAGTCCTTTTTCTGCATAGAACTCCTGCTCGCCTGCTGTGAAGTCGAATTCTTTGCCGCAATCTTCACATACTAATTTTTCATCTTCGTACATTGTTTTTCTCCTGATTGTGTACTTTTTGGTCTTTAAGACCTTTAGTTATCATTTCCTTATTGTACACTATTTTTCGTTTTTTGCAAGCGATTTTATAATTTATCCGCTATACCTTGATGAATGTTTCTGAACTTTCCTATCCTCAAGGTCTTTGCCTAATATTTCTTTTGCGTAATCTAATGCTCTATTTTTATTTTTGGTTCTATTATTTATTTGGTTTTTATTATTTTGTCTTTTATTTAATTTGATTTCCATTTTTTCATTATGCTTTTGAACCGCGGCTTTCAATTGTGGTAATTTTGATTCTAATTCAGATATATCAATAGTCAAAAGTTTTGAACGTCTTTGATATTCATCACGTAACACAATAATATAATCTGCCAACAAATCCGCATCTTCTATTCTCCCTTGCTTTAACCATTTTTCACAGATATAAATATAACGATCTATCTGGTTTTGAATTCTTTGGGGGATATCATATTTGCTTTGTTTGATATATTTATCCAATGGAATATTTGTCTTTGCAGAATTTGTCTTACTGCTTGTTAGAGTTGTTACTCTTAATGTACTCAATTCATCTTTTGACAATTCACCTTCTAAAATTGCTTCTTGCTCTTTTTTGAATGATGCCTGCGGGTGAATATGATCAACTGTCGCTACTGATGGCTCAAGCAAACGTTCTCCTATCTCTTGAGAATCTCTTGGAAGTTTAATCATTTCTTTTTTATTATAATCATACCTTAGTCTATACGGCTGAGAATATTTGATTATAAACGCATTCACAGAATCTGAAGATTGTGGAAGTGCATCTGCGGCCTTGCGTATTTTGTCTTTAAAGCGTTTGTCGCTTATTTCCACTTTCTCAAATTCCATAAAAAACCTTTTTCTACCAAATCTCTCCTCTGGAAGCGGATCCTGTGCGAATATTTTATCAAACGCTCCTTGTATAAGTTTGCGCATTGCAAGATATTCTTTTTTAGGAAGAGATCGTATCATCATATTAATTTTATTCAACACTTCACTCTGCTGATTTATCAAAGACTGCTCTACCTGTGGGTATCTGAGTCTTAATAATTCTTGAAGTGTCATATTCGGATGTTTCTTTGATAAATTTTCTAGAATAGTAAATATTTCCCGTTCTACAGGAAACATACTATTTTTATATTTTCTCAAATGTTTTATTGCAACTTGAGATTTTACACTAAAAGTTCCCATTGCTCTGTGGGCGTCAAGTTCTTCTCGAGGAATTAATCTTTCAATATCTGAATACGCATCAGGAATACCTTCTCGCAATAACTTTGTAAAAAAAACTTTGTTGAATTTTGTTTCAAATTCATAGTTCATAAATTTTATCCCGCCAAGAAAACTCAAGCTTCTTAACGGGATATTATCTCTATAATTTGTTTTTTCGTCAACTGCGGTTCTTACGAAACAATCATTTTGGATTTGCGCTCTGATTGGTATTGTAAATGATTGTTTTCTTATTAGTGAAGGTGAATATATATTCCTTCGATTATCTATATATTGTATTTTTGAAATTTCCATTATGTTCTATATAAACACCATAATTTATTTTTTTAAATAGTTTGTTTACAAATATTTACTTAATTATGCAAAATGAATTTAACTATTAACCTTCATATGAACTCCAGGCGGTTGAATATATAAAGGTTTTAATTCTCTCCAACTACCTTTATTTGTTTTGAGTTTTGAATAAATTAGGCCTGCAAGAATTTCACCCAATTGGTAATTCCCTTGCTGGTATGAAATTCCTCCCAATTCTTTTTGCATTTTATCATCAGTAATAAGATAATAATCTTTCCCTTCTATAAGTTTTTTTATTTCTTCTATTTGAACTGCGCCTTTTATTTCATTATCCATATATAAATATGCGCTGTTTTTTCTTGCATCCAAGGCAACTACTGTCGGCTTGGAAGTTGTATTAATTTTTGATAAAATTTCCAACGAAGAAACCCCGCATGCCAAAATGTCTAACTGCTGTGCCATCATTCTTGCAACAGTTGTACAAGCCCTTATACCTGTAAAACTACCGGGGCCGACATTTGTTCCTATCGCATCCAAATCTTGCGGTGTTAATTTGTTTTCTTTTAAAATTTCTTTGATTGTTGAAATTAAAAAAGCTGAATGATATTTGTTATCCTGATTTTCTACTACCTTAGAAGATAAAATTTTATCATCCTGTGCCAAAGCCACATACATTTTATCTAAACATGTATCAAATACTAATATTTTCACTGTTTCAATCCTTCTACAATTTTTTCACAATCTTCACCGACACCAATAAAAGAATATTTGCGAGAATCATCATCTTCGTATGTCACATTTATTTTTATATGATTAAAAGGAATTTCATCTTGAGAAAACTCTGCCCATTCCACAAATGAAATTTGACGATTTTCTGAATATTCTCTAAGTTCATCAAGTATCGTCTTTACTCCTTCATTTTCCAACCTGTACAAATCAAAATGATATACAGGAATATTGGCACTGTGATATTCATTTAAAATTACAAAACTTGGGCTAGTAACTTTTTCAGTAACACCAATTGCTTGAGCAACCAATTTTACAAACGCTGTTTTGCCTGCTCCTATCTCGCCATACAAATTTATAAAGCAACCGTCCTTTTCTATTAGTTTTGCAAATTTGTATGCAAGTTCTTTGGTATCATCTAATGTTTTACATATAAAATCAATGCTGTTATTCATCTTGAACTACTACCTTATTCCTTCCGGTATTTTTTGCTTGATACAAAGCCTTATCAGCCTTTTTCAACAAATCTTCATCACTATCATTCTCTTTCATCTCGTAAATACCCATACTTATCGTGACTTTAATATCTTTCGTATCACTTTCAGGATTTACTTGAGAAATATCGACGACCTTATTTTCTATTGATGCTCGCAAACGTTCAGCAACCTTTTGAGCCTCATCAATTTTGGTAAACGGTAATAATATTGAAAATTCTTCTCCACCATAACGACCTGCAATATCGTATTCTCGCAACTGACCTCTTATAATCTTTGCAATATCTTTAAGGACTAAATCACCAACTGCATGACCATAAGTATCATTTACATTTTTGAAATAATCAATATCTGTCATTATTCCGCATAATGGAGCCTTTTGACGTTTTGCATTTGCTACTTCCTGTTTTATACGTTCCTCCAATTGACTGCGATTATAAAATCCCGTCAATGCATCAAGCGTTGCATGCTTTAAGATTTCAGCATAAACATTTGCTCTATTAATTGTCGTTGCTATTTGAGAAGATAACTGAGTCAGATAGTCAAAATCTTTCTCTGAAATCTTGTCACCTGTGCTTTTGGCAACCAATACTCCAACTTCTTTGCTCTCACTTTTCAAAGGAAGTGCAAGCAACTTTTTATCTTCTGTAAAAACTGTATCTTCAAAATTTTCTACAATTTCAAGAATTTTACTATCCTTGCATGCCATTGGCCAAGCCAAAACATTTTTCCCAAGATTTTCATCTTTTAAAAAGATATACAAAAGATAATCCGTAAAGAATTTGTCTATCATCTCACCAACTATCGGAATTACATAATTTAATTCATATTGGCTTTCAATTATCTTTGCGATATTTTTCATTGTTTCGTGAAAATTCACATTCTTCTGCATCTTTTCGTTTAGGATAAGATTTTGAACTTTCAACGATATAAACGGAGCAGCATATTTTATGAATTTCTTAAATTCGTTATTGCCACCCTTAAATATCAAATATCCGATACTTCTTTTGTGCTTGAAAATTGGATATTTAATCTCATTTTCTTCTATTACCGGAGATTCTAAATATACTTTTTTATTTATATCAATAGAAAAATCTTCAATATCAAAATTTTTCTCGAAAAAAATCTTTAAAGCACTTTCCAATGTTTTTTCACTGTATGCTTCATTTAGAACTTTTGAAAGTTTTTCTATTTTAGTGAGCAAAATTAAACCTCAACTTGTTGCAAAACATCTTCCGGAATATCGCAATTTGCATATACATTTTGAACGTCATCAAGTTCTTCCAGTCTGTCTATCAATCTCATTACAGATGTTGCGGTTTTAACATCAGTAATTTCGATATAATTTTGCGGAATTCTGGTAAGTTCTGCATTTGTACTTTTAAATCCTTCAGCCTCAAGACCTTCAACTACTGCTTGGAAATTTTCTACAGAAGTTATTACCTTATAACAATCATCTTCTTCTGTAACATCTTCAGCATCAAGATTTATTGCTGATTCAAATAATTTTTCGAAATCAACATCTTTATCAAATTCAATAGAACCTTTCTTGTCAAACATCCAACTTACACAATTTGACTCACCTAAATTACCATTGAATTTTGTAAAAATACTTCTTACATCACCGGCTGTTCTGTTTCTGTTATCTGTCATTGCTTCCAATACAACAGCTACACCGCCTGCCGCATAACCCTCATAGGTCAATTCTTCATAATTATCAGCAGCACCTGCTCCTGAACCTTTTTCTATTGCTCTTTTGATATTATCATTTGGCAAACCTGCGGCTTTTGCTTTTTCAATTGCTGTTCTCAAACGGAAATTCCCGTTTGGATCCGGACCGCCAAGTCTTGCTGCTACTATCAATTCTCTTGAATATTTCTGAAACACTACTGCTTTTTGTGAATCTGTTTTTGCTTTTTTATTCTTAATGTTCGCCCATTTAGAGTGTCCTGACATTTTTACCTCGTTTTCTATTTAATCTCTTTTCTTCCTGATAATATCAAAAAGACTCTTCTTTTTCAACAACAAAACGATTTCCAAATAATATTGTTCACAATCACGTAATATTAACTTTTTATTCATCTGTTTTAAAATTAGCAAAATTAATTATGTACAGTTTTCTAATAAATATGATTATAATAAGCCAAACTATAAAATTACCCTTAGAAATATGCAAAGGCAGTTACAAAGATAGAATTAACCTTGCTAAAGAACTTAACAGCAAATTTTTTGATGAAATAAATAAAAAATTTACTCAGAAAACGATTACATTTGATATGTTCGAAAAAACATTAAAAAATTCAACCCCAACAAATGTAAATATCACAGTAAAACCATTTGATAAAAAAGGTGGAGTAACTTGTCTGTGTGTTGATGACCAAAGCAATAACCTAGGTTATCTTATACGTATTGAAAAACGTCAAATGATGGACGGTTTAGGAATTTTAGATACAGAAATAGCATTACACGAAACAATGCATTATTTTTTAAACCTCACTAATCCAAAACATAATGCAAGAGCACTAAAGATGTTCTATTCAAAAACTCTGGACAAAACAGAAAAATTCTATCGAGATAATCTCTATACCCGCAATGAATTTAATAAAGAAAATACACAAAAAGCATTATCAGAATTTTTAAAACAACTTAATACAGAAGAACAAATTGATTTTTTGCAAAGTTCAAGATATAGACTTATTGAAGAATATAACGCCTATGATGAAGGGTACAAATATTTGGACAAAATTCAAGATTCTCATCCAGAATTAATTTGTGAAAAAATTTACGCCAGAGAAAAAGAAGATTTT
The DNA here is from genome assembly GCA_949288725.1 of uncultured bacterium. Taxonomy (GTDB): domain Bacteria; phylum Cyanobacteriota; class Vampirovibrionia; order Gastranaerophilales; family Gastranaerophilaceae; genus Zag111. The sequence continues at coordinate 14,049 of CASELF010000077.1, forward strand.
CATTTTCCTGAAATAGTAGAAATAATAACGGATAAACTTAAAGAAATCTTCGCAAATCGCCACAATTTAAAATAATTTATTAGCAAAATTTTATATTTTTAAACTTTATATTCAATATGAAAATTTCAAATCAAAACTACATACAACCAACATTTAAAGGGCTTAACAGAGTTGAATGGAAAAATGTTTCATATTTTGGCAACAACGTAAAATTATTTAAAACCATACCTGTTAAAAACGAAATTTTAGGTAATCTATCTGTTGGTATAAGAAAATACATTGACGGGGGAAACCGTTTTATTATAGAGATAAAAAATGCACTTAACAAAGTTTTTGGACAAGAAATAATTTCCATAGATAGCCCTCAAAAACCGATGTACGGTTTTTATATTGAAGTTCTGCCGGAATACAGAAAAAAAAGTTTTAGATTTGGAGAATTGCTAAGACTTACAAGTGTTATGGAAATGCTTGAAAACAAAGCCTCTCAAATAGAAATAAAATCCAAAGATAGTGCCATATATTTTCATGCAAAATATAAGTTCACACCATTTGAAAAAAATACGGATGACAGCATAAGAATACTTAAAAACATAATGAATGACCCAACCAAATCATTTTCCGATTTGAAAGCCAAAGCAAAAACTACACTGCAAACGCTAGAAAACAACCTGCATAATATCCCCGTAAGACAACAACTGCACCTGGATATAAATGACCTTGCAGAAGAGTACATTCAACGAGCACTAAAAACCTCAAATATAGACGCCCACAGTTTTAATACTTCAATGTATATGAGATTAACAAGAGAAAACATAGAAAAGAATAAAGATTTCTATAACAAACTATGGGCAAAATACGGTATTGATTATAAAATTTAATTATAAATAATAAAAACGGTTCTAAGAACCGTTTTTATTATTAATCTCCCGGAGATGGATTCGAACCACCGTTAAAAGAGCCAGAATCTTTCGTCCTGCCACTAGACGATCCGGGATTATTACTTTTCCAACCTATGTTGACAGGTCAATTCTATCATTTGAAAATTTAAAAGCAAGTATTTTTTAGTTTAATACTATCTTTAAATTATCTCATGTTGTTTTATTATGATATACTCAAATTATGGCAACAAATTTCGATTTTTTAAAAGATACTGATGTTAACTTGTACGATATAATTGCTGATGCTGAAAGATTGTATCGTGATGAATATTTTGAGCAATGTATAAGCCAAACTCGCAGATTTGCAGAAAATGTTTGTAAAAATGTCCTCGGCAAAAAAAGAACTTCTGAAGAAACCTTTGACCAAATGCTTGCCACTCTTAAAGATAATGCTCAAGGTTCAGAACAAGAAAAAGAGTTTATTGAAGACTTGTATTTCTTGAAAAAATGCGGAAATAAAACAGTCCACTCATCTTCAGTAAAACAAAACGGCATTAATGCTCTTGAGTGCTTACAAAGAGCATTTGAAGTTGCAATAAATTATAAGGTTTACAATAAAAACGGAGATTTAGAAACCCTAAAACTTCACTACGATATAAAACTTTTAGCAACAGGAAAAAAAGATAAAACACTTGCACAAAAATATCAAACTGCAGAAGAACAAGCAAAGAAAAATACAAAAAGCAAAACTGATAAAAAATCTTCTGCAACAACAAAAAAAACGACAAACAAAAAAACAAAAAGCCCCACCAAAAAGCAGCACTGCTCTATGAAGTCAATCCCTAAAAAAGAAAAAATATCCAAATATTGGATTGTAGTTGGATTTTTCACTATAGTAGCATTTATTCTTGCAATTTACATACTATTAATTGCCAAATAAATGATATAGGAAACCCTTTTAGAACTTATTTACATTTCTCTTTTAAATGATATAATAATATGACGAAGATAAAATTGTAAATAAGAAGAAAGGAAGGTTAGACTATGAAATTTGTATGTACAGTATGCGGTTGGTCAACAGAAGCAGATAAAGCACCTGAAAAATGCCCTTTATGTGGCGCTACAACATTCAACGTTGTAGATGGCAAAGACAAAGTTTATGCTTGCGAACACAAAGTTGGCGATGGTGTTGTTGAAGATAAAGAAATCATGGAAGGTTTGAGAGCACACTTTACAGGAGAATGCACAGAAGTAGGTATGTATCTTGCAATGGCAAGAGTTGCTGAAAGAGAAGGCTATCCTGAAGTTGCTGAAGCATACAAAAGATATGCTTATGAAGAAGCAGAACACGCTTCTAAATTTGCAGAATTGCTAGGTGAAGTTGTTACAGATTCTACAAAGAAAAACCTTGAATTAAGAGCAGAAGCAGAACACGGTGCTTGTGCAGGTAAACTTGAAATCGCTAAAAGAGCAAAAGAACTTGGCTATGATGCAATCCATGACACAGTTCACGAAATGGCTAAAGACGAAGCAAGACATGGTAAAGGTTTTGACGGTCTTTTAAAAAGATATTTTAACTAATTAAAATATCTCAAATAATAAAAGAAAAATCGCTATAAGCAATTTATAGCGATTTTTCTATATTTGAAATTAGAGTAGATTTTGGCATTAACCCTGCCATTCTCTCCACCGGTTCACCGTTTTTAAAAATTAAAACACTTGGCAAACTGATTATTGAATATTTATTTGCAGTGTCTACACAATCTTCAACATTTACCTTCGCAAATTTTACTCTATCATCATATTCTTGAGCAACAGCATCAATTATAGGAGATAGTTTTCTGCAAGGTCCGCACCAAGTAGCCCAAAAATCTACAACTACTACAACATCTGAATTTATTACTTCCGCTTCAAAATTATTATCTGATAAATCAATTACATTAGCCATAAATAACCCTCTTTATTAAATTATACTTCACAATACTAACATAGAAAAAACTTTTGTGCTATTATCAAAATGAAGATCTACTTAGGATAATAAAATGGCAAGAAAAAAAGTAATTGAAATTGTTTTAGATACAGAAACAACAGGTTTAGACTATACCAGAGAAAAAATGGTTGAATTCGCAGCAGTAAGACTCGAAAATGGTAAAATTAAAGATGAATTTCAAACCCTGATAAACCCTGAACAACATATTAGAAAATCAAGTATTGCAATTCACGGGATTACACAGGAAATGGTTGCAGATAGCCCTACTGAAGCGGAAATTATGCCGAAAATTTTAGAATTTATAGGAGATTATCCAATAGTTGCTCATAACGCAATATTTGATTTTTCTTTTATTAACGAAGCCGCTAAAAGAACTACCGGTGAAGAAATTAAAAACGAAAGAATTGATACTCAACAAATGTTTAAGGAAATTTATCCTGACCTAGAAGCTCACGGACTAAATGCCTTAACTGAAAAATTTAAAGTTGAGTTAAAAGACCACCACAGAGCAATGGGTGATACGATGGGTTTGGCTTTGGCTTATCCTAAATTGAAGAAATTATATACTCAAAAATACGATTGGGAAAGCAAACAATTAGAAAATGTTGAATATTTATTTGAAAGATTTTTAAGATTACAACAAACAGTTACAACTTTACAATCAGAAATGCAAGATTTGAAATCCGTATTCAAACTTTATTTTGAACAAGGTGGTGCCCCTATTACATCTCAAGAAGGCGATATGTTAGTTTATAATTCCAAACAAACTTTTGGATATGATTTCAATACTATAAAACCGGTCTTAGAAGAAATAGGTGCATTAGAAAAAGCAGTCAAATTAAATACAGGTTTTATTGACCGCCTTGTAAACGGTAGAAGTTTGGATGAAGAGAAAAAAGAAATTATTAAAAATGCAAGACAAGAATTGACTGAAACAAGAAATATTCAAGTAATTAAGAATAACAAATAGGAGATGAGTTATGTTAAAGAAATTAGGAGCGTTTTTCAAAGAACCTCCGGCAGCAGAGCCTATTCAAGATTCTGAAAAGGTATCTTCTTTATATAAACATTGGAGATGGAGAATTTTTTATTCAAGTTTTATTGCTTATGTAGTATTTCACCTGTGCCGTAAAAATATTGCTGTAGCATTACCTGCTATGGGCAAGGCTTTAAACATGTCAAACACTGAACTAGGTTTATTAGGCTCAACTCTATATGTGACTTATGGCATTGGGAAGTTTATAAATGGCGTTATTGCTGATAAAGCCAATGTAAGAACTTTTTTACCAACAGCATTGATTTTATCTGCAATATGTAATTTATGTTTTGTACTAAGTGCAATCTTCATTACTCCTGGACATGTAAGTTTCTTCGGACTACCGTCTGCTACTGTTCTATTATGGATATTAGCATTTTTCTGGGGTGCTAACGGTTGGTTCCAATCATGCGGATTCCCTCCTGTTGCAAAAAGTTTATCTTATTGGTTTTCTAATTCTGAAAGAGGAACTAAATGGTCATTATGGTCAACTTCTCACCAAATTGGTGTGTTTTCAGCTGTAATGCTTTCAGGTTTTGCAATAGATAAATTCGGTTGGAAGGCTGCATTTTATATCCCTGCAATAATTTGTATTATTACAGGATTATGGTTGTACGACAGACTGAGAGATAAACCTCAATCACTGGGATTGCCTGATATCGAAAAATATAATAATGAACCTGTTAAAGAAGATAAAAAAGAAGAAACTGATGATACTCCGTATTTTCAAATCTTTAAAGAACATATCTTATGCAACCCTGTAATTTGGATGCTTGCAATTGCTTATATTTTTGTTTATATCATCAGATTTGGAACAGAAGATTGGCTTGTAAAATACCTTGTTGAAGTTAAACATAATTCACTCACATTGGCAAGTTCTAAATTGAGTTCTCTTGCTCTAGTAGGTGCCGGCGGCGCAATACTTGCAGGTGTTATTTCCGATAAAATATATAAAGGTAACAGAACACCAATTAATATTGTATTTTTAATATGCTTAATTCTAAGTTTGCTTGCATTTGCCGCAAACCCTGCATCAAATCATGTATTAGATTATATCTATGCTGCAATGATTGGGGTATTTACAGCAGGCCCTCAAATGTTAATCGGCGGATTGTGCGCTGTTGAAAGCAGTTCTAAAAAAGTTGCTTCCGCTTCTATCGGATTTACAGGAGTTTTCGGCTACATCGGCGCTGCATTATCTTCAGGCGGCACTGGTTTCGTTGTTGATAAATTCGGTTGGAATGGCGCAATTGCATTTTGGATGATTTCAACAATGATTTGCGTTGTTATTTGTACAATCCTTCTGATTTTTGAAAAAGTTAAAAAGAAAAAGAAATTCAAAGTAGAGGATTAACCCTCACCCGAGCCCTCTCCCATTGGAGAGGGTATTATTTATTAGAAACATTTTAAACAATTATCGGCTTTACGTTAAAAAAAACTCACGCTATCCCGCACCATTGGAGAGGGGATTATTTATTAGAAACATTTTGAGCAATTATCTGCTTTACATTTGTAAAGCCTCACGCTATCCCGCACATTGGAGAGAGTTTTTAGTAGAAAAATATTTTGAAATTTCCACCTTTAATTTACCGTCAATTTAAACTTTGCTCCCTCGCCCTTTGGGAGAGGGGTGGGGTGAGGGAACAGCAGATTTTGTCATTTTAATTCAGACTTTTTTATTGTAAAATAAATCAGGAGGGTTTTATGAAAGTTGCAGAAGTTGAAAATGATATTCTTGTTGTTAAAGAACGCGAAGATGAAAAATTAGACGGAAGAAAAGGTGCTATTGTAAAAGTTTTGGGCTGCGGGTTATGCGGTTCTGATATTGTCAAATTAAAACAACATCTGTCAAAAAACGGAACTGTACTGGGACATGAAATCGTTGCATCAATTATTGAGATTAATTCTGATACTGAGTTTAAACAAGGTGATATTATTGTAACTTCTCACCACATTCCTTGTGGCAAATGTGAATACTGCAAAAACGGGAATGTTTCAATGTGCAGACATTTCAAAGAAACTAACATAAAACCGGGTGGTTTTAGCGAATATGTATTTGTATCAGAAGAACATTTAAAAAATGTCGCTTATCTAAAACCAAAGAACTTATCTAATGCAGAAGCAGCTTTTTACGAGCCTTTGGGCTGTTGTATTCGTGCGGTTAAACGTGCATCATTAAGACAGAATTCAACCGTTCTTGTTATTGGGCTTGGCTCTATTGGTATTCTTATGGCTCAAGCACTAAAAGCATTTGGAATGAATGTTATAGGGTGTGATTTAATCGCAACAAGAGTAAAACTACTACAGAACTTGGGTATTGAGGCATTCAATGTTCTTGATATGTGTGAAAGTATTAACGCTGACGGGGTATTTATGACTTCAGGCTCTGATAAAGCAATAGATACTGCGTTAAAATATGTTAGAGATGGCGGAAAAATTCTTGTATTTTCAAGCACACCAAAAAATTTCGGATATGCAAACAATGAAATTTATTATAGAGAATTAACTGTATTAGGGAGTTATTCTCCATCACCTGCCGATTTAAAAGATTCGCTAAGACTTCTTGCAGACAAAGAAGTTAAAGTGAATGGATTATCAACAGAATATCAATTAGAACAAGTTCAAAAAGCAATAAATGACACCGTTGATAATAAGATTATGAAAGCATACATAAACATTGGCGCATAATTTTAAATATTCCACTTTTCACTTTCATCAGGATTATCTACCCAAATAACCGTTACCTCCGGCTGTTTATAAAAAGGGTTAAACCAATGGCTTTCTTCGGTGAAATCTACTATTGCATCGTAGTATGAAATTTTTCGTGCAATTTTCTTTGTATAAAATAATAAATCTGTCATAATTTTCCTAACTATCATAATAATATTATTCTGTTACATTTTGAGCGTTAAATAATCACCATAAAGTTTTGATTTCCTTGGCAAAACCTGCCGAGATAGACTACTCTTTCATCTAATTTTGAAAACCATAAAACCTTGGTATTTTAAAATGAAAAGTTTAGGAGAAAATTTATGGATGAAAGATTAAAAGGAACAAAGACCGAACAAAACCTTATAAATGCTTTTGCAGGTGAAGCGCAAGCAAGAAACAGATATACTTATTACTCAAAAGTAGCAAAAGATGAGGGATATGAACAAATTAGTGCAATTTTTCTGGAAACAGCAGAAAATGAATTAGAACATGCCAGAATCTTTTACAGTTACATAATACAAAATCCGCTGGCACATGTTGATAGTTTTTACCCTTTTGAACTGGGCACAACAGAGGAAAATTTATCCAGTGCAATAGCAGGTGAAACAGAAGAATATGAAACCTTATACAAAGATGCAGAAAAAATTGCTGAAGAAGAAGGTTTTGAGCAAATCGCAAAATCATTTCACAATGTAAGAATTGCCGAAAATCATCACGCAAAAAGATACCAACAATTATACGAAAATTTACAAAACAATACAGTATTTTCTAAAAACACCCACACTGAATGGATTTGCAGAAAATGTGGTTATGTATGCAATAGCACTGAAGCACCCGAATATTGCCCAAATTGTTTCCATCCGCAAAACTACTTCCAAGTATTATGTGAAAAATACTAAAGTTGGAGGATATTTTTGATGTACTTATTCTACAAATTATAATATAATAAGTATAATATGAGGAAAAAGTGGAAAATTATAATAGCAATAAGTGTAGTAGTAATTTCCTGCGGGTTATATACGTGGGGAATTCCTGCTATTGTGAATATAAAAGCCCACAAATCTCAAATAGAGAATTTAATTTTTGAAAAAACTCAATATAAAGTTAATATAGGCAACCCAAAACTATCGATGGGAATGTTTCCTTCTATTTGGCTTGAATCTGATAATGTATCTTTACTGAATTATGATAATACAGTTGCCGCTTCAATTGATAACCCCAAAATTCAAATAAAATTATTACCACTTCTGAAAAAAAAGGTTGAAGTAGCAAGATTTTCTGCCCAAAAAGAAGAAGTACATTTAACCTTTACCAAAGATTCAAAATTCCAAATCGGTCAATACCAAATAAAGGCTCCGAAAGAAAAAAGCGAATTTGAACTTGCCAAAGTCAATCTGGAATTAGGGGAATACAATATTTACCTTGATGACTTAAAATACAATCAAAAGATAAAATATATAGGAAAGTATTTTAAAAACGGTAAATATGTAGCAAACAAACACGCCAGATTTTCAACAGATAGCACATTATACGTTGGCGACAAGACCTCTAAAATAATGGCAGATATCGATATTGACCTGCCGATAAACAGACTGAGTGAAGATAAATTAAAAATAATTGCAAACATCGATAATTTTGATTTGGCAGCCCTAACTCACTATGTTAAAATTTTGACAAAAGGGAAAATTACAGATGTCAGTGGGCTTATTAACTTAAAAGCCAATACTAAAAATGATAAATTCGGACATAAAAATATTGAAACCGCACTTACCCTAAAAGGTTTGAAAATATGCGGGAAAGATAATGTTTCAAAAATTGCATCTTCAAAAGATATCATCGCAAAAATAAACTTCGGAACAATTGAAAATGGTATCAATTTTAAAAATACAACAATAGAAAGTGATAATATCCATGCAAAACTTGATGGAAAAATTTTCAATTTGGGAAGCAAAAAACTAGCCTACAACCTAACTGCAAAGGTAACAAATACAAGAATTGAAGATGTTGTTGCTTTGCTTCCTTGGACAAAAGATTTACCTAAAGAATTTAATTTCTACAAACTTAAAAAATATAAATTCTATGGTTTAGGAAACGGAGAATTAAATTTCAAAGGTGAAGGTATTCCGCCTGCCGTAAACGGAAAAGTTCAACTTACAGATGCCTACCTTATACACCCAATGAAAGGCGCAAAGGCTAATGCAAAAATCGATTTGAAATTTATGGGACACAAAATGTTTATTGACGTAAATGTGCCCGCAACAAACAACCAATATGTCGATGTTAATGGAATGGTACTAATTGACGGTTCAAAATATTCAGAATTAAATATTAAAAGTTCTGATGCTGTAGTTTTAGAACCTGCTCAAGAAATTCTTAATCCATTACACGAAATCCTAAATTTCCAACTAGGACCTGTTCCAATGATGAAAATTTCAGGCATTGGCAGTATCGATATGAAATCTGCAGGCAAAAAAATAGATCCGCACCTTTGGGGAATTATCAAGTTTAAAAATGCCTCAGCTTCTTTTATTGAGATTCATAATCTCAACTTATATAACGGCTCAGGAGAAGTTAAATTTGACGATAAAAAAGTTACATTTAAAACATACTCCGCAACAATTAATAACAAGCCTGTTCAAATATATGGAGATTGTATAATACTTGGAAAACTTAATGTTTATGTAAAATCAAAAGGTCAAGATATTAAAAAATTACTGAAAACAATTCAAACATCGCCAATTCTTGTTGATGTACAAAAAGTAGTTAAACCATTCACAAACCCTGACGGACTGGCTGATATTTTCCTACATATATACGGCAATGTTGACAAACAAGCCGAAGAAATTGTATTTAATGAAGACCTATTTTCAAAAGGTACAATTACACTGCATAATGCTAAAACTGTTATGCAAGATACATTTTTACCTTTTACAAATGTCAACGGCGTTGTTAATTTTGATAAATACGACTCAGATTATGATGTTACAGGATACGTTAGAAATTCAAAGGTTCACGTCTGGGGTACCGGTTCTGATTCTCAAATTGATCTTAAAGCTCATTCTGATAAATTTAAACTTGCCGATATTTTTGACATGCTTCACCCTGATCAAGTTCTTCCATATAAAAATGAAATCGGGAATTTATACACATCTTTTGATGCGGGTTATAAGGGCGCGGCTGATGCTGATAATATTGACTATAACAAAATTAAAGTTAGCGGGAAATTTTTACCTAACATGTCCGCTAATAATCCGATAAAACTTCATGGCGGGAATTTCACAATCGCACATAGTCTTTTGAAAACCTCAAAACTTACAGGTTTATTCAATCAAAATCCTTTCACTCTGACTCTCACAATGAAAGATATTGATAAGGAAGATTTAAGTATATCAGATGCAACCTTTAACTTCAAAAATTTTGACACCAGTTCAATTAATTCAATAAAAAAACAAATAACTCTCCCGAAAGATATAGCCTCTATTATTGATAATATTGAAAACATATCAGGAAAAGTTGACATAGCTGGCAAAATTAAAAATAATGCAATTTATGCAGATACTGCACTTAATAATATATCATTTATTTACAAACCATACGATACAATGATACGCATTCGCCGTGGCCATGCAAATATGAGAGGAGATACTCTTTATCTTGATAAAATAACCTCAAATGTTAGTTCTATGCCTGTGTTTATAAATGGCAAAATTTCAAATATTTATTCTCAAAACCCTAATGCAAATATTTCTATAAGTGCAAAATTAACACAAATATTTTTTGATAGATTCTTTAACTCAAAATCAGTTTACCCAATAAAAGCAAAAGGAAATATAAATTTATACACTCAATTAGCAGGATCTTTGAATGCTCTAAGAGCAAAAACAAAATTATCCTTAGATGAAAATGCTTCATTATATTATATGGGTGCAACAATTGCAGGCGCGCCAACAGGAACCTTCAATTCTGAAGAAATGACAACTAACCCGGTGACTATTCAATCCGATGTTGTTTTATATCCAAATAAAGTTAAAATAAATTCTTTAAATTACAGTCAATCAATTACTTCTCAAAGTAAAAAGATTTCACGACAAAATTTATTACACGCATCAGGCGAAATTTCACTTTTAAATAATAATGTATTAGGATTTAAAAATCTTAAAGTTAAAACCGAACACCCTACAAATGCAAGAATATTTAATGTTCTGTTCAAAAAACCGACAATCAAGCAAGGGGTATTCACAACAGATTTAACTCTAAACGGAACATCATTAGAACCTTATGCTCTTGGATTTTTGAATATCAATAGTATTGATATTCCTGTACTTGATTCAACCGTAAGAGATATCAATATCGACTTCAAAAAAGATTTCATAAACCTAACAACAAAAGCCGTTGTTTTAACTAATGATATTTTGATGAACGCTAAAATTGTTAATAAACCTACAAAACCTATTGAAGTTGATGATATAAATATTACAATGGATGAATTAAATCTAAATGTTATAACTCAAGCAATGAGCGACATTGAGGCTGATAATACCCATAACAGTCCAGTTCCATATACAACTCAAGAACTTCTGCCGGCAGACACTTTAGTCATCAAAAACGCTTTAGTTAAGGCGGATAATATACTTATCAAAAAAGCCGTAGCTACAGATTTCAGTTCTCATTTCACTCTAGATAATAACCAAGTTCTAAATATTGATAATTACAATTTTAAACTCGCAAACGGAACTGTTAACGGTACTATTACCTACGATTTGAAAAATCTGAATGGTAAAGCAACTATGCAAGTAAAAGATGCCGATGCACAAATTATGGGCGAAAATTTCTTTGACATGCCGGGACAAATGTATGGTTCCGTAACAGGTGATATGTCCGTTGCTTGCAGCGGCATTACAAGCGTTGACTGTGTTAAAACATTATCTGGCGAAGGTGTATTTAATGTTAAAGACGGAAGGATGCCAAAACTGGGTTCTCTTGAATACCTTCTAAAAGCAGGAAACCTTATCACAGGTGGAATAACCGGTCTTTCTATCAACGGAATTATTGATTTGATTACTCCACTAAAAACAGGTAACTTCAAAAGTATTAGCGGTGACATCCATGTAAAAGACGGGATTGCAGATAATATCAATGTATATTCAAGCGGAAAAGATTTGAATATGTATTTGACAGGAAGTTACAATATTGCAACACTTGTTGCAGATATGGAAGTTTATGGCAGTCTTTCTAAAAATATTTCAACTCTTACCGGTAAAATTGCTAATACATCTTTAAATACACTACTTAATACAATCCCTGGAATTAATATCAATGAAATTAACCCAAGTTCAACAAGTAACATAAATAAAATTCCTAATTTCAACAAAAATAATACTCTAAGAGTCTTTAGAGCAGAAATTTATGGTGACATCAACGGAAGTAATTATGTTAAAAGTTTCCGTTGGATTAAAGATTAGTAAAAAATTTTCTTGAAATAATTATAGTTTTAACCTAAATACTTTTGCAAAGATTCATGATTAAATACTTCAACACTGTTTTGTGAATGTATAAAAATCATACTTGTTATAAGTTCTTTCAAAGTATCAAAATCTGAAAAAGACATTTTTGTCCTTAAATCTTCCATATTATTTGCTAAAAATTCCATAATAATAATTTTGTCATTGAATACAAGACTTGAAAAATAATCAAAAGATTCTTTCGAATTTATACTTTCAAGATATATGATATCAGGGTTTTGAAAACCGATAAATCTTGCGGCTTTATCCATATTAAACCCGACATTTTCATTAAATTCACACTGGTTTACACCTTCAAGTTCGTATTTTGCGATACTTTCCAGTGTCATAATATTTTTATATTTTGACTTTGCAGCCTCTAACAAAAGTGAATATATTATATGAGTTTTGCCACTCAACGCTGAACCGCATACAAGTATAATCCCGGGTTTTTCCAGTGATTGTTTTACTTGAGTAAGTTCAGATTTTGATGTAATTATTTTATCCAATGGTTTTGGCGGTTTGTATATCTTCATAAAAATACGTTCGCCCATTATTGTAGGGAATGTTGATACACTTGCCAAAACTATTATATTATCTACCTTGAAACACACTTTCCCAAGTTGCGGGACTTCTGATACTGATGGATCAAGTTCTGATAAGACTTTTAACTTCGCAATAAATGAAGCCACCAATGTCGTTGGGATACTGCCTTTATTGTCTAACTCACCATGTTTTTTGAAATTTACCCCCAAGCCATCCTCTTCGCCTTGAAAGGTCACTTCATGAATTCCTTCGATTATTGCCTGCTTTAATATCGCACGAATAATTTTTTGGATATGCTCATCGCTAAGATCTTCTTTATGAAGTTCATCCTGCCAATTATATCCCATATTACTTTCTGTTGAAATATTACCAACATTCACATCAAACTTGTAATATTCATCAATCGCTTTTAAAATACTTTCTTCTGATGATAATACAGGATCAATCTCACATTCGGCTGATTCCATTATCTTGTCTATTGCAAACAAATCTCTAGGATCTGCCATTGCTACTGTTAAGGTGTTTTCTATTTTAAATAATGGGATAATTTTATATCTTCTTGCATCTGAAAAATTAATGTACTTTAAACATTTTGTATCAAGTTCATAATCTTCCAAATTAACGTATGGAGTATGCAATTTGGATTCCAAAAATTTTATCAATTGTTCTTCGGTCAAAAATCCTGAATTAATTAATGCTTGTCCTATATTTATATTTTGAGCATTAGCAATTTCTTCTGCCTGCTCTACTATTTCATATTGAACAAGCCCTTCTCTGACTAAATCATATTTTAGAGTTTCTAGAGTTTTATTTGTTATGATATTCATTTTTAATTGCTTTCGGTTTCCAAATATTTCTGAACAATCTTCACAACTTCATCAAGGTCAAAAGGTTTTGTAATATATTCATCTGCTCCGGTTTCTTCTCCGATAAGTTTATCTTCCTCCTGAGAGCGTGCAGTAACCATTAATATAGGAATGTTCTTATATTTTGCATCAAATTTTAATAATCGACTAATCTTATAACCATTAATTCTTGGCATCATTACATCTAATATTATTAAATCAGGCGCTATCTCTCGTGCCAATTTCAAACCGTCTTCTCCGTTATATGCACAGTAACATGTATAATTATAATTCTCTAAGACAAACTTTAAACTTTCTACTATATCTTGTTCATCATCTACTATAAGAATTTTTTTCATAACATCCCCTAATCTAAAAATATTCTTAACGACAGTATAGCATATAGTTACTTTTGTTGTAAATCTTTTAACAATAATATTAATTTCCTCTTAATAAGTGATTTGATTTTACCAATTGTAATTTATCATTGTTTTATAATGCTTAAACGAAATATATCATTATCAAGAAATCCTGTTCTATTACAAATGCTGGTAATCTTGCCTATCATATTTGCAATAGGAATTATTGCTTATTTGATATACTATTTAGGTTTTAATATTATTGCCAAAATATTCCTTTCAATAATGTTTGTTTTTGAATTGGCAATCGGATTTAAAATTTATTCCGAAAATAATAAGTTTCTTCAATTTTCAGACCATGAAATTGTTGAATATAAATCTATCAAAAATAATTCTAAAATTTTAAACATATATAAAATTGATGCTGTAAAAAACATAGTATGTAATGACAACAAAAAAGAAATTAAATTTTTATACCACAATTGTCCTGACAAAAACTTTCTCAAATTCAAATACATCAATCTTTTAAATGAAGAAGTTTATTTTAAAGTTAAATCAGAACTATGCAGATACTATCCGACCAAAACAATTTCACTAAGAGATGAATCCATAGAAAAATATATTGAAACCGAGAAATTGCCTGAATATATTGAAACAAAAATATTTGCACAACGATGTCAGGCAATCGTTATAATATTTTTTGAATTTCTTCTTGCTCTAATTCCAATCGGAATGACAGTTATTTCTCTTTTATGGTCTTGCGCAATTTTAGCGATATTGATAAGAAAAGAAGTTCTTATTTTACTAAACTTTTTCTACTAATTCATTACGTATATATTCTTGAGTTTTTAATCTAATTTCTTTATCAATTTCAAATATTTCATCTATATCAAGAGAATATATCACATTATGTCTATCGAGCATATTTTCAACTATTTGATAAATATCATAAAGCCTGATTTTTCCGTTTAAAAATGCAAAAACAGCCTCTTCATTTGCTGCATTTAAGCATACAGTAGCACTTCCGCCTAATTTTCCAACTTGATATGCCATTTTTAATGACGGAAATTTGTCAAAATCAGGTTTTTCAAAATCCAGTCTTGCTATATCTGCAAAACTAAAACTTTTTGACTTTATACCCTCAAATCTTTCAGGATATGATATCGCATATTGAATCGGAATATGCATACTTGGCAAACCCAACTGCGCAATTACACTACCGTCTTTATATTCAATTGCTGAATGCACAATACTTTGCGGATGTACAACAACATCTATTTTGTCATAAGGCATATTAAAAAGATGATGCGCTTCAATAATTTCTAAACCTTTATTCATCAATGTTGCTGAATCAACAGTAATTTTTCTTCCCATATTCCAACGAGGATGTGCCAAAGCCTGTTCTACTGTTGCACGTTTCATATCTTCTGTTGTCTTATTCAGGAAAGGGCCACCGCTTGCCGTTATGATAAGTTTTTCAACCTGAGAAATATCTTTTATGCACTGATGAATTGCACAATGTTCACTGTCTACAGGAATAATTTTCACATTACAATCTTTGGCTTTTTTCATAACAATATCACCCGCCATTACAAGGGTTTCTTTGTTTGCCAATGCTACTGTTATATTATTTTCTATAGCCTTTAGTGTTGGTTTCAAACCGATTTTGCCTGACACGGCAACAAGAATTATATCATTTTCTTTGTTTGAACATATTTCTTCTAAGCCTTCCTGACCATACAAAGTTTTTATGCCTGAGATTTCCAATTTAGAATACGAATTTTCACCAACACATATATATTTGGGTTTAAACTTTCTTGCTTGCTTTTCAAGTAATTCAACATTTTTGCCACCTGCCAGAGCAATTATTTCAAATTTATCCTGTAATTTTTCAATAACTTCTAGTGCCTGAGTCCCTATAGAACCTGTTGAACCTAATATACTTATTTTTCTCTTTTTCATATCCATAGTTTTATTATATTACAAAAGTGCTTTTTGTATTGTTTTTACAGGCACAGCCTCAGCACTCACAGGAATTGCAAAATGAAAACTTGAACCTTTATTTTCTTCGCTATCGCACCAAATTTTTCCATTATGCGCTTCAATTAACTGCTTTGCAATAGGCAATCCTAAGCCTGTTCCTCCAACCTTTCGATAGAGAGAACTTTCTATTTGTGTAAATTTATCAAATGCTTTCAATAAATTTTCTGCTTTTATACCAATACCTTCATCTATTACGCTCACAATTACGTAATTACCGTTAAGTTTATCCAAATCGTCTTTAAAATATGGATTTTTAACTATATCTTCTGAATTTTTCAATTCAGACTTTATAACAATACTCTTACCATTTGGTGTGAATTTTATGGCATTAGAAACAAGGTTAGTAAGCACTTGTCCAAGTCTTTGTGAATCTGCATAAACTTCCGGAAGTGAACTTTCTTCTTGCGTTGTCAAGATTATATTATGTTCTTTTGCAACACAATCGAAATTTGCCCTTACCGTTTCTATAACAGAATGTATATCCATCAATTTGTATTTGAAATCCATTTTACCGGCTTCAATCTTATTGATATCTAAAATATCGTTAATTATATTGGTAAGATTTTCGACATTTCTTTTTGCCATATTAACAAATTTTATTGCATTATCGGTTAATTCGCCGCATCTTCCGCTGGATAAAATACTTAGGGCGTTCTTTATAGGAGTTAACGGAGTTCTCAATTCGTGGGATACAATCGAAATAAAATCCGATTTTACACGCTCAAGTTTTTCAAGTTTTTCATTCTTGCTAATAATTTCGCTGTACAATCCCGCACTTTTTAACGGTAAAGACACCTGCTGAACAATTGTTTGAAAATAACTCGCATCATCTGAAGTAAACGGTTTTTCTTTAAAAATCTCAATACATCCGAAAAAATTGTCCCCCAAATCAATTGGTGCAAACATATTATCATATTCAAATATTGAGAAAGTAAATTTATTTGTCGGATTCTTTATATATTTTACAACTTTTAAATTTCTATCATCAATTTCAAAAGGAATATTTCCATCCTTAAATAAAGATTTATAATTCAAAATAGCACGCATTTTTAATGCATTTGCCAATTCCTCAGAAATATCATACAAAGAATTTATAATTAAGACAGGTTCATTTTCAAATCCGAAAGATATTGTGCAGGTTAAATCATAACTCAATGACTTGTCAAGACCTTCTAACATATAATTTATAAGTTTTTTGACATCTAAAGTTCCCGCAAATTGTGAACTCGTATTATACAAGACATTCAATTTATACAAACTATCTGCCAATTCTTTGTTCTTTTCCGTTAAGGTATCTGATTTTTCCTTATTTTTTATATGGGAATTTATAACTGAAATTATTAAATCATCTGAAAAATCGTTTAAAATAAAGCCATTGGAAATTCTTGCAAGTTCAATATTATCAAACTCTTTATCCATAATCAAAAGGATTTGCGGATTTTCTATTTTAGTTTTGATTTTCTTAATCGTAAGTATAGAATTAACAGAACTTATAGCACTGTCAACAATAATAACATCTATAATTTCACTATCAACAAAATTATATATAGATGAAGCATCTGAACATATGCCAAAACAATATTCATACGTTTCAAATAACTTTTTATACCTCAAAGAAACTGTACTATTATCCGTAATCAGTAAAATCTTTCCCATATCATTATTTTATGCCGAGTAAAAAAAAATGCAAATAAGTTACAAATAAGATAAGGATTTTAAGAGTTGTCAAGTCCGTATTTTTACTTAAAGGAAAATGCGGACTTTTAATTTTTGAAAAAACATATATACTAATTATGTAATCGGTTAAGACTCACACCCAAAGATGGTAAAGTTGTTTGCCGAACCTGCTAAGGAGAGGGTTTATATTATATGGGATATATTCACTGCTGCGGGGGATTGCATAAAACTCGTACTTTTATGCTTGCACCTGCAGATAATTTTGTGACTTGCGAACTGGATATTTTGCAACAATGTCCGATTTGTGAACATTATGTTGTTCAATTAACCAGAATTGATAAAAATAACAATATTTCTACAATAAGATTGACCAATACTAAAGCGAGAAAATTTTTTGAAAAGTTAAAATCAAAAATTCTATATGAGGAAAAAAATTATGATTATTCAAAAATCTATCATTCTTCTTTTTATTTAAACTATAACGAATACGGGGTAAAAAAGAGATGTTATTCAAATATTTCTAACTTAAAACTCGGAAAAATTTAGAACCAATATACTTCCCCTATTATCTTCACTCAGACATTGGATGCTGATAACTCTAAGGGGGGATTTCACTTTTACTGCAAACTTAACTCAATCCCCCCTTTTTTATTTAAAACGGAAATATTATTAAAAATCTATGGCTAAATTATTGTAAGATTATTAAAGGAATTTTGAGAATAGAGGTTCTGGAAATGAAACTATCCCCTACCAAACATAAGATATTAACCTTGGTTGCGCAGGGTTATACGGATAAAGAAATTGCATACAAATTACAAATATCAAACAGAACGGTTCAGACTCATCTTTCAAACATTATAGCAAGGCTGAATGCGCGCAATCGTACGAATGCGGTAGTTCTGTATTTATATTCAAATCCTAATTGGAAAATTATTTGAGGTAAAAATGGTAAAAAGAATAATTCTGCATTGGAGTGCCGGAAGGTATTTCCCTACTTCTTATGAAAAAAATTACTATCATTATCTAATTGATGTTGAAGGAAAAGTTTATAACGGGAAATATTCACCTAATGATAATGATGATTGTACAGACGGAAAATATGCCGCACACACAGGAGGCGGGAATACTGGCTCTATCGGGGTTTGTATGTGCGCTATGTATGGATACAAATCTCCAAAATTTTGTGGAGATTTTCCAATTTCTGCAATTCAATTCGAAGCTTGCATGAAATTTACAGCAGAACTTTGCAAAAAATATAATCTTCAAATTACACCGCAAACTGTACTTACTCACTATGAATTTGGAATACAAAATCCAAAATCAACAAGCGCAGGGAAAATAGATATTACATATATTCCTTCCTATTCTTGGGTTTGCAAGAATGATGTCGGAAATTTTATACGCTCAAAAGTCCGTTGGTACAGAGAAAAAATATAAGAGGTATTTATTATGGAAGTTAATTTTTTTGATTTATCAGGTGGAATAAACCAAGCAACAACAAAAGTTGAGATGGGATTAAACCCTAAAAAAATATACTGGTCAGATTCCAAAAACGTTGAAATTCACGAAAACAAAGGGATTAGAAAGCAAAAAGGTAACACGCAAATTGCTCAACTTCCTATTGCTGAAAAAATTATTGCAATGAGCGAATTAGAATCTGATAACTTGTTTAAACTTGTTATTGTTACAGAATCCGGCAAACTATATATCTATTCTGATATTAGCGGAGAATTAAAGACTTTAAACAAAACTCTTACAGGAAGCAAAATAATCTTTGCTCAATTTTTGCGAGGAATTATTGTAGCCTCAGATAGTGATGAAATGTTTTATATCAAAGATAATATAAATTATGATATTGAACCTTGCAATCTAAAAGATCAGACAAACCAAACAGTCTATCCTGATTGCATCTCTGTTTATAAAGGCAGAGTTTGGTGTTGTAAAGGATCTACTATATATTACTCTGCTCTTGGAACATATAACGAT
The DNA here is from genome assembly GCA_949288725.1 of uncultured bacterium. GTDB lineage: Bacteria > Cyanobacteriota > Vampirovibrionia > Gastranaerophilales > Gastranaerophilaceae > Zag111. Next base: position 33,622 of record CASELF010000077.1, read on the forward strand.
TTTAAAACCGAAAATGATGCCGGATATATAAGCGATTTTCATACTGATACTTCTGATGTTATATCAATGCACACATATAAAGATTATTTAGCGGTGTACAAAAAGGAAAAAGTCTATCTTTTATCAGGTACAACACCTAATGATTTTGCAATTACACTATTTGCAGACAAAGGCACAAATGCTTCACATTCCATTGTAAATGTTGATAACAAACAATATTTTTTAAGTAACGGAATATACGCACTTGAACAAGTCGGAGAATTAAATCAAATCAGATTAGGTTCAGAGATTTCAGAAAACATAAAAGAAGAATTTAACAAATTAGATTCCACCAGAATAAACCAAACAATTGTAATCCATTATCCTGCAAGCAATCAAATGTGGTTTTTCTTTCCATATTTAGATGATGATTATTATCATACAATTTGGATAAATGATTATGTAAATCATGCCTGGTTTAAAAGGGTTCTGCCTCAAAATATTACAACTGCGTGCCTATTTCATTCGAATATATTTACAGCAGATGAAAACGGTAAAATTTATCGAGAAAATTACGGCACAAGTTTTGCAGGAGAAACCATTGAATTTATGTGGAAATCTCCATTTTTAGCACTTGGTGAAGTCTTAACAAGAAAAATAATTGAAGAATTTTATTTTCTACTTGACGACATCCAAGATAACAAATTTAATGTTTCAATCTATAAAGACTACGACAGTGAATACAAAGACGGAGCAGAACTTATATATTCAAAACATTTAAGTCATTTTCTGTGGGCAGATGAAAATTCACCGGATACACCGCAGTATTGTTGGAATGACGGAGAAAGCGATATGCCTGTTTGGGCAGTTGGTTCTAACTCCATAGAAAAAGCCGAAATCGATGGAAGCAATTATTCAATACAAATATGCGTAGAAGGTAATGAACTTGCTGATAACTGCGCAATTATCGGCTTACAATTTAAAGAAATTTACACAGAACAATAAAAATTCACCACTCAAAAAAATACAGTTAGTACACAAACGAAAGGAAAATCAAAATGTCAGACTCAACTTACTCAGCTTTTATTCCAGAAATCTGGAGCCAAAAGTTAAATCAAATGCTTGAAAAAAATTGTGTTATGCTCCAATGCGTAAACAGAAACTGGGAAGGCGATATTAAAAATCAGGGTGATACAGTGAAAATTATTACTCCTGCCGAAGTATCCGTTTCAACATTAACCTCTGATAATATAACCTACAGTTCTTTAACACCAACATCTTTAGATTTAGTTATTGACCAAAAGAAATTCTTTGCCTTCAAAATAGATGATGTTGCAAAAGTTCAAAGTAATACTGATATTATGGAAGCACATTTGACCAATGCACAAAAAGCAATTGAAGAAGTACAAGATTCATATTTATTAGGCTTGCATACAGATGTGCCGGAAGCAAATACTGTAGGTACAGAAGAAGCACCTATCACACTTGATAAAAGCACAATTTATGAAAACTTTGTAAATTTATCATTAGCATTAAAAAATTCTAATGCAGTACATGCAGGAGTACGTCCTTGGGTAATAATTAACCCGAACATTGAAGCATATTTATTGCAAAGTCCGGAATTTATTTCTGCATATAATGTTGCAGACAAAACACTAAGAGAGGGCTCAATCGGAAGAATTGCAGGAATGGACGTTTTAGTCAGCACAAACCTTGTAGATGTAAGTGAAAAATATTACGTTCTGGCAGGTACAAATGAAGCAATAACATTTGCATCACAACTTGCTAAAATTGAAAGTTTAAGAGATAAAGACAGTTTCTCTGATTTAGTTAGAGGCTTATACTTATATGGTGCTAAAACAGTACAACCTAATGCCCTTGCAAAAATGATTATCACTGCAGGTGCTTAAACTGCGGAGGTAAAATTTTTATGTTTACAGAGATAAAAAATCAAATAAAAGAACTCGCGAAAAATGCAGTATTCGTTGCGGAAAAAGAATTAGGCTCAGGAAAAGGACAAGAGAAAAAAGCACTTGCCATAAAATATATAGTTGAACACTTACCTTTTTCAGGATTTATCAAAACTATAATCTCCATATTGTTATCAAGTTTTATTGATGACGTTGTTGAGATTGCCGTAACCTATATGAAAACTTTTCAAAGTTCAGAGGGAGAATAAAATACATGGAAAATCAAACTAATAATAATATTTCATCACTTGCCATAAATCCACAAGGTAATGCTCAACAAAGTTACAAGGATGTTTTTTATCAATTAGAGCAATCAATTGGAGCAGATGTTCAAAATGTAAATAACCTTGTACAAAAAGGAATAATTACACAAAAACAAGGACAATATCTGTTGGCTCAATTAGCCGGAAAAGCACAACAAATTAACGCGTACAAGAATAATTTACAACAACAAACACAAACTCCGACAACAACTTCTAATATGACACAAACAGCCTTGCCACAACAAGCAGCAGAAGAAAATCAAATGGACTTGTTTAACAAACTTCGTCCGGGATTTTTTGATGAAGAAGGCAGAGGAGATCTGCAAAACTATCTTAACGGTTACCAAATGGATAAAGATGAAATGCTTCGAATAGCAGGTTTGGTAGAAGGATTGGAAAATTCTGCCATTAACAGATATTTGAAGAAATCTGCTTACGATAAATCATTGAATGACGAGAACGAAATTGCTAAAAGAAAATTGACCGCTTACGCTCAAACTTCTCCAGCAATCAGCAAGAATAATAGGATTTTTACTCGTGAGGAGATTGGCAAGATGAGTGGTGACGAATTTACTCGCAACGAAAAACTTATCATGGAGCAACTAAGACAAGGTTTGCTTAAGTAATTCGAGTAAATTCATATAAGTTCGGATAGGTCTTATCCTATCCGAACTTTTTCAAGGAGGATTTATGAATTATTTAGACATTATAAATAAATGCCTGTATGAAATGAATTACAAACAGGTAAACGATTTAGCAGAATTAACCAAAACTGAACACAAACGTATTCTGGAAGCTATAAACACCGTGAATAAAGAAGTTTGTAATATCGAAAATTGGAATTTTCTTCTAAAAAGAACTCAAATAACTTTACCAAAAGAAACTTCCGAAATAGAAAATCCGGTTAATGGCAAAATATTACACATATTTATTGAAGGAAAAGAATATAAATTCTGCGAAAATCTAAAACCATTTTTAACGGAAAAACACAGCAACTTATGCAAATATTCAATACTTAATGATAAACTGCTATTCCATAAATTTAAAGAAGAAAAACAACTTGATATTATCTATTACACAAAAAACTGCGTAATAGATGAATCAAACACCGAAAAAGAAGAATTTGAAAATGCAACCGATAAACCTTTAATTCCGATGCCATTTGCAGAACAAATACTTGTATATGGAGCATGCCTGAGTGTAAAAGGTAATCCGCAATATTTCAAATTTTCATACTGGTTAAGAATGTACAAAGAAGCATTATTAAATCTAAAATCAAAAACTTCAGTATCAGTACAAAATGCGCCGCAAATAAGTCTTTTCAGGGACTAAGAAATTTAAGGGCAAAAAAAACAGGAAGTCCTTTTCATTCCCCCCTGTTAAGATTTACACTAGCCGAAATATAAATAGCATGTTTATTATACAAATTTTTTGACAAAAATACAAATTTTAATAAGAAATGTAACGGAATGGAACAATTAACACAACAACAAAAAAAATTCGTAAGTGAATATATTCGAACTCTTGATGGTGAGAATGCCGTAAAAACAGCGGGTTACAAAGTTAAAAATCCCAAACTTTTTGCAGCCGAATTACTAAAAAAGGATTCGATAATAAAAGAAATCAAAAGACAACTAAAACTACAAATTTCTGCACTAAACGTCCAAAAGGGTTATGTAGTACAAAAACTTCTACAAATTGCGGAATTTTCGCTTGAAGAAGAAGATATTACAGATAAAGACGGGAATTTTACAGGTAAAGTGAAATTAAGGGATTCAACAGCCGGTTTAAGAGCACTAGACGCATTATGTAAATATCTTGGATTTCCGGAAAGCCAACCAACTGAAAACGGTCATGAGTTTAAAATTGTCACTATTGCGAATTTAGACGAAGAAAAAATTTAAGGATAAAAAAATGAAAACAGATAAAGAAACAGAAAAACTACTACTAAATGATTCTGAATACGACAAAATCGTAGCGATGAAAATTGAACAAGAATTTTGCGAAGAGATAAAACCACAAAATAAGAAAAAAGATACTTACAGTTTTAACATAAAAGAAATTCCACCTGAAAAACTTTTTTCAAAGTCTTCCGTTTTTGAAGTTCTCAACAAATCAAGCAAAACAAAATCTTATATAAACGGAATACAAGCAGAAGGGTTTTTAGGCTCTGATACAATTAATCGAAGCAAATTGTTATCAGGAGAAATTATCGCGTTTGTAAGCGGAAATAATTATATTAAATTTATCAAATGCAAAATATAAAATTATGTGTAAATTTATCAGAATAACCTCATATTCAGAGTTTCAAAAGAATAAAAACTTTTCTGAATATATTTTTTCTGCTGAAAAAATTTATAAAAAATATTCCAAATACCTTCTGGATGACTTTTACCCGTATAAAGATTTTGGAATGGAAGCCTTAATCAAACTATACAGCCCGTATTTTTGGATAATATTGGATGGAAATGACAAATTTATGGGCTTTGTTTATCTGGATAATTTTGTAGGAAACAAAAACAAACTATTCAGTGCAGAAGTTTCTGTTTGCTTTGACAGATATGCATGGGGGAATTTTGTTCGATATTGTGCAAAATTCTTTTTCAAAATGTGCTTTGATGTATTTGGATTTTATAAGTTAAAAGCTCAAATTTATCCGCAAAACATCTACGTAAGAAAACTACTCAAAGATTGCGGATTTGAATACGATACAACATTACATTCAGAAACCCTAAGACTCAATATCTTGCAAGATATTGAAGTTTACTGCCTATACAGAAAATATTATTACAAAACAACAAACAACGAGGTGATATATGGAAACAAATAACCAATACATAAACGAACCGTATCTGCTCGGATATGTAGTTGAAAGGTATGAAAATTGTGAAACTGCAAGATCCTCTCAACTTTCAGACAACAGATTAATAAAATACGCAATATACAATTCCACAATTCCTAAAATTAATGCCTGGGATTGCAAAGTTCAACTTCCTGACATATACGAACTTGCACAAACATTAAAATCTCACATTGTGCAAAACTTATATTCACACCCTGACGGAATGTTCGATGTAGAAGGAACTGATGAAGTTACCCGAAAATACGCAAACTATCAAAAGGCAATGTTAGTAAATACTTTTGAAGCAATGAAAATCGAAGATGTTATGGAACAAATAATTGATTCGGTAGTTGAAACAGGAGAAGTAACACTATTTGTCGGTTGGGAGAACAGAATAAAGAAAAGAAGACGCATTCTATCTTTAGAAGAACAAATTGAAAGAAATACAACAGAAAATTTCATTGTTGAAGACAAAGTTATCTATGATAACGCCAAAGTCAAATTCATAAACTATGAAGATTTTGTATTTGATTCTACAGACACAGAAGACTGGGATACTTGTGCAAAAATCTACCGAACATATTTAACTCTGGACGAAATTAAATCAAATCCAGCAAACAATTTAATAAATGAAGAAAAACTGGCAATATTGAAAGGAGTGGTGGCAAAAAGGAATAAAAAAGAATTTAATAAAGCAGATTACACAAACAAAATCGAAATTTTGGAATTTTGGGGAAACATTGAATTACCAAACGGCGAAGTACTAAAAAATAAACTTATAGTAATCGCCGGAAGAAGTGTAGTAATAAGATTTGAGGATAATCCGTTTGTAATAAACCCATTTATCCACGCAAACATCATTGAATGTCCCTCAACCGGCAGAGGGATTTCCCCGCTTAGAGTAGCACTTATATTAAACAATATCTCATCAACAATACTCAATAAACAACTTGATGCACTATCTCTTATGATGAACCCGCCATACCTTGCGCCAAAAGGATGTTTTAGAGGTGAACAAGTTATTAAACCAGGAAAAATCATTGAATATGATGCTTCTTTAATGACAAGTGCCCCAATAACAATTTCTTTTGATAAAGCAATGCAAGGATGGGATTTTCTTAATTACTTTAAGAACACTCAAGAAAGTGCAACAGGTATTTTCAAAAATATGTCAGGAAATATTCAATCCGCCGAAAGAACTGCCACTGAAATAAATTATTCTGTAAATGGACAAGAAGCAAGATTAAATATGATTCTTGAAGCAATAAATCGTAAAGTAATTGTTCCAATGGTTGAAAAAACAGCCGAAATAATTTCCAATTTCAAACTCGGAAAAGAAACAATTCTAACAAAAGATAAAGGCATTGAAACAGTAATAGAAATAGATGATAACATTAGGAAATCAAATTATGTTTATCGCTATGGAGATAGAAAAGCAACATTTGAAAGAAAAGCCAGATTAAAAGAACTTTTCGATGTAATTCAAGCATTTGCAAAAGTAGATGTTGTTGCAAAACAAATTGATTGGATAGAATGCTTCAAATTTGTAATCGAACAATATGGAGTGGAAAATGCCAACAATTTTTTGACAAAAGATACCAATAGTAATAATCAAACCGAATCAACGACAGAACAATAGAACCATGAAATACAAATTACTGGATGCACAGAGAAAATTTTTGGAAATTCCACATGACTATTCTCTGGATGTTGCAGTATATCTTGGAGGGTATGGCTCCGGCAAAACATTTGCCGGAGCCCTGCTTGGGATTTTACTTTCATTGAAATTCCCCGGAATATGCGGGCTTGTCGGTGCGCAAACATATACCCTTGTTAGAGATACTACACTTAAAACTTATTTTGAACATTTAGAAAGTATGGGGTTTGTAGAAAAAATTGACTACAAATGGATAAGCGCAGAACAAAAATTAGTTTTTTATAACGGTTCAGAAATACTTTTCAGACACTTTGACGAGCCAAGCAAATTAAAATCACTTAACCTCGGATTTGTCGAAATCGAAGAAATGTCTGATATTCCCTATGAAACATTCAAGGTTTTACTTGCCAGAATGAGACAAAAAATAAAACCTGAATGGAAAAACTTTACATATAGAATTTTTGGACACACAAACCCCGAAATGGAAAAGGGATGGCTTTATCAAACTTTTTTGAAAAATCCTCCTGTAAATTATAGACTTATTTCTGCTCCAACTACACAAAATATCTACCTGCCTAAAGGGTTTTGTGATGAACTTAAAAACTTGTATGACAAAAGTTATTACGATATGTTTGTTCTGGGGAAACCCGGTGATTATAGTTCAAATTTGGTTGTTAAAGATTTTACCGATGAAAACGTTAAAGAAATTTTCTACCAACCTGATTTAGATTTGCATATAAGTTGTGATTTTAACGTTGATCCTATGGCGTGGGTTTTGGCTCATAAAACAGAAGACAAAGTTTTTTACTTTGATGAAGTTGTATTAGAAAATACAACAACCGCAAAAACTTGTGATGACTTCTATTCAAGATACCCAAACCATAAAGGCAAAATCATAATAAACGGTGATGCTTCAGGTGATAATAGAACTTGTACAAGTGAATATACAAATTATGTTATTATCAAGCGAAAACTTGCCTCTTTTGGTTACGATGCAGAAATTAAAATAAAAGGCTTTAATCCGCCCATAAAAAACAGAATAGCAGCGTTTAATGCAAAAGTCAGAAATGCCAACGGTGATATTTGTTTATATATTTCACCAAAATGCGAAAAACTTTTGTATAACATCTATAACCTGAGATACCAAGAAGGTTCTTCCAGAATAGATATCCCAACTTATACACAAATTAAACAAATGAAAGAATTAAAATTTCTATCACACCCGTTTGATGCAGCCTCTTATTTGGTAGATTTTTATTGGCCGATAGTTTTATAACTGAATGGAAAATTTTATGGATAAATTTATATACTATGCACCCATTATTTTAATTGTTTTGGTATTCCTTATAAACGAAAGATTAGTCGTCACTCCGGAACAATTAGAAAAAAAACATCGAGAAATTTTAAAAGATATTGAAATGCGATTTACTACAATAAAAAGTTTTGAAGATTTAAAATCTCAATTTACAGATATGAAAGATAAAATTGATAAAATTTATGACTGTTTGATTTTAAAATAAATTTTTATTTTTGTTAAGAAATATTGTTTTGTTTTTACAAAAATAGAAATTTTTGTAGTATATTCATATTATGTCAATTAAAACCCGCAATGAAAAACAGATGAAAATAAAAGCCCCGATTGTAGAAGCCTTAAAACAGGCATATAACAATCCGACTTATCAATTCCACATTCCCGGACACACAAAAGGTCTTGGAACTTTACAGGATTTTAGAAAATTAGTCGGCAAAAAAGCATTAATGGTTGATACCACAGATGAATTTGACAATTTGGGGACACTTACTCCTGCAACAGGACCGATAAAAGAAGCAGAAATTCTTGCAGCCGAAGCCTTTGGAGCTAAAAGGACATTCTTTTTATTAAACGGTTCAACTATCGGGAATCTTGCTGTTGCTATGGGTTTAACTAAAAAAGGACAAAAAGTCATTGTAAACCGTAATTGCCACAGATCTATTTTAACAGGTTTAATTATATCTGGTGCAGAACCTTTATGGATTGTTCCTGAAAAATTAAGCGACTGGGGAATTTGGGGTAATGTTGAAGCAAAAGAAGTTGAAAGACTTTTGAATGAAAACAATGATGTTTCTGCCGTATGGATTACAAACCCGACTTATGAAGGTGTTGTTTCTGACGTTCAAGCAATTTCAGAAATTTGTAAAAAACATGATGTACCTTTAATTGTTGATGAAGCACATGGCTGCTTGTGGAATTTCAATAGCAAATTACCTACAACATCTTTAAAATTAGGTGCTGATATTGTTGTTCACTCACTACATAAAACCGGCGGAAGTATGAGCCAATCTTCTATGTTGCACATTGGTAAAAATTCTAAAATATGTGAAGAAGATGTAGAAAGAGCATTAATGCTTTTACATACCACAAGCCCTTCATTAATGCTTCTTGGGTCATTAGATGCCGCAAGAGCACACCTACAAAGTATTAGAGGACAAAAACAATTAACAAAAGCAATTGCTAATGCTAAATATTTACGTTCCGAAATTGATAAAATGCAAACAATTCATCATTTAACATCAGGTTTTGGATATAAAACTGATGTAACTAAAGTTTTTATAAAAGCTGATGGTTTATCAGGAAAAAGACTTGAATCTATATTAGAAATAGATTTTGGAATTGAAGTAGAAAGCGCTTCTGATATTGGAATTTTGATATTGTGTAATATCGGGAATAAACGTTCTGATTTTGAGTATCTGGTAGATTGTTTGAAAAAGATTGATACTCATAATTATAAAGATATTTATTATCTTGAAAATAAAAAACATATGCCGATGCTAACTCCAATTATCAAGGTAAGTTTAAGAGAAGCATATTTCTCTGAAAAAGAAATTATTCCAAAAGAAGATGCTATTGGAAGAATTTCAGGAGAAGTAATTGCAGAATGCCCGCCAGGAATTACAATACTTGTACCGGGAGAACTCATAACAGAAGCACATTTACCATATTTGACAGACTACAAAACTTTAGAGGTTTTAAAAAATTAAAAAGCAAAAACCCCAAAAAGAACTAAAAATAAGGCGCCGAGTATCACAAAAATACTCGGCGCCTTAAATATTTAAAATTGTTCACTTGGCTTTTTAAAACATTTTCAACAAGCAGTTCAAATCCCTGTGCCTTCACGATGTGTGACAACTTTATTTTAAAATACTTAATAAAATAATAAAATATTTTATATAATCCAAATTTCTAAAATAGGTGTATCTACCCAAATTTCCAAGTATTTAAAATAATTTTTATATGAAAAAAATCATTATATCAATTGTTGCAATTATTATAATTTGTTGCGGATTAATCTCTGAAAGTGCACAATATGGTGTATATAGCCCCAAAACTTATACACAAAACTTTGACTCTGATGCAGGCGAGAGAATACTTTTTATACTTGATTTTTCAAACAGCATGACAGAAACCTTAGATGGTGCCAGAAAAGTTGACCACATGCTAAATACAATGAAAGAAATCTTACCCAAAATCAACCCAAATGCATGGGTCGGTCTAAGAGTCTACGGACATCGAATGGGCTTTACTCCAATTGAAGCGTGCCGTGCTTCTACTCTTATCAGTCCTATTATGAAAAACAACGCGGAACACGTAAACTTTGCATTATCAAAAGCAAAGCCAAGAGGAATGACTCCAATAACTTTTTCACTTAAACAAGCAATAAAATATGATTTTATGGGCTTTCAAGGTAAAAAACATATTATCCTGCTTACAGATGGTGGAGAAAATTGCGACGAAAGTCCGTGCACCTTTGTCATGAACTTAATTAAAATACGAAAAGATGTAACTATTGACGTTATTGCATTTAACGTTGACAATGCAGAAGATTTAGACCAATTAAGATGCACTGCTCTTGTTACCAGTGGTAAATTTTACAATGCCCGCACTGCTGCTGAATTACTTAATGGATTTAATGACTCAATCGAAAGCGCAAAACGTGTCGAAGCTAAAATAATTTCACACTAATTTAATTTATTAATTTTTTCTTTTCAACGCAAAAAAAAACCACTCATTTGTGAGTGGGTCGTTTTCTGCATCCTAATGGTCTCTTTTAGTGTTTATTATTTAGGAGTTTATATGTTTTGGGGTTAATGAACTATTTATATTTAGTGTTTCGACTACACTTAAATCTTATGTAATTATTATGCCACAACATAAATTATATGTCAACAACATCTTTTCATTAAATTTAATTCTTCCTAAAAAGCCTTATATAGTGTAGGTTTTACACTTTACAAAACTTAATATTGGCCTTTCGGGTAATTTTTTGTGCATGCTTTCGTTTCATAAATCTTAATAAAATGACAATTTTTGCAAATTTTTTGTTTTATATTGTCTAAAGATTATGGTTCTCTTTTAAGTTTAGTAGTTAGAAAGGTAGAATATGCAAATTAATTCATTTTCCCCAAATGTAAGCCCATTACATCAATGTCTTGGGACAAAAAAAGAATCTGAACAAACTCCGCAGAAACAAACCCCAAGCAGAAATGCCGTTGAGACTTCAGGCACTGTTGGCATGACACCTGCTGAAATGCTTGGCAGAACTCAAGTTAATTTTTGTGCCAATAAAGATTCTGAAACAAAATTAACACCCGCGGATGCAAATTTTGTAAAAGGAATTGCTAAAGTTTTTAGATTAAATGAAGAACAAGAAAAAAGAGCTGAACAAATTCTAAAAGATTTTTTAAAGGAAAGTAACTTCAAAAAATTGTCTGATATGCAAAGTAATGATCCTGTTGAATTTGCAAATGAAGAAGGCTGGTTAATAGAAACGCTTACAAATGAATTTGATTTAACTGATTATGAAAACACAGTCCTAACACAACTTGAAATAGAACAAGTTGAAGCCGGAGATATCACCAAAACAAGACCAGGATTTAGAACTAATCCCGTTGAACAAAATAAATATGCAAGAGACTATACTCCACTTAAAAACTTATTAACAAAGCAATATAATAAAGATTCAAATGTAATACAAAACATATATGATTATTTAGTAACAGGTGCATATATGTGTAATTGCGATTCTATATATGACTTATTTGACAAAGAGCACAAATCAATGAGTATGAATATAATTGAAAATATGTCAGGAAAAGAATTCGGAAATTTAAATCAAGCACAAAAAACAGATTTGTTATTGGATCTGGTAAAATTATCAGGAAAAACAAGCGAAGAAAGACTTGAAGGAATTAACCGCCGAGAACAAATGGAAAAATTTGAAGATTTTACCGGTACAATTGCTATTGCAAATAGAATTTCTGAAGAATACGACATAGAAATTACTGAAAAACTAATTGACTTGCTGGATGAAAGGAAAACCTCAACAGAACTTCATAAAGACAACAAACCTTCTATAGAAGTTGCGTACAATATTGCAGAAACATATAAACTTCCTAAAGGTTCAGTAAGAAAAATTGCACAAATTATAGATGATTATGAAAATAAAGACAGAAAAGGGAAATTTAATGACCTCCTAGATGCCATAAAAAAAGAACCTTTAGATAAAGAATACTAATATGAAAATCCCCGAAATTAAAATAACCAATATAATAAAAAAAAATCATGACCAAAAACTAAAATTTAAACCAGCCGATTTTTACGTTAGAATACGCGGTTATGGCAAAAATAAAGCCTGGGCAAACGAAATTATAAAAACTGCCGATTGCGCTGCAGATTTAATTCAACGGGAAACATCAGGCGAAAATGTTCTAAAAATAATCGTTAACGGGGTAAAAAAAGCCAATTTGGAAGTTCTTGAAATATCTAAAAAATTCTACACAGGACTTCTTAGAACAACTCGCAATGGGTGGATAACTTTCCAAAGTGAAATTACAACAAAATATCAGGGGAACAGATATAAAATTTATGAAAAACGTCTGGATAATATTAAAAACACCCCTATAAAAGCCCCTCAAAAAGGACTAGGAATATCAAAACCAATTATATATAACGGAACAAAAAAAATTATTCATGGTGATTCAAAATGCGTTAACCTATCCTTGGATTACGTACTTAATCTATATCAAAATCTATTCCCCAAATACCTAAACAAAGCATTAACACAAAATGATTTGGAAGATATAAATTCAACCATAGCAGAAATTCGATGGGTACTAGCACATGCTACCCCTTGGATGCGAGGAAGTGATGCAATTTCTAATGTATTTACAAGAGCAATATACAAAGCCCTCGGGATAAAAACAACTCCACTTAAAAAAGGGATTTCTCTTGATTTAGAAGCGTATTGCACACCATTAGAAGATTATAAATTAAACTTCATCAACTATTTTGAAAAGCCTCCTAAAATTGTTAATAGAAAAGACCGATAAAAATATCGGTCTTTTCTTTTGATATTTTGAAATACCTATTACTTGATATTTGAGAAAGTCCAAGCATCAAATGTAGGTGCTTCGTTTATTTTCATTTCGTGTTTTTTCTCACCTGAGCATTCATCATCATGAGCAATTGGATTATACAATCTGTTGTAGTATTCAATAACCATTCTGTCTGAATTGAAGTATGCTTCAGATGTTCTGATTGCTTGACGCATCAATCTAGCCCATTCTTTCTTATTTTCATAATATGTTGGGATGATTTGATTTTCAATAATATTCATCAAGCATTTGTGATCTTTCCAATGTCTTTCTTCCCAAGACATTTCATCATCAATTTCAGGATATTCAATAGCATAACCGTTGATACCAGTAAATGTACCTTCTACTGTCCAACCATCAAAGATTGATAAGTGAACTGTACCGTTTGCGTTTGCTGACATGCCTGAAGTTCCTGATGCTTCGAATGGTCTTAGCGGTGTATTTAACCAAATATCTGAACCACGTTTCAACAAACCTGATAATTGTAGTTCGTATCCAGGTAATACAACAACGTTTTTCAATGAATGAGATCTGTTCAACAATTTGTTAAACATTTCTTTACCCATAACATCATCCGGGTGGAATTTACCTGCAAAGATAATCTGAATTTTATCTTCATTAAGTAATTTTTCAATTCTTTCTTTATCCATCAAGATTAACCAAGCACGTTTGTAATCAGCAAATCTTCTTGCCCAAGTGATTGTTAATACATCTGGATTAAATCTCTTACCAGCAACGTTTGCAACGTATTTGAATAATTCAGCCTTCATTTCACGTTTTACTGCAAGCAATTTTTCAGGATCATTTTGCGCTTCCTTAATTCTTTCATCTTGCCAGTATTGAAGATTTACAGCATTAGTGATTGCTCTGATTGGGCATCTGCCTTCAACCCATTCCCACATCTTGTTAGAAACAAGACCGTGCAATTGAGATACTGCGTTAGCAATTCTTGACATTCTCAAAGCCGCAACTGTTAATGAGAAGTTCTCTCCGCCCAATTGAACAGCAGTTTCACGGGAAGCACCAGCAAAGAATCCGCCTTCAAGTAATGTATCAACCCAGTGAACTTCGTTACCTGCAGCAACAGGAGTGTGGGTTGTGAATACTGTACGTTTTTTAACTTCGTTCAAGTTGCCGTTATATTGTCTTAACAATTCAAATGCAGCAGGAAGTGCGTGACCTTCATTCATATGGATAACATCAAAATTGTATCCGACTTTTTGAAGTATTCTTACACCTGCAACACCTAAAACTGTTTCCTGTGCAATTCTGATTTTTTCATTACCGTCATACAATTTGTATGAAATACTCTTAGCCCAATCACTGTTACCTTCAATATCAGTAGTTAAAAGATATACAGGGCATGTGCCAAACAAATCAGGCTGAACTAAAAATGCTTTTACTTTAACTTTTTCACCAAAAATATCAACTTCTGTTTGAGCATTTGTATCTGTTAAAAAGTCATAATATTTTCTGATATATGCAACTTCTACATTGCCCGAATGGTCAATTCTCTGGTCATAGTAGCCGTAAGACCATAACATAGTAACACCGACCATAGGCATTTGCAGATAACCTGCAGAAAGCATATGAGAACCGGCAAGAAATCCTAAGCCGCCTGAATAGGTGCTTAAAGACTGATCCATAGCTATTTCCATAGAAAAATATGCTACATTTGGTAATGCCATAATTTACCTCTCTTCTTTTTTATAACTTCTATACACTAAATTTTTCATGTGCGCTTAACTGCGCCCTGATATTGTAACACACAAAAAATTAATTGACAACAATTAAACTTCTAGCCGTTTACAAAACCATACACTAACGCACTTGATTGCGGCATATTACGAAATAAAAGTGTTGTACGATAACTTACATTTTCAATATCCATATTATTGATAAAACCGAAAATTTCCGCAAATTGCTCATCTGCCGCTACCGCTCTGCCAAAATCAAGAGCACCTGTTGTAAATTTTTCCAGAACTTTCCGTTCATTTGCACTGCAGGTTTTGAAAAATGACTGCATTTCATTTTCTCTTATTCTTATATATGCAAAATTATCATCGGTCAATTGCTTGCCTGATTTATCGTTTAATTCATTTACCGCATGTCCCAATTCGTGAAGTTCCAGCATACTATCTGCCTTTGCACAGGTTTTCAACTCCCGTTTTGCATTATTGCGCAATTCTTTCGGATACGAACCATACCCTTTGTACCAGCCTTCAAAACCGTCACCTTCCATAAATACGAGGGAATCTATTTCCTCTGCAAATTTCAATATGATATCTCCCGGATGATTTTTAATCCGTGAAACCAGAAATTCTTTTTGTTCTTCCGTTATAAAATTACCGGTTTCGGATTGATCCAGATTTTGAGTTTTAGCAGCAATAATTTTATTAATATCAAATACATGTTTTTGTCCGTTATGCTCAACCGTAATAACATTTCCGCCCAGCCCGCTTATTCTGTAAACCTCGCCGTTTTTTACAGAAAGTGCATTATCATCATCAATTTTTTCATAACTGCGGGTTTCATTAATTAGCGAACTTCCGTTTTTATCTGTCATATTTAAAGTCATCGTTTTCCTGCTGCCTGTTTGAGTAATTACTTTTTCAACAGAAGATCCGTCAACTGCTTTAATTTTTACGGTCTGGGTTATTTTTTCGCCCTCTTTTGTAAACTTTACTTCCTGAATAATATTGCCGTATTTATCTTTAACCGTCATATTTTCAAAATTGCCGAATCCTGCAGGAGTATATTCCGGTTTTTGAGAATTTTGAACAACATTTATTTTATTTTGCTCCGCAGTATTATTTATATACTTGCTTAAAAAATTTGTCGGTGATATCTGCTCGGAAATATTAGGCGCAAATTCACTTACTACCTGCGCATTACTGTTTATCGTATTTCTGATATGATTAACCGGATTATAGGTATTAATAAACCTCAGCATAGACTACACCTGTAATAAACCACTACAGATATATAAAGTATTTTTTCACAAAAAATTTGCCGTAAAATAATATTTTTTTAAGAGATATTACAAGAAATCTTATCCAGAAACCTTCTCAGAGCGATTTTTACATGGGCATAATTCAACCCGCCCTGCATATAAGCAACATAAGGTTCTCTCATAGGCCCGTCAGCTGAAAGTTCAATAGTAGAACCTTCAATAAAAGTACCGCCTGCCATAATAACTTTATCTTCATACCCCGGAATATACTCCGGAATCGGTGTTACATAACCGTTAACCGGCGACAGCGATTGAATGGTTCTGCAAAATTCCTCCAATGGCTCCGGCGCGCCAAAAGTAATATTCTGGATAATATCAGTTCTTTTTTCATTGTATTTAGGTGAAGAATCATAACCGATTTCATCAAAAATTTTAGATGCCAGAACCGCACCTTTAACGGCATCCGCAACAACAGAAGGAGCCATAAAAATCCCCTGAAACATTAGTCTGTGCTGATTAAACATCGCGCCGCCTTCTGAACCTATACCGGGTGCCGTCAGACTAACAGCAGATCTTTCAACAAGAAGTTCTTTACCTGCAATATAACCGCCGGCTTCAACAATACCGCCTCCGGCATTTTTTATTAATGAACCCGCCATTAAATCTGCACCAACTTCAAGCGGTTCTTTAGAATCTACAAATTCACCGTAACAATTATCAACAAAACAAATACATTCAGGATTTTTTGATTTGACAATTTTGCAAATTTTTTCAATAGTTTCAATTGTCAAAGATTTCCTTGTAGAATACCCTTTTGAGCGTTGAATTAATACCATGGTTGTCGAATTATCAACCATTTGCTCCAATTTTTCAAAATCAATATCCGTATCATTAATCAACGGAACTTCATCGTACAAAACACCGTGGCCGATTAAAGAAGATCGTCTTGTTTCATCATCGCCCATTGTGCCTATAACTTCCTGCATTGTATCGTACGGAGTACCGGCGGCAGACAACAATTTATCACCGTATTTCAAATTCCCGAACAGCGCACAAGCAAGCGTATGTGTTCCTGACACAAAATGTACACGGACAAGGGCTTTTTCTGCCTTAAAAATCTGCGCAAATACTCTGTCCAGAACTTCTCTGCCCAAATCATCATGACCATACCCGGAAACAGTATAAAAATGCTCTGGCGCAACTTTGTTATCTATAAATGCCTGTAAAACTTTTTCCTGATTATAATCCCTTATTTCGTCAATCAGTTCAAATTGTTCGTGTAAATCTTTTTCGGCTTGCTTAATAATTTCTGTACTTGTTCTATTCATATTCCTAATCCTTTATGTAATTTTATAATATTACAAGGATATTGAAATATCAAAAAGAATACTAAAAATTTCATCTGAATATTTGCACAAAAAAGGCTGTAATTTTATAAAAATTACAGCCTTTCATTGTTCTTGTCCGGATAAATTTATTCTTGTTCAAGTTCAGGAAGTGTTTTCAGGTAATATTTAACAATATCATCAAGAACTTTGGCATCATCTTTGGAGAATTCCTGATTTTGAAGCACTATATCAACTTCATCCGCCCATTTGTCCTGACCGTTTGCTCTGAGGTTTTCACTTAATTTTTCGGCAACATCTCTCATTAGATCCTGCTTATCTCTAAAGCCCCATTCTGATCTTAACTGTTCAAAGAAACGATCACCCAATCCTTTATTATCTTCGTAGCCTTTCAGAAAATCAGCAACATTTTCAGCGGTTACATCTTCTTTTATAATATCTTTTGTAAGTCCTTGTTCAGAATCATCAGTATAACCTACCAGATAATCTGATACATCGGCACCGAATTCTCTTGCTTTATTTCTTTCTTCCGCAGATATACCTTTTGGCTCAGGTTCAGGCTCAGGTGTCGGCTCCGGTTCCGGTTCTTCAACAGGAGCAGGTTCTGTCGGAGCCGGCTCTACAGGAGGGGTATCTTCTTTTTTGCCGACTTTCAACCCTTCACCGTGGTTATCCTGACCTTTAGCATTCACAAGTTCCGGTTTATTATCATCTGTCCATTGAAGAGTGTACTGGTTTTTAGAGATAATAGGATCTCCGTTCATTGATACGCATTTATAAAGCGCATTGCCATTTTCATCAACACCGACTTTTTGATATAAATATTCATGGTCGCTTCCAGATGAACTATCTGTAATCGTAAAGGACTGCGGATCCTCGCCTGCTTTTGGTTCATCTAAAAGACGAAGTTTTCCGGAAATATCCTCGGTTCTTCCGCTCGCATCACGGCAGACCATTGTTTTTTCACCGTCTGTACCAAGGAAATTGCCCCAGAGTTCCGGATTGTTAGCAGAATTTTTTACTCCGTTATTTTGCGAAGCAGGAGCCTCTGCCGGCTCTTCAGCCGCTGCTGCTGTTGGCTGTGCCGCTGCAGGCTGTTCTTCTGCTTTGTCTATTGTTACCTCCGAAACATCTAATGCTGCAACCGGATGCTCTCCTGCTTTGTCTATTGTTGCTGCTGAAATATCTATTTTTGCTGCCGGTTGTTCTGTTGCCGATGCTAAATCTACAGAACCGCCGTCGGCTGCATTATCCACAGGAGCCGCAACATTCTCCGCTGCTGCCGGATTACGTTCAAGACTGAATCCCGGAATATCGAATGCTTTATCACTTGTAATATCCGGAATTTTTAAAGTATTACCGATAATAATTAAATTTGGATTTTTAATTCCGTTTGCATCCTGCAGCTGCTTCACTGTCACACCAAACTGTTTTGCGATTTTAGACAAAGTATCGCCTCTTTGAATCTCATAGCCGCTCATAATCATATCCTTTCTGGCTTGCGTACACTTCATATATATTATGTATATATAAAGTAAATAACGCTCAGGAAATTGCCTAACTCGGACTATGCTATGCTATGCTACGGCATTATAGCAGGGTTTCAGCACCGCAAAACTCAAGTTTACATTTTGTTACAATATTACAACATCTTAACAAAATGAGATAATTTTAGAAAAAATTAATTATAAATCCTTATCGCTTTCTTTAATCGGAGCACCTATTACCCGTTCAAGTTCGGCTGCGTTTATATTGTATTGGAGCAGTGTTGAATAGTAATCCAACTGAGCATTCAGGTATGTATTTTCAGAATCTTTAAATTCAATAGCATCGCCCAACCCGACCTGATATCTTCTAAATGCTTGATACTGCTGTTCTTTTGCCTGCTGAAGCGCAAGTTTTGAAACGGCAATACTATCATGCGAATTCATAAGGTTTATATAAGCACTTTTTACATCAAGATAAACATCCTGTCTGGCTTTTTCGTAATCTGCCACATACTTTCTATAAGTTGCAGTTGCTTCATCAACCTGCTTTTTCAATAGCATAAGATTCAGGTTCGTATAAGCAAGTTCTACACCGAATTGATAACCGTTATCAGAATCCATTTTCCGTCCGCCGTGCTGATAAGAGCCGAATGCTCCTATATCAGGAGTAAATGCACGTTTAGAACTTCTTACATTCAATTCTGCGGCATCCATCATTTTCTTTGCGGCAAGCAATGACGGTCTTGATTCTTCGGCAATCTTTATTAAATCCGGAAAGTTAACATCATATTCTTTTGTATTAAGTCCGTCTTTTAATACAACTTCCGACATTTCCGGAATACCAACGGCATTTGCCAGTTCAACCGCCGCAAGTTCAAGAGTATTTTTTGCCATAATCAGATTTAAATTTGCTTTGCCGAGGTTATATTCGGCATAAGTAACATCTATTTTCGCTTTTTTACCGATTTCATAATATGCTCTTGCCTGTTTTAACTGCAGTTCATAATCTTTTACGGTTTCTTCATAAACTTCTTTCTGATGTTTTGCAAACACAAGATTGTAATATGCAACTTTTACATTATAAATTACGGTTTCAATACTTGTTTCAGCGTCAAATCGTGATGATTCGTAAGTTCTTTTTGCAGAATCTGCAGCGGCTTTTGTTTTTCCGAAATCAAACAAAAGCATATTAGCAGACAAAGTCGGAACATAATACATATCATATTTCTGCTTCATCATACGCGCATAAGCACTGCCCATTGTCATAAGCATATCATTTCTTGAATAACTTACACCGGCATTCAGCGTCGGGAAATAATTAGACCAGGCCTGCCCGACTCTTGATTTATAAATCTCGGCATTACTTATTGCAGACATAATTGCCGGATGGTGAGATATTGCAAGTTTTATACAGTCGGAAAGAGTAACTTCGCCGCCAATATCCGCATAAGTAATATTGCTCTTTATTGCCGGAAATTTTGTTTCGTACATTCCTTCCGCCTCTTCAGAAGATTTCAGTTTAGATCTGGCATTTGACCTTAACTTTTTAATTTCCTTCTTCTTGTTAACTTTAACCTTCTTCTCCGACTCAATAATTTGAATTTCTTTTTCTTTCTTTGCTACAAGTTCATCTTCCACGGGTTTAACTTTTTTTGCCTGTGCAAAATTCATACCGAGCAGTATTATTGATAATATTAATATTCCGTTAAAAACCTTTTTCATTACTCATCTATCTCCAAATCTTTATCCGTTATTTTTTTCTGAGGGAATTTGTCAACAAATTCCTGAACCAGAACATAAAATGCAGGTGTCAGTACAGCACCTAAAGTACATGCCGCAACCATACCGCCAAATACTGTTGAACCGACAGAAATTCTTGAATTCGCTCCGGCACCGACCGCAAATAACATAGGCAGGACACCGAGAATAAATGCCAACTCCGTCATCATAATCGCTCTGAATCTGAGTTTTGCCGCTTTAACCGCCGCTTCTCTGACAGGTAAACCGTTTTTCTCATGTTCATCTTTTGCAAACTCAACAATCAAGATTGACTGTTTTGCGGCAAGACCGATTAATGTTATCATCCCAACCTGTGAATATATATCGAAAGACTGATTAATCATCATCTGGAATATCAATGCTCCTAATGCCGCAATAGGAGATACCAGAAGTACGGCAATCGGAATTGTATAACTTTCATACAACGCAACAAGGAATAAATATACAAATATCAACGCAAATGAAACAATCATCAATGTCTGCCCTGATGCTTCCCTTTCCTGAGCGGAAGTTCCAGACCAGTCAAAAGTCATATCAGACGGCAAAACTGATTTTGAAACCTCTTCCATTGCATCCATTGCTTCGCCGGAACTTTTTCCGACCGCCTGCTGGCCTTGAATTTGTACAGATTCATACTGGTTAAATCTTGTAATAGATGCCGTCCCGACTGTCTGCCTTAACGAAACAACAGACAATACAGGAACTTGAACACCGTTTTTATTCTTTACATAAATACCTTCCAAATCGGTTGCTTTATTTCTAAATCTGCTTTCAGCCTGTATTTGAACTTTAAACACACGTCCGTATTTATTAAAATCGTTAACATAATAAGTTCCGAGCATTGATGAAAGTGTTGAATACAGTTCCTGTAAATCAATATCCTGCGCTAATGCTCTTTCGTAATCAATATCAACTATATACTGCGGAACATTCGCCTGGAAGGTTGTATTAACATTTGACAATGAAGGATTTTGATTTGCTGCTGAAATCAGTTTGTTTGCCCAGGATTCCATTTCCTGTGCGGTATATTCACCTTGAGATAACAACTGGAATTCAAAACCGCCCATCATACTCATACCTTGAATTGCCGGAGGCGAAAAAGTAATAATTGATGCTTCTTTTGTATTAGATGCAATTTGTCTTACTTTATTTAATATTGCAGTATGTCTTAAATCTGTCGGACGCCCTTGTATTTTGCGTTTTATCCACTCTATAGGCCCGATTTTTCTTTCTGCATAATCATTAAGCATTATAATACCGGTTGCAGAGTTAACCGCACCCATACCGCCAAATACCGTTAATCTTTTAGCATCAACACCTTCTATATGTTTTACCTGCTCAATAAAATTCATCGCAACATCCTGCGTTCTGGATAATGAAGCACCGTCAGGAAGAGTAATGGTTGCAAGCAGTACACCCTGGTCTTCATCAGGAATAAACCCTGTTGAAATAACTTTGAATGCGCCGAGTGTCATTATTAAAATTACTATATATGTAATTACGGTTAATTTCTTATTATAAACATATTTTTCAACAAACTCCATATAAAAATCTTCAAGTTTGTTGAACTGCTCGTTAAATTTAGTAACAAGCACACCTGTTTTAGCGTTCATTCTGTCTTTTACATGTTTCAAATGGTTTAATAACGGATGTTTATTATCCTCCGGTGACGCATCGTTGTCCTGACCGAGAAAATGTGAACACATTGCAGGAGAAAGAGTGAGCGCGCACACTGCGGAAATTGCAATTGAAACCGCAACACAAACCGCAAACTGTTTATACATAACCCCCGTCATTCCGCCCATAAATAAAATCGGCACAAATACCGCCATCAATACAAGAGCCATTGCAACAAGCGCAGAACCGACTTCTTCCATTGTCAACTGGGTTGCAATAATAGCAGATTTGCCCTCTTCAAGATGTCGTTTAACATTTTCGATAACAACAATCGCATCGTCAACAACAACCCCGACTGCAAGAACAAGTGCAAATAATGACAGCATATTTATAGACATATTCAAGGCTTTTAATGCAACAAAAGTCCCTAATAGTGAAACAGGAATTGTAACACAAGGAACAAGTGTTGCCATACCGTCGCCCAGGAATAAAAATATTATCAATACAACAATTAAACCTGTAAGAAGAATTGTAAATTCAACTTCCTTCATTGATTCGTGGATATAATCCGCATCATCTTTAATTGTCATAATTTTAAGACCGTTGGTAAATCTTGCATTAAGTTCATCAACTTTTGCATGCACCGCTTTGGACATGTTGATTATGTTAGCATCAGGCAATTGAGAAACCGCAATAATTGTAGCCGGTTTTCCGTCTATCAAACCAAGTCTTGAATAATCCTGAGCACCGAGTTCAACTCTGCCGATATCTTTTATCCGGACATTTGATCCATCCATATTAGAACGGATTATAATGTTTTCAAACTCTTTAACATCAGAAAGCCTGCCTTTTGTTTTCAATGTTAACTGCAGAGCCTGGGCATCATCTGTCGGGAGTGCACCTAACGAACCTGCCGTAACCTGTGTATTCTGGTTTGATATTGCAGATCTTACATCACTTGAAGATATATTTAACCCCGCCATTTTCTGCGGATCAAGCCAGATACGCATTGAATAATCACCCGCACCATATACATCGACATCCGCAACACCTTCTACACGTTTTAATTCGTCCTTGATATAAATTGATGCATAATTTGATAAATCAAGTCTTGACCAGTTTCCGGACTCCGGAACCAGCGCAAACATCAATGCACCTGAACCGGATGATCTGCTGACTGCTGTAACACCGGTTCTTTGAACATCCTCCGGCAGTTGGGATTGTACCTGCTGAATTCTGTTATTAACATTCATCAGGTTAATATTTTTATCAGAACCGACTTTAAAATACATTGTCAAAGAATAACTGCCGTCTGATGATGTTGATGTCATATATGTCATATTTTCAACACCATTGAGTTTATTTTCAAGAACCGTAGCAATCGAAGACTCAATAACCTCTGCGGATGCGCCCATATAATTTGCTGAAACACGAATCTGCGGAGGAGTAACATCAGGATAACTTTCCTGCTTTAATCCGGCTAAAGAAATTAACCCCACAATCACAATACACAGGGATATTACAAGTGCAAATCTCGGCTTTCTTATAAAGAAATACAGTTTATCCTTATCAAAAATCTTCTTCATTATTTCTTACCTTTTTTATCATATTCTTCACGGGATATAACTTTTAACTTCTGTCCTTCAGCAGTTATACTCTGAATACCTGCAACAACAATAGTATCTTTATAATCCAGACCATCAGTTACTATCCAGTTTTTATCAATAGTATCGGAAACTTTAATATCTTTACGCACTGCTTTGTTGTCTTTGATTGCCCAAACATAATATCCGCTCATTGCATCACCTTTGGCGCAGGATTGAGGAACAGTCATAAATGAAACCTGTTCAGGGGCTGTCAGGGTGACTTTCATGTAATCTCCAGGGACAAGCCAGCCTTTAGGATTTTCGAAAACCGCTCTCATCTGAACCGAACCTGAATTTTTATCTATCTGGTTATCTACAAAATTAACTTTTCCTATATAAGGATATGTTTTTCCTGAACTGAAAATTGCTCTGACTTCAACATTTTTAAATTTATCGCTTGCTCTGAGCAATTTAACAAAATCACTGCTTCTCAAACTGAATGATACATATACAGGATCCGTACTTGATATATTAACCAGCGGGCCTGATGTGGTGTTAACATAGTTGCCTTCGGTTATTTTAACCTTCCCTATTCTTCCGTCTATCGGAGATTTTATTGTTGTATAACCCAAATTTACACGGGCAAGTTCATATTTTTGTCTTGCCGCATCAAGAAGTGCCTGATTGGAATTTCTTGTCGCTAAACTTGAATCAACATCAGAGTGGCTTATTAAATCTTCTTTTATCAAAGAATTTGCTCTGTCTAATTCCTGCTGTGCATTCTTTAACAGTGCACTGTACTGATTAACAGCAGCTTTAGAATTGTTAACTTCCAGTTGATATTCTCTCGGGTCAATCTGGAAAAGGGTTTGTCCTTTATGAACAAAATCACCTTCTTTAAAATATTTTTTCTGAAGCCATCCAGAAACCCTTGCAACAACATCAACAGAATATTTTGCCTCAACTCTGCCCGTTGATTCTGCAGAAATATAAGTATCCATTTGAACCGGATTATCTGCCACAACTTCTTTAGGCAGCCTCATTAACTGCTGGGCAATCATACCCGCAACATATGTCGATACCTTATTATAAATAATCGGTAACACGATTATTAATACAACAGCAACAGCCATTTGCTTTCTTGTAATCTTTATTTTCATACCTTTCTCCCATACTATCTAGTGGTAGCATTTTCTACCTTTATGATAGTAGTTTAAAATATACCTGTCAATAGTCAATATATATGAGATTTTATAATATATTTTTATACAAGGTAAAATAAAGGGAAAACGTGTTTTAGTCCGCTTTCCCGATTTTATACAATACGGTTTAGTATCTGCTAATTATAAACCCAGTGCAAATTTTTTGTTTGCGGCAACCATATCAATCGCATTGTTATAATTATCTCTTAATGCGACAATATTACTGTACTCTTCATCCAGCCCGTTTAATTCTGCCAAATAACCCGAAACCGCAGAAAGAATTGACGGATTAGTTTCGGCACTCTCAAGCAATGCTTCTATTTCTGCTCCGATATCATCCAGAATATCAACTACATCAGCATCGTCTGATACACTCAAGCCAAGAGAAGATGCCAGAGTTTTTGCTTCCGTAAGCACTTCCGTTTCTGTCGGAACAGCCTCATTTGCTTTGTTTTGAGTCCGTGCAGCCAGTATTTGCCGTGCTTCGCTCTCGCTTATGTCATCTGTAACAGCGATACCCAAAGCCTCCAGTTCTTTTTGGGTTCCTTCGTTTAACTGCGCATTTCTTGCAGCAATGCTGCCTGCATTGACCGAATTGATTGATGTTGTCATAAATAGTCCTTTCTTTTCAACAAAATCTCTCTCAATAATGAGTACCTCTTTTATCACGGTCTATAACCAATAGAACTTTAACAATTCTGCCTGAATATTAAGAAAGTTTTACTTGTAGATTATTCTACCGGTTGCAAAAGAGCAGAGTAACTGATACAATACAGATGAGGTAGAGATTATGGCTGATAACAAAAACAATAACCTTTTTCTGGAAAGTTTACCGTTCAAACTGGGTCAAACCGCCAGAGTCAGTGAACTTATCGGAAGGAGTTATTATAAAAAACACCTTTTAAATGAAAAAAATATTCTGGAAGTAGATGAATTTGTAATACTCAGTTATTTGAAACAAAATCCGGATGCCTCACAGGCTGAAATTTCCAAATTTATATTGAAGGGAAAAGCACATATTGGCAAAATACTAAACAATATGGAGCAAAAAGGATATATCTCAAGAAATGTAAAAATAGAAAAAGGAATAATGATAAAACACTCCAGCCTGACAGAACAAGGAGAAACTCTGTACAAAAGTACGGATGAAAAATTTTGCGCACTTGCCCGCAATGCAATTGATCATCTGACTAAAGAAGAAGCAGAAACTTTTATAAAACTGCTTGATAAATACAAAAAAATTCTTTTGGAGAATTTTGAAATCTCTTTTTAACTATTCAAACCGGCATTTATATTCAAAACAGGGTTAACTGTTTTTCAAAGTGTTTTCTTAAAAAAGATGCTCTGTGATATTTTGTTAATCCGAATTTGTCAATTGCCGCAAGATGTTCTGCCGTAAGATAGCCCGCATTTTTTTCCCACCGGTACTGGGGAAATTCCTCTGCAAGTTCTTTCATATACCTGTCACGGGAAACCTTGGCAAGAATACTTGCAGCAGCAACGGAAGCTGATTTTCCGTCCCCTTTGACTATATATTTTTGAGGGTATTTATAATTCTTTATCAACTTGTTGCCGTCCACAAAAGTCATAAAATCTGTCAAACGGGCTTTGGAGATAACATTTTCACAGGCCAATTTCATTGCTTTGAGAGAAGAATTTAAAATATTAATTTTCTCAATTTCTTCAACTTCAATATTTATAATTGAATTAATTGAAGCACCGAAAATAATATCGTATAAACTTTCACGAACTTTTTCCGATAACTTTTTTGAATCATTCAACTTTTCAAGATCAAGGATAAGGGAATCAGTAACCTCGGGAAAATAAACAGCCGCCGCAAACACTCCGCCCGCTGCAGGCCCTCTTCCGGCTTCATCTGTACCTATTACATTTTTATAAATTTTATCAAATTCAAACAATTGATTCATTTTAAATGACTTTTACCTTTTCAAATAAATTTTCAAAATCCGGAAAAGAAATACCTGCCCATTCAAAACCGTCTATCATAACCTCTTTTTGTGCAGCAAGTCCTGCAACATAAAAACTCATTGCAAGCCGGTGGTCATGAAAAGTATCCAGACAACAGCCGCCCTTTAACTCTGACTTCCCGCTGATAATCATACCGTCATCGGTTTCTTCAATATCAGCACCCATCTTTTTTAATCCCTCAACAACAGATTTAATTCTGTCGGATTCTTTATTTCTTAAATCCTGCGCATCGGAAATAATTGTATCTCCACCGGCAAAGGATGCAATCACCGCAATCACGGGGATTTCATCTATCAAACGGGGAATAATTCCGCCGGAAATCTTACAGCCTTTTAACGATGAATATTCAACCATAATATCTCCGACCGGTTCGCCGCAGACAATTCTTTCATCCAAAATCCTGATATTACCGCCCATTTCTTTTATAACATCAAGAATACCGGTACGAGTAGGGTTTAAACCGATATTTTTTAATACCAGCCCGGATTTCGGAATAATTAAAGCGGCGGCAATAAAATAAGCAGCAGAAGAAATATCACCGCAAATAGTCATATCAACCGGAGCCAATTCGGATTTTTCGATAGAAACGGTATTTCCATCCGTTTTTATATCCGCACCCATATATTTTAAAAGAATTTCGGTATGATTTCTTGAAAGATACGGTTCGGAAAATATTGTTCTCCCCTCTGCCTGCATCCCCGCTAAAAGGATACAGGATTTGACCTGCGCCGAAGCAATTTGAGATGTATAATTTATTGAATGCAAATCTCCGCCTTGAATTATTAACGGAGCAGTTCCGGCAGAAGATGTAATTTTTGCCCCCATAAGCGTAAGAGGTTCAATAACTCTTTTCATCGGACGCTTTGAAAGACTCAAATCACCGCATAATACGGATTTAAAGTTTTGACCTGCCAAAACTCCCGACATAAGCCGCATTGTTGTTCCGGAATTTCCGCAATCCAAATCATAAACCGGAGGCTGAAACTTTCCGGAGGAACAAACAGAAAGTGTTTTTTCATCAATAAACTCTATTTTTACACCCGCTCCGCGCAAAACATTTATCGTCGATAACGGATCTTTGCCGTCAGAAAAATTCCTTATTATTGAACGGCCTTTCGCCAGTGATGAAAAAATAACCCCTCTATGCGACAACGATTTATCAGAAGGAATTTCAATCTCTCCGTTTAAATATCTGAAATCTCTCACTACCACCTTGCGCATAAGATAATATTACCATAAAATCATCTATTTAAACTACTATTCAAAAACAGAAATATGTGATAGAATAACAATGTTATGAATAAAAATATTATTATTGTGGGAATTGCGACTGTAGTCGCAATATATGGAATCTTATGTGCAGTAGCAGCACCGCTTGCAAATGTATTTTTAACGCTTGCAATAATTGTAGGCGGAATTTTGCTGGCATTATATTTTATGTTCAAAAACAAGATATATGCTTTGAGTATTTATATTGTGCCTGCAAGATATCATGCCGGAGCAAATGCATTAAAAAATAACAGCTGCACAGTAACTTATTATTGCGGGGATAAACTCGTAATTGCAGACAATACCGCAAAAAACGAATGTAACAAAAGATATTTCATAATCAGAAACAGCAATCTCGTTAATGTTGATAAAGTTTGGTATCAAATTTGCAGAAATTACAACAGATACTCTACAACCGGTTCTCTTGCAGATTTTTGCAGAGCATTTACACCGGTAGATATTCAGGTTGAAAAAGACGAAACAAAACCTAAGAAAAAAGTTATTGAAAGAAAAGAATACAGAAACCCTGACACAATCAAACCAAAACCGGTTCATACAGGCCCGGAAATTGTTGATTTCAACAACCTTCAAACTACAAACCGCGCACAGGCAACATCAAAAGAAGAAGAGGCTGTCGGTCTTGAAGAATTTTTGAGTATGGGTGAAGTTATGCAAAAGGTTTCACAAAAAGTTAATGTCAACACCGCTGCAGCCGGCGAACTTACCGTTTTTAACGGAATAAATATCGCCATCGCAAAGAAAATTGTTGAATACAGAAACCTGAACGGTAATTTCAAAACAATTGATGAATTTATAGAAGTTGCGGGCGTTGATGAACATTTTATTCCGCAAATAAAATCTCTTGCCGTACTTGAAGATAAAAAGAACGGTCCTGATGATGCTCCGAATGAAGGAAGATTAATTGACTGGTAATCTTCTTAACATCTACAAAATAATCAAAAACACGGAGGTCGAAGGTCCCGGCAGAAGATTTTGTATATGGACTCAAGGATGCAGCAGACATTGCAAGGGATGTTTTGCAAAACAAACCTGGGAGTTCGGTGTTGGAAAATCCTTTACTGTTGATGATTTGTGGAACGAAATAAAAGCGGAAAATGGGATTGAAGGGATTACTCTGCTTGGCGGAGAACCTTTTGAACAAGCAGAACCGCTTGCGATTTTGACAACTCTGGTCAAAAATTCCGGATATTCGGTTGTTTGTTTTACCGGATACACTTATGAAGAACTTAAAAATTCAAAAAATTCCGGAGTAACCGCCCTGTTAAATAATATAGATTTACTTATTGACGGGAATTTTATACAGGACAAATTTGATTTAACCCGTCCATGGGTAGGGTCATCAAACCAGAGATACTTATTTCTTACTGATTATTACAAATCTGAAGATATAAAAAAATATAAAAATAAAATTGAAATAAGAATCGCCGGAAACGGAAAACTCGAAATAAACGGAATGGGTGATTTTAAAAAACTGGAACAGAAATTGTGTTTACAACTCGGACAAAATAAGATAAAATAAGGCAGAAAGAGAGTTAAGAAAAAGATGAATAATAATATAGTAATGCAATTGTCAAGACTTTTCAGAGCAAGGTTTCCATATATATATTTAACAACCTGGGAAGAAGAACGGGCAATTAATCTGATAAAAAAAATGGCAACTTCAGAAAAACTTATAAAAGTAAGCCGTGAAGTTTATATCTGGACGCAAACAAAAGGCTTTACTCTGAACGGAGAAGTGATAGAAGGAACTATGTCGCCTGACAAGGCTCTGGATTTTATCAGCAAATGCAATAAAAATGCTATTTTTATAATGTGTGATTTTCATGTATATTTCGGAGTCAAAGGCAGACAGATAGATTACAATGTAGTAAGAAAAATCAGGGATAACATAGCGGAATTAAAAACCAGCAAATACAGGAAAAATGTAATTTTCATGGCTCCTGAACTATTAATCCCTGAAACAATGCAAAAAGAAGTATCTCTTGTTGATTTACCGCTGCCTTCGCTGGATGAAATAAAAACAAAGTTAGAAAAAATGCTTGCGCAAAATAAACAGATTGATACTACAAAACTTGATGAATCGATTAAAGAAAAATTATGTAAAGCCGCACTCGGTTTGACACTGCAGGAAGCAGAAAATGCCTTTGCCCTTGCAATGGTTAACGACGGCTGTATTGATGAAAGAGATTTAAATATTATACTCAACGAAAAAATGCAGGTAATCAAAAAAACAGGTATTCTTGAATTTATCAATACAGATATAAAACTTTCCGATATCGGCGGTCTGGAAAACTTGAAAAACTGGCTGAATAAAAGAAACAACTCCTGGTCAGAGGCCGCAAAAAAATACTGTCTGCCGGCACCGAAAGGTGTTCTCATAACCGGTGTACCGGGCTGCGGAAAAAGTCTTACAGCAAAAGCAATGAGTGCAGCATGGCAATTACCGCTTTTGAAACTTGATTTTGGTAAAATATTCTCCGGCATTGTAGGTAGTTCGGAAGAAAATATGAGAAAAGCAATAAAAACCGCAGAAGCAGTTGCCCCGTCAATTCTATGGGTTGACGAAATTGAAAAAAGCCTCAGCGGGATAAATTCAAACGGGGACAGCGGAACTTCCTCCAGAATTTTCGGAACTTTCCTGACCTGGATGCAGGAAAAAACAGCACCCGTTTTTGTAATCGCAACAGCAAACAATATCAGCGGTCTGCCGGCAGAATTATTAAGAAAAGGACGTTTTGACGAAATTTTCTTTGTCGATTTGCCGACAAAAAACGAAAGAAAAGAAATATTCAAACTTCATCTTGAAAAAAGACTCCAGGATAAAGAAGTCGCAAGCAAAATAGAAATAAATGATGAGTTATATGACAAACTTGCCGATTTAACCGAAGGCTATGTAGGGGCAGAAATTGAGCAGATTGTTATTTCCGCTTTATATGAAGCCTTTTTCCAGAAAAGACCGCTTGAAATATCGGATTTGAAAAATACTATCAAAAATGTTGTTCCGCTTTCCGTAACCCAGAAAGAACAAATACTTGCACTGCGGCAATGGGCAAATATAAGAGCGGTTACGGCAACTAAAAAAGACGATATGGCTCAATACGCCTCAAATTCCGTCAATAACCTTGAAGATGATATTAAAAACACAAGAGGCGGAAGAACATTAGACCTGTAAAGAAAGGGAAACTCAAAAATGTCAATTACTCTTATGGCATATCCGATGGCTTTTTTGATTGCACCTGAAAAATCAAAAAATGAACAATTAAGAATAAAAATACCCGCCGGTGATAAAAATAAAATAATGGCAGACGAAAATTTAAAGGCAATTAGAGTTATGTCCAATATCGCCGGCAGTGAACTTGAAAAATTAATGGAAGAAATAGGCGTAGCATTTATTACCGCAAGCCATTTTTATATAAACACGACAAAACTTGATATTATTACAGAAAATTCAGGCAGATATATAATTTTCACACTATCAGGAACAGAAAATGCTACACTGCTAAAAAATGCTTCGGAAGCCTTTTTTGCTGATTTAGACAGGATTACTGACAGAAATGTCCGCCTTATCGGAGATAAAGAAATATTTTATTATTACTACACCACAGGTTACAAAAACATAAAAGAAATTTATAAAAATTTAAAAAAAGAACAAGCCGCAAACATATATACTACGGAGAAAAACGAAGTCGTAGCGGATTTAAAAGGACAAAGCCTCAGATACTATAAAAACGGAGAAGAAGAATTTTATACGCTGGAAATAGAACAAAAAATCAGTATTATGAATATCGGTGTAAATGAAGAGCCCGTAGAAGAACATGTATCATACGGCTTGACAAATTTAAAAATAAAAACAAACATAAAAAAAGAAGAATTGAAAAATTTATTGAACGCAATAAACTACGGATTTGATGAAGAAAACGAACAAACCCCGCTGCGCAACAGTTATGCAGCATTGAACTGGGTTTATAAAGACG
This sequence comes from uncultured bacterium, assembly GCA_949288725.1. Lineage (GTDB taxonomy): Bacteria > Cyanobacteriota > Vampirovibrionia > Gastranaerophilales > Gastranaerophilaceae > Zag111. Next base: position 65,967 of record CASELF010000077.1, read on the forward strand.
GATTTTATACTGCGGAATTCACCGGACAAAACAATACGGCAATTATAAAAGAAGCCGAAATAATCTTCCGGAAAATGAATATGGCGGCAAAACGAGATTTGCGGAGAGTGAATGAAGTTACTACAACAATTTATACTTATAATACAAATTATACTGATAAAGGCGTTTTATTAAATACTCTTTATGAACACGGCGCAACAGAAATCACGGAAAACGACGAAGAAATTTCCTGCAGATTATTTGATATGGAAATGAAATATTATAAAAACGATACGGGGGCTTTCGCGCTTGATATCACACAAATATCAGACAAATCGGAATGCGAAGATTTAATAAACGACTTAAATAAAGAATATGGATTAAACATACAGGAAATCACATATAATAAAATAAAAGAACGGCTGCAGCAGGAAAATATGAGATTGGAAAGTGAAACCGTGCTTGATGACAATTCAATAGTTCTAACTATAGATATTTAGAGGTATTTTATGGGAAAAATAAAAATAAAATTACTTCCTGACGGAACAATAAAAATGGAAACAGAAGGCATAAAAGGCGAAAAATGCATGGATTACGCCAGAGTGCTTGAAAAATTGGCAGATGCCAAAATTTATAATCTGCAAAAAACAGAAGAATATTACCAGAAAGAAATATTAGAACTTGAAGAAGTACAGGAAATAAAAAATATTGAATACTAAATACTATTAAATTGCAAAGCCGTCAAATTTATAGTAAACTTATTTGTAAGAAAGGCTGGAATAATGGCAATAAGAAAAGTTTTAAAATACGGAGAACCATCACTAAGAGAACCGTCAAAAGAAGTTCATAAAGTATCAAGGAAAATCAGCGATCTTGTAAGAGATCTGCTAGATACAATGTATGCCCAGAACGGAGTAGGATTAGCTGCTCCGCAGATAGGAGAAAATGTAAGAGTATTTGTTATTGATGTTGCAACAGGTAATGAACCGTTAAATCCGATTGTGTTTATTAACCCCAAAATAATCAAAAAAAGCGGAGCAATTGAAAGCAATGAAGGATGCTTGAGTTTTCCTGAGGCATATACAAATGTAAGACGATATAAAAATGTAATGATAAAAGCAATAAATGAACATGGAAAATCTTTTGTTATGGAAGCAAAAGACGGAACTCTTCTTGCAAGAGCGATTCAGCATGAATACGACCATTTAGACGGAATTTTATTTATCGATCACTGCATAAACAGATTTGAAACAGAAGCAATCCTCGAAAAATACCACCTTCCGGCTCTTGAAACCGACAGATTACTGGAAGAAAAAGATCTGGAGGAGGAATTAGGGAAAAATGATTAAAGTCGTATTTTTCGGAACTCCTGATATCGGGCTTAAATCTCTGGAATATTTATATAATTCCGGCAAATTTGATGTTCTTGCAGTTGTAACTCAGCCGGATAAACCGGCAGGCAGAGGGCACAAACTTCAAATGCCTCCTATTAAAAAATTTGCAATTGAAAAAAATATTCCTGTTTTTCAACCTAAATCAATCCGAAAAGAACCGGAAATTATTGAAAAATTAAAACAATTACAGCCGGATTTTTTCGTGACCTTTGCTTTCGGACAGATTTTATCTCAGGAAGTTCTTGATATACCAAAATACGCAACAATTAACCTTCATGCATCGTTGCTGCCGAAATACAGGGGCGCAAACCCTATCCAAAGAGCAATAATAAACGGCGACAAAGAAACCGGTATCTGTACAATGATAACCGAACTTGGATTAGATTGCGGGGATATCTGCCAAAAACTTACTATACCGATATCTGATACAATGAACTGCGAAGAACTGTGGAATGAAATTGCCGAAAAATCACCTGAAATGATAGGTCAAACTCTGGAAGGTCTTGTAAATAAAACTCTCGTTCCGCAAAAACAATGCGAAAACGGCATTTGTATGGCAAATAAACTCACTAAAGAAGAATGCTTGATTGACTGGTCAAAGTCAAATCTAGAAATACATAATCTGGTAAGAGGAATATGCCGTTCTCCGGGTGCTTATTTCATATATAACTCAAAAATAATTAAGGTTATTGAATCAACACCTGTTGACGGTGAATACGAAACCGGTAAAATCACAATCAATTCCAAAAACGGGATTGATATCGGCTGCGGAAAAGGACTTTTAAGAATATTGAAAGTTAAACCGGAAGGCAAGGGCGAAATGCCGGCAAAAGACTGGTACAACGGAGTAAAAAAATAAATGATATCAAAAGGTATAAGAGGAGCCATTACGGTTGATAAAAACACTGAAGATTCAATCCGGGATGCAGTTATAACTCTGTTAAAAGAATTAATTGCAAAAAATAATATTGAAATCAGCAAGATTTCGCATGTTATTTTTACAACTACAAAAGATATCAATGCTGCGTTTCCGGCAAAATTTGCAAGAGTGGATTTAGGATTTGAAAAAACTGCTATGATGTGTTTCAATGAACTTGATGTACCATATTCTCTGCCAATGTGCCTGAGAATACTTATTGTCTTAAACTGCGAAGAAGATTTTGAACCGGAATTTGTATATTTAAAAGGGGCTGCAAATTTACGAAAATAGTAAATTTGCCTAAATCATTCAAATCCTGCACCGGTCATATATAATAAAAAAAACAGACAAGTTACCTTGTCCGCTTATTTCATTTCTGAAACAAAAAAGGATTCACATTAACCTATACTTTGTTTTTAACGAATATAAATTAAATTCATTCCGCACATTCGTTACAGATATATTGTACACTAAAGTATATAAAATTTCTAACATTTGTATATACTATTAATATTTTTTTTACAAAAAATCCGGTTAAACAGGTCAAAATACAATCATACCGGTAAAATAAAACTTTTAAAAACCGGCAAAAATTTTTACATAATATAAATTAAAATTTCCGCAAAAAATATTGCCACCGCGAAAGGCTTACAAACAGAGGGCTGCAAACGAATATGAACAAAAATTAAATTTACGACAACCTTCTAATTATTTCGTGGGCTTCTTCACAGTCTTCAAAAGTATCCGTGATTTTCTCGGCATATTTCAGGGCTTCATCATTATTACCAAGTTTTTCATTACATTTTGCAAGACTTAGCAAAACATTAACATTCATTGGAACTTTTTCCAGCATACTTTCAAAAATTGACTTTGCCTGCTCATAATTTCCGAGTTCAAAATAACATAAACCGAGCAGATTCTGCGCATCCGGCAGTTGTTCAAGTTCGTATGCTTTAACCAGATATGTTTTTGCGTTTTCATAATCCCCGAGCAGGTGGTAAATTCTGCCGGCAATAAACAGAAGGAAAGCGGACTCCGAACACATCGGCAGCACCTTATCAATCTGCTCTTTTGCCAGTTCAAACTGCTTCAGATGGGTTTTGTTTAACGCTGAAAAAGCAAGTGCTGTCGGATTTTTATCATCAATTGAAATTGCGTTTTGGTACATCTCATCCGCTTTTTCAAACTGAGAAGTAGAGTGAAGATAATTAGCATATTCAACTACAACGGAATAATTATCCGGAGCCAGTTCATAAGCCTTTTCAAACTCATCTTTTGCATAATCAAAAAGTCTTTTATTCAAATAGATTACACCAAGATCTTTATGAGCAGCAGCAAACGAAGGATTTAAACCGCATACTTTTTTCAATATTTGCTCTGCTCTGTCAGGATCGCCTGATTTTTGGCATAAAACAGCCAGTTCATAATAAGTTTCGTACGAAATTGTACCCTGCTTAATAATCCTTTCATAAACTTCTTTTGCATTTGAATACTGTCGGGTCAGAACATAGATTCCGGCCAGTTTTTTCAATATATGAACAGCTTTTGGCATCATAAGCACAAGCTGTTTTAAAATAGAAATAGCAACCTCATACTGTCCCAATACTTCATAACAGCAAGCAAGGTTATATTTAAAATTAGGTTTTTGCGGATAAGTTGCGGCAAGATATTTATAATGCTCTATCGCATCTTTAAATTTTCCTGCTTTCACCTCCGATAATGCCCACGCAATAATATAACTGTCCTCATCAGGTTCATTCATATGTGCTTTTTCAAAATATTCACACGCCTCTTTGTGCTTGTTTTGTAACTGCAAAATAGATGCCATGTTGAAAAATGTCAAACCGTCAGTATCATCAATTTCAGATGCTTTTTTATATGTTTCAAAAGCCTTATCAAGATTTCCGATTGTTAAATATGAAGTTCCGAGATTGTTGTATAACTGCAAATTATCAGGTTTCATTTCCAGTGCTTTTTCGATATATTTTACACTGTCTTCAAAATTCTTTGCTGCCATACAGGCGGTTCCGAGAATATAATACACCGAATAATCATCTTCCTGCACCAAATCCAGTGCTTTTTTACCGGTTTCAATTGCATTATCATATTCCTGAAGTTTAATATATGTTATTGCAAGACTCTTATATGCATCTATATATTCCGGACGAAGTTCCAGAACTTTTAAATATACATGTTTTGCGGTAATTAAATCAGACAAACTGTCATAGCAGCAGCCAAGATAATACCAGCACAGAGCATCATCCGGACGAAATTTAACAATGTCCTCAAGAATATAACGTGCGGCATCAAAATTTTCGAGATTAACTTCGCACAGAGCCATAAGTCTTAATGCATCATAGTCTTTTTCATTTTTAAGCAAAATCTGATCTAATTCGTCTTTTGCTTCATTATACTGCCCTGCTTCTATTATTTCATATAATCTGTCTATATCTTTATCTTCCATAGCAATATTATTATAGCACAAACTAAAAAAGAGCGGTAACTCCGCCCTTTTTTAATCTCATAAGCACAACATTCTAATTAATACATATAAATTCCTTCTTTGTGAGCCATCATTGATCTGTTATAAATTTCATATTCAAGATGATTGCGATTTCTGACATCATCGATATCTTCTTCTTCTATGGTTTCAGTCGATTTCAATTCACGATTTTTGTCATATTCATAAGTTGTTACCGTATCGTTATAACCGTCGCCGTCTTTGTCAACAAATCTTTTAATTGTTGCCGTGTCGTCCGAATCATAATAATAACTATCTACATAATACATTTCATTATTATCAAACTTGCCGTCTTTATTTTTGTCAACACGGGTGATTGTTTTGTATAATTTACCGTCCTTATAAACCTGTTCTGTCTGAGAACCGTCCTTATTCATAACAAAAACAGATTGTTTATTCCCATTGGTATTAAATCTCTGTGCGATAGAAGTTCTGCCGTTTGACTGTAATTGTGTTCCAAAATTAATAGTTAATCCCATTTTCATTCCCCTTTCAATAATAATTACTTATATCCCCTGTATATAAATATTAAGTATTTATCAATAAAAAAATTGCCCTTGCTAAGAAAGAAAAATCAGCGGGGAAACAGAATATAAAAGGAATACAACAATTCTAAACTTGAAGTTACATTTCTTAACAAAACCTGTTAAAAATTTGAGCAAACAAAAACTGCACCGCTACGAGCGGGAAATACGCTTTTCTAAACCGTATTTAACAAGTAAATTAATTATATCTTGAGAAAAATAAGAAAGTAACTGTGCAAAATATGCATCTTTACCTATTAAATAAGAAGATTTTACACGGGATTTTAAAGCAATATGTTTAATTTTACCTGCGGCTGTTTTTACATCAAGCCCTTTTCGAGTATTTTTGAGTGCATTATTTTTCAAAAATTCCAACTCACGGGAATACTCCGTACTGTTATTTAAAAATTTTTCATTTGAATTAACAGACTTTTCCCAGATAGGAGTTGCAATAACACCGGGTTTTACTGATACAACTTCAATATTTTTATGGTTTTCAAGGAAAAAAGAATTGAAAAAAATATCCAAACTTCTTTTGGATGCGCAATACGGGCTGATAAATGGAAAATGTCCGAAACTTGCCATAGAACTTATATTTATTATTCGTGTTCCATCAAGAACCGGCATAAGATTTTGAACAAACTCTATATGAGAAAATGTATTTATTTGAAACTGCTCTTTCAACTTTTCAGCCGGTAAAACTTCAACCGGCCCTGCTACGACCGCACCGGCAGCATTTATCAATATATCAATTTTATCAACCTGCGACTTTATATATTCGGCAGCAGCAGAAATAGATTTCTCATCAAGCAAATCCATATAAAAATAATTTACTCTGTTTAATTGATTATCAATTTTACCGGAATCTCTGTAACCTGCAAACAACAGGAAATCTCCATCCTGCGCAAACTGATTTAATAATTCTTTTCCCAAACCGGAAGTAGCACCGGTTATAACAACAACTTTATTTTTTCCCATTTTGCCCCCGAAAAAAAACAATCCTGCCCTTAGTAACGGACAGAGATTGTTTTTAAATCTAATTTTGTTCTACATACCCATGTAAGAAGCGAATAACGGCAAATACAATGCAGCAGCAAGAACAAGTACGATAGAACCGATAACAACAAGCATGATAGGCTCAATCATTTTTGTCATTACATCAATAATCGCATCTAACTGCTTATCAATGTAATTAACCGCCTGTCCTAACATATCGCCCAGACGACCGGATTGCTCACCTGTTGCAATCATAAACAAAATCATCTTAGGCATTGTTCTTGTAGATCTCAAAGCTGCTGACAGGTGCTGTCCCTGTCTTACTTTTGCAGTTGCTTCAACAACTCTTGTTTCAAGTGTGTGGTTTGTCAAAGTCAAATTAGACAGTGTCAAACATTCAAGAATCGGAACACCCGCATCGTATGCAACCTGCATAACCGAAATGAAGTTAGAGAAATTTGAATACTGAAGCAAATCGGATATAACAGGAATTTTTAATGCCATTGCATCAATTTTCCAGCGGCTTGGCTTCCACTTGAACAAGAAATTAATGGTAAAGCAGATTATAGCAATTGCAATCGGAATCCCCATCCAGTTCTTTTTCATATACAAACCGGCAGCCATAAGCGTTCGGGTAATCCAAGGCAATTGCATACCCATTGAATCAAACATATCTTTAAATACCGGAAATACGAATACAAGCATGACGATAATAATGAAGCCGGCAAGCAAGATAACGAATACCGGATACATCAAAGTACCCGTAACTTTACTTCTGATTGCGGCTTGCTTATTCAACAACTCCAATAAACGTTCCAGAGTTTTTTCCAATTCACCTGAATCTTCACCGGCTTTTACAAGACCGATATATACCTGACCGAATTGTTCCGGATATTTTGCAACAGTACCTGCGAAAGTACCGCCGTTCATAATCTGTCGTCTTAATTCACTGGCAACCTGACGTATTCTCAACTTGGCTGAATCTGTTTCAATAAACATCAAAGATTCAATAATAGGAATACCGGCTGCTGACAATATCTGCATAGTGGAAGTAAAGTCAATCTGTTCTGCCAGACCGAGTTTTGGCATTCTGCCCGCTTTTTTAGAGGTATCCTTCTTGGCAGTAGTGGTAACTGCACCTTCCTCAACAATATTTGTAGCAAGAAGTCCTAAATCTCTGACAGCCTGACGCGCACTGCGCATATCAGATGCTTCGACTTTACCTTTTACGAGTTCATTTGACCCGTCCTGTTTTAATGCTGTATAATTATATATTGCCATAAACTATTCACCTATTCGCCTGCCATACCCAGAACTCTGACAAACTCATCAATTGTAGTCTGTCCGTTCATAATATGATTTAAACAAGAACGGTGCAATGTTGTCATGCCGTTTGCAACCGCTGCTTCTTCAATCTCAAGATCATGAGCGCCCAATGCAACAAGTTTCTTAATTTCTTTTGTAATCTGCATAATTTCATAGACACCCAAACGGCCTTTATACCCCTGGAAATTACATTTGTTACAGCCTTTTGCTCTGTAAATAGGAGTTTTTGTCAATTTTTCAATTTCTGCCGGATCAAGAGTTACCATTGAAGCCTCTTCTCTTGTCGGATAATATTCTTCTTTACAATCATCGCACAATTTTCTGATAAGACGCTGTGCAATAACACCTGATAATGTAGATGAAACAAGATAATCTTTTGCACCCATTTCAATCAAACGGGTAACTGTAGCCGCTGCGGAGTTCGTGTGAACCGTACTTAATACAAGGTGACCTGTTAACGCAGCT